>JASLMV010000004.1 GCA_030746435.1 Gammaproteobacteria bacterium | reverse complement strand
ACAACCTGCCGGAAACTGTGTGCCGGGTTACTGAAATATGCGCTGAACAGTTCATCGAACCAGTAACTTTCACGCGTCAGGCCATTTGCCCGGACCCACGTTGCACACGCAATAATCAGTAACAGCCAGAGCGCCTTCTCGTTGTGCCGGAAAAAGTTACCCGCTGTGTCCTTCGCCGTACTCATTCAGATCTCGTAGCCCTGGTTCAAACACCACTCGATACTGCGCCTCATACCCTCATGCAGCGAAATTTTGGGTTCATAACCCAGTTCGGTACGTGCTTTATCGATACTGCAGGCGATGTTCTTGTTCATCTCGGACAAGACATGAATCTTTTGATTATAGAAACCGGTAGCCTGAATCGCTGCATCTACCAGATACGCGATATCCGCGACGAATGACGGCAACCTGAGGCGCTTGTATGCAACCCGCAAACCAAAATCCTCCTCCAGCAGTTTTTCAATCGTGTCGATAATCGTGCGCATTTCGTAGGGTTCTGCATCTGCAATCCAGTAGGTATTACCCGCCGCCTCCGGCACCTTAGACGCAAGCGAAAGCCCCTGACAGAGGTTATCGATATAAATCATCGAACGTTGATTGAAGCCCCCGCCCAGCAACGGTGCGCCACCTTTCTTGATCATCTGGAAAAACAGCGTCTGGCGTGGCGGCTGAAACGGGCCATAGAACCATGGCGGCCGGATAATAACCAGATCAAGCCCCATTTCTTCTGCGCGCGCACGGGCACGTTGCTCCATCTCCATCTTTGATTTTCCATAGCCCTGGTAAGGGTTGTACGGTGAATCCTCGTCGAAGCGGTGCTCCGGAGTCGGGTTGCAACCGATAGGCGAATTTGATGAAACAATGACGGCGCGGCGGCACCCTGCACGGCGGGCTGCTTCCAGCACGTTCAGTGTTGCATCGACATTATTGATATAGAAATCTTTAACGCGCCGGGGATGAATGACCCCCGCCGTATGAAACAGTATTGAATCACTCGTACCTGCGAACAGGCGATCGCAGTCTTGCGGCAGCGCAAGATCGCCGACGACAGCCTCGACCGTCGCACCCAGTGTGAAGCCCTCATCTTCTACCGACTCACCGTATCGATAGAAGCAGCGGATGCGTGAATCTGCCGGTACACGAATATCGGGATAGTCTTCCAGGCCGTGAACCAGTGCATACAGCATTCTGCTTCCCAGCCACCCATAGGTGCCGGTAAGAACAATATTTGTAGCCATTGCTTATCTATGCCCTGAGGAAATGTTCGCTGTTGCGCCTGGCCAGCGCCATTATAGTCCCCTGCGGATTTACACCCGGTGACGAACAGAGTGTGCTTACGTCCGCAAGATACAAACCACTTTGCCCATGTACCTTTCCCCAGGAATCGACAGCCGTCCTGTTGCGTGCCTCGCCCATGGGGCAGCTTGCCATCAGGTGTATTGTCATTACGCTGTCTGCCCCCGGCTCGAGGCTGTCCGGCATTTGCTCTGCCTGTCCCGGATTTTCTACCACGGGTTGCTTCTGCAGACCGGTATAGACGCACGATGCTCCGGCAGCGATCAGCACGCCGGCAAGCGCTTTCAGGCCGCGGCCAAGGTTACCGAGTTCCCTTTGTGACAGCCGGTAGCTGACCAGCGGATCATCAAAACCCGGCAGGGCGCGGACCGATCCGTCTGTGCAACCGCGTGCCATTACGTAGTAAGAAATAAGATGCGATTGCCGTCTGACTGCATGCGCGGGTCCGGCATCGGTACCAAGCAGGTTAATTGCCAGATGTGCGCGCGAACTGATCGCACAACCCAGGGAGCAATCCGAATTAAGGTCCCTGATCTGCTCACCCGCGATTCCCATACCCGGATAATTAACAGGCTCCGCAAACTCGGCTGTTAGTTTGACCATCGGCTGCAGCGAGAGAGTTTGCCCTGCATTCAGACGTATGCCACTGCGCTGCAGAAGTGCCGGACTGTGAATGGCACCCGCACAAATAAAAATATTTTCTGCATCAATTTTTACTTTATGGTTCCGCCACCGGGCCGAAATCTGCCAGTTGTGTCCCTGTTTACGCAGCCTTTGTACGCGCGTGTCCGACAATAATTTCCCGTCTGCCGCAAGAAACTCGGGGATAAAACTTTCAGTCATCGAGAACCGCGTGCTTCGAGTCACGCCCTGCTCATCAACTTCATCACTGAACCGGACCAGGCGGGGTACGTCATTGCTCGCCATACCACGAGCCTCCGCCCCCTTGCGCAGCAGCTGCGAGGCCACTGGCAGAGTATTTGGATAACTTGCGGGTTGCAGAATCGCCTCACACGCGACGAAATGTGGTTCGAGCGAGGCTTCGCTGAAGTCCTCAACCCGGAACTCATGCGCCCACTCGTCTACTACATCACCGGGTGCGCGGTGATACAGGCCACTGTTCACTTCGCTGCCGCCGCCTACACACGATGCTTCCGCGTAAGCGACATTCGGTCGCCCGACGGCTGCGGCGATACCGCCAGCCCGGTACTTCTGCTTCATTTCCTCGAAGGAAAACGGCTGGCAGGAATCCTGTGGCAGATTTGCCCCCTCCTCGATCAACAGGACATTCTTCCCGGCCTTTGCGAGTGTCGCAGCAACAACGGAGCCGCCGGGCCCGGACCCGATGATGGCTACCTCAACCGGTCCCAGTGCCGCAGGATCCTTGACAATCAATGAATGTCCTCCTGCAACGCGATCAACAGGAACAGACTTTCATAGAACCGCACAAAACTTCTTAAGGTGCCAATGCGTGAATTGCGCCATGCGTTGATACATCCAAGTTTTTGTTCCTGATCAAGACTCTGAAAGCGGCGGCCGCTACGCACCAGCCCCGACATATCGAAATACCAGGTCATCAGGTACATTGGCAGACGCAGGTAGTCCGGCATGCTTCGCTGAGCCCCGATGATCTCTGCAGCAATCGTGTCATTAGCCGGAACCGCTACTCCGGCATCCTGCAGATGCTCGCATTGGAAAGCATCACTGATCGCGATGATAATATTCTGGTAACTCATTCAGGTCAGGTCTGGCTGCATGGCGTGCATTGTATGCCATGCGAGGCAAACTAACCGAGTCGAGCTGCAGGAGACATAATCGGCAACACCGGGCCGGGTATATGACCGTCTGTTAGTATTCCGCGCTACCTTCATAATTAGCAACATACTCACGGGAGCATTGTTTGGCGCTTACGCAAAAACAAATGCGCCAGTTCGCGATATGGCTGGTAATTGCCATTGCCTTCTACGGAATAGGCATCAGCGTCTACAGCAGCCTGACAGATACTGATATCGAGGCGACACTCGGCTCGCTGAACAATATTGGAATCAGCGGCTGGATCATGATTATCGGGCTTTCGACCCTGAACTTCGCGCTGCGCTTCCTGCGCTGGCAGGACTACCTGCAGCGGCTCGGACACCCGATTCCCATGTTGGCCAATGTGCAGTACTTCCTGGCAAGTTTTGCTTTCACGATTACCCCGGCGAAAGCGGGCGAAGCAGCACGGTCTCTGTACCTGAAGAATGAGGATATCCGTTATGCCGACAGCCTGGCGGCATTATTTGCGGAGCGGTTGACTGACCTGGTCGCGGTCGTGTTCTTTGCACTTGGGGCCGCCTACGTATTCGAGGACTGGCGTTGGCTGGTTATCGTGGCAGGCATTGCCACACTGGCCGTGTTGCCACTGATACACGCGAACTGGGTACGCGCGTTACTGGTAAATATTCGCAAGCGCCTGGGTAGCGGTGGCCTGCAAACTGCGATTGGGCACCTCGTGAGCCTGCTCGATTCATCGCTGGTGCTGCTCAAAGGCGGTCCGCTTTATCGCGGCATGTTGTTAAGCCTGGGTGCCGCCTTCTCGGTCAGCCTGATGATGTATGTCGTACTAACACTGCTGGGCGTGGAAATAAGTATGCCGCTCGCAGTTGGCATCTACGCAACCGGAATTCTTGCCGGCGCGCTGTCATTTCTGCCGGGAGGTATCGGCGGTGCCGAGGTCGTCATGCTGGGCCTGCTACTGCTGGCAGGCGTGGACTCCACGACTGCAGTGCTCGCAATTCTGATGTGCAGAATTGCCGCTCTCTGGTATTCCATTGCAGTAGGTATAGCCCTGGTCCTGCGTCTGGAAATCGCACCGCCCTGGAAAAAGCATTTGTAATCTATTCCATGCGCTTCAGTGTATTGCTGTCGCGGTGATGAAACAGTTCATCCTGACCTTTAATCCGGATGACCGTATCCGAGGCATAACTAAAGGTATCGGCATCATGCACATCGATACCTAATTCGTACCGGACGATTTGAAACTCTTCATTTAAGAACTGATTCGACAGTATCCCGTAGGTTTCCGACCCAAGTTTGGCAACCATTTTGAAGCTCTGCGCATCCGCATCAGCCGTCCCGCCGGCCAACACTGAATTGCCCCTTGGTACACAAAAGCCCTTCATGACCTGCCGGTTCGCCGCATCCCACAACCAGTAGCCGACCTCTTCATGAAAAGCATCCTCCGCACCCAGTCGCCAGGCCATGGTCGTGTAGCGAAGACCATACAGTGACTGTTCGTGATTGTTAATTTCACCTATAGGTTCCAGGGACAAAGTTTCCCGATACAGGTTTTTTTCGATACTTACCCGGTCATCATCAGGCGCCGCATCGTCTCCCTCAGCGCCCTGCCATACTCCTGCCAGCACCGCCAGCGGCCCGAGCTTCTCGACATTTTCATTCATTAAGGTCTCCCAACCCGGTGTAGCAGGGTTCATATATTTTTTGAACTGATAACGTAGCGGCTACCTTGTTGTAACATTGCCCCTCTTCGTTACCCTGGGTACACCCTGAGCAATAGCAATGCGCCGCATCGTTTTACAGCTGCTTTTATACAGCATCGCTGCCACCCTGTCCGGGCCGCTTTATGCAACCGAACTCAGGGTTGCCGTCGCCGCAAACTTTGCAGAAACGTTAACTGAAATTGCTGCCCGGTTCGAAGCCGACACCGGTCAACCGGTAACCATAATTCGTGGCTCGACCGGGAAGTTGTATGCGCAAATCATAAACGGTGCGCCCTTCGATATTTTCCTCGCCGCAGATAGCCGTCGGCCTGAACTACTGGAAAACGAGGGCTATGCGATAACCGGCAGTCGCTTCACTTACGCTGCGGGCCGCCTCGTTTTGTGGAGCCCTGACCCCGACCTCGTAGATGTGGATGGCAAAGTACTGGCCAGCAACGATTTCCGGTTCCTGGCAATTGCCAACCCCAGGCTCGCGCCCTACGGTGAAGCTGCGCGCCAGACACTGGAAAAACTCGGCGTCTGGGAATCGCTGCGGGGCCGGATAGTACAGGGCGAGAATATCGGTCAGGCCTACCAATTTGTAGCGAGCGGTAATGCCTCCCTCGGCCTGATCGCGCGCTCGCAACCGCTAAGTTCGAGCCTGGCGCCCGCAGGATCCTTTTGGGAAGTGCCGGCCTCGATGCATGAGCCCATCATGCAGCAGGGGGTTCTGCTGGAAGATACTCAACACGCCCGGGCGTTCCTCGACTTTATGCGGGCACAGCCAGCCGTTATCGTTGCACACGGTTACGACCTGCCCGGACAGAACACACACAATGCTTACAGCCGCTGACACGACCGCTTTAGTAATTACGCTGCAACTCGCAGCGGTTACGACCGTTGTGTTGCTGCTGGTCGGCACGCCACTGGCCTGGTGGCTCGCACGATCTCACTCGCCGGTCAAACCCGTCATCGATGCGATCGTCGCACTGCCGCTGGTACTTCCGCCTACCGTACTCGGGTTTTATTTATTGCTCGCGCTGGGACCCGAGGGTGCAATCGGCGGCCTCATGGAGAGCATCGGCGCAAAGCCGCTTGCGTTTACTTTCACGGGGCTGGTTATCGGTTCGGTCATCTACTCATTGCCCTTTGTCGTGCAGCCGTTACAGGATGCTTTTGCCGGCATTGGCAGGCGCCCGCTGGAAGCCGCCGCCACCCTGCGCGCCGGGCCGCTCGACCGGTTCTTCTCGATTGCCCTGCCGCTTGCGCGTCCCGGCTACCTGACGGCCGCAGTCCTGGGCTTCGCACATACGCTGGGCGAGTTCGGCGTCGTGCTGATGATAGGCGGCAATATCCCGGGCTCGACACAGGTTTTATCCATAGCCATATACGACCATGTCGAATCACTCCAGTACGGACAGGCACACGCAGTATCGGCCGTTTTGCTGGTTCTTTCTTTCGTACTGCTGCTGACTGTTTATGTGCTTAACAGACGGTTTCGGGTGATCCGGCTGTGAGCATCAGTGTAAAAGTAAAGCTGGCACGGCCCGGCTTCGCGCTCGATGCTGAATTTGATGTGCCGGCGACGGGTATCACCGCTGTATTCGGACCATCGGGTGCCGGAAAATCGACGCTCTTAAGGATCATCGCCGGGCTGGAACCGGGCGAAGGGGAAATCCAGGTCGGGTCGCAGCATTGGCTGAAACCCGGTTTTAGTCTGCGGCCAAATGAAAGACCGGTCGGTTACGTATTCCAGGAAGCCAGCCTGTTCGAGCACCTGTCGGTAGAGGACAACCTCTATTATGGCTATCGCCGGGTGGGTAAGGCGGAACGCAAAATAGACTTTGCACATGTAACCGATGTCTTGCGGCTCGGCGACTTGTTGCCGCGCCGGCCGGCAACATTATCCGGCGGTGAGCGCCAGCGGGTTGCTATCGGGCGGGCGTTGCTGACAAGCCCCAGGCTATTACTCATGGATGAACCGCTTGCATCGCTGGACTTTAAGCACCAGCGCGAAATCATGCCCTTCCTCGAAAGCCTGTGCAGCGACTTCGGTATCCCCGCTATCTATGTCAGCCATGTGCCGGTAGAAGTCTCAAGGCTTGCCAACCAGCTGGTGCTTCTGGACAAGGGGAAAGTGACTGCTTCAGGTCCGGTCAATGAAATACTGACCAGTTTTGATCTGCCGATGGCGCACGATCTTGAAGCCGGTGCGGTTATCGAAACAATAGCCGGTGAATTCGATTCCGAGTTCGGCCTGCTGGACCTTGAATTCGCAGGCGGTTGCTTTGTTGTCCAGGGTAAGCAATCGGCGGCAGGCACCGGCCAGCGGGTACGGGTACTGGCGAGGGATGTGAGCCTTGCGCTGGAAAAACACACGGATACAAGCATCCTGAATATCCTGCCTGTAAAAATTGCAGAGATATCCGAAGAACCGAACGGCCAGTCACTGGTGAAACTGGATTGTGGAGGAAAGCTTCTGCTGGCACGGATAACACGGCGATCGTCAGCACGCATGCAACTCGAGCCGGGTAAAGCGGTTTATGCCCAGATAAAATCTGTTGCGCTCCTGAACTGATGGGCAACGAACTCCAGACTATCCCCCTTAGCAATCTGGCGCTGGCATTTATACCGGTGGCAATAGTCACTGGAATTATGTTGCGCTGGTCGCTTAATGCCGGCAGCGGTTTGTTTGCCATTGCCCGCATGCTCATACAGCTTGCGCTGATTGGCTATGCACTAAACTGGATTTTTGCATCCGACTCAGCCCTGGTGGTCACTGCCTTGCTGACCGTCATGCTGCTCATCGCAAGCTGGATCGCGATGCGGCCGCTGGAACAGCGCCATTGGAATGACTTCGGCCGGGCACTGGCAGCGATAGTGGTGGGAGGCTGCCTGACGCTTGCGCTTATTATCCTGTTCGTACTCGAGGTACAGCCCTGGTATGCGCCACGAGTGGTCATTCCACTGGCAGGAATGATCTTCGCCAGCTCGATGAACACGGTTAGTCTTGCCGCCGAAAGGCTGGCAGCAGAACAGGAACGCAGTACGAGCCCGGTGGAAGCCCGCAGGCTAGCCTACCAGGCGGCGCTGATACCGTTGCTGAACATGCTGCTGGCAGTGGGTCTGGTATCTCTGCCCGGCATGATGACCGGCCAAATCCTGTCCGGCATTTCACCGTTGATAGCGGCGCGCTACCAGATCATGGTGATGTGCATGATCACCGGCGCCTCGGGCATATCTGCCGCCGTTTACCTCACCCTCGCCATCCGCAAAAGAATGTAACCGAATACATCACCAAAACTATCTTCTGCTGGTATGCTGTTGACAGACACGGACGTTCTTCACCTTTATATGCAATGGCCAACCAGGCAACAATCAGGGCACAGGTAGAAGCGTTACTGCCCAACTGGCAAAGCTGGTACCCGAGTCTGTTTCACGCTGCAGAAGACCTGGGCATAATTCGAGCCCGTGTCTGTTCACCCGATTCACTGATGCTGACCAACCGTCATTCGGGAATTCATAACCAGGCCCTGGAAGCACACCGCGAACAATGGGGCGGCCACGAGAACATCAACCGCGATAAATGAGTACGGACAGCGCCGACTGGCAAGTTTATATCGTCCGCTGCGGAGACGGCAGCCTCTATACAGGAATCGCGCTCAACCTCGATGAGCGCATCGATTCGCACAACAGTGGAGAAGGCGGGCGCTACACCCGCAGCCACCTGCCCGTTGAACTGGTTTACAGCGAGTCTGCAGCAGACCGCAGTATCGCGCTGCGTCGAGAGCATGCGATCAAGCAACTTTCGCGGGATTCAAAACTCGCCCTGATCGGCAAGTCCGGCCGCTGATTGGCTATCACACTGCCTAAACCCCTGCCCGGCATTGCCCGGCCTGACGCTCTCGGTTAACGTGACCAGCCTGCATAAAGGAGACACGCCGTGGCCGAGAAAAATAAATCCGCAGACCAGGACCTTCAGCCAGACATTTTATCGCGCCGGAATTTTCTGGCCGCCACTGCAGGCGTCGCTGCCGTTGCCTGTTCGCCGGCCGAGCAGGAAAAGGCCCAGGCCAACATCGCTAATGCGGAGGCAACCGCCGCCGAGAAGAAAGCTTCGGCGCCAACCGCACCTTTCGATACGCTGCGCGAATACATTGCGGCGCTCGAGGCACATGGACTCGTGCTGCGCTTCGACCGCGTAGACCAGGACGCATTCGAGGGCACGGCAATTGTTTATGCATTAATCGACAAGTACGGCTGGTACAACGCCCCTGCCGTAATACTTGAAAACGTCAAACAGGACGGCAAATGGGTAAAGGGGCCCGTGGTCATCAACCACCAGGGCCACTGGGACACCGAGTGCATTACTTTCGGGCTGGAACCGGTCAGGGGGAATTCCGCAGCGAGTTACCGCAAAGCGCTGACCCATATGCGCGGCATGCTGGTTAAAGGCGCCTATCCACAGATTCCGCCGAACGAAGTATCTCGCGATGCGGCGCTTTGTAAGGAGGTAGTCCTGACAGGCGATGACATCGACATCACCAAATTTGCTTACATCATCAGTAACCCGGCGGATGCAGGCCGCTACGTTAACAGTGGTTCGGTATTTACCTCCGATCCGGAGATGGGTGTCAACTTCGGCACCTACAGGTGCCAGGTACGCGGCCCCAAACTGCTGGGCGTAAACCCCGAACCGAACCAGACCGGCTGGAAAATGCTGCTGGCCGCGAGGGAGCGCGGGGAAGAAGTTGCAAAAATTGCTATCGCTTGCGGGCAGGACCCTTACGTCTGGATTACCAGCGGCTCCAAGGTGGCGCCGCGGGGATTCGGCAAAACGATCAATGTAATAGACGAACTTGCGGTTGCGGGCGGCCTGCGCGGCAAAGCCATTGATATGGTCAAGTGCGAAACCAACGACCTCATGGTGCCTGCCAATTGCGAAATGATCATCGAAGGCGAGATACCGCTACAGGAACCAGGTCTGCCGGAGGGGCCGTTTGGTGAAATGTATGGTTACCTCGGCAGGCAGAAGCCCGAAAACTTCTGGATGAATATCACCGCGATTAGCCATCGCAAGGATCCTTGGTGCCAGAACCAGTTTACGGGCGGTACGCGCGGATATAACACTGCACCGGTGGCTTCATTATTCAACGAGAGTTTCTCAAAGATGATGCCGGGGCTGATTGAGATCAACCAGCCGGTCGAAACTACCGGTTGGGGCTTCGTAAAAATCAAAAAGACCGAGCCGGGGCAGGGACTGAAGATTGGCAAACGGCTGGCTTCGATTGTCCCGCTTTACAAAGTTACGGTAGTTGTCGATGAAGATGTCGATATCCTGAGCTGGTACGAAGTCGGTCTCGCGGTTGCAGCACGATACACACCGGCAACCGCTACGGAAATTTTCTCGGGGCGCGGCATGCCGCTGGACCCGAGCTCGGTCGAACGGTATGAATCCAGCAAACTGGTCATCGATGCCACACGCCAGTGGCCCGAGGAAGGCGGACCCGAAGACTATCCAAAGCTGAACCGTACCTGGCTGGAAGAGCTTGCGCCGGACTGTTTCGACATCGCCATGGAAAACTGGGGCGACGTCATCAATTCCTGGGGCAAGACACGCTTTTAATCTTTTAAGCGCGTAAACCTGCAAGGAAGGCGGCCGGATCATCACCAGCCTCGAGCCGCTCGACCAGCGCTGAACCGACGATAACGCCGTTTGCATGACTGCCCAGGTTAGCCACCTGCTCGGCATGGCGCACGCCAAACCCGGCGCAGACAGGCAGATCGGTATGGCTCTTTACCTGGTCAAGGTAGTTGGTAACTTCGGGCGGTAACGCTACATCACCACCGGTAATACCGGTAATGGTTACCGCGTAAACAAACCCCTGGCTGCCTTTGCATAGTAATTCCAGCCTCGGGTCCGGCGTTGCCGGCGTAACCAGCTGCACCAGTGCCAGTTCCTTCGAGTCGAGTACATCCCTGAAGAGTTCACTTTCTTCCCAGGGAAGGTCGGGGACAATAAAACCGCACACGCCCGCTGCCGCTGACTTTGCCGCAAGCTCATCGAAACCGAATGCCAGCAGCGGATTCATGTAGCTCATTAAGACCACTGGCGCACCTATGTCGCCGGCCGCCGTCAGTTCATCGATTATCCAGTGCAGGCTTACCCCTGCAGCAATGGCCGCATGGCTGGACCGTTGAATAGTGACGCCATCAGCCATAGGGTCGGAAAACGGCACGCCAACTTCGACGACATTGCCCTCGCGCGCAATCGCTTTAAGGGTATCGATAAACAGATCCTTGTCGGGATAACCCGCCGTAATAAAAGGCACCAACCCGACTTTGCCGTTGGCATTGGCGGTGCGCAGGGCTTCGCTAATGCGGTCACGCGGACTCAATACCTCCGTCATGCTGCATCTCCCGAGGCAACGATTGGCGTCGGTATATGTTGCGACAAGGTCGGCATATCCTTGTCGCCACGGCCCGACAGCCCTATGACTATACGTTTACCCGGGTTTTGCTGTGCCCAATCGCGGGCACCGGCAAACGCGTGCGCAGATTCCAGTGCGGGCAAGATTCCTTCAGCGGCACAGCATTCCTGTAACGCACTTAATGCAGAATCATCGGTTGCCGTTACGTAACTGACCCGGCCAATAGCTTTCAATAGCGAATGCTCGGGACCCACGCCGGGATAATCCAGGCCTGCCGATATTGAATGGGTCTCCTGTATCTGGCCGTTATCGTCGTACAGCAACACCGAATAACTGCCGTGCAATACGCCGGGTTCGCCGGCAGCAAGCGTTGCGGAGTTATCGCCCAGTCCCGGACCGTACCCGCCTGCCTCTACACCAAGAAACTCGACCGATTCATCGGCAAGCATTGGATGGAACAAGCCGATCGCGTTCGAACCACCGCCAACACAGGCCACCGCTATGTCCGGCAAGTCACCCGCGATACTTAGCATCTGCTCCCGCACCTCCGTGCCGATAACCGACTGCAGGCGCTGGACCAGGTAAGGATAGGGATGTGGCCCCACGGCCGAGCCCAGCAAATAGTAGCTGCCCTCCGGATCGGCGACCCAGTTGCGAAACGCCTCATCGATCGCGGCGCGCAGGGTACGGTCACCCGTTTCAACCGGAACGACTTTTGCACCCAACTGGTACATTCGATCGACATTCGGCGCCTGCCGCTGTATATCAACGGCGCCCATGTAAACGGTGCACGGTATCCCCACGCGTGCGCAGGCGGCAGCAGTCGCAACACCGTGCTGGCCCGCACCCGTTTCTGCGATAACCCGCTTCGCGCCCATCTCCCGGGCGAGCAACGCCTGTCCCAGTGCGTTGTTGATCTTGTGCGCACCCGTGTGGGCCAGGTCCTCGCGCTTCAGGAAAACTGCAGCACCCCAGCGTTCGCTCAAGCCCGCCGCATGGGTCAGTGGAGTCGGACGACCGACCCAGCCGCGCAACTGCGAATCCAGGTGCGCCATAAAATTGTCGTCGTCGAGATAGCGATAAACATTTTCGGCAAGGCGTGCCAGTGCCGGCACCAGGGTTTCGGGCGCATAGCAACCCCCGAACGGACCGTAGCGGCCATGTTCGTCGGGTAATTCATTGCCTATAAGCCGGGCGAGCAGGTCTGCGCCCTGTTGCTTGTCGACCTCAGATTCCATGCGCGCCCTCTGCCTCCCTGGCGGCCGCCACAAAGGCAGCAATTTTTGCCGGATCCTTCCGGCCCGGACCGGACTCGACCCCCGTGCTGACATCCACACCCCAGGGGCGCACATGAATAATGGCATCGGTGACATTGTCGGGGGTCAGCCCCCCTGCGAGCATCAGGCACGTGCGGCGGGCTACCTGAGCCGCATGATCCCAGTCGGGTTTAAGGCCCACGCCACTACGGGCACCCTCGAACAGTATGTGCTCAGGCAGCTCAGCCGGTTCCTTATCGAACTCGGTGCTGACACGATCACGATAAACGGGGAAGCGGCCGATGTTATCGGGTACATCCAGCTCCGCGAAATCCGGTGCATCGGTTTGCAGCCAGTCGGGGTGAAACACATCACGTACTTCGTTCCACTGGTCGACGGACGGTTTAAGCATGACTGCTACCTTTGCAATTCCTGCGGGCAAAGCTGCTGTCAGTTCGGCGGCCTGTTGCGGTGTAACCCTGCGCGGCGATTCAGCAAATACGAAACCGACTGCATCGGCACCCGAACTGACCGCAGCGTCGAGTGCTTCCGCAGAATTAATTCCACAAATCTTTACGAACATGTCGCCAGTCCCGTATGACCTGCCTGCCGGAATGCCTTGATTGTTCCCGCCGGATTGTCGCTGCGCATCAGCGCCGAGCCGACCAGGGCCATACGATAACCAAGTGTCGCCGCCGTTTCTGCATGTTGGGCTTCCGTCAGACCACTTTCAGCAACCCATGGCACTTCCGCAGGCAGGTAAGCCGCCATTTCGGCAAAGCGGCCAAAATTTACCTGAAGATTGCGCAAATCCCGGCAGTTCACACCGAGTAAATAGTTGCAGCGCCCATCTTCGACTGCTGCACCAAAACCTTCCAGTATGGGTACGCACTTGTCGAGATCGGCCGGGTCAAAAACTTCCATCAGCACAAACATGCCAAGCTCGAAAGCAGATTCCAGCATGGCCTTCATTCGATCGGCATCGAGGATAGCTGCAATGAGCAGCACTCCGGAAGCACCCGCAAGCCTTGCCTCGCGAACCTGGTAACGCGAAACGAGAAAATCCTTGCGCATTACCGGAATCGATGACTGGCCTGCCACTTCATGCAGGTCTTCCAGGCTGCCACTGAACTGCTCGGGCTCAGTCAGCACGGACAGCGCCGCCGCGCCGCCGTCTGCATATACAGCCGCCTGGTCGGCCGGCGATGCAAGGTTGGCATCCAGTTCGCCTTCGGCGGGTGAACGCTTTTTAATTTCGGCGATCAGATCAAAGCCCTTTGCCGCGAGATTCAGGCTCGCCGCCTTATCCAGAACGACAAGCAGTGAGCGCTGTTGTGCATCGCTCAGGCGTGTGCGCGCCTCGGCATCGCGCGCACGGCTCGATGCAGCCATGCCTTGCAGGAAGTCGCTGTCGGTCGCAACACTCATGCTATTGACTCGCTGTATGCGCGCAATTGCCTGAGTAGTGCCGCTGCTGACCCGTCACTGATCGCAGTACCCGCCATTGCGATGCCTTCTTCCAAAGTCCGCACCCGGCCGGTCACCTCGAGGATGAGCCCGGTACCCAGCAGCAGTGCGTCATAATGCGCGCCGCGCTCACGGCCATTCAGGACGTCTTCCAGTGCCGCAGCGTTATGGGTGGCGTCACCGCCCTGCAAATCTTCCGGCTGACAACGCGCGATACCATAATCGCGCGGATCACGTTGTTCCTGGTGTACGCGTCCCTGGCTCACATCGAAGAGTTCAAACCTGCCGACGGGTGTCGCTTCATCCCAGCCGGGCTCACCGTAAACGACGAAGGCACGTTCGACATGCGGCATACCGGCAAGACTTTCGGCCATGAGTTTCGCCATCGGCAAACTGAAGGCCCCGATCAGGTTGTAGGGCGGCTTGGCCGGATTGGTCAGCGGGCCGAGTATGTTGAAGACTGTACGTACGCCAAGCGCACCCCGTACCGGTGCAATTTCTTTCATCGCCGGGTGGAAGACCGGTGCAAACAGAAACGTGAAACTGGTATGCGTAAGACAGTCGGCGGCAACGTCAGGATTTGGTGGCAGGGTGATACCAAGTGCCTCCAGCACATCGGCGCTGCCCGATTGACTCGACACCGAACGGTTGCCGTGTTTTGCCATTGGCACGCCACAGGCAGCGGCCAGCAATGCGGTACCGGTAGACAGGTTCAGGCTGCCCGAGCCGTCACCCCCGGTGCCTACGGAATCCGCAGCCGGCAGATCAGCTGCCCTTTTGAATGGTTGGGCGAGATCGCGCATTGCATTGGCAAAGCCGCGGATCTCATCGGCCGTTTCGCCCTTGGCACGTAATGCAGCCAACAGCGCGCCCGCCCTGACTGGTTCCAGAGAACCTTCCGCCAGCAAGCGCATCACATCGCCCGCCTGCTCTTCCGACAAATTGTTGCCGTCCAGCAGGTAATCCAGGGTTTCTTTTGAATCGATGCTCATGCTATGCCTCTTCAAGCCCTTCCATGCGCGCTTTGCAGAAAGTTATCGAGTAACAGATCGCCCTCCGGCGTCAGTACGCTTTCCGGATGAAACTGTACACCCTCGATGGGCAGTTCCTTGTGACGAATGGCCATGATCTCGCCGCCGGACGTGCGCGCGGTTACCTCTAATGTGTCGGGTATGCTGTCGCGCTCGGCAGCCAGTGAATGATAACGACCTACCTCACAGGGTTGCGACAGGCCTTTGAACAAGGTGTTGCCATCGTGCTCTACCATTGAGGTCTTGCCGTGCATAAGCCTTGCTGCCGACACGATACGACCGCCGAAATGCTGCACCAGACTCTGGTGCCCGAGGCAGACACCCAGGATCGGTATATGTTGCTCGAACGCCGCGATCATATCGAGTGACATGCCGGCATCATCCGGACGACCCGGGCCCGGCGAAATAACCAGGTGCGTGGGGTTAAGCGCTTCCGCTTCGGCAACCGTGATCTGGTCGTTACGGTGCACGTCTACCTCGGCCCCGAGCACAAGAAATGCCTGCACGAGGTTGTACGTAAAGGAATCGTAGTTATCGATCAGCAGGACCTGCGATTTAATCGGCTTGCTCACAAGTCGTCCTCCGCCATTGCGAGTGCACGGCGCAGAATCTCGCTCTTTGCCAGCACTTCGTTGTATTCGTATTCGGGCTGACTGTCAGCCACTATACCGGCACCCGCCTGGTAACTGTAATGATCGCCCTGGAATACCAGCGAACGAATAGTGATCGCCTGGTCCATGTCGCCGTTATTACCGAAATAGCCGATCGTGCCTGCGTAGATTCCCCGACGCTCGGGTTCCAGTTCATCTATTAGCTGCATTGCGCGAACCTTGGGCGCACCCACCAGGGTACCGGCCGGGAATGCTGCCGCAAACAAATCAAAAGCATCGCAGTCGGGCCGGAGTTCGCCCTGCACACCGCTTACGATGTGCATGACATGGCTGTAGCGCTCGATCGAACGATAGGGGTCGACGTGCACAGTGCCACCGGTAGCCACCCGGCCCAGATCGTTACGGGCCAGGTCGACGAGCATCACGTGTTCGGCATTTTCTTTCTCGTCTGCGAGCAGGGATTCTTCATTGTCCCTGTCCTCGGCATCGTCTGCCCCCCTGGGCCGCGTACCGGCAATAGGCCGGAGCGACGCCCTGGAGCCGTGCAGCCGGACGAGCGCTTCCGGTGACGAACCCACGACCTGCAGGTTGCCGAGGTCGCAGTAGAACATATACGGTGACGGATTAAGCAGCCGCAGGGCTCGATAGCATTCGAAGGGATGCAATGAGTGTCTGCCCGCGAAGCGCACCGACAAAACGATCTGGTAGATATCACCTTTCGCAATATATTCCTTGGCCGCGTCGACCCGCTGCATGAATTCTTCGCCCGTGAGGCTGGGCTCTGCCTGTTTATAACTACCCCTCTCAACTGTCGGCAGCGGGCCGGCAAGCAGTTCGCGCACTTTTGCACGCAGGTTCTCGCGCTCGTCCTCACTGCCCGCATGCAGCAGGGCGATGCGGCGGGTCAGGTGATCGAACACGAGCATCGACTCGGTGCCGAGATAGGCTGCTTCAGGCGGTTGCGGTCCACTATGCTCGCGCGGTGGATTATCCAGCCGCTCGAAATAGCGCACAGTGTCATAGCCCGCCGCACCGACCAGCCCACCGGAGAAAGGCAAACCTTCGACCTCCGGCAACAGTTTCGGGGTTTTAGCGAGCGCAGCGCGCAAAGCATCAAGTAACTCTGCCTGTGATACGGGCCTTGGCATTTCGGTATCACCACAACGCATGCCCGATTCATCGAGCCGGAACTCCAGCGCATCGCCGAACCCAAGGAAAGAATAGCGCGCCAGGTGCGCACCCTTCTCCACGCTCTCCAGCAGAAAGCGCGGCTGCAGGGGCCCCAGCTTCATATAGGTTGAAACCGGTGTATCCAGATCGGCTGCTATATCAAAAGGTGGTTGCATATTCATGCACTACTTTTATCCCATTTCCTGTGGGCAATAAAAAACCCATCACCGTAAAACGGAGACGGGTTGCTGGCTCTTACAGACGCGACAGACTAGCCGGCTACCCTCTCCGTAGAAGGTGCCCACCACCAATTCAGGCTGTCAGCGACATTTTTCATGTGGCGCAGTATGGCCATAGGTGCAGGTATCGTCAAGGGCTCAGTTCAGGGTATTGGCCCCGGACCCTGCGCTACAGGTCATACAGCATGGGCAGGGTGAAGGAAAATATCAGCCACATGATGATGGTTAGCGGGACGCCGACACGCATGAAGTCCGAAAAGCGATAGCCACCGGCGGACATGATCAGCAGGTTGGTCTGGTAACCAATCGGTGTCGCAAAACTCATATTCGTGCCGAATATTACGGCGAGGACAAATGGCTCGGGCGAAATTCCCAACTGGTATGCAACGCTGATTGCAATAGGCGTACCGATAACAGCAGCCGCATTATTCGACACGACGTTAGTCAGAATCGTCATGAGTAACATGAGGCCACTCAACATGACGGGTATGGGCAGTTCCTGCGTTGCCGCAACAAATAACTGGGCGATGTATTCGGCGCCGCCCGTCTGTTCCATTGCGGTGCCCAGGGATAAACTTGCAACGATTATCATGATCACGGGGATGTTCAGCGAATCACCGACATCCCGCCAGCGCAGGCAATTCGTCAGTAGCATTGCGACAACGCCGGCAAGTGCGCTGATCGATATAGGCACGAGCCCGAAGGCGGCGAGTGCTACTACCACAATCATAATGCCGAGCGCCGTATTGGCCCGTTCCGTGTGTGGCAGATCCATCGTCCCGTCGAGCACGAGCATCGAACCGCTGGCACGTAGTTCCGCTATCGCTTCGCTCGACCCCTGCACCAGGATCACATCACCCGCTCGCAGGCGGGTCGATTCCAGTTCCCCTACGACGTCTATCGATGGCCGCGCTCGGTGGATAGCCATCGGCACCAGTCCGAAGCGCGCGCTGAATTGACTGACATTCAGCGTCCGGTGGTGCAAAGGGGAACCGCGGGTAATGACCGCTTCGGCCAACTGCTGGCCCTCACTCGCCAGCGGCACATCCTCACTAACCGGGTGTTCTACGTCGGATGCGTTGTACAGTGTCGCCCCCAACAGTTTTTCATATTCCTTCAGCCGGTCGGCAGTATCGCTGACATACAGTCGGTCGCCTTCCTGCAGAGTGACGGATGGCAGCCGGGCGACAAACAGATTGTCACCCCGCTGCACACGATCGATACGCATGCGGTTTTCGGTCTTCGCGCGTACTTCCGTCAACGTCTTGCCGTTGGCGAAGCTGTCTTCGTTGACATACAACAGTGCCTTGAACACTCGTGGCGAAATGTCGGACATCGGCGGCTTGCGTTCGGGCAGTATGCGCGGCGCAAAGATCCACAGAAATACCAGCCCGGGTACCGCGGCGACGATAACCGGCAGGGAGAAGTCAAACATTTCGAGCCGCGGCAAACCCTGGTTGGCTGCAATACCGACAACGAGCAGGTTTGTCGATGTACCGATAGTCGTAGCCATGCCGCCGATCAGTGTTGCGAGGCCCATGGGGATCAAAACACCTGACGGTGCAATCCCACTGCGTAAGCACACCGCAACGAGTATTGGCATGAACATCACGACTATCGGCGTGTTGTTCAGGAACGCACTGCTGACCGCTCCCACCAGTAACATGGTTATAAATGCCAGGCGAGGCCGTTCCTGCCAGCCGGCGGCCATCAGGCTGGCAACCGGCTGTAATGCACCCGTCACCTCCAGCCCTTTGCTGACTATCAGCAGCGCACAAATAGTAACCAGCGCCTCGTTACCGAAAGACAGGAAGAACTGCTGCGGCTCGATACCCGGATACGAGAACACGTAGAAGCCTGCGACCAACGTAACCAGTACCAGAAACCCCGTGGTCTCCAGCGGTATACGTTCCCGCGCAAACAGGTACAGCGTAACGCCCGTCATCAATAGGACGGCAATAGCATGTATGTCAGGCAAAGGAGGCAATATGCAGTCCTGTCTAAAAATACCGCGTTAATGGAAAGCGCCTGATATGGCGAATGGGGAAAATAAATAGCAAGATTATTTTAATCCCGCAACGCCGCATAGCGTGGTTTTCCCCACTGGTACGCCTATAAGTCATTGTTTTAACAATAAACTGCTCCAGACTGCGAACCGGTTCCCGGCCGGCAGTCCGTACGCCGGCCGCTCGGGACAGGCTGGTCAGGTCGATAACGTTAAGCTGCGGAACACCGCTATACATTGCGATGGTATCAGCAGATACGCCAGCGGGTAGCGGTGTGTGCTTCGCTGTTTAGTTAATTGCGTCCGGATACAGGGTTTTTGCACAGCACTGCTGCTTCCCTATGCGGGCGCCGGGCCTTAAGATTTACTGCCTGAGCTATATCCGGCAAATCTCCCAAACGGGCTATCTTCATATGCAATCCTCAGTGCCACAGGAAACGGCCGTAATGGAAAAACGGCAGGACATTCATTTTGCAGAGAAAGACGAGGCGCTGCGAAAGGATGTGCGTGCGCTCGGCAATATGGTAGGCGAGCTACTCATAGAGCAGGGAGGTGAAGCACTTTACAAGACCGTCGAATCTGCACGTCAGCTTGCCATCGGCCGCCGCGAGGGTGATGCAAATGCCAGTGCAAAACTCGATGCATTGCTGGAAAAAATGAATGCAACTGCAGCCAGGGATATCGTGCGCGCTTTCTCGACTTACTTTCAGGTCGTGAATACCGCCGAGCAGGTACACCGAATTCGTCGCCGGCGTGATTACCTTAAAGATTCAGCTCAGCGCCAGCCTCGGTCGCTGGATGAAACCTTCCACAGGCTGCATGAAGCAGGTTTTGAAGCCGGTACCGTCGACGAGATACTGCAGCAACTGGAGATCGAACCCGTATTTACCGCCCACCCGACCGAAACGACCCGCCGCACCGTACTGCGCAAACAACAGAATATTGTGCGCCGAATGGTCGATATGCAGAACCCGGCACTCACGCCCCAGGAAGCCAATGCATGCTTTGAAAGCATTCGGGCCGATATCACCGCGATCTGGCAAACCGAAGAAAGCCCCTCAGAAGGCCTGACCGTCTTCGATGAACTGGAACACATGCTGTTTTTCCTGACTGATGTTATCTATCGTATGGTTCCGCCTTTTTTCGAGGGAATCACCGCAGCACGTGTCGCGGTGTACGGAGAATCGACCAGTCGCAAACCCTTACCGAATCTGCTTCATTTTGCATCCTGGATAGGCGGCGACGTATCGAGCAGTAATGAGATATCAGCACGCATCGTACGTGACACGCTGGCCCGTCAGCGATCACTGATCCTCGATCTGTACTACCGTGATTGTCAGGACCTCGCAGAGAAACTCAGCCAGAGTTCCAGCCGCATCGATATAGATGACGCCGTAAGCGAACGGATAGAGTCTTATTCGAAACAGTTTCCGAATGTCAGCGGTTCCACTCCCCATCGTTATCGCAGCATGCCCTACAGGATGCTGTTACGGCTGATAAGTGAACGCCTGCAGGCAACCTATGACGATGCAGCCTTTCCCTACGAATCCTCGGATCAGTTCGTCGCAGATCTGCAGCTCATAGCCACCAGCCTTGCAAACCGCAAGGGAACATATGCCGGGCTGTTTGCGGTTAAACGATTAATCAGGCGAGCTGAGACTTTCGGTTTTCACTTTTTATCGCTCGACATACGCCATAATGCCGCGGACCTGCAAAAAGTGGTTGGTTACTGCCTTGGTGAGGACGACTGGGATTCCCAACCGCCTGCGCAACGTACCGAACGGCTGCGCACCGTACTCGAAAACAACGATTCACCCAGCATCGAGCCCGATAACGACGCCAAACGTTTGCTGGCACTCTTTACGGCCATCTCCTATTGCCGGCGCAAATACGGCAAGAATGCAATAGGGCTTCTGCTGGTACGGCACTGTGCTGGCCCGGACGACCTGCTTGCTGCCCTACTACTGGCACGCTGGGCAGACCTGAGAACCCCGGAGGGGTATGTGCCACTCGACGTTGCCCCAACATGTGAATCCAGCCCCGAACTCCTGAAGGCCGCATCGCTAATGGCGGCAACCCTTGACGACCCCTACTATCAACGACACCTGCAGGCACGGGGTTCGCGGCAAGCAGTAATGCTGAGTACATCGGAAGCGAGCAGCGACGGCGGCGTGGCCGCATCCAGATGGAACCTGCAAAAGGCGCACACGGAACTAGGCGACATTTTTGCCGTACGCAATATCGACTACACCCTTTTCCATGGCCGCGGCAGCCTGTCGGGCCGCGGTGGAATTGCCGACGGCATTGCTTGTGGTCATCTGCGCGCGACCGAACACGGTGAGGCGGTCAACGAGCGTTATGGCGTAAGGGGAATCGCGTTTCGCACACTCGAAAAAGCTTTCAGCTCAGTCGTAACGGCTACAGCTGGTATCGACAGCAAAACATCGGGTATGGCGGCAATGTCAGATGCGATGAATACGATTGCCATATCGGGAGACAAGGTTTACCAGGGCCTGTTCAGCGGTGACGGGAGTTTTGCGGAATACTTCAGGGCGGCCACACCCATTGACGTAATTGAGGAAATGCGTATTGGCATGCACGCGGCCGAGGAAGGCTTCGATAATGCACAACTCCGGCGAGATGTTCCATGGGCATTTGCATGGGCTCAGAGCCGGCACATGCTACCCGCGTGGTACGGCTTCGGCAGCGGCCTGAGCAACGCGATAGCCGCTCACGGTGAGCAATTTGTGCGAGACATGGTGAAGGAATGGCCATTTTTCAGACGCCTGATCAGCGATGTCGAAATTGCACTATCAATTGCAGATCCCGGAATAGCGGCTCACTATTCCGGGCTTGCCAGCAGCGAACTCCATGACAAATATTTCCCATCGATAGAAAAAGAGTTCCAACTCAGTGTGAATACGCTACTGGACATACGTGAACAAAAAGTCCTGCTCGAAAAAAATAATACGCTGCGCCGGTCAATCCGCCTACGCAACCCCTATGTCGATCCGATGAGCCTGTTGCAGATCGAACTACTGCGGCGCTGGCGGGCAGGCGGTTGCCGGGACCAGTCTCTGCTTACTGCCCTGATAGCCAGCGTTAACGGTATTTCCAGGGGCCTGCAGACCTCAGGCTAGCTTCCGGTCACTGCCACAATGAAAACGGTCTTTCTCGATTTCGATTCACTGCGTCCTGCCGATCTTGACCTGGAAAAACTGGAACGCGAGCTTACGGGCGTAGACACGTGGCCGGTAACCGAAAAAGACGAATACCTGGATCGGGTCAGCGATGCTGAGGTAGTGGTCGTTAACAAACTCAGGCTGGATGCTGCGGAGATGGACCAGTCGCCCCGGTTGAAACTGATTTGCCTGGCGGCAACTGGCGTCGACAACGTCAATATAGAGGCTGCCCGCGAACGTGGGATAGCGGTAAGCAATATACGCGAGTACTGCACTCCCTCAGTAGTACAGCACGTATTTGCGCTACTCCTTGCACTCAACCAAAACCTGCTGCGGCAACGCGAGCAGATCGGCGCCGGCGACTGGCAAAAGAACGACCAGTTCTGTTTGCTTGACCCGCCGTTTCGCGAACTGCACGGCCAAACACTCGGGCTTATTGGCCTGGGCGAGCTGGGCAGCGGGGTCGCCGGTGTCGCGCGGGCTTTCGGTATGCGTGTTATCGCTGCACGCCTCCCCTGGCGTACTGCTGCAGCGCCGGGCAAATCCGGCCAGAGTGTGCCGCGTTTACCCCTGGAGGAGCTGTTTGAGCAGTCCGATGTCGTAAGCCTGCACTGCCCCCTCAACGATGACACACTACATATCATCGATGCGGCAGCATTAGAGCAAATGAAACGTAACGCGTTGCTGATAAACACGGCACGCGGCGGGCTGGTCGATTCTGTAGCGCTCGTCAACGCTTTACAGAACGAGGAAATTGCCGGCGCGGGTATAGACGTACTCGAGGAAGAACCGCCTGTGCGCGGCGATCCCTTACTGGATGTTCAATTACCGAATCTGATTATTACGCCACATATCGCATGGAGCGCACGTGAGGCAAGACAACGCGCGCTGGACGAAATCGTCACTAATATCAAAGCCTTCGCTAATGGCGAAGAACGCAACCGGATTTGCTGACTATTCCCCTTTGCTGTGTGATTCCATATATGTAGCAAAGTCATCACGAGTATGCCTTTCATAGAGCTCGTGAATATAGGGTATTGGTGATTTTTCACCCTCAAGCTTGTGCTGGTTGTATAGCCTCTGTACGTAAAGAATGGGTGAGCCCGGTGACTCGGCCCATGTAATAAGACGCCAGCCATATTCGGTTTTGCGAAATATTGCGCTGGCACGTGCATCTGTACCAATTGGGTTCGGCATGAATTTCATCTTTGTATCGAATCGAATCCAGAATTTTGCAAAGGCCAGGTCATCGGAGAGCGCCCGAGCCTGAACCCCGTCAAAGCGCATTCGTATAGAAGTCATGTTGCTGGGCCCTTCAGGGTTCCAGTAGTCTTTAACCTGATCCCAACCAATTCGCCACTCATCCTGCTCTTCTGCAAGATAAAAAGGCTCAGGGTCATTCTGATCCCATAGCGCAATCAATCCGGCCGGGTTCTGCTCGTCCCAGAGCGCCGCATATTCATTTAGCGCAGCATCGATTTCAGCTGTTAGTTCCTGATTCTGTGCCACCGCTTTCTCCTCCGACTGATTGTGTCCTGCCGAAAAGATAACACTGCCCCATAACAAGGCGAGCAGGAATAAAGGTATTTTCACAATTCTATTCTTCATGGCTATATTCATCCGTTATTCGGGCAGATTATTCATCTGCTTCTCAGCCCAGTCGAGTACAAGCTCTACACGGGGTGTTACAAGACTTCGCGCTTCGTTCAAACTCAGCCAGCGCCATTCATGATGCTCCGGGCGACCTATCTCCGGATTGACCGGCAGGGTCACCGCTTCCTGGCTGGTAACACCAATAAAGTACCTTGCCGTTTTGCTGCGACCGTATGGCCCGGTATCCAGACTGGCATCGCCCCAGGCAAATTCGATCTCCGTAATGGTCGATTCCTCCGCTACTTCACGCAACGCTGCCTGCCTGGGCGTTTCTCCTTCTTTAAGCATACCCTTGGGGAAGTCCCAGTGATTGAAAGCACGAAGCATGAGCAGGAGGGGGCCCTCGGCTGTTTTCCGGACAATGACTATTCCGCAGGACAGCTTTTCCCTTGCCTTTTTGTTCATTCGGGACCGGACTCTAACCGGTGGCCGGTCTAACCATTGCGCAGTACGCGAACCGGCGGTTCGTTGACCGCCTTGCGGGTTGCAAGCGTACCTGTCAATCCAACGATGACCGCACCGCTCAGCAAGCCCACCAGCCATAACACCGGATTGATTTCGTAGCTAAGGTTGAACACCCGGGTTGCCAGCACGTAACCAACAGCACTCGCCCCGAGCGCGGCAAGAAAACCGGCGAGACCGCCGAGCGCTATGAATTCAGCAGCTATACCCTGCAGTATCTGGCGGCGGCGTGCACCCAGCGTATGCAGTATGGCGCTTTCAAAGCGTCGCTCGTCACGGGTTACCTGGATGGCTGCCAACAGAACCACGACTCCTGCCAGCAAGGTAAAGAGAAACACGTACTGCACAGCTGCGGATGCCTTATCAATGATGTCACGCACCTGTGCAAGCATCACCTCAAGATCAAGCAGCGTAACCGACGGATAACGCTGCAACAGCATTTTTAAAACTGAGCGTTTATCATCTGCAAGATACAAACTGCTCAAATAAGTCTGGGGCAACCTGCGCACTTCACCCGGTGAAAAGATTAGGTAAAAATTTGGATCCAGCGAATCCCACTGTACGAATCGTAAGCTTGTTACCGGGGCAATAATCTCTTCACCGCCGATGTCGAACCCGATTGTGTCGCCGACGGATACACCGATGCTGGCCGCAAACCTGTCTTCCAGCGAAACCTGCAGCGCACCATCGTAGTCCTCGCCCCACCATTGGCCTGCGACAAGCTTATTGCTTTCCGGCAACTCGGCCGCCCAGGTCAGGTTTGCTTCGCGCCGATTAAATCCCCTGCCCTGGCCGCTGGGAAACTCGTAGTCGCTTACTGGTACGCCATTTACGCTGCTCATACGGCCGCGAATAAGGGGCAAGAAATCCGGTACTTCGCCCAACTCATCTTCCAGCAGCGCGCTGATTCCGTCCCAGTCTTCCGGGTCAATGTTGAACATGAAATAGTTAGGCGCATCTTCCGGTAGGGTTCGCCGCCAATCATTTAGCAGGTCATTCCTGACCAGGGTCAATAACAGAAGGACCATCAGGCTGAGTCCAAAGGCCACGATCTGCACGACGCTTTCACTACCACGCCGGGAAATATTGGCCAGCCCGTAACGCCAGGCCACGCCACCGGCGCCGCGGAAGCGGGTAAATATACGCACCAGTATCCAACCGGCTAACAGGGAGATAGAAGCTGTCACCAAAAGTCCGGCGATGATCCAGAGCAGCAGTATCAGTTGCTGCACTATCGACCAGATCATGGCAAACAGCGCACCAAGCGCAACACAGTAAACCACCCCGGAGCGCAGCGGAGGTGGCGATGCGTCACGCCGCAGGACGCGCAGCGGCGGTGTGGTCTTAAGCTGAAGGAGGTGCGGTAATGCGAACCCGACCGCAATCGTAACGGCGGTTACGAGTCCAAGGGCAGAAGCACGCATTGACGGCTCGGGCAATGCAAACGGTGTCAGTTGGTTTAGCAGCACCGACAACACATTCTGTGCCGCGTATCCAAGCAATGTGCCGAAGAACGCCGTGCCCGCAACAATGATAGCAAGCTGCAACATTGTGCTGCGCTGAATAAAACTCTGGGTAGCACCGATACTTTTTACGAGTGCGACCGTATCCAGGTGACGGAGTGCATACCGGCGCGCCGCCATTGCCGTTGCAACCGCTGCCAGGATGACGGTTACCAGGGATGCTAGTGTAAGAAAGCGCCGGGCACGATCGATGGCAGCTGTAATCTGTTCGCTGGCGTCATCAACTGTCCTGACCCGCTCCTCATCTTTTACCTGCACTTTCAGATCGCGGCTGAATGCCTGCACGTTTACAGGCGGCCCTGCATAAAGTTGCCTGTAATTGACGCGGCTGCCGGCCTTGACGACATTCATGGCAGGCACGTCTTCGATGTTAACGAGCAGGGACGGCGCCATGCCCAGAAAGCCCATGCTCTGGTCGGGTCTGAACTCCAGAACCCGTGTGATGCGGAATACGGCAGACCCCAGTTGGATTTCCCCCCCGATATCGACATTCAGGCGCGCCAGCACACCCGCCTCTGCCCAGGCGGTGCCGGGCTCCGGAACACTGGTCGCTTTGTAAGGCGTGCCGAACATTTCATCGGCGATACGCACCTCACCCCGCAGCGGGTAGCCTTCACTTACGGCATTGACCATGGTCAGGCTGCGTTCGTCCCCGGCCTGCGCGACCGTCGGAAAACCAAAAGTGCTGGCGGTGCTCAACCCGGATTCTTTACCGAGCGCCAGGTACTCCGGGTCTATTACGGCAGGTGAACTGACTACCAGGTCGGCAGCAAGGGTTTCCGCTGCCTGCGCCTGCACGGCACGTGCAACACGATCAGTAAAAAATCCGACGGCGGTCATCGAGGTAACCGCAACTACCACCGCCGCCAGTAACACAGTCAATTCGCCGGCTTTGAAGTCACGGCTCAGGCTGCGCAAGGCAAAACCGACACTAGTCATCTATCCAGACCATGCGCCTCAAGTACGCAGAAAAATATTTATGGTTAGGGCATTCATAAGACAAGGTGTCCAGCCTCCATTTCTATAATCCGGTCGCAGCGAGCAGCCAACTCTTTGTCGTGAGTTACCAGTACCAGTGTCGTACCGGCTTCCTGGTTCAGATCAAACAACAGCGACATGACCCGGTTACCACTGGCCGTATCCAGGTTACCCGTCGGCTCGTCTGCAAACAGCACGGACGGACTCGTAACGAAAGCCCGTGCTATTGCCACACGCTGTTTTTCTCCGCCTGACAACTGGCGCGGATAGTGTCCCGTGCGCGATCCCAGTCCGACACTTTCCAGCGCAGCGCGGGCGCGCTTCGCCGCATTCCCTTCATGGCCCAGCTCAAGCGGCAACATGACGTTTTCAAGTGCGGTTAATGATGCGACCAGGTGAAATGACTGAAAAACAAAGCCAACATTCCTGCCGCGCACCAGCGCCCGCCCATCCTCATCCAGGTTACCCAGATCTTCGCCGCAGAGTATTACGTTGCCACTCGTCGGGTGATCGAGTCCCGCAAGCAGCGCCAATAGGGTAGTTTTTCCGGCACCCGAAGGCCCTACAAGCGCAACCGCTTCACCGGAATTTACTGTAAGGTTTATGTTCTCAAGTATGGTCAGCGTCCCCTCGGGGCTGCTAACCTCTTTACCCAAACCTTTGGCAACTAAAACTGTTTCGTTGGTCATGCTTTATAACTTGTTAAGAAATTCAACTGTTAGTGTCGTCTGCCTGCTGCTCGTTAGCTTGTCGGGGCTGGCTGCTGGTGCGAAAGCCAGTGAAACATCTCCGACCCTGCTGATCATAGGCGACAGCCTGAGCGCAGGCCTGGGCCTCGATCAGCAAGATACCTGGGTTACGCTGCTCCAGAAACAACTCGACCAGAAAGGTTACGGGTATCGCGTAGTCAATGCCAGCATTAGTGGCGATACAACCGGCAATGGATTGCGGCGCCTGCCACGTGCACTTGATATACATCAACCCGACATAGTGTTGATTGAACTGGGGGGTAATGACGGTTTGCGTGGCCTGCCGGTCGACCTGATGCGCAGCAACCTCGACCAGATGATTCGTAAATCGGCTGCGCGGGACGCCATGGTAATACTCGCGGGCATGATGATCCCGCCGAATTACGGCGAAGACTACGCAACGGAATTTGCAACCGTGTATCCGTCGCTGGCGGATGAACATTCATTACCGCTCATACCGTTTTTTATGGAAGGCATTGCCTTTAATCCCGGTATGTTTCAAGCTGATAGAATTCATCCCAACAAAAAGGCCCAGCCGATTCTTCTGGATAATGTCTGGGAGGTGCTCGGGCCGGCACTTTCGGAATGATAGATTCCGCCAGGCTGCCGATTATTACCTACAAATAATTTTGGGGCCTTTCGCTGCAGGAGCGGCTTTCTTACTCAGAGAAAATCTGTTCAATTGATTTCTGAATGGTCTCCGCCGCCGCTTTCGGGTCATCGGCATTGCGAATCGGTCTGCCTACGACGATGTGGTCCGCACCATTATGAAATGCATCTTCCACGGTAACGACACGTTTCTGATCATCAGCAGGCCGGTTTTCGACCGGCCGGATGCCCGGCGTAATAACCAACAAACGATCGTCGACCGCGGCACGCAATGCTTCCAGTTCGAGTCCCGAAGCGATTACACCATCGCAACCCGCTTCCAGTGCGCGGCGCGCGCGTGAAAGTACAAGTTTACCTACATCACAGTTAAAACCGAGGTCATCGAGGTCCCCACGATCGAGGCTTGTCAGGGCAGTGACTGCAAGAATTTTTACCTCACCCTTAGCTTCAGCCGCAGCCTCCATGATGCTTTGATTGCCATGGATGGTGGCGTAGGTAACTCCGCGATTGTGCAGGTTCTTTACAGCTGCTGCGACCGTGGCAGGTACATCGAAAAACTTCAGGTCTACAAATATTTTCTTACCCTGCTTAACCATCCACTCGAGCAGCTCGAAGTACCCGCCCGACATGCAAAGCTCCAGGCCCAGCTTGTAGAAGCTGACCGCATCGCCGAGTTGCCCGACCAGTGCCCTGGCCTGATCCGTATCCGCAACATCGAGCGCAAATATCAGCCGGTCTCTATTTGATATGTCTTTAGCTCTCAATGTCTGTCCCGTTCAGACGCCTTGCAGGTTTCGGCGGCGCAGATTCTAACATTTGCCAGCCAACGGATACTCCACATGATTTTGAAGGACGGGCTTCAATCTACCTGTAGGAGCGGCTTTAAGTGACGCCGGGATTCGAGAGCTCACGAAGCCAGTACTCGAATGCCATTCGGCGGAACTTATGTCGGTAAAGCAATGCTTTACCGACTTCTAACGTCAACGAATGCAGCTTCGCGGCTAAAGCCGCTCCTACAGCGAGTTTTTCACCTTACAGCTAGAAAGAAACATCAGAACTTGAGCGACGCATCTACCAGTCGACGGTAGGCCGACAATGCATAACGGTCGGTCATGCCGGCTACGTAGTCTGCCACTGCCCGTGCAGCGCCTGCATCGCCGGTGTCTTCCTGCCATTGGGCAGCCCTGGACGCATGTTCGCCAGGCATGATAGACGGGTCGGCCATATACACGTCGAATAGTCCCCTGACGACCCCGTTTGCCCGGTTGGTCATCTCCATGACTTTTTTATGGCGATATAAATTTGTTTGCAGGAAACGCTTGAGCTCGAGGTGCAGGGACTGAAACTCCTCACTGAAACTGATTAGCGGACCAGTTTGTGTGCGAACTTCATCAATGCAGGCAGGCGCTGCAGTTTCCAGTTGCAGCAGGCTGTTATCCAGCAGATCCGTAACGATGCCGTTAATCATGCCACGTACGGTCTCGTGTATAACGGCGCGCTCACCGATGCCCGGATGTTCGCGTCGTACCCGCTCGTATTGCTCATTGAAAAGTGTCACTTCACAAAGTTCTTCGACCGACAGCAATCCCGCACGCAATCCATCGTCCACGTCATGATTGTTATAGGCAATTGCATCAGCCAGGTTCGCCAGCTGCGCTTCGAGTCCGGGCTGCCCTCCTTCCAGAAACCGCTTGCCCAGTTCGCCCAGGGTGCGTGCGTTACGCCGCGAGCAATGCTTGAGTACACCTTCGCGGGTTTCATAGCTCAGGTTTAGCCCGGGGAAACCGGCATAGCGATCTTCGAGCTCGTCGACGACGCGCAGGGACTGCAGATTGTGCTCGAAACCACCGTAGTCACGCATGCATTCATTTAGGCTGTCCTGACCGGCGTGTCCGAATGGCGTATGGCCAAGATCATGGGCCAGGCAAATTGCCTCGGTAAGTTGCTCGTTCAGGCCCAGCGTACGTGCAGCCGTTCGGGCGATCTGGGCAACCTCAAGCGAGTGCGTCAGACGCGTCCGGTACAGGTCGCCCTCGTGGTTAACAAACACCTGCGTCTTGTAAACCAGCCGCCTGAAGGCCGCCGAATGAATAATTCGGTCACGGTCCCGCTGATATTCACCGCGATAGGGATGTGGTTCCTCGGCATGCACTCGGCCACGGCTCACGCACTGTTGCGCTGCATAGGAGGCCAGGCCGGAATCAGGATCTAAAGTGAGGCGCTGCATTAGCCGAAAATCTGTAGTTTGCAGGCCTGTCTGGCATCAGTGAATAAAGCGCTCACTGAGCAGGTCCAGTAACTCATGTGACGGGTAATCCGAGGTCACCACGGCTGTGCCGATTGCTTTCAGCAAGACCAGGCGAATCTCACCACCGATCACTTTCTTGTCGAGTGACATGGCAGCCAGGAATTCATTAGGGTCAACGCGCGGCGGGTCTACGGGCAAATTAAAGCGGGTCAGCAATTCGCGTATCCGCGCCACATCATCTGCAGCAATCCAGCCCAGGCGCTCGGAAAACTCGGCGGCCATGCACATGCCTGCTGCCACGGCTTCACCATGCAGCCATTCGCCGTAACCGGCACAGCGCTCTATCGCGTGGCCGAAGGTATGTCCCAGGTTAAGCAGCGCGCGTTGTCCCTGCTCGCGCTCGTCCGCCGCCACAATCTGCGCCTTGATTTCACAGGACCGGCGCACGATATGCTGGAGCCTCTCCTGGTCACGCTGCAGCACGACGGCCGACTCACGTTCCAGCCAGTTGAACAGTTCCGCATCCGCGAGCAGGCCGTACTTAACGACTTCGGCCAGTCCCGCGCTCAGCTCACGATCCGGCAGTGTATTCAGCGTATCCATGTCGCTGAGTACGCATAGCGGCTGGTGGAATGCGCCAATCAGGTTTTTGCCCCCCGGATGATTGACTGCCGTTTTACCGCCGACCGCGGAATCGACCTGGGCAAGTAGCGTGGTCGGCACCTGGATGAAATCCACGCCGCGCTGCCAGCTCGCTGCCGCAAATCCGCCGATGTCACCGATCACGCCGCCACCGAGCGTCAGCAACACGCAGTCGCGACCGAATCGATTTTCGGCCAGTGCATCGAAAATGGTTTCCAGCGTTTCGAGCGTCTTGGTCGCCTCACCGTCGGCCAGGATCAACTGCTGCACGTTGCCGCTCCCCAGGAGATTCCGCAACGGGTCCAGGTACAGGGGCGCCAGCTGCTCGTTCGTCAGTATTAGTGCGTCGCGACCGTCGACAAACGCATCCAGCAGCCCCTCCTGCTTGAGCAGACCACTGCCTATCAGAATCGGATAACTGCGCTGACCGAGGTCAACATTAAGGTTTATCGTTTTTGTCATTTTTTCGTGTGTCTGACTATTCGTCTGACGCCGGCCCTGCGCTGAGCAATTTCTTCAGCTCACGTGCGACCGAGTGCACTTGCCGGCCGTCGGTATCCACGGTGATATCGGCAATCTCGCGATACTGCGGATCACGAACCTGCATGAGTTGTTCCAGCACTTCGGCCGGTTTGCCCTCGTTCAGCAACGGCCGGTCGCGCGATTTGCGGGTCCTTCTCACCTGCTCGGGGACGCTAGTGTACAGATATACAACGGTACCGCGCGATGCCAGCAGCGCACGGTTAGCCGAATCCTGCGCGGCGCCGCCGCCGGTCGCCAGTACTATGCCGCGCAGGCCGGTCAGTTCGTTGATAACCGCCGATTCACGCTTCCGGAAACCCTCTTCCCCCTCTTTCTCGAAAATAAAGGGAATATCGACGCCGGTGCGCGTCTTGATCTCTTCGTCGCTGTCGTGGAACTCCAGGCCCAGATCCCGGGCCAGGCGCCTGCCCACAGCAGACTTGCCCGAGCCCATCGGGCCGATCAGGAAAATGTTGGGTTGCGTGCTCATGCGTAGGTTTCGCTGCGTCGGGGCAGCATAACCCAGCATCAGGCAATAAAAAACGCCACCCGAAGGTGGCGTTTATGGAGTATTAAGTGGTTGCGATTACGGCCAGGTACCGACCGTGCAATCGCTTCTGCCGAACGGGCTCAGTACGCCTCCGAACCCAAGTTCGCGCGTGCCCGGCGGATCCTCATCCGTATCGTCAACGTCGTCGGCCAGCACAGGCAACAGGAAAGTGCGCGAGCCACTGAACTCGGTACCATCCTGGATCGGAGCAATAGCCGTAAGTTGCGTCGTTAGCCAGGTTCCATATTCCTGTCCATACACCACACAGATCTCAACCGAGCCAGCACCATCCGTGAATAGCACTTGCTCCTGCGTATCGGTGATATCGGCTGAGGTCACCTGATCACAGGGTAAGGGCACAATCGCTGCAATATTACCTGCTTCCAGTGTGCCGTTCCCGTTAAAGTCCTCACCCGTATCAAGGCTATTGTTTTCGACCACGGTGTCTTCATCATCACAGGTATACAGAGGTGCTCCTTTGGCCCAGATCAGCCCAAGAATAGGATCACTGACCACTGCCCAGTAACCTTTTCCATAGTTTATGGACTTCAGTTTAAGCTGCAACGGCGAATTCACCACCGGCACACCACCGACGTCCGTCATCGTAATATTCCAGGGCATACCGTAACGTGTTTCGGTCAGTTCAAATAGCGTGTTACCTGTGCCTATCGCGAAATTGCGGGCCTGCAGCGCGACAGTCAGTTGGACAGAACTGCTCAGACCGTCATCCGGAACATTAACCGTGATTTCTACCGCGTTGGAACTTGTAGTAGTACCACCAGCCTGGAAGAACGAGGTCGCGACGCCCTGGCTGTCACTAAATACCTGGGCGGGATTGATCGAACCGCCGCTCGGATCCTGCGTAATATTGAAGAGTACAGCCTTGTTCTTAACAGGGTTGCCATTCGCGTCGTACAACTTGGCAGTAATCGGCGTCTGTTCGTTAATACCAACTGTCGTTGGGAATGCAGAGACGTTTAGGGTCGTGGCAGTCGTCGCAATAAACTCGATGGAAAGAGTCGTGCTGGGACTGTCGGTCAATACGACTCCATCCTTAACCAGGCCTGTGGCGGTAATAGTTGTAGCACCGGCAAAATCTGAATTAATCGTTACTGATGCCACTCCACCCACGGTATTGATCTGCACCGGCAGGCTCCCTCCATTCAGGTCACCACGATTGGTAACAAATTCAACAACCGACGTGTCCTGCACGGAAAGTCCACCATCAGACCACTCAAGCGTAAGTACCTGTGTAGTTGGCGAGAGTTCTATTTCGGTAGCCGGCGCAGGTGAGGTAAACGAAAATACATTCTCGGTAACGTTTAACGCCAGCGTTAGCGTTTCACCCAAGGCGCTTACGGTAACCGTATCGCCACCTGTCACGGTAGCGGTCAGGTCAAAAGTTGCCTCGCCATCCGATCCGGTAATTACTGTTCCCGAAGACAGTGTATTGCCTGCGAGAGAGTCGATAGTAATGGCAGTATTCGGGATACCAATATTCTCGCCATCTCTGAGCAACAAGCTATAGGTCGCCGTATCGCTGAGTGGCAATCCCGTGGGCCCTTCTAGACTAAGTGTCGTACCGACGACATCGACGTCGATCGTGGACGACGGGCCGCTCGTACCTACCTGCGCCGTCACCGTAATTGTTCTGTTAGTCAGATCGCCCAGCGCACTCAATAGTGCCTGTGCGAGTCCAGCGGCGTTCGTGACGCCATTATCGACGGGTACAAGGGAAGCAGGTTCGAGCGAGAAAAACGTCACCGTTTCACCAGGCATCACATTGTTGTTCTGATCGCGAACAAACGCCGTGATTGTGACAAAGTTGTCGCCCACCTGATCTGACTGTAATGTCGGTGAACTCACTGTAAGCTGAATAGTCGTCGGGACTGGATCTCCCCCCGCACCCCCTGCTCCGCAGCTGCCGGTTACGGTGCCGTCGCAGTCGTCGCCGCCGCCGCTCCCGCATGCACTTAGCAACATGGTCAGCGCAACCAACGACAGATATTTAAACTTATTCATAACGTAGTCCCTTACGCGCCCGTCCCCGGGCTACACATGGATTCATCCGTGAATCCGCTAAATTAGTAAATTGTCGACCCTTCTTTCAGAATCTTCGGTGTTACAAAAACCAGCAATTCAGACTTATTCGATACCTTGCGGGTATTGCGAAAGATTGCGCCGATGCCTGGTATATCGCCAAGGAACGGCACCTTCGTTACCACATCGGTACGCTCCGTTTCATAGATACCGCCAAGTACCACTGTCTGCCCGTTGTCGACCAGGACCTGGGTGGTCACCGAGCGGGTATCTATACTCGGAATCGTGCCGCCGAAGGAATCGGAAACCTGGTCACCCACGCTGTCTTTCGTAACGACCAGGTCCATGATGATCCGGTCATCAGGCGTAATCTGCGGGGTCACCGTCAGGCTGAGTACGGCATCCTTAAACTGGGTGGTCGTCGCGCCGCTGGACGAGGCTTCCTGGTAGGGAATTTCCACACCCTGCTCGATCTTGGCTTCCTTCTGGTTGGCCGTGATCACACGCGGCGAAGAAATAACTTCACCGTTGCCCTCAGCCTGCACGGCCGACAGTTCGAGGTCGATGAGGTAGTCATCGTCAAGGATCGCCAGAGCGAAACTGCCGGCCGGGTTTGCAACCGGCAGGTTCACATTGAAACGGTCATCGAGCGACGGCATGTTAACCGGGAACAGCGCGGTGCCATTCTGGATGTCGGTGAACGCACCGTCAGTGATTGTGCCGGTACCTGCCGCGCTACCGGATACGGCAATCAGGCCGTTGTCGCCGTTATCATCGACCCCGGTGAATCCCCAGCGGATACCCAGGTCGCGGCTGAAGTCATCATTGACGACCACGATCCGGGATTCGATCAGCACCTGGCGGACAGGGATGTCCAGCCGGGCAACGAGCCGGCGGATGTCATTAATGTGGTCGGCCGTGTCTTTAAGTAACAAGGTGTTGGTGCGGTCGTCGATAGCTACGGTACCGCGCTGTCCCAGCAACGAGTTCTCGCCACCTTCGCCAATCAGCCTTGCGATATCCGAAGCCTTGGCATAGTTGACCTGCAGGAACTCAGAGAACAGCGGTTCCAGTTCCTTGATCTCCTGGCGTGATTCGAGGTCTGCCTTCTCGCGAGCTGCAATTTCTTCGGCAGGCGCCACGATAATGACATTACCGTTCTCACGCATGTCCAGACCCTTGGTCGCCAGCACGATATCCATTGCCTGGTCCCACGGAACGTTCTGCAGTCGCAGCGTTACGTTACCGGCAACCGTATCTGACACCACGATGTTACGCCCGCTGATATCGGCAAGTAACTGCAGTACCGCACGCGCGTCGATATCCTGGAAATTAAGCGTGAGACGATCGCCAACATATTCCTTGCCGCCGCTGTAGAGCGTGGCAAGTTTCGGCCCCTCTTCTTCTTCGACCGGTTGTATTTCAACCGTAAACAGATTCTCGGACTGATAGGCGAGTTCTTCGTACGCACCTTTGGCAGAAATAATCAGGCGTGCATCGCTGTCGACCCGTACCACATCGATGGTGCTTACCGGTGTCGCGAAATCCAGCACATCAAGCCGCTGCAGGAGTTCGTCAGGCAAATTTGTACCACCGAAGTTGACGACAACCCGGCCGCCTTCCTGGCGCACGTCCACCGGTGTTCCGGCGTCGCTAAGCTCGACGATCACGCGGCCGCCACCTGACTCGGTGCGGCGAAAATCGATAGAGTCGATGCTGCGCTCGCCAGTACTGGCCACGCTGGCTGCAGCTGCAGCAAAATCGGTAACGACCGGCTGACCGGAAGTCGGGGCGGCCAGTGTTACCAAAACTGTATTGCCAACTACCCGGGTCTCATAGTCCACCAGGCTATCGAGGTTAAGCACGATACGCGTGCGGCCATTAGCTTCAGCGGCCAGCACCGTATCCAGTGCACCTACGCCAACATCGGTGCGGCGGCTGTCCAGCCCCAGCGAGGTGTCCGCCAGGTCCAGCGCGATACGCGCAGGCTGATCAATAGTAAAAGACAGCGGTTCAGGCGCCGGGCCGGACAGCACGAGCCGCAGCTCGACCTTGTCGCCCGGCAGGTTCTGAATTTCTATGTCCTGCAACTTGTTCGATGCTTCCTGGGCACTAACAGAAATGCTCGCCAAGAAACCAAAAACTGCTAGCTGCGCAAAACCTATAAATGTACGGAAAACGCTACCCCGCTGCGGTAAAGTTTTATGCGCTCTTGTAGCTGTGATCATCTCTCGTTACTCCCAGATAACTCCGCCGCCGGGGTCAGTCACTCAGTCCAACTTGGGCTGAGCGTGTATAAAAACCGCCGATACCGTCGGGAACCAGCTCCTCGAGCTGAATCTCCGCCGCTCCGATCGCAACAATGCGACCGTCGTTCTGTCCTAAATAGTTACCCGATGTAACCCGGTGCACCATGCCATCCTGCGTGCGCACCAAACCGAAAGTCAGGCCCTGCCGATCGAGCGTTCCCACCATCGTCATTGTGTCGAGAGGGAACTGCTCCAGGTATTCCTTATTGCGTTCCTGTACCGGTTGCGGCCCGGAAATACTTGACGGCGCATTCGGCCGGTCAGGCATAAAGGGTGAACGAATCTCGGATGCCGTATAACGGAATGTCTCGTAGGGCTTAATCTGTGGCAGCGGGTCTATACGGCCGCCCTGGCGCGCCTTAACGTCGTCGATGTATTCCATAAGGTCATCATCAACGTCAGCAGAGCAGCCAAATGTGAATGCTGCCGTTACCAGTATCGCAACCTGCAGCAAAAGCCGCATTGCTTTAGGTGAAATATTTGTAATTGAACCGTTCATCAAGTCGCCTCTTCCTGCAACTCTTCATCCTCAAGATAGCGGTAAGTCTTTGCTGTCAAATCGAGCACCAGGTCGTCGTCGCCGCCGTCACCTATATGGCTGATTTCAATGTCATGTAAAGTCACAATTCGCGGCAGTGCCGAGATATCGCTCACAAAATTACCGAATTCATGGTAGCTGCCATCCAGCCTTATCTTTATGGGCTTCTCGGCATAGAACTCACGACGGTTCTCGTCTTTCGGCTGAAAGAGTTTTTCGTCAAGGCCGGCAGCCAGACCGGTTTGGGAAATATCTACCAACAGGTTGGGTATCTCGGTTTTGCCCGGCAGCTGTTGCAACATTGTGCCGAAGGAACGCTCAATCTCAGCCAGTTGTTCCTTGTAGGCATCGAAGTTAGATGCTTTCTTCTGCTTTTCTTCAAAGATGACACGCAGTTCGGCCTCTTCGCTCTGGGCCTTTTCGAGTAACGGAATCTTCTCTTGATATACAAAGAGATAAAGCCCGGCACCCGTGGCCACCAGCATCACCAGCACGACCGCAGCCGCCCTGAATAAGAAGGGCCAGCGGCCTATATCGTTCAGGTCGAGGCTACGGAGCTCGTCTATGAACGAAAGATTCATATCTCTTCCTCCTCTGTGATACGAATTTGCTTGGCGTTCACCGTGAACTCACTGGCCCGCAGTCCGTCATTCCTGTCGTCCTTGACTTCGACAACCTGCAGATCGGGTTTCTCGAGCCATTCGGATGCGTCGATGTTCCGCATAAATGCAGATACACGCGTGTTGGACTCGGCCGTACCCTTGATTTCTATATTGATGCCCGTCTGCTTAACGGATGACAGGAACACGCCGTCGGGCAGGGTGCGGGCAAGTTCCTCAAATACATGCACGATCTCGGGTCTGCTTTGTTGGAGCTGCTCGATGATCTTCATGCGTGCAACCAGGCGGTCCCTCTGATCTTCGAGATCAAGAATCTCTTTAATACGGTCATCGAGCTTGGTGATTTCCTCGTTGAGCAACTTGTTACGGTCGTACTGGGAATCGATGATGGCGTTCATCAGCAGCACCCCGACAAGCACAACCAGCGCGGCAACACCAAATGCACCACCCATCGCCATATAAAACTGGTTACGCCGTTGCGCTCTTAGTTCGTCGCGCCATGGCAGGAGATTGATTTTAGGCATTAGTCAAAGCTCCTTAATGCGAGACCACATGCAGTCAGCAATGCTGTCGCATCGCCCTGCACACCCTGCGAGCGAGCGCGGCTTGAAACTTTCATCTGGCCAAGCGGATCACCGATTTCGGTAGGTATGCCCACTTTCGAGGCAATCAGGTCCGCAACACCGGGGATGTTGGCGCAACCGCCGCACACGAGTATTTCATCGGGCTGCTCGCGACCGCCGCCGGAAGCCAGGAAGAACTGCAGCGAACGGCTGACCTGCTGGGTCATGTCGTCCACAAAGGGATCCAGAACCTCGGGCTGATAGTTGCTGGGCAGGCCGCCTTCTTTCTTGGCACGGCCGGCATCTTCAAGGCTCAGGCCATAAATACGCATGATTTCTTCGGTGAGCTGCTGGCCGCCGAAGTTAAAGTCACGGGTATAGATAACACGCAGATCCTGCAGAACACTGAGGGTGGTGCTCGATGCACCGAAGTCGACAACTGCGATCTGGTGGTCCATGCCACCGTCGGGCATCTGGTGCGTCAACAGTGCGCAGGCATTTTCCAGTGCAAAGGGTTCGACATCGACAACCCTTGCCTTGAGCCCGGCTGCCTCAACCGCCGCTCTGCGCTGATCGACGTTTTCGGTGCGGGTGGCAACGAGCAGTACGTCGACCATATCGGGATCGCTGGACGATTCACCGATGACCTGGAAGTCAAAACTGACCTCTTCCATCGGGAATGGAATGTACTGGTCGGCCTGGATCTCGACCTGCTGTTCCATTTCGTCATCATTCAGATGCCTTGGCATCTGGATAACCTTGGTAATTGCCGCATCACCACTAATGGCGATGGCAACTTCGGTTACCTTGGTTGCCGCACGTTTAATCGCACGGCGTACCGCGGCACCCACCGCGTCAGAATCCACGATGGATTTTTCAGTAATGGAGTTAGGGGGCGATGGCTCGGCCGCATAACACTCGACTCGATAGCCGCGGCCGTTGGGAACGAGCTCAATCAACTTGATTGAGGACGTCGTTATGTCAAGTCCTGCCAGAGGTCTGGAACGTGAAGCGAACATCCGTTTTCCCTTCAAAGTCCTATGCTTGGCTATACAATGATAGTCTAAGCATTAAGCGTCAATTTAACAAAATATCGGCACAATAGTGAAATGTGCTGTGACTCTCGTCACTCCCGGGGCAAGATTACCTTCGGTTGGAGGCGAAAACCGTTAACGAGTAACATTTTGGACATATACCGCGACGGCCAGTCAAACCGGGTTTCAGGGCGCCTGGGATGGCGCGGAGGGAGGCAGCAACGCTGGTACACAGTTATTAATAATGTATGCCGCGCATGCTGGCAGCCCCGCTATCCTAGGAATTCAGGGCGTTTCAGCCGGTTTTCCTACCAACTGATACGCTCCGGCCCCTTAGACCGGTGGCTTTGCGCCCCCGCCTTTCAGCGGGTTTGCCACAAGACTGCCAGTAATATGCATAATCACCCCCCTTAAGGCAAGGGACTGCTTCTGGTTTATTTATGAGACTTTTTTGGCGATTAGCGCCTTATGTGGCGGGGCTTCTGGCGACCACGGCCCTTGGAATTGCGGCTGCCGGTTTTGCCGCATATTACTACCTGACGCCCTCACTGCCGTCTGTGGAGGAGATGCGGGAAATACCGCTGCAGATTCCGTTGCGTATTTACACGCGCGACGGGCGGCTGATGGAGCAGATTGGCGAAAAGCGGCGCACACCGGTCGATTTCGAGGATATACCCGAAATTGTCGTGGAGGCGTTTCTGGCCGCAGAGGATGATCGTTTTTTCGATCATCCGGGTTTCGATTACCAGGGCATTATACGCGCGGCAATCAACCTCGCGATTACCGGCTCGAAGGCGCAAGGCGGCAGCACCATCACCCAGCAGCTCGCCCGTGAATATTTCCTGACACGTGACCGCACGTTCATCCGCAAAGCCAAGGAACTGATACTCGCGATCCAGATTGAGAAAGAGTTCAGCAAGCAGGAAATCCTGGCCCTGTACCTTAATAAGATTTTTCTCGGGCAACGATCCTATGGCGTTGTCGCAGCAGCTGAAGTTTATTTTGGCAAAAACCTGGACGATCTGAGCGTCGCAGAAGCAGCAACCATTGCGGGTCTGCCCGCTGCGCCATCGCGCCTCAACCCGGTGTCTAACCCGGACCAGTCCAGGGACCGGCGTGGCTATGTACTCCGGCGCATGCGCGAACTCGGGTTCATCGACGCAGACACCTTCAAGGCCGCTGTTAACACACCGGTCGAGTCACGGTTGCACGGCCCGCGCGTAGACCTGCGCGCGCCTTATGTATCGGAAATGGTCCGCAGCGAGATGCTGAAACGTTTCGGCAAAAATGCTTACATCGACGGCTACCAGGTTGTCACAACCGTAGACAGCAGGCTGCAACAGACGGCCGGGAAATCACTGCGCAAAGCCCTGTTCGAATATGACCGCCGGCATGGTTTTCGTGACCCCGTCGCGCAAATCGAAGTAGACGAACTGGTTGCCGAATACCTGGCCGGGCAAGCTGGTGAAAGTGACGATCTGGACCCCGCGGTACAGACGGAGTCAGCGCTACAAAACTATCTGAATGGATATCCGGTCTATCCCGACCTCAATATCGCTGTCGTTACCGCAACGCTCGAAGACAATTCGGCCGAGTTCTTCCTGCGGGACGAAGGGACGGTCACGCTTGCATGGGACCGGATCCGCTGGCGGAAATATATCAATGACGACGTAATCGGCGCACTGCCGGAAACTGTAAATGACATCCTGCAGCCCGGCGATATCGTGTATCTGCTGACCACCACTACAGGTCTGCTACTTGGGCAACTACCGGAAGCCCAGGGCGCTTTCGTGGCGATGGACCCGAAGGACGGTGCCACGCTGGCAATGACCGGCGGATTCGATTACTACTCCAGTAAATACAACCGGGCTGTGCAAGCCAAACGACAACCCGGCTCGTCCTTTAAGCCGTTCGTTTATTCGGCGGCGCTGGAGAACGGTTTTACTGCCGCAACGGTCGTAAACGATGCGCCGGTAGTACTGGACAGCGCCGGACAGGAAGAATCCTGGCGACCGGAAAACTATTCGAATCGTTTTTATGGTCCGACCCGCCTGCGCGAAGGCCTGGTAAGGTCGATGAACCTGGTGTCGGTCCGCATATTGCGGGAGGTAGGACTGCGCAATGCACTCCAGCACCTGAAACCCTTCGGCTTTCCGGAGTCGGCCCTCCCGCGAGACCTTGCGTTAGCGCTTGGCAGCGGCGGCGCGTCGCCGTGGCAAATGGCCGAGGGTTTCGCAGGCCTTGCGAACGGTGGTTATTCTGTTGATCGTTACATTATCGACCGGGTCCTGGATGCTGACGGCAAGGTCGTGTTCCAGACTGAGTCCGCGATGGTCTGCAGCCAGTGTGCGCCCGAATGGTTCGATGGGCGGGAAAAAATTGAGGCCGAGGAAGTACTGCCGGAGTTCGTGCGCAGGAAAGCCGAAAGCGAAGCAGAACCAGCAGGGGAAGAAGATGACGAAGAAAACGAGGATCTTCCGGTGCCTCTCGTCGGACCGGAGGTGCCGGATTACGCCTCGAGTCAGGCAATGATTGCCCAGGCGTCAGAGTGGCGTCCCGACCACATCGAAACGCCCGGTTTCTGGGCAGACCGCAACCAGACGAAACGGATTATTACTGCCCAGAACGCCTACATCGTTTACGACATGATGCGCGATGTTATTAACCGCGGTACCGGCCGTCGCGCACGGGAACTGGGACGCCGGGATATCGGTGGTAAGACCGGCACCTCCAACAACCGGCGGGATGCCTGGTTCAGCGGCTTTAATCACACGATTGTGGGCATTGCCTGGGTCGGCTTCGACGATGACTCGCGTTCCCTGGGAGCAGGTGAGGAAGGTAGCCGCACCGCGCTGCCCATGTGGAAAGATTTCATGCAAGTTGCGCTCACCAACGCCCCCGAAGCCCCACTGGAACAGCCCTCTGGAATAGTGACCGTCCGCATTTCACCGGAAACCGGGCTGGCTGCACCGGCCGGCTCGTCGAACGCAATGTTCGAAATATTCCGTACAGGTAATGAACCGCAGGTAAATCCGAATATTGCCGACTATAACGAAAGTGATATTTTCGGTGACGAAGACGAAGGCAGCTCGATTTTCTGATTACTAATTGACAATCGAACTCTTCGGCCTATGCTGTTTGCATAAGATTTACTCGGGCATGGAGGGTGGTCATGGGTAAACGGGCCGAAAGCCGCAGGGATAGCATGGCAAGTAACCTGCGCCGCATGCTTGCCGAGGAAGCTGCCCGCCTGATCCGCGACCACGGCATCGAAGATTTCCGCACCGCCAAGAGCAAGGCCGCCGAACGCTTTAGTGTTCGCAACTACGGCGCGCTTCCAAGCAATTTTGAGATCGAACAGGCGCTTGCCGAGCGTAACCGTATCTTTGGTCAGGACGATCATGCATCGCTACTGGCCAGTCTGCGCAACGTTGCCGTTACGGTCATGCACGAGCTGCAGAGCTTCCGTCCCTGCCTCGTCGGGCCGGTGCTGAGCGGCAACGTGACGGAGCACTCGACTATCGATCTGCATCTGTTCAGCGATGCTTCCGAAAATATCGGTATGCAATTGCAGGCGGCAGGTATTCGGCACAGTGCAGTATCGCGCAGGCATCGCATACGGCGGGATCGTTTCGAGCAGTATCCTGGATACCGGTTCTTTGCCGATGATTTCGAGGTGCAGGCGACGGTATTTCCGGAACGGCGTAAAGGGCATGCGCCGTTGTGCCCGGTGAACGGCAAACCCATGCAGAGGGCCGGTTTGCGGGATGTGGAGTCGCTGGCTTCTTAGAACTGGCTTTGTCTGATCAGGACAGCGGCTTGCCGCCTCGGCTCGGAGCTACGCAACTCACCTCAGGACTAAGCCGATACCCGTTTCTTATTTGCCGCGACTCCCACTCGAAACTTGTGTTAGCGGAAATCAAAAAAGCAGAGCATTCGCGCTGTTTTTTGATTGTTAATAGATTGGCTGATGCGGATTGCGGCAGTAATAATCTTGTTGTAGGAGCGGCTTTAGCCGCGAACCTGCCGAACCTAAATCGTATAAATGATTGCGAAGTTGTTCGATCCGGGAGCCAGATAGCTTTTCCATAACCGGCAATATTAGATATCTACGTGGGTACGCGGCTAAACCCGCTCCTACAGCACTGAATCAACAACAAAGCCCCGCACTGCGGGGCTTTTTTACATGGGGTCGATCAGATCAATTAGCGTTTGGCGACGTCCACGTAGTCGCGCGTCTCGGGACCCACATATAACTGCCGCGGGCGGGCGATGCGGTGCGCCGGGTCCGTAATCATTTCCTGCCAGTGGGTGACCCAACCGACCGAGCGGGCTATCGCGAACATCACCGTGAACATGGACGGCCGGAAGCCGAGCGCACGGTAGATGATGCCGGAATAAAAATCGACATTCGGATAGAGTTGCTTCTCGACGAAGTAGTCGTCCTTCAGTGCAACCTGTTCGAGTTCGAGCGCCAGTTCAAAGAGCGGATCATTGTCATCACCCAGTTTGGCAAGCACCTTGTGGCACATGTCACGAATGATCGTCGCTCTGGGGTCGAAGTTCTTGTAGACCCGATGCCCGAAGCCCATCAGTCTGAATGGGTCATCCTTGTCCTTGGCCCTGGTGACGTATTCCGGAATATTCTTTGCACTGCCGATTTCCTCAAGCATGGTCAGCACTGCTTCGTTGGCACCACCGTGCGCGGGTCCCCAGAGGGCCGCGATTCCGGCCGCAATAGCGGAATAGGGGTTCGCGCCGGAACTGCCGGCCAGCCGTACAGTTGACGTAGAGCAGTTCTGTTCGTGGTCGGCGTGCAGGATCAGCAGCAGGTCAATTGCTTCGGCTGCTACCGGATCGATCTCATAGTCTTCTGCCGGCACCGCAAAGAACATGTGCAGCAGGTTGCTGGCGTAATCCAGGTCGTTATGGGGATACATAAACGACTGGCCCAGCGTGTGCTTATAAGCGGCAGCAGCAATCGTTGGCAACTTCGCAATAATGCGGTGAGAAAAAATTTCGCGACGGCGTGCGGACTGTATATCCATCGTCTCGTGATAAAACGCCGACATGGAGCCAACGACGCCGGAAACCATGGCCATCGGGTGCGCATCATGATGGAAACCGTTAAACAGGCGCAGCATGGTCTCGTTGATCATGGTGTGCCTGCGGATATTGTTCTCGAACTTGCTGAGCTCGGCCTGGGTAGGCAGTTCCCCGTAAAGCAGGAGATAGCAGACTTCTATGAAGGAACTCTTCTGCGCAAGCTGTTCCACGGGATAACCGCGGTACAGCAGGATGCCCTCCTCACCATCGATAAAAGTAATGGTACTTTCGCAGCTCGCAGTCGATGCAAAGCCGGGATCAAAGGTAAATATACCTTGCTCGCCATATAAGCTGCGTACGTCGACGACTTCAGGCCCCAGCGTTCCTTTATAACTTGCAAGGTCTGCCTCTTCGCCTGATCTGTTATTCTTAAACGTGAAACTTTTGTCGCTCATAGTTACTCTTCGTTAAGACTTGGTCGCGGCCATCCATACGCCACGCATTAACAACCCGCACCTGAATATTTCCCGGTATCCAGATTTTTGGTCTGAATCGGGAATCGCTTTCGCTTCTGGTTCAAAGCCAGGCCCGGCAGGCACTTGAAGCGAACATCCAGTCGCGCCGCTACCGCGCCGAATCACTCATCCGCAGCGGAATAAATCGGCGGAATCTGCCTGCTTTTCTAACTCAGGGTGCCCCCGGCAACCGGGCCGCTCATTATAAAGGACGCACGTCCCTCGTGCATATGGCGCGCGGCTACTGGCTTTCACCAGGGCCGCGAAATGGTTTACATGCCGTACTTGCGACGGAATTTATCGACCCGGCCGGCGGTATCGACAATCTTCTGTTTACCCGTATAGAAAGGATGGCACGCTGAACAGACTTCGATATGCAGATCGTCCTTTAGCGTGGAGCGCGTAACGAATTCGTTACCACAGCTACACGTCACCTTGAGCTCCTGATAATCGGGATGGATTTCTGCTTTCATTTTTTTGCCTGTTGCCTGCTGCGGGGCAGGTGTTTAACCGTTGTATACGTGCCTGACGGGCGCGGAAGGATAGCCGTTAAGGTCAGTCAAAACAAGCATCTGCGTTCAGCGCCGGGCTGCTGCGCCAATTATCCACAATATCTGTGGATAACTCTGTGGAAGACTTGTCGCCGGGACGCCTAAGGTGCGGAAAGCATTGCAAAAGCCGGATATTGGCTAATAAATGCTCAGACCTTATTAATCTATATAATTCAGTATCTTATAGTATTATTGCAGGGCAGTATGTAATGAATACGGCGTTAACTTTGATTTTATTTTGCAACCGGGGGAACTGTGTATAAAACAGGACTCAGTCTAAGACCACTTTCGTCCCCGACATGACCCGTTTCTTATGTCGTGCCGCATTCGGATCTCTTATTGCGGCAGGAAAAGCGTCTGCAGATCGTCCAGGAAACGCCAGCCACGGTCACTCGGCACAACCTGGTTTGTGCCAGGGGCACGGATCAGGTCCTTTTCCCCGGCAGCACGCAAGGGAGCGGCAATACTGGCCGCAGGCAGGCCCGTATGGCGCTCAAAGAGTTGCAGGCTGAAACCTTCCTTCAGGCGCAGGGCATTCAGTACAAATTCGAACGGGACGTCCGTTTCACAAACCTGTGTCCGGGCGACCGGTAGCTCGCCATCTTGCTGCTGGCCCAGGTATGCACGCGGATGGGCGGCCCGGACTTCACGCCAGATGGTTCCGTCCGCGCACGTCAGCTTGGCATGCGCCCCTGCACCCAGCCCCAGGTAATCGCCAAAACGCCAGTAGTTCAGGTTGTGCCGGCACTCATGGCCGGCTTGCGACCAGGCCGATACTTCGTAGTTAATGTAGCCGGAGGCGGCAAGCTTGTCGGCGCATGCTACGTGCATCTCCCAGGCCAGGTCCTGGTCCGGCAATGCCGGCGGCCGTGCATGGAATACCGTATGCGGTTCGAGCGTCAGGTGATAGTGCGAAATATGCTCCGGCTGCAGATCACACGCTGCGGAGATGTCGTCACAGGCTTCTGCTAGTGTCTGCTCCGGCAATGCATACATCACGTCGAGGTTGATGTTGTCAAAACCAGCCGCGCGCGCTTCCCGATATGCATCGAGCACGTCCCGGCTCGAATGGATACGGCCGAGTTTGGCCAGCTTGTCGTCGGCAAAACTCTGAGCGCCGATTGAGAGGCGGTTGATACCCGCAGCTTTGTACCCGGCAAAAGCTGCATGCCCTACCGCACCGGGATTGGCTTCCAGCGTAACTTCAGCATCGCCCGCCAGGTTCAGGTGATCGTCTGCCGCAGACAACAATCGCTCGAGTTGGCCCGCCGGAAACAGGCTCGGGGTGCCACCCCCGAGAAATACGGATATGACTGGCCTGTCGCCAGCTTCCGCTGCCGCAGACTCAAGGTCGATCAGCAGCGCATCTACGTATGTTTCGGCCGGCAGCTCACCGCTGAGGCTATGGGAATTGAAATCACAATACGGACACTTGGCAACGCACCAGGGGAAATGCAGGTACAGGCTGAGCGGCGGAAGCCTATCCATCGAGGCTCATCGGGCGGCCGCGGGTAACAGGCCCTGCCGCTGAAGTTCCTCTCTAAGTAGCTGCAGAGCCTTGCCGCGATGACTACGGGCGTTCTTCTCAAAAGGCTGCAATTGCGCAGAAGTACAGCCGGAAGCCTCGTCGAAAAAGACCGGATCGTAACCGAAGCCACCACTGCCCGCTGGCTGCTGTGCGATGCGGCCCTCCCAGGAGGCATCGACGATGACCGGCTCATCGTCGTCGTGTCGGACGAAAGCCAGCGCGCACCGGAACCGGGCGCCACGCTCTGCATCCGGCACACCCTTCAGCTCCGCGAGTAACTTGTCGAGGTTCGCCTGATCGCCGGCATTGTCACCAGCATAGCGCGCGGAGTGCACGCCCGGAGCGCCGCCGAGGAAATCCACTTCCAGACCTGAGTCATCGGCCAGGGCGGGCAGGCCACTCGCGAGTGCCGCGTGGCGTGCTTTCAATAACGCATTTTCGGCAAAAGTCGTGCCGGTCTCTTCGATTGACTCGATGCCGAGTTCACCCTGGAGCAGAAGTTCAACATCGTCACCGAGCAGGGCCTGGATTTCGCGTGCCTTGCCGGCATTCGCGCTGGCAAATACGAGTCGCTGTATGCCGGCCATGGGTTTTCAGGCTGTGCCAGCCTCACGCCAGCGTTCCAGGACAGCTGATTGTTCAGCACAGATGATGGTGATGCCATGGCTGGCAAGATTCAGCATCTGGTCCAGTTCGTCCCGCCTGAATGCATGACCTTCGGCAGTACCCTGCACTTCGATAAAGCTGCCCGCCTCGTTCATGACCACATTCATATCAGTTTCCGCATCGAAATCTTCTGCGTAATCCAGGTCCAGGGCAGGGTTACCAGCATAGATGCCAACCGAAACCGCAGCAATCTGACCGTGCAACGGGTTTGCTTTTATTTTTCCGTCCGCCAGTAAACGCTCGACCGCCATGGCAAGCGCAACGTAGGCGCCGGAAATTGCCGTCGTTCGTGTACCACCGTCCGCCTGCAACACGTCGCAGTCCAGCGTGATGGTTAAGCCATCCAGTACGTTCAGGTCGATCGCTGCACGGAGCGACCGGCCTATCAGGCGCTGGATCTCTTGGGTGCGCCCCGACTGCTTGCCCCGCGCCGCTTCGCGCTTGCCCCGGGTATGCGTTGCACCGGGCAGCATGCCGTACTCACCGGTTACCCAGCCGCTACGCTGGCCGCGGAGGAAATGCGGCACCACTTCCTCGACGCTGGCGGTGCAAAGAACGCGCGTACCTCCGAAAGCCGCCAGCACCGAACCCGCCGCATAGCGTGTGTAGTCTGGTTGAAATGAAACTTCCCGCAGTTCGTCTGCTGCGCGACCGCTCGGTCGATTAGCCATGCTAAGTCCTGTCGTTGTTGTTATCTGATCCCGTTAGCCGCAGAAACTTAACGCTGCGGCAGACGTATTATCACTGTGCGGCGCAGCCGCCCTGGTCGCCATTTCCCCCAATATTTTAAGGTTAGTCTCCAGCGCCCCGGGTTCAGCGGCTGATAGCCCTGCCAGCTTTTCTTCCTCGAGCGGCGACCAGAAGCCGTCACTGCAAACCAGCATTACATCACCTTCTCGCATTTCCTTCTGTCGGCTTATGCTCATGCGCGGCAGATCGGCATCACCTCCCAGGCAACACTCAACATAGTTACGCATGGGATGGGTTGCCCGTTCCTCCGGTTTGATAATGCCGTCATAGAGCAAAACTTCGACATGGCTGTGATCGCGCGTACGTTCGTAAACTTCCGCGCCACGCAGATGGTAAATACGACTGTCACCGACGTGGGCCCAGAACGCTGCTCCGTCCTGCACCAGGCACAGCGCGCAGGTTGCCCGTGGCCGGGCTTCGACCGAAAGATCGCCGCCCACCTCAACAACCGCAGCGTGGGCCTGGCCGATGGCCAGGTGCAGAAAACCCTGTGGGTCGAAAACGGGGTGAGGCTGCTTTTCAAATGCTTTCTCGATGGTTTCAACGGCGAGCGCCGCCGCCCGGGCCCCGTTGGCATGGCCGCCCATCCCGTCTATTGCTAACAACAGCGTACTGCCGTCTGTTTCGACGACCTTGACGCGATCCTGGTTCTCCTCCCGGTTCCCCAGCAAGCTGATTACGGCACTTTGGTTCGGCATTAGATTTCCTGCAACCAGGTATCCCCTCCGGACCCCGGACACTACAATAGCGGCTCACACAGCGGCACAGTTTAAGCCGAAGGTGCGGACTGTGCATTATTAAAATGCGAAAACGTGACGCGGTTTTGCCCGCAGCCCGGAACGGGGCATGCGGCTCGGCTGGGGACAAAGATGATTAGCAGCATGACGGGGTTCGCGAGTTGCGAACAGAACACCGAACAGGGTGAGTTACTGTGGGAACTGCGCACGGTTAATCATCGTTACCTGGAATCGACATTCAAACTACCCGACGGTTTCCGGGCACTGGAGCCCAAACTTCGCGAACAGGTCGGTGCCAGGCTTAAGCGCGGCAAGCTCGATGCAATGTTGCAATTCAGGCCCTCAGCTGCCATTGCAGCAAAACTCAGGGTAAATACGAAGCTTGCTGACGAAGTTATACGCGAAGCTCAGTCCATAGAAAGCCGCATGGAAGCTCCCGTAAGCATGACTGCGATGAACGTGCTGCACTGGCCGGGAGTCGTCGAGCAGGATGCGATTGACACGAAAACACTGTATGAACCTGCAGCTGCCTTGCTCGACACGGCGCTCGCATCACTGTGTGAAGCACGCGCGCGTGAAGGGCAACGAATCCTGGCACTGCTCGAAGAACGGCTGGCCCTGATAGCGGAACTCGTTACCCAGGTCCGTGCGCATATGCCCGAGGTGCTCGCCGGTATACGCGGCCGGGTCGGCGAACGTGCCAGGGGCCTCGAAACGCGCATCGACGAAGAACGACTCGAACAGGAACTGGTGCTGCTTGCGCAGAAAATGGATGTTGCCGAAGAACTGGACCGGCTGGATGCGCATATCGAGGAAGCCCGCGAAGCCTTTCAGACGGAAGGGGCGGTTGGCCGGCGCCTGGACTTCCTGATGCAGGAATTCAACCGGGAAGCCAACACGCTGGGATCGAAATCCGCCGATCCGCGCACCACCAAAGCGGCCGTGGACCTGAAGGTGCTCATCGAACAGATGCGCGAGCAGGTGCAGAACGTAGAGTGATCAAGTGACAATCAGGTATGACTCCGACCGGACTTTGTCGCCCGAAGACTTCGTGGATATCCTGGAAAGGTCCGGACTCGCCGAACGCCGGCCGACAGACAATCACGAAACCATGCAGGGGATGGCGGCGAACGCCAACCTGATCGTAACGGCTTGGGACGGTGATCTGCTGGTCGGCGTTGCGCGCTCGATAACCGACTTCCATTATGCCTGCTACCTGTCCGATCTTGCCGTCGACCGAACTTACCAGAGACAGGGTATAGGCCGGGCCCTGATACGCCTGACGTCTGAAAAACTGGGCCCGCAGTGCAAGCTGATCCTGGTATCCGCACCCGATGCAAACGATTACTATGCGCAGCTGGGATTCGAGAAAAGCGAACGCACGTGGGTGCTGCCGCGCGGTAAACATATCGAATAGAAAACCATGTTTAGTCGGTTCAGGCTGGCATATACGCCATCAGGCACGGCCGCCGCGATAACGCTGTTTGCGCTCAGCGGATTCGTGCCGGCATCGGGGCAGACGGTTCCGTCTGAACCGTCGCCAGGTTTTTACCTGGGCGGCGGGCACGCCCACACCAACGTTTACTCGTGGGAAGAGGATGACGACTACGACGAGTGGGATTATGGCGGTGACACGGATTACGGCGACGGCGATTCCGGCTTTACCGTAACCACCGGCTATCGTTTCAGTCCCGGGTTTGCCATCGAGGCCTCGTATACCGACTCGGGGACGCCGCAATGGGACGAGGGCGCGGTGTTTATCACCAGCCTTGGCGATACTTTCGATGTGAGTGCCGACATCGATATGACCTCCACGCAGGTTTCCCTCGTAGGCCTTGTTCCGTTCGGGGATAACTGGGATTTCTACGTGCGCGGCGGGATCGTTTTCTGGGACGCCGAAAGCAAGCAGCGGCTCAGGCGGGTTTCCGACAGCGAACTCATAACCCGAACAATCGATGAGGATGGCGAAGAGTTTGTGCTTGGCATCGGCATGGGAGTGACAGTGCGGGAAAGCTGGTATCTGCGTGCGGACTACGCCGTCTTTGAAATCGATGATGAAGTTTTGGCGCTCGCGTTTGATGAAGATGCCAATGCCCGTATCCTCTCATTTCAGCTAATCTATCGCTTTGGTCAGCGCGGCCCCACATCCGGTCCACTGCAAACCCCCCGAACGGAGCGGTAAAGCCGTTCAGGCATTAATACACTATGCCGTTTCAATCCCCGACGAAATAACTAGAATGACTGGTTGTGAATCCGAACCATTCAGAACGCGGCCGGTTATTTGTAATTGCAGCGCCCTCTGGCGCCGGCAAAACTACGCTGGTGCACAAGCTGATGGAAAGCAACAACAACCTACGCTTTTCTATTTCTTATACAACGCGTGCGCCACGCAGCACTGAAGTACATGAGAAGGATTATTTTTTTGTGTCGGAGAGCGCGTTCCAGGCAATGGTGGATGCCGGCGATTTTCTCGAACACGCCGGCGTATTCGACTATCACTACGGCACTTCCAGGACCCAGGTTGAAGGGATGCTCAACGAGGGTTACAGCGTAATCCTCGAAATTGACTGGCAGGGCGCACAACAGGTGCGCGATCACATGCCGGACTGCCGCAGTATTTTTATCCTGCCACCGTCGCTGGAGGAGTTGCGCCGCAGGCTAACGGATCGCGGCACGGACAGCGATGAGGCTATACAACGCCGCTTCCAGGATGCAGTCAGTGATATGTCCCACTGGAGCGAGTTCGACTATGTGGTGATTAACGACGACCTGAAAAAAGCACTGGCCGAGTTACAGGCTATTGTCTGCGGCGAAGGCGAAGCCAGTTTGACTACGGAGTCAGCGGTTAAAACCCGGATTGAAGCAATTCTCGATACGGACTAAAGCATCGGATGATTTCCCTGTAGGAGCGGCTTTAAGTGATACCGGGATTCGAGGACTCGCGCAGCAAGTACTCGAATGCCAGAAAGCAGAACTTATGCCGGTAAAGCACAGCTTTACCGGCTTCCCTCACTAATGGACACCCGGTCGCGGCTAAAGCCGCTCCTACAACCAGTTGTCAATATCTCTTATAAATTCTGGTCATAAGCCATTGCGACAGGCTAAAACAGCCTGTAACCTTGCGCGTCCTATGAAAGGCGGAAGCCGCCACCACACATGTATAGAGTACAGAAATGGCCAGAATTACCGTAGAAGACTGTCTCAAGAAAATAGACAACCAGTTCGACCTCGTCATGACTGCAGCCAAACGTGCCCGCCGTCTCGCAAACGGGGCTGACCCGCTGGTAGAACTGGAAAATGACAAGCCAACTGTAGTCGCATTGCGTGAAATTGCCGAAGGTCTTATCAACGAAGAAATTCTCGCTGAAATGACACAACCGGAAGAAGACATCCTGAGCAGCGAAGAAGCCGAAGAACTTCTGGCCAGCACACCGATACCCGGCATGGAAGGCTCATCTATTACGGCCTCGCCGGTTTCACAGGATTCCCTGACCGGACGGCCTGCTGCCAAACAAACACCGGCGGACACTGAATCGGAACCCACGGCTCCGGCGGCACCGTCAATCGACGAAGAAATGGCTGCACTGCTCGCCGGTACCGCATTGCCGGAGCCCGAAGCGTCGCCCGAGACGTCTTCCGAAGTCGAACCAAGCGAAGCACCCCCGGAGGGAGCCGAAGGCGGAGCTCTTGATGCCGAACCAGGCGAAGCACCTCCGGAGGGGACTGCAGCAGAGCCCCTCAAAACCGAACCCGGTTTTGCATCAGCAGAAAATACGGATGCGACAGATTCAGAACCCGCGCCCGAAGACGACGAAGACAAACCGCTACCCTAAGGTGTTTGAGTCGCTGTAACGCCCCGCAACCAGGGTAGCGTAACCATCCCGCATTATGCTCAATCGGACGGATTTTCCGCCCGTCAAACGCCCGTGTGCGGTGCATTCCTTTATACTGGCTTAAAAACGCGACGTCAGTCGCGTGCCAGGGCCAACCGCGATGGAATACGCAGCGACGCTTCGTGACAAATTGCCGCCCACCCTAAGGGGCGTCGGACTCCGGCGCCTGAATGCCAAGCTCGATTACCTGACCGACGAACAGCGCGCCAAGGTGGAAAGAGCATTCAAGTTCGGCGCCCAGGCTCACAGCGGCCAGACGCGCGCCAGCGGCCAGCCCTATATAAGTCACCCGGTCGCAGTGGCCGCAATCATTGCCGAACTGCGGCTCGACGTAGAGAGCATCTGTGCGGCAATCCTGCACGATATCATCGAAGATACCGCCATCAGTGTGGAGCAGATTCGCGAGGAGTTTGGTGAGGACGTAGCTAATATCGTGGACGGCGTCAGCAAACTGGACCAGCTCAGTTTTACCAGCCGCGGTGAAGCCCAGGTCGAGAGCTTCCGCAAGATGATGCTGGCGATGGTCGAGGACATACGCGTTATCCTCGTAAAACTCGCCGACCGTCTGCACAATATGCGCACCCTCGAGCCCCTGAACTCCGACAAACGGGTCAGGATCGCCAGGGAAACACTCGAGATCTACGCGCCGATTGCAAACCGCCTCGGAATCAACTGGCTGAAAATTGAACTCGAGGATCTTGGCTTCCGTAATGCCTATCCCTTCCGTGCCCGCGTCATCGACGCCACGCTGCAGAAGGCCAAGGGTAACCAGCGTCAGATCGTCAAACGCATCTCGGACCGGCTGCGTAAGTCGATGCGCGATGCCAGTATCAGCGGAAGTGTGCAAGGCCGCCAGAAACACCTGTACAGCATCTACAGAAAGATGCTGCGCAAGAAACTACCACTGAGCGAGATCGTAGATGTATTCGGGTTCCGGATCATCGTCGAGGATCCGGACGATTGTTACCGCACGCTCGGCATCGTGCACCAGAACTACAAACCGATGCCCGGACGTTTCAAGGATTACGTGGCGATACCGCGGCAGAACGGTTACCAGTCATTGCATACGACGTTGTTCGGCCCGAACGGTATACCGGTAGAAGTCCAGATACGTACGGGCGAAATGCAACGTGTTGCCGATAGTGGCGTTGCTGCACACTGGAATTACAAAGCCGTTGACCACAGCCTCATCTCACCCCAGGTGAAGGCACGTGACTGGCTGGCGTCGATAAGTGAAATGCAGACGACTGCAAACTCGGAAGAGTTCATGGAGAACGTCAAGGTCGACCTGTTCCCCGACAAGGTGTATGTATTCACTCCAAAGGGGGACATTCTGCGTCTGCCGCGTGGTGCAACCTGCGTCGATTTCGCATACGCGGTACATACCGATGTCGGTAACCGCTGCGTTTCCGCCAAACTTGACCGGCGGCTCGAACCGTTACGCACACCACTGAAGAACGGCCAGACTGTACAGATCATTACTTCACGCCGCGCGCACCCCAACCCGACGTGGGTGAACTTCGTCGTCACTGCCAAGGCCCGGCACAGTATCCGGCAGTACCTGAAAAACCTGCGCCGGGATGAAGCCATCGAACTGGGGCGCCGCCTGCTCGTACAGGCGCTGCGGGCACAGGGCACGAGCTTGCGCCGCATCCGCCGCAAACGGATGAATGTCCTGCTTACCGAATTCAACCTCGGTAAGCAGGTCGACCTTTACGAGCAACTAGGCCTGGGCGAACGCCTGGCACCCGTTGTCGCACAGTTACTGCTACAGAACTCGGAGCAGGAGCCGGGCGATCAAAGCAAGCCCTCCAAGATCACGATTGCCGGCACCGAAGGCCTGGTCGTGAGTTACGGGCGCTGCTGTCACCCTATACCCGGCGATGAAATCATGGGGTACCTGAGCAGTGGCCGGGGCGTCGTCATTCATCGCGATATTTGCGGTAACGTGCACCAGTTCAGCAAACAACCGGGCAAATGGCTGGCCGTTGAATGGGAACCCGATATCGACCGTGACTTCTCGGTCGAGCTGCGTATAGAAATGACCAACCGGCCCGGCTCCCTGGCAGAGGTAGCCCTGCAGATTGCGGAGGCCGGTTCGAATATCGAACAGGTTAGTGTCAGTGAAGATGATGAGGACTTTGCGGAGATGATATTTTTAATCCTCATCCATGACCGGGTGCACCTCGCCCGGGTATTGCGGCGCATTCGCGTCATGGGTAACGTTAAACGCGTGGCACGAACCTGCGCCTGAAAGCAAACAAATGACAAAACAAGCCATACATACGGACACGGCACCGGCAGCCATCGGTCCCTACTCCCAGGCAATACGCCACAACGAAACGGTATATGTATCCGGACAGATTCCACTCGATCCGGCTACCGGCGAGATAGTAAGCGGTGGCATCGAAGCACAGATAAAGCAGGTCTTTGAGAACCTCAAGGCTGTTGCGGAAGCGTCCGACAGCGATTTGTCGCGGGCACTCAAGGTCACCGTTTTCCTTACTGACCTGGGCAACTTCGGCCAGGTTAATGAAATTATGGCCGAGTACTTTGCGGAACCGTACCCGGCGCGCGCAGCGATTGAGGTAAGTGCGCTGCCCAAAGGCGCCCAGGTCGAAGCCGATGCTGTGCTGTCGGCCTGATAAGCCTGCGTGAACAGGCCCGCCAAATCTGTCAGGGAATCCGCCCCGGTTGCCCTTAACGAATTGACGGACCTGCGCGGTGTAGGGCCTTCCCTGGCAGAAAAGCTCAGCCGTCTCAACGTATACAAACCCGAAGACCTCCTGTTCGTGTTGCCGATGCGCTACGAAGATCGCACCCGGCTGGTCGCGGTAGGCAGCCTGGTGCCGGGCCAGCGCGCAGTCGTCGAAGCGGAAATCGAATTAACCGAAGTTGTATACAGGCGCCGGCGCAGCTTGCTATGCCGCGTATCAGACGGCACCGGATCACTCACCTTAAGATTCTTTTATTTTTCCCGTTCACAACAACACGGCCTTGCACGAGGTAAACGCCTGCGCTGTTACGGCGAAGTACGCAAAGGATCAGGTGGTCTTGAAATTATCCACCCGGAGTACCGAGTATTTCGTGACAACGACCCGAGTCCGCTCGACGAACACCTGACCCCGATCTACCCGACGACCGAAGGCGTGCAGCAGGGCAGGCTGCGTAATCTCATCAACCAGGTGCTGGACAGTGAACCCGGTAACATCAGCGACTGGCTCCCGGAAGCGCTGGTAAGTGAGCACGGCCTGCCGCCGCTTTGGGAGGCCATTCGCTACCTGCACCGGCCGCCCCCCGATGCGGAACTCGAAGAACTGGATGCCGGCCGGCATCCATGCCAGCAGCGCCTGGCCATGGAAGAAATACTCGCTCATCACCTGAGCCTCCGGAAAATTCGCCGGCGTGCTGAAACGCTGCGTTCAGAATCGCTGCAACCCACGGATGACCTTTGCGAGCGCTTTATAGCCAGCCTTGGCTTTAGGCTTACGGGCGATCAGCAAAAGGCGTTGCTGACTATTCGCACCGACCTGGCGCAAACCCATCCGATGATGCGCCTGTTGCAGGGTGATGTAGGCTGCGGCAAAACTGCAGTGGCCGCTGCCGCGGCACTAAACGCCGTCAGCGCAGGTTCGCAGGTCGCGATCATGGCACCGACCGAACTGCTCGCAGAGCAACACCGTGATAATTTCATGCGCTGGTTCGCGCCGCTGGATGTGCCCGTATGCTGGCTATCGGGTGCGCTGAAAAGCCGCCAGCGTCAACAGGCTTATGAAGCCATCGCGACCGGTAAAGCGCGGATCGTTGTCGGGACACACGCTTTATTTCAGGAAGGTGTCGAATACGAGAATCTCGGACTCGTCATCGTCGACGAACAACACCGTTTCGGGGTACACCAGCGCCTGAGCCTGATGGAAAAAGGCGCCAGCGGGACTCACCGACCGCATCAACTCGTCATGACGGCCACCCCGATACCACGCACACTGGCGATGACCATGTATGCCGACCTGGATGTTTCAGTTATACGTGAAATGCCGCCGGGCCGGCAACCCGTGCAAACGGTCGCGTTGTCTGAAAATCGACGCGCAGAAGTTGTCGAACGTGTCCGCACGGCATGCAACTTGGGTCAGCGCGCCTACTGGGTGTGCCCGCTGATCGAAGAATCCGAGTCGCTCGACTACCAGGATGCGGAATCAACACACTCGATGTTGACCGAAGCGCTTGCAGGTTTATCTGTAGGCCTCATTCATGGCCGCATGAAAAATGAAGAAAAAGAAGTCGTCATGAAAGCTTTCGCTGCGGGGGATTTGCAGGTGCTGGTAGCGACAACTGTCATAGAGGTGGGTGTGGACGTGCCCGAGGCGACACTGATGATCGTCGAGAACGCGGAGCGCATGGGTCTGGCACAGTTGCACCAGCTACGCGGCCGGGTGGGCCGCGGACAGGAGCTCAGTGCATGCGTACTCCTGTATCGCGGGCCGCTTTCCGAACATGCCCGCCAACGCCTTGGCGTACTGCGCGACACGAGCGACGGTTTCGTGGTGGCGCAGAAAGACCTCGAGCTCAGGGGCCCGGGCGAAGTCCTGGGCAAGCGCCAGACCGGACTGATGCAGATGCGGATTGCTGACCTGATAAGGGATGCGGGACTGCTGCCGCAGGTGCAGGCTATGGCGGAAATGCTGCTGGACAAGCACCCCGGGGCTGCGAGGGCAATCATGCAGCGCTGGATCGGCTCCGCATCGGAGTACGGCAATGTCTGAGCGGCTTCTACCCTGAGCGACCGAATCGGGTAGACTTTTACGCCTGATAACAACAAAGGCATGCCGCATGTCGGCACGTGAACCTCAAACAGGCGATACCGTACTCTGGCACCGTGAACCGGAACAGACCGGTTTACAGCCAAAACCTTTGCTGCGTGGCTGGCTCCAGGAAACTGGTCTGCTCACCGCCCGGCTGCGGCGCCTGTGCGCGAGCGAGTTCCGTCTCGAGGTCCTCGATACGCAATCGGGCCAGGACGAACCGACCGAACATGATTTTCAGCGCCGCGTAATCCTGCATTGTGGTGAACAACCCTGTGTCTATGCAGAGACAGTAATCCCGGCCGCAACGGCCGCAACTCACCCATGGCTTAATGAACTCGGTGACGAGCCACTCGGGGAACGTTTACAGACACTCCCGGAAGTACACCGCAGTGAATTTCGCTATGCGTTGCTTACCGCCGACAGTCTGCCGAGTGAACTGGCGGAAAGGCATCAAATGCCGCTATGGGCACGGCAGTCCGATTTCCATATCAGCGATGCAACACTTACCGTTACCGAAGTGTTTTTGCCCGGTGTGGTCGACAACGAGAACCGGCGCATGAAACTTGCGGACTAGGTCCTTAAGACAATGAGCTGCGTATTCGGATGAACCGGCAGTCACTTACAGTAGTTTCCGGTGTAATTGGCGAGTTAGGCCAGCAACTGCATCACTATGCACACCTGATGCGCCTGCACAAGCCTATTGGTATCTGGCTGTTATTGTGGCCGACATTGTGGGCTCTCTGGGTCGCGGGAGACGGTTCGCCCAACTCCTGGGTGTTTACCGTGTTTGTCCTTGGCGTAATCATCATGCGGAGCGCTGGTTGCGTTATTAACGACTACGCTGACCGGGATTTCGACGGCCGGGTAAAACGAACCACCGACAGGCCGATAGCCACAGGTAATGTTGCGCCGGCCGAAGCACTCGTGCTGTTCGCCGCATTGTCCATGATGGCGATTGGTCTTGTTCTGACCCTCGATACCCTGACCCAAATGTTGGCCATAGTCGGTGCCATGCTGACCGTTGTATACCCGTTCTGCAAACGCTTTTTCGTAGCTCCCCAACTAATACTCGGCGCGGCCTTCGGTTGGGGCATTCCGATGGCCTTCGCGGCCCAGACGGGCGCCCTTCCCAAGCTGGCCTGGCTCATGTGGATCGGGACCATCGTCTGGGCGCTGGTTTACGACACCATGTACGCGATGGTCGATCGCGACGACGACCGGAAACTTGGCATCATGTCTACTGCGATCCTGTTTGGCCAGGCCGACGTGTTTATCGTGAGCCTGCTGCAATTTATTTTTCTTGTATCGTTGTTCCTGGTTGGCGAAGTCGCAGCACTCGGTATGTGGTACCGGCTCAGTTTGCTGGTCGTTGCGTTATTGATGCTGTACCAGTTCGGGTTGATCCGAAACCGGGAGCCGGAAAAATGTTTCCATGCTTTCCTCAATAATCAGTATATAGGTGCCACAGTTTTCGCCGGCATCGTACTCAGTTACACCTTTGACTGACAGATCAACTGTCGGTGCGCGCCACGGCCCAGACCTGAACTTCCGCAGCTCCCGCACGTTTCAGTATTTGTGCGAGTTCGCGTACCGTAGCTGCCGTGGTTATGACATCGTCTACCAAAGCAATACGTTTATCCGCCACATTGCCCCTGACGTGAAATGCGCCATGAATATTCCGGAGCCGGACGGCACGACTCAGTGAAGTCTGTCGCGGCGTATTCCGCACGCGCAGTAGCTGTGAGCTTTCTACCGGAACGCGCAGGTCACGTTGCAACCAGCGGGCAATTTCTTCTGCCTGGTTATAAGTGCGCCGCGCCAGCCGCCAGCGGTGCATCGGGACCGGCATGATCAACTCGGGAATTTCCAGTTCACCGTACACCAGCGCTTCCTTGATCCGGATAGCCAGCAGTTCGCCCAGTACCCGGGCAAACAAGAGTTTACGCTGGTATTTGAGTCCGGTTACCAGCCGGTCTACCGGGTAATCGTAAGCAAGGGCGGCGATACAGTGATCGATATCTGCGGGCACGTGTATACAGTTACCGCACAATGGTATGCCCGTCGACGGCAGCGGCAGCGCACAGCGACGGCAACTGCGTGTAAGCCAGGGCAGGTCATCTATGCAATCTGCGCAAATGTCCATGCCGTACGCTGTATCCCTGCACAGCACGCAGCGCCAGGGCTCAATAGCAAGTAGCAGGCTGTCAACCAGATTAGTGGCCACAGGTTGACAGCGCTGGATCGCCTTTTGATACTTGCCGTCCGGCCTGGTTCATTGCGCCAGTCTGATGCAGCAGGCCAGCCGGACATAGCCCCTAAACTGACAGGAAAAGCAACTATGGACGGAGCACTGCAGGCAGAACCACAGGACAGCGGCGGCCCGTTCGCGCCGGCCACGCTGGCGACGGGTAAACCGAGGACAGACTGGACCCTGGAAGAAGTGCATGCGCTTTATCGCGCGCCGTTCGCCGATCTGCTGCATGCCGCGCAGACTGTGCACAGGCAGCACTTCAATCCGAACCAGGTACAGATAAGCACCCTGCTCAGCGTAAAAACCGGAGGCTGCCCGGAAGACTGCGCCTATTGTCCGCAAAGTGTGCGGTATGAGGCGGGCGTTGCAAACGAGCCCTTAATGGAACTCGATGACGTGCTTGCGAATGCGCGCGCTGCACGTGAACAAGGCGCAACTCGTTTTTGCATGGGCGCAGCATGGCGTTCGCCAAAATCAAAACAGATGGATCACATAATCGAGATGATCAGGGGTGTTAGTGAACTCGGCATGGAAACCTGTGCGACTCTAGGCATGTTACAACCCGGGCAGGCGCAGCAACTTAAAGATGCCGGCCTCGATTACTACAACCATAACCTCGATACATCCGAAAACTTTTACCGGCAAATCATCACAACACGAACTTACAAACAGCGTCTCGATACCCTTCAGTCAGTGCGTGACGCCGGCATAAAAGTTTGTTGTGGCGGAATCGTCGGAATGGGCGAAAAGGAAACTGACCGAATTGAACTGCTGCGAACACTCGCAACGCTGCCCGAGCATCCCGGCAGCATACCTATTAACCAACTCGTGCAGGTCGAGGGGACACCGTTAAACGGTACGGACAGCTTCGACCCTATCGACTTTGTCAGGACCATTGCCGTCGCGCGCATACTGATGCCCGCATCGCACGTCAGACTGTCGGCGGGCCGGGAAGAAATGAGCGACGAGACCCAGGCTCTGTGTTTCCTGGCTGGCGCCAACTCCATTTTCTATGGTGAAAAACTGCTGACCACAGGTAACCCGGCTGTCGATGCAGACCGCGCACTCATGGCACGCCTGGGCATGGAACCCGAGCCCACGGCCGCAGGTCAGCCGGATTTCACTTCCGGCTGATACGAAGCCCTCGTTTGTTCTTTGTATTGCACCACCCATGTACGCACTCGATCAGGATCAAATGCGCATCGCGCAGGGCAAGGTTGCTGCCGGTTACGATAAGGCTGATTTCTTCTGTGCAGAAGTTCGCACCCGGCTACTGGAACGCCTGGGCCTTATCAGCCTGTCTCCGCAAACAGTGCTGGAACTCGGCGCCGGCACCGGCAGTGCAGCGGCCGAGATAAAAAGAATCTACCCGGAAGCGGCACTCATTCAGCTTGACTGGTCTCTGCCCATGTTGAACTCAGCGGCAGGTATTACCGGCAGTCTTGTGTGCGCAGACGGGCATCGCTTACCGCTGGCTGACAACAGTGTCGACATAGTCCTGTCCAACATGATGTTACCCTTCTGCACGGACCCGGAGCGGATATTCATTGAAACGCGCCGGGTGTTACGCGCGCCCGGCATGTTTCTGTTCAGCACACTTGGGCCGGATTCCCTCAAAGAGCTACGCCGCGCGTGGGCGAATGTCGACGACCGTATGCACGTGCATGCATTTACGGATATGCACAACATCGGCGACACACTTGTCAAAACGGGCTTCCGCGAACCGGTCATGGATGTCGAGATGGTAACGGTTACGTATACCGATATAGCTAAACTCGTCGCGGATCTGCGGGACATTGCCGCAACCAATTTCAGTCAGCAACGCAGCCGTGGTCTCACCACACCGGCGAGTTGGCGCCGGATGCTGCAGGAGCTCGAGGCATCGCGCGACTCGGATGGCCGCTGGAACATCAGCCTCGAAGTCATATACGGACAGGCATGGGCAGGCAAATCCGGCGCTGGTGCCCTTATGGAAGATGGGGAAGCCCGATTTCCGCTATCCCGCCTGTCGTCACTTTCACGGCCCGACTAACTCGGGGATAATCCGCTGCCTGCACTGAGTTTCGCTGCCGGCGTTTCGATCCGGACACGCGAAGATCTGACTCATATTGTTGAATAAGCTGGAACAGGTGAAGGGGTAAGGAATGACTGTTTGGTATCGGCGGCTCGTCTGGATGGCGACAACCCTGGCTCTGATAGTAGTTGTGCTGGGGGCTTATGTGCGGCTTAGCGATGCGGGCCTGGGATGCCCTGACTGGCCGGGGTGTTACGGGGTGCTGATACCTACGGACATAGAAAGTGATGTTGCTGTCGAGAACTGGCCGGAACGACCGGTCGAAGCCGGCAAAGCCTGGCGCGAGATGGTGCACCGCTATGTTGCCACTACCCTGGGTTTCATGATCGTGTTGATCGCCTGGATTGCATGGAGTAACCGCCGCGAACCGGGGCAGCCTGTAAAAATTCCTTTACTGACGCTGGTCGTTGTCATCTTCCAGGGCCTGCTCGGTATGTGGACCGTAACGCTGTTACTCAAACCGGTTATTGTCATGGGGCACCTGCTCGGCGGGCTCGCAACATTAGGACTCCTGTTCTGGTTGTTACTTGAAGACGCAAGGGGCACCAACCTCGCGGTCGGGATTACCCGACGTATTGCCTGGCCGGCTGTAATCGCGTTGCTCGTGCTTATTTGCCAGACCGCACTGGGCGGCTGGGTCAGTTCCAATTATGCCGCGCTCGCGTGTCCGGACCTGCCCGGCTGTCTGAACCAGTGGTGGCCGACCGAAGCCGATTTCAGCGAAGGTTTTGTCATGTGGCGGGGGCTGGGTGTCGACTACGAGTTCGGCGTTCTGGAAGCACCGGCACGTGTTGCCATTCACTTTGTCCATCGTCTCGGAGCGCTCGTCGCGTCGGCGGTACTGTTGATCGTTACGCTCGGACTCTGGTCCCGGCAGACCAGCGGGCCGTCAATGAAGGCGGCATGCATGGCGGTATGGGCGGCCCTGGCCGGGCAGGTCGGGCTCGGACTTGCGGTCGTATGGTTTGGTTTACCGCTGGCGGTCGCAACAGCACATAACGGAGTTGCGGCTCTTTTGCTTTTGTCGATTATTAACCTTAATCACGTAGCGTGCAGAACTACACGCTGAGTCAGTGTCACGTTTTAATGTCTCCGTTCTGCTTGCAACTACACTGCTAGGGGTGCTGTTGTGGGTGGTCCTTAATATTGCGCGTGACTTCGCACGTGCGCCGGACGAACCGCTGCCACAACCGGAAGAAGAGCCGGAAATTACTTTCGACCCGGCCCTGCCACAGTTGCTTGAACCGGCAGCGCTGCAAAGCTGGCTGACAAGCCGCGGCGAACCAGCGGTCGAAATGCTCGATGCGTACAGAAACTGGCTTATAGCGCGAGGCTACCCAACGGGACAGCGGCGCCTCTTAAGCAACGTCACGGATGGCCCGCCTGACCTGTCGGACCTGGGCGACCCTGCGCTGCTGTCACTTGCGGGCAATGGGCATATAGAAGCGATGCATGAGCTGGCAGACCGCAGCCTGGAAACCGATCCGCTGGCAGCACTGGAATGGTACGACCAGGCCGTTATCAACGGCTCGCTGTACGCGATGGAGAGGGTTGCCGACCTCCTGGCAACGCTGAGCGATCCTGCCATCGACAACTTCACCAGCGACCCTCTCTGGCAGGAAGCGTTGCTGCAGATCAGGTCAGCATCGCCCGCACCCAGAGAACGTGCACTGGCCTGGGCCATTGCGACCGTAACGGCCGGTGGCTACGCAATCATGAGTCCGGAACACGCAAACCGCATCACCGCACTGACCGAGCAGCTCGATGCAGCGGCTCTCGACCGTGCGTGTGAGACTGCCCAGGAATATGTGCTTGCGGCGGCTGCGGCGCGGCGCGCCCGTGGCGAGGCCGTCTTCTCGATGCAGACACCGCCGGTCGCCCTTAGCATCGCCAGGCCGGCGGAAATAATTCCCTGCGATGTAGGTGTGCCACCCCTCGTTTCGCTCGAGCAATGCGAAGCAAGCGACTTTGTCGGCCCCGGCCCGAAAGTCATGACTGTGTGGATTTGTACCCGCTAACAACATACTAAGACCTGCAACGAACCGTTAGACTGCAGACATGGATGTCACGCCCATAATTGATCCGTTAAATGATGCACAGCGCGAAGCTGTTACAGCGCCGCAGGAACCTGTGCTCGTCGTTGCAGGTGCGGGCAGCGGCAAAACAAGGGTACTTGTCCACCGTATCGCCTGGCTGGTCGAAGTCGAAGGCATGTCTCCGCACGGGATCATGGCCGTAACCTTCACAAACAAGGCTGCAGCTGAAATGCGCGGGCGGGTAGAAGAATTACTGAATATGCCCGTCGGTAACCTCTGGGTCGGCACCTTTCATGGACTCGCGCATCGACTGTTGCGCCGGCACGCGGAAGAGGCCGGGCTTCCGCGAGGCTTCCAGATACTCGACTCGCAGGATCAGCAGCGAATGATCCGGCGCATCATCAAGGACATGGAACTCGATGACTCCACCTGGGTACCGCGCGAGGTACAGTGGTTTATCAACAGTCAGAAAGACGAAGGGCTGCGTCCGGATCACCTTGACGCGCGCAACGACCATACGCGCGCAATGCTGATACGCCTGTACCGGGTGTACCAGGAGTCCTGTGACCAGAAAGGACTGGTCGACTTCGGCGAGCTGTTACTGCGCGCCCACGAACTGTGGCTGCGCAACCCCGACATACTGATGCAATACCGGCGACGGTTCCGGCATTTACTCGTTGACGAATTTCAGGACACCAATAGCGTGCAGTATGCCTGGCTGCGCATGCTTGCCGGAGACACCGGAACGCTGTTCGCGGTTGGCGATGACGACCAGTCAATTTACCGCTGGCGCGGCGCACGTGTGGAAAATATGTTTCAGCTAAAAAAAGAATTTCCCGGTATGCGGGAAATTAAACTGGAACAGAATTACCGTTCAACTGCGACGATATTGAATGCTGCCAATGCGATAATTGCCAACAACAATGACCGTCTGGGTAAGAACCTCTGGACCGATGGCAACGACGGCGAGCCGATAAAACTTTATAACGCATACAATGAGCGTGATGAAGCCGAGTTTGTCATCGCACGTATCGAGGACTGGATCAGCCAGGGAAATCTACGTGCGGATGCGGCGGTGCTGTATCGTTCCAACGCGCAGTCGCGGGTCTTCGAGGAACGGTTGCTGCAGAAGCAGATTCCCTACCGGGTTTACGGGGGCTTAAGGTTCTTCGAACGCGCCGAGATCAAGGACGCGCTGGCCTACTTGCGCCTGCTTGAAAACCGGGCCGACGACACATCCTTCGAACGGGTAGTGAACCTGCCGACGCGGGGCATAGGTGCCCGGACGCTGGGCGAAATTCGCGAGTATGCGCGTGCCAATTCCATCTCACTTTGGGAATCCGCGCTTAGCAATGCGGGTGGACAACTGAGCGCCCGTGCCACCGGCGCGGTGCATCGCTTCCTGGAACTGATCGAGGTGCTGGCACGGGAAACGAGTGAACTGCAGTTGCAGGAGCAGGTCGATCACGTCATCGACCGGAGTGGGCTGCTGGCGCACTTTAAAAAGGACCGTGGCGAACAGGCCGAAACGCGGGTTGAAAACCTTGAGGAACTGGTCACTGCCGCACAGTCTTTCGAGCCTGACGAGCAGGATGAATTGCCGCCGCTGGCAGCATTTCTGTCGCATGCAGCACTGGAGGCCGGCGAGGGGCAGGCCGACAAGTGGGAAGACTGCGTACAGTTGATGACCTTGCATTCGGCCAAGGGGCTCGAATTTCCCCTGGTATTTATAGCCGGCATGGAGGAGGGCCTGTTCCCGCACAAGCGCTCACTGAACGACCCCGGCGGTCTCGAGGAGGAGCGCCGGCTGTGTTACGTCGGCGCCACACGGGCGATGAGCCAGCTCTACCTCAGTTACGCCGAACAAAGGCGCCTGCACGGGGTCGATAATTTTGCGCAGGCCTCACGCTTCCTGGTGGAAATACCGGCCGAACACATCGAGGAAGTCCGGCCAAATATTAAGGTCAACCGGTCGGCTTTCAGGCGGGAAAACACGATAAAGATAAATACGGAGCCGGGTGTGAAACTGGGTCAGCGTGTCAGGCACGGCAAATTCGGCGAGGGCGTGGTATTGAACTACGAAGGCACGGGTTCCCACGCCCGGGTACAGGTAAACTTTGAGGCGGCCGGCACAAAATGGCTGGTGATGTCTTACGCAAACCTCGAACTGATGTAAACTACGCAGCGTCCAGGGATTCGATCCTCGTCCATGAACATACTCATCCTCGGAGCCGGACAGGTAGGTTCCAATGTTGCCTACCAGCTTGCCCGGGAAGAGGCCAACCAGGTCACCATTGTCGATATAGACCCCGGCGCTCTGCGTGAGCTCCAGGATCGCCTCGACGTGCGCACTGTTGTTGGCCACGTAGCCTATCCGGATGTGCTTGAACGAGCGGGCGCCAAGAAGGCGGATATGGTAATTGCGCTGACCAGCAGCGACGAACTCAACATGGTCGTCTGCCAGATCGCCTACACACTCTTTAATACACCTACCAAGATCGCCCGGGTGCGCGCGCCCGAGTACATTAATGCACCCAACCTGTTTCAACAGGAAAATATGCCGGTCGATGTCTGTATCAGCCCCGAGCAGCTCGTTACCGAGCATATTGAGCAACTGATTCGTTATCCCGGCGCGTTCCAGGTGCTGGAGTTTGCTGATGGAAAGGTAAGGCTTGTCGGCGTGCGTGCGCACGACGGCGGACTCCTCGTTGGCCAGAAAATACGGGCACTGACCGATCATCTGCCGAACGTCGAGGCGCGGGTCGCTGCAATCTATCGAAACGGTTACCCGGTTGAACCGGATGGTGACACTCTGATCCAGGAAAATGACGAGGTCTTCTTTATCGCCGGGCGCAAAGATATACGTGTCGTAATGAGTGAGATTCGCAAACTGGAGGAGCCAGTCCGCCGGGTTGTTATTGCAGGCGGCGGCAATATCGGCTACCGGCTCGCCAGAACGCTTGAGGAAACCAATCAGGTAAAGATCATCGAGCGCAACCGTGACCGCGCCAGGGAACTTTCGGAACGGCTGGGCAGTTCAATAGTTCTGTACGGCGACGCAGCCGATGAAGCATTGATGCTGGAAGAGAATGTAGATGGCGCCGACATATTTATAGCCGTAACCGACGCCGAGGAAGCCAACATCCTGGCATCCATGCTGGCCAAGCGGCTGGGCTGCAAGAAAGTTATGGCCCTCATCAACCGACCGTCGTATGCAGAACTGGTCGAGAGCGGTAATATCGATATCGCCATTTCGCCCCGGCAAGTGACCATAGGCACGCTGCTGGCGCACGTTCGCCAGGGTGATGTCGTTAAAGTGCATGCCCTGCGGCGTGGCCGTGCTGAAGCCATCGAGACAATCGCCCACGGCGAACCTGGTAAATCCAGGGTGGTCGGCCGCAGCATCGAGGACATCAAGCTACCGCCGGGCACCAGCATCAGCGCAATTGTCAGGGGTGATGACGTCATGCAGGCGCATCACGACACCGTGGTCGAAGAGAACGATCACCTGATTCTGTTTATGACGGACAGACGGCATGTCGAAGACATCGAACGGCTGTTCAAATCGGGCGCCTGAACGGAGCTATAAATAACCATGCGGCTAGCCGTAGTTCAGCGCATGCTCGGCTTGTTACTGATGATGTTCAGCATCACCATGCTGCCGCCCGTTGCCATATCCCTGCGCTACGAGGACGGCGCTTCCGGGGCATTCTTACTTAGCTTTGGCATTACCCTGTGTGCCGGCATCCTTATCTGGTTACCGGTGCGCCGTCATCTCGAAGATCTGCGTTTGCGCGATGGCTTTCTGATCGTTGCAGCATTCTGGTTCGGTCTCGGCAGTTTCGGTTCGTTACCGCTGATGTTCCTGGAGACTCCGAATATCAGCTTCACCGATGCTATTTTCGAATCGATGTCCGGCCTGACAACTACGGGCGCAACCGTACTGACAGGACTCGACAGCAAGGATATTTCACTCCTGTATTACCGCCAGCAACTGCAATGGCTCGGGGGCATGGGCATCATCGTGCTGGCCGTCGCCGTGCTGCCGATGCTGGGTGTGGGCGGCATGCAGCTTTACCGTGCCGAAATCGCCGGCCCGGTCAAGGACACCAAGCTGACGCCACGGATTACTGAGACGGCCAAGGCGCTCTGGTATATCTACCTGGGGCTGACTATCGCGTGCGGCCTCGCCTATTATGGCGCCGGGATGAGCCGCTTCGATGCGCTTTGTCATGCATTCAGCACGGTCGCTATCGGCGGTTTCTCGACCCACGACGCCAGCATCGGTTATTTCAACAGCACGGCGATCAACGGCGTTGCAGTATTCTTCATGTTCGCGGCGGGGATCAATTTCTCGCTTCATTTTCTTGCCTGGAGGGGCAAGAGCCTGATGACGTACATAGGCGATTCCGAATTTCGTGCCTATGCAAAAGCTATTCTGGCTTTATCGGTTGTAACTATTCTTTATCTGTTTATTTACGGAGAATACGACACCCCGAAAGAAACCTTTAACCAGGGGTTGTTTCAGGTTGTTTCGATAGCCACTACCACGGGCTTTACTACCACCGACTTTTCATTGTGGCCGGGAGCATTACCAGTAGTCCTGATATTCGCAAGTTTCGTCGGTGCCTGCGCCGGCTCAACCGGCGGTGGCATGAAAGTGATGCGTTGCCTGTTGCTCTATCGCCAGGGCGTGCGCGAAATAAAGCGGCTGGTGCATCCCAACGCCGAGATACCGGTAAAACTCGGGGGGAATACGATACCGACCCGGGTTATTGAATCGGTATGGGGGTTCTTCGCGGTTTATGTCGCCGTATTTATCGTAATGATGGTGATCATGCTGATGGACGGTGTCGACCAGGTCACCGCTTTTTCTGCCGTCGCCGCATCGCTTAACAACCTGGGCCCCGGCCTGGGTGAAGTAGCCGGCGGCTACGGCGGGCTTAGTGATCTGAGTAAATGGGTCTGTGTGATCGCAATGCTGCTTGGCCGGCTCGAAATATTTACCCTGCTGGTACTCATCTCTCCGACCTTCTGGGAACACTGAGGCACCCCCTGCCTCGCCTGAAAAAGCATGCTGCGCTTCGCTAACAAGCTGGAGGCACTCGTCCGGATCATCGGGCGAGTAACCGCCACTTTTACCTTTGTCATGGTGGCACTCACCTGCGTAATTGTCGTCGAACGCTACTGGTTTAAGGCCGGGTCGATCAGTCTGCAGGAATCGGTAACCTTTCTGCACGCAGCACTGTTTATGCTCGCGGCGGCTTATACACTGGCAGCCGGTGACCATGTCCGTGTCGATATCTTCTACGGATCCATGTCGCCACAGAAGAAAGCAATGGTTGACCTCGCCGGAACGCTACTACTTCTGTTTCCGTTTTGTGGCTTCCTCGTCTGGTCCAGTTGGGATTACGTTTCCATCTCGTGGCAAATACGTGAAGCCTCGCAGGAAACCGGTGGCCTGCCTTTTCCTTTCCCGGCAATTACCAAAAGCTTTATTCCGCTGATGGCTATCCTGCTAATCGTCCAGGGCGTCGTGATCCTGCTCAGGTCATCGGCAACACTGTGGGCCGAAGACACCAGTGCAACCCCGGAGGCCGACTGACCATGGCCCTGGTTGCTTTCCTCATGTTTGTGGTCGTCGTGTGCGTGCTGCTTGCCGGCTACCCGGTGGCATTCAGCCTGGCGGGTACGGCACTTTTATTCGCGCTGGTCGGCAGCATGGCCGGCACCTTCGATCCTGTAATGCTCGAGACCATGCCCAACCGTATCTTCGGGATCATGAGCAACGTTACGCTGATTGCGGTACCGCTGTTCGTGTTTATGGGTGTCACCCTCGAGCGCACCCATATCGCCGAAGACCTGCTGGAAACGCTGAGCATGTTGATGGGTCGCCTGCGCGGGGGCTTAGGAATTGCGGTAACACTGGTGGGCATGCTAATGGCGGCCAGCACCGGCATCGTCGGTGCAACGGTGGTAACGATGGGTTTGCTGTCACTGCCGACGATGATCAGACGCGGCTACGACCCGGGCATCGCTACCGGCACGATTACCGCGGCCGGAACTTTGGGACAGATTATTCCACCGTCGATAATCCTGGTGCTGCTCGGCGACGTGTTGTCGTCTGCCTACCAGCAGGCGCAACTGCAGCAGGGTATTTACCGAACCGAAACAGTTACGGTTGGCGACCTGTTTATCGGCGCACTGATCCCTGGCCTGATGCTGGTCGGCTTCTATATTGCTTATCTCATCTTCATCGCGCTGACCAAACCTGAGCACATGCCGGCCCGGCAGGAAAATGCTGATGATCGGGCAACGTCGGGCATAGTTATGCGCATCCTGAAAGCCCTGCTGCCGGCGCTGCTGTTGATCCTCGCAGTGCTCGGCTCGATTATCGCCGGCATCGCTACACCGACCGAAGCGGCCGGTGTTGGCGCAATCGGCGCACTGCTGCTTGCCAGCCTGCGTGGCCAGATGACCGCACGGCGGCTCTATGAAATCTGTAAAAGCACCACCCGGTTTACGAGCATGGTATTCCTGATACTGCTTGGCGCCTCGATGTTTTCACTGGTATTCCGCGGCTATGGTGGCGACGAAGCAATACAGAATTTCCTCGGCAACCTGCCCGGCGGCACGGTAACCGCAATTATTGTTGTCATGCTGGTCATGTTCCTGATGGGCTTCGTGCTGGACTTTATAGAAATCACTTTCGTGGTCGTACCCATAGTGGGTCCCGCATTACTCGCGATGGATATAAGCCCGATATGGCTCGGCATCATGATTGCTATAAATCTGCAGACATCTTTCCTGACGCCACCGTTCGGATTTGCACTTTTTTACCTGCGTGGCGTTGCACCACCGGAAATCAAAACAACCGATATCTACAGGGGTGTCATACCGTTCGTGGCGATACAGTTATTTGCGCTGCTCTTGATTGCGCTCTGGCCGGGGCTGGCAACCTGGTTGCCGGAACAGTTCTAGCAACCGGTTGAAACCCACTCAGGCGGCACGACCCGGCGTTAAGAATCTGCTCAACGAGCCGTGTTGGCCTGCATGTCGAAAATCGTGCTCAGTACGACTGTACGCCCTTCATTCTCCAGCGCGATGTTCGGGCTGCCCATGTAGCGACGGCAGCTGTCATAGGCAATTTTGACAACAGTTTCGGGGTTTTCGTTAACACGAATAAGTTTGCGCGCCTGATCTTCCATGCAATCGAGATAGACGCGTTGATCCGGGTTCCATGCAGCCGGGTCGGTCGGTTTGATAACTGCAGCCGCCGACTGACCCTGTTGCTGTCGGCTTAATACCACAAGGGTCGCTTCATTCCTCGCACGTTCATCGACCCGCTGTACCGACCCCTCAAGCTTTTTACCGAACAGCATGTACTGTTCATCCAGAAATTCAGATCGTGCATCTTCGTAGTCTTCAAGCGCAACAGCACAATTATCGCGAGCTGTATTGACAATAAGAGCCTCATCAGTACTGTTTGCCAGAATCTTCCCGGCCTCGGTTGTCACGCAGCTGACATACGCATCGGCCTTAGCTCTGGCCGCCCGGTCGAGTTGTGCCAGTTCCTGATCATCGGTGGTGAACTGAGCACAACCCGTCAACAAGAATGTGCCCAACATGGGCCATACAAATCTTTTCATGAGATCCCCGCAGGTTTCAGGCTCATTATTTATACATGTGGCGGCTGTTCGCAATCCGCCCGAGTGGCGCAGTATACCGTCATCCCGCCACCGTCGCCGCATGGACTAAGTGGCCAGGTAGCACCCCACCACGTGTTCACTGTCCGTCTGAGACTCCCGGAGGGCGGGCACTTCGATCCTACAGCGTTCAGTTGCAATCGGGCAGCGCGGGTGGAACGGACACCCCGCCGGCGGGTTCATCGGCGACGGTACGTCACCTTCAAGGACCATGCGCGGTGACTTGTTCGCCGGATCAGGAACGGGGATAGAGGAAAGCAACGCTTTAGTATAAGGATGCTTTGGAGCCGCAAAGATTTTTTCGGCTGGCGCGTGCTCGACAAATTTGCCCAGGTACATGACCGCAACTTCGTCGCTGATGTGTCGAATCACGGCAAGGTCATGCGATATGAACAGGAATGCTATCCCCAGTTCAGCCTGCAGCTTGCCGATCAGGTTCAGTACCTGTGACTGCACCGACACATCCAGAGCCGAAACCGGTTCGTCGGCAACGATAAAGCGGGGCTTCAGCGCAAGGGCTCTCGCGATACCTATGCGCTGGCGCTGGCCGCCCGAAAACTCATGTGGATAACGGTTCAGTGCATTGCTGCGCAGGCCAACAACACCAAGCAGTTCTTCTACCCGCCGCCGGCGTTCACGCTGAGTACCCAAACGATGCACATCGAGCGGTTCGCGTACGATTTGTGCAACCGTCCTGCGCGGACTCAGTGATGCAAACGGATCCTGGAAAATAATTTGCATATCTCTGCGGCGGGCAAACAGTGCCTGCCGTGAAAGCCCGGCGAGGGGCAAACCATCGAGCAACACATCTCCGGCTGTCGGGGGGTGCAGGTTCAGGAGTGCACGGCCCAGTGTCGATTTACCGCAACCGGACTCGCCCACCAACCCCAGCGTGCGTCCGCTATGCAGCGCGAAACTGATGCCATCGACCGCTTTTAACTGTTGTTGAACTCCACGGAACCAGCCTCCCCGGACCGGAAAGTATTTTTTCAGATCGCGCACCTGGAGGAGTACGCTGTCAGACGATTCAGGCGTTGGGTTCATAACATGCAACCGATGTCCGGGTTGATTGCAGCAAATCAAGGTGCGGCACAGACTGACGGCACCGCTCGTGTGCCTTCGGGCATCGATCCGCAAAAGCACATCCCCGTGGCAGGTGCAAAAGGTCGGGCACCATTCCGGGAATAACCGGCAATTCATCCCCGCGTTCTTCAGTCGCCCGCGGTATCGATGCCAGCAAACCGGTCGTGTAAGGATGACGCGGGCGGGCAAACAATTCGTCGATAGAACTGCTTTCGACGATACGACCGCAATACATCACTACAGCATGCCGACAGGTTTCAGCCACGACACCGAGGTCGTGCGTCACAAGGAGCATGGCCATTCCAAACTCCTGTTGCAGGCGGACTATCTGCTCCAGCACCTGCGCCTGGGTCGTGACATCCAGTGCGGTGGTAGGCTCATCGGCCACCAGCAGTTTAGGCCCGCATGACAGTGCCATCGCGATCATGACCCGCTGCCGCATACCACCCGAAAGCTGGTGAGGATAGTCCTCGACCCTCACTGCCGGTTCCGGGATCCCGACTTTGGCAAGTATCTCGATTGCAGCCGAATGTGCCTGCAGGCGGGTCAGCCCCTGGTGGCGCTGCAAAACATCACGCATCTGGTTGCCGATGCGGAATACCGGATTTAGCGCGGTCATCGGCTCCTGGAAGATCATCGAAACTTTGCTGCCCCGAATCTTCCGCAGACCGACCTCATCCATGCCAGCCAGGTCACTGCCTTCAAGCAGGATACGGCCCGACACGATACGGCCCGGCGGCGATGGCACCAGGCCGAGTATCGATAAACCGGTTACCGTCTTGCCGCAACCGGACTCGCCAACCAGCCCAAGCGTTTCACCCGCATGTATATCGAAACTGACCCCATCCACCGCCCGCAACACGCCCTGGTCAGTCTCGAATTCAACCACCAGGTCGCGGACACTGAGTAACGGTTTATTTGTCCCGGCGGCCATGACTATTTAACGGTCCTTGGATCGAGTGCATCCTGCAGCGCGTCTGAAAACATGTTGAAGGCCATAACCAGTCCGAACATCAAAACCGATGCTGCAAGAAAATTATTAAAAAACCCTGCCAGTACCTCGAAGGTGCTTTCGGAAATCATCAATCCCCAACTCATCCCGTCTTTGACGCCAAGCCCGAGGAAACTCAGTATGACTTCCGACTTTATGGCGGCAACAAAGCTTAAGGTTGCCTGCACAAGCAGGATATGGAATGTATTAGGCAGGATGTGGCGAAAAATAATCATGAGCCGGTTAACGCCGATTGCTTGCGCCGCTTCGACATACTCGAGGCTTTTCAGCTTGATCACCTCGCCACGTATAAGCCGGGCCGTGCCGATCCAGAAGGTCGATATCATCGCGATGTGCATGGCCCACGGGCTACCCTGGAGCGTATAGGCAATTGCGGCAACCAGCAGAATGAAGGGCACGGAATCGAGTACGCCCATCACCCAGATAATGAGTTCGTCTATCCAGGTGCCGCTGAAAAATCCGGCAATCGCACCAAGCAATGCACCCAGCGCGGTTGCGCCCAACGCAACCAGTAAACCAACCTCGAACGCAGTACGGGTGCTGTAAAGCGAACGCGCAAAAATATCCTGCCCGATGATGTTGGTGCCGAACCAGTACTCCACCGACGCGGGCGACCACTTGGGCCCGCTGACCTCGGCCCAGTCTGTGGCCCACACGCCCAGCACCACGCCCAGGGCCACGATCGCGTAAGCCAATACTACGGCCAGCGACCACATGCCTACCCTGTCATGCCGGAATTTACGGAATGCCTTGGACCAGAGCGAGTCGCCATGTGCCCCCACGGTGTCTGCCCGCGCACTCATTTGAGCGAAACCCGCGGGTCGACGATGCGGTAGCAGATATCAGCAAGCAACTGTGCTACCACAAACAAAACGGCGGTCAGCACGACGACGGCCTTAAGGATCGGTTGGTCGCCGGTCACGATCGCATCGTAGGTTACTTTGCCGACGCCCGGTATACCGAAGTAGCTTTCAAGCAGCAGGCTGCCGCTGATAACGATCACCGGAATCGAAAACATGATCCGGGTAACGATCGGAATCATGCTGTTCTTAAGTATGTTCCGGTAAAATAACTGTGCAGGCGGAACGCCGAAAGCCCTCGCCGTGCGCACATGGTCACGGGTCATTTCCTCAACAATGACGGCCCGGTAGAAACGGGTGTTGTAACCCAGTGCCACGAATACCGTCGCCAGTGTGGGTACAGTAACGTAACGGATGTACTGGAGCGGCGTACTTGTATCCCAGCCACGCACCGGCAACAGGTCGAGGCCGTCGCTCGAAGACAACAATATCTGGAAGCCGATAATGGCGATCAGGAAACTGATTGACATACCAACAGCGGCAAATCCCATGATGAACTTGTCGATCCAGTAACCCCGAAAGTAAGCCGCTACGAGCGCCAGCATTACGCCGAGCAGGTTGCCCAGGATGAAACCGGGGATTGCGAGTGCGAGTGAGGTCGGGATGGTGCGTGCCAGTATGCTGCTGACTTTTTCGTCGGTTGACTCCGAATTACCGAACTCCAGCCTTATGACTTCACGCAGGTAGTCCAGGTAGCGGGTAGTGAAGGGCTGGTCATAACCCAACTGGCTGCGTATCTCCGCGATTTCTTCTGCCGTCGGATTTTTGCCGAGTAATTCATAGGTTTTGTCGGGACCGAAGTAAACGATCAGCACAAAACTGATCAGCGTAACGCCCAGCACCAGCGGAATACCGGCAATAAGTTTCCTCACGATGTACTGGAGCACTTCCATCAGCGCAGAGCTTCGAGTTCCGGCGCGCCGGGTTCCAGCACATCCACGTAATACATAAACCGGCCACCCACGAAATTCCTGTCCGGCAACGCGATCACATTCCTGTGCCACAGAGTTATACCGACCCGCGACAAACCCGTGATTGCAACGCAGTCATCAATCATCATCTGGTTCATGCGGCGATACAATTCCGTACGCTCGGGCGAAGGCAGCATCACACCGGCCCGTCGGTACAGCTCATCGTATTCCGGGTTACGGTAATTGCCGTCGTTTGATCCGGGTGATGCGTTCGGTCCGTAAAATAACTGCAGGGTATTTTCTGCGTCAGGATAGTCCAGGCCCCAGCCTTTGGATATGAATGGCAGCTCACTGTTACGCCAGGCCTTTACGATGTCGCCAAAAGTTGCGTAAGTCTTCAGGATGATCTTGTCCTTGGGATAGCCGATACGCATCATCCAGGCACGAAACTGCTCGAAGAACAGCCGGGAGGTCGGCCCGGGCGTCGTGCCGTAAGTCAGTACCGGCAGGGATTCAGCATTCCAGCCATGCTCAGCCAATAAAGCCCGCGCACCTTCAGGGTCGTATGTAACGCTGTCGCGTGCCAAACCCGGGTCGAACTCGGGTACGACCGGGGGAATGATGCCGGGGAACACCTCGCCTATACCCGAGTACCAGCTCTCGTTGCGTGATTCCCAGTCGAAACCCCGGATCATTGCGCACCGCAGGGCATGGTTCCGCCGCGCTCGCTCCGGATTGTCGTTGTAGCCGAACTCCGGGAAATCCATATTGAAGGTGCTGTATACAAAACCGGCTTCGAGCGCCGTTTTCATATGGTATTTCTCTGCATACTCGGGCTTGAGTGTGACGGGATCGATCGAGGCCAGCACACGCTCCACCTGTTCGTTCGGCAGCCCGGCGTACTGAATTTCGTTCGACTTGGTGAATGAGCTCCAGCGTGCGGAACCCTCCTTGATGAAATTGACTTCCAGCCGGTCGACAAACGGCGGGATCCGGCCGTCGATCAGAGCGACGCCGTACCTGGACTGGGTCACCGGATCGTAGCCCTCGTATTCGAGATCCACCGGTTCCCTGCGGTAGTTTTCCTGCGGTACCAGCACGGCGCGTGAAGAATCATAGGAAACAAGCCGGAAGGGGCCGGACCCGACCGGGTTGATCGAGAACTCCCGACCGTAGTACTCGACCGCTTCCCTCGGCACGACGCCACTAAAACCCAACGCCAAAGTGTCTACAAGTTGGGGGTAGGGGCGCTGTAGTGTTAGCTGCACGAGGTGGCTGTCTATAGCCCGCAACCCGGGAACCTCTTGTGAATAGTCGGAACCGGCCTGCTTCCATTCATCGAGGCCCACGATGCGCCCCTGCCAGAGCCAGGCCCCGCCAGGGCGGGTCGACGGATCGAAGTGCCTTTTCAGCGAGTAGACGAAATCCCCGGCGGTCAGCTCACGACCCTTGCCGCCCGGAAACGCCGGATCGTCAGCAAAATAGACTCCTTTTTTTACAGGGATGGAGTACGTCAGGCCATCCGGCGAAATCTTCGGCATCGCGGCCGCAAGATTTGGCCTCAGTTTGTAAGGCCTCTGCAGGTACTTGTAGGCATACAAAGTGTCATAAAGGTTAACGACGAGCTGGTTCGCATAAAGTGTCGACGCACGTACCGGATCCAGGCTCGTGGGCGCCGAGTCCATTGAATAACGAAATACTTTGTGATCCCCATTTGCAGACAAATCGGGTTCGCCTGAACTGCAGGCACCCAGAATTACCAGAAGTGGGATAACAGCGAGCCGATGCCGCAAAGTAAGCATGCTCTGATACTAAAGTGACCGGGTATTCAGAAAAGCCTGCTCGGAAATCGCCGACCAGCGTTCCGCTTTCTTTTTATATTTGGAAAAAGATGCATAGATCTTTGCAGCTTTTGGATCGCGGGCTACCAGTTCATCGATAATCTCGTCATTCCATACGCGCATCTGTTCGATTACTTCGGGCGGAAATTCACGAATCTCCACGCTCGGATCATTTTCCAGTTCAGCCAGTGACTCCGCATTCCGCGCCGAAAACTCGGCAGTCATCTGATCGTTAAGTGCTGCCGATGCGATCTCGATTATAGCTCTGAGGTCGTCTGGCAACTTGGCCCACGCATCCTTGTTAACGATACATTCGAGCGTCGGGCCAGGTTCCTGCCAACCCGGATAGTAGTAGTAGCGGGCAACTTCATGCAGGCCCAGGATCATGTCGTTGTAGGGCCCGACCCATTCGGTGGCATCGATTACGCCTGTCTGCAGTGACGTAAATATTTCCCCGCCGGGTAAAATCACCGGCGTGCCGCCGGCACGTTCCAGAACCGCGCCGCCCAGCCCGGGAATGCGCATTTTCAGTCCTTTGAGGTCGGCAACGCTGTTGATTTCCCGGTTGAACCAGCCGCCCATCTGCACACCGGTATTGCCGGCAGGGAACGGAATCAGGTTGAAGTCGGCATAAAGCTCCCGGTAAAGCTCGAGCCCGCCGCCAAAATACAACCAACCGTTCATTTCCAGGATATTCATGCCAAACGGAATGGCGGTAAAAAACTGCGTTGCCTCGGTTTTGCCCTTCCAGTAATACGATGCACCGTGGCCCATCTCGACCGCTCCACGCGAAACGGTGTCGAATACTTCCATTGCGGGGACGAGTTCGCTTGCCGCGTACACATGAATTTTCAGCCGGCCGCCCGAAGCCTGCTCGATTTGCTTCACCATTCGGTTGACGCCCGTGCCCATGCCCGGAAAGTTGGGCGGCCAAGTGGTGACCATTTTCCACTCGAAGACCTCGGCAGCGGGCGCAATCGATGTATTCGCCTGCTCCTGTGCGCACCCGGTAAGCGCGGCCGCGCCAACACCGGCAAGAATCTCACGACGTTTCATAGGCAATACTCCACCAGCAATATCGCGCAAGTGTAGACCGGTGCCAGACGCTTTCCAACGCCGGGATGCAGACTGGCTGCTTGTCGTGGCGCGATCCTTGGGCGAGACTCGGGCAATGATCGGTTTACTGCAAAGGGTCACTTCCGCGACGGTCACTGTCGCAGGTGAACAGCTGGCCTCTATTGGCGAAGGATTGCTGGTACTGGTCGGTGTAGAGCAGGATGACACGCCTGCGCACGCGGAGCGGCTGGCCGAACGGCTGCTGAATTACCGTGTGTTCGCGGACCCGGAGGGACGCATGAACCTCGACCTCGGCCAGGTAAACGGCGAAATCCTGCTCGTGCCCCAGTTCACTCTCGCGGCAGACACGCGCCAGGGGAACAGGCCGGGGTTCAGCCGGGCCGCCGATCCTGAAACCGGCCAGAGGCTGTTCGAGGCGCTGGTCGCGGCCATGCGGCAACGGGGTCAAAGCCCCGCTACGGGTCGTTTCGGTGCGCATATGGAGGTGAATCTTTGTAATGACGGGCCGGTCACCTTCTGGCTGCAGGTGTAAGCTGGCAGCGGTTTGCACACTATCCACCGTGCGCTTATGTCCTGCTAACGGCTGCACACCCACTTTTTTGCTTTATCATTAACGGTTACGGATAAAATTTTTCATCTCGCGGGCACGACCCGTTTGGAGTCAAGTTATGGGATTAGGCGGTATTAGCCTCTGGCAGTTGCTGATCGTTCTGCTGATAGTGGTTTTGATCTTTGGAACGAAACGGCTGGGCAGTATCGGGTCCGATCTGGGTGGGGCGCTAAAGGGCTTTCGCAAGGCCATGGGTGATGCGGAGAAAGAAGAAGATACCGGGCAGCTCGACAAGCCCGATGCGGAATTCTCCGAGTCCAGCGCCGATACATCTGAAAGCGTGTCTGAGCCTGACAGCGACACCACACGCAATTCCTAAGCGCATATGTTCGATATCGGCTTCTGGGAGCTGGCTATCCTGTTCGGGCTCGGCCTGATGGTGCTGGGACCGGAACGCATGCCAAGGGTAGCTGCGCAACTCGGCCGCTGGGCCGGGCAGGCGCGCAGTATGGCGCGTAATCTGACGCAGCAGTTTCGTGAGGAACTGGAGCCGCTCGAAACAATGCATTCAGACCTGAACAAGGAAATGAACAGGGATTTTTCCAAGTACAGGCCCGATATCGGCGAGCACGCAGAAAGTGAGGACCCGGATGAGGACCCGGATGAGGGCCCGGATGAGGACTCGGATAAAGATCCATGACCGACCCAGACACAGACACCCCTCCCGCCTCCGAAATCGACCCTAACGACGATAAAGAAGAGGAACTGGAAGAAGCCAGCCTGATCTCGCACCTGATCGAACTGCGCGATCGTTTGATCCGGTCAACGCTGGCGATAATTGCAATTTTTATTTGCCTGTTCCCGTTTTCAGAAAATATTTTTACACTGGTCGCACAACCGTTGCTGGATCAGCTCCCGGAAGGTGCCACCATGATTGCAACCCAGGTGGCATCACCATTCCTGACCCCCTTCAAGATGACGCTCTGGGTAGCGGTGTTCGTCGCGATGCCCGTGGTGATCTACCAGGTATGGGCATTCGTTGCGCCCGGCCTGTATACAAAAGAAAAGCGTTTCGCTGTTCCGCTGGTCGTATCCAGCATCCTCCTGTTTTATTGCGGCGTCCTATTTGCCTATGCCGTCGTGTTTCCGCTGATGTTTGCATTTTTTAATGCGGTTGCGCCGGAAGGCGTGGCGGTCATGACGGACATCAACCACTACCTCGATTTTATCCTGGTTATATTCTTTGCATTCGGACTGGCATTTGAAGTGCCTATTGCGACTATCATGCTCGTCTGGTCAGGTCTGACCGACACCAAAAAACTTGGCACGATCAGACCCTACATATTCTTGGGCGCGTTCATCGCGGGAATGTTGCTGACGCCCCCCGATGTCATATCTCAGACGCTGCTGGCGGTACCCATATACCTGCTTTACGAGGTCGGCATCATCATGGCGCGCATCATGGTGGCCAAGAAAGATGTCGGTGACGATGGTAACGACAGTAAGGCCGGGGCCGAACCCGAAAGCGCAGACTAAGGCTGATGTCAGCGCCGTTAATACCGCCGCAACTAACGCCTAAAGCTATCATTCTTGGAATCATCCTGGCCATGATCCTGGCCGGTGCGAACGCATACCTCGGTTTATTCGCCGGTATTACGGTTTCAGCCTCGATCCCGGCAGCGGTCATCTCGATGGGAGTTTTACGGCTGTTCCGCGACAGCAACATCCTGGAAAACAATATTGTGCAGACGGCTGCGTCAGCGGGCGAATCGGTGGCTGCCGGAGCCATCTTTACCCTGCCCGCCCTGATACTGCTGGGTTACTGGGAGGTATTCGACTACGCATGGGTATGCGCAATTGCCGGGCTCGGCGGTCTGCTCGGCGTACTGTTTACGATTCCGCTCCGGCGCTCACTTATCGTCGAACAGAAACTCCCGTTTCCCGAGGGAACCGCCACGGCAGAAGTACTCAAAGTGGGCGACAGTCCGGGCCGCGGTTTACGCATCCTGGGTCTCGCGGCACTGGTTGGCGGCGTTATCAAGTTTGCGGAAACCGGTTTGCGGATCTGGCCGGCGACGGCCCAGACCGGGCTAATTAGTGGTGGCAGCGTTTTTTATGTCGGGACCAACCTGTCGCCGGCATTGTTAAGCGTCGGCTATATCGTCGGGCTTAATATTTCTGTGCTGATTTTTGTTGGCGGCGTTATTTCCTGGTTCGTTGCGATACCCATCTACAGCGCCCTGTTTATGGATCCGGCGACCGTGGCTGAAACCGACAGCATCAGTCTTGCTTACTCCATCTGGAGTACCAGGATCCGGTACCTTGGCGTCGGCGCCATGCTCGTAGGCGGCATCTGGGCGCTGATATCCATTCGTGGCTCGGTTATCGCGGGCCTGCGCAGCGGGCTTAAGCAAAGTACGGCGGGTCCGGCACCGCATACTGACAGAGATGCGCCGATGCGCTATGTGCTGACCGGCATCGCGCTACTCGTCGTACCGATTTTCCTTTTATACCAGTCGATCGTCGACAGTATTGGCGTGGGCCTTGCCATGACACTGATCATGGTCGTTGCCGGATTTCTGTTTTCGGCGGTGGCAGGCTACATGGCGGGGCTGGTTGGCTCGTCCCAGAACCCTGTTTCGGGTGTCACCATTGCAACTATTTTGTTTGCATCACTTTTACTGCTGTGGCTCAGTGGTGCAAGCGCAGCCGCAGCGGCAGCCGCCATCATGATCGGTGCCGTCGTATGCTGTGCAGCCGCGATCGCGGGTGACAATATGCAGGATCTGAAAGCGGGTTATCTGCTGGGCGCAACCCCGTGGAAACAACAACTGATGCAGGGAATTGGTGTTGTATCCGCGGTGCTGGTCATGGCGCCCGTTTTGAACCTGCTCCTGGTCGCTTATGGCATCGGGCCGGCGTCTGATGCACAACCCAATTCGCTGACCGCGCCACAGGCTACGCTGATGGCATCGGTCGCTGACGGCGTGCTTGGCGGCGAACTGCCATGGGGGCTGATTGCTATTGGTGCGCTGATCGGCGCCGCCATTATCCTTGTCGACCTGGTCCTCGAGGCGCGGGATTCGGCCGTGCGGGCGCCCGTACTGGCCGTCGCCGTCGGAATATACCTGCCGCTGGAATTGTCGGTACCCATACTGCTGGGCGGTATCGTCGCCTGGCTGGTACAACGACAATCACAGCCAAAAACAGGCTCAGGTCCGGGCATCCTGTTTGCAGCCGGCCTGATTACCGGTGAAGCCCTGCTGGGTATCGTGATGGCCATACCGATAGTGGTTAGCGGCAACCCGTCCGTCCTGGCCGCACCCGAAACATTGCAAAGCGGGCCGATTACGGGTCTTCTGATCCTGGCCGGTGTGATTTTCACCCTCTGGTACACAGCGCGGCAACGCACATCGGAAAGCACTTAGATGTAGCTGCAACGCGGATAATCGGGTTTACAATCACGCCCTGCACCGAACCGGCTGGCGGACAGTTTTTTTGCATGTCAATTGCAACACAGTGTCATGCCCCGTAGTATATGGCCACGTCGGGATTCTGTATTCGGACAATACTAATAAGACGTCGGTATAAACCGGTTCCACGATATACAAAACATACAAAACTATAGTCGGAAAGCCCCCTGCGCAGGGATGCTTTCGGGGGAAGAATTATGAGAAAACAGGCGCTGTCTGTCAGCTTGATACTGGCAGCCTTTCTGGCGACGCCAACCGCAGTGTTAACACCGGCAGAAGTTTTTGCTGCGACTGTTTTCGATGAGATAACGGTTGTCGCACGAAAAACAACCGAGAACCTGCAGGAAGTTCCGCTCGCCATTACGGCTCTCGGCACCGAAGAAATTGACCGTTTGGGCCTGAAGGACCTTAACCAGATCGCCCAGCAAGACACCAGCGTCCAGTTCGATGAAGGTTTCGCACCCTCCGACACCCGCATTACCATTCGTGGCCTGTCCCCGACGCGCGGGCGGCCCAATGCCGCTACCCTGGTAGACGGCATCGACGTCAGTTCCGAGGCAGTCAGCAACGCCGGCGGTTCACTGCTGATCAACCCAAGGCTTGTCGACGTAAAGCAGATCGAAATCGTCAAAGGCCCCCAGAGCGCACTTTACGGCCGTAGCGCATTCGCCGGTGCCCTGCAGTACATCACCAAGGACCCCGGCGACGAATTCGAAGCCGATTTATCCGTCGACTGGAATTCGGAAGAAGACCGCGAGCTTAAAGGCACGGTCAGCGTGCCGCTTACCGACACACTCGGCATGCTGGTAACCGGATTGCTTTATGACAACAGGGGCTCCTATAAGAATGATCCGACTAAGGACTATCTCGGCGGGGCTGAAGGCCACGGTTTAGCAGTAACATTTAAGTGGGAACCGTCCGACACCGTCGATGTGAAATGGCGCACGGAATACACCGACGAAGAATATGATCCACCGGCACAGGTATTGCTCAGAGACTTTATGTCCTGGGCCGACCTGGGAACGAATGGTGTGATCCCGGCCGGAGCCCCTCCCGGCACGAAAATAGCCGGGGTTGGTCTCGCGCCCTTCTCGTCGCGTTGCTCACTCTCCGGCACAGGCAGCCTGCCGATCGATCTGGATGGCGACGGCTTCGTCGATGCGACACCTTCGGCGGGTCTTCCCGGACCACTGCAGGGATTGGGTGGGCCGTTCTGCACGGATCCTGCCACCGGCAGACAATGGGCATGGAGTGTCGATAACGACGACGTTCCGGTGCTGGAGTTACGGCGCAACGGTAACCTGGATCTTGCCAATTACTTCGATACGGCGGCCGGTACACCGCTGGTTCAGTTCGCAGGGGGAGGTTTCAACACCCCCGGTAGTATCTCGGCGCTCGGAGGATACACGCAGCTTGCTGATTTCGGCACTTACTCGCCCGGTACCAGCATCGCCGATGCAAACCTCTGGAACAGGCAGGTCATCCAGTTGTTCATCGGCAGGATTCCCGATGCGGACAAACTCAACCTGAGTGTCAGCCCCGACTACCGCAAGGTCGACGACCCGCTCGATGCCAAAGACTTCGACGGCACGACCAAGGAAGTCGGCCGCACCTCGCTGGTTGTAGACTGGGATATCAATGACGATCTGACCTTCACCTCACTGACCGGTTATACCTTTGCGTCGGTTGAGACAGAAATGGATATCGCCAAGCTCCACGTCGACCGATGCCGGCCGGACACCAGTGTGCTGATGGGTCAGCCAAACCCGTTGCTGCTCCCGGATACGCATCCGCTCTATGACCCGGCCCAGGAAGGCTCTTACTACGATTACCTGGTTGCTAATGACCTTAACCCCGATGCCTACGCACCCTGTACCGATATGCGCAAGGACGGCATCAACGACATACCTGGCGCGTTCCTCCAGGACAGCGATACCGACACCAAGCAGATCAGCCAGGAAGTGCGCCTGGCCTGGCAGGTCAACGATACGGTCAACTTGACCGGCGGTATGCTGTTGTGGAAGGAAACCGTGGACCAGTTCGATGTCAATAACAGCCTGATTACCGGTGGAGCCGGTTGTTTCTGGCAACCAGGCGATATAGACCAGTCCTACTTTATACGCGGTTTCGCCGGCTTTACCGGCTTTGACGAAAACGCGACCCAGACTGACCCGGTTAAAGATCAGTGCGGTCAGACCAGTGTCGTAGGCGCGTACTGGCTCCCGGATGCACATGCAGGCCGACTAATGCGGCCCAGCCAGACCGACCGTCAAACCGATCACCAGTCCTGGTACGGATCGCTGGATGTCGACTTTAGCGATCGCTTTACGATGCGGGTCGAAGCCCGCCTGACGAAAGAGGACAACAAGGTTACGGGCCCGGTGATGACGCCCTGCCTGGACGGCAGCGTTTATTACAACAGTAATGTTGATGCTAATGGTACTGCCCCAGGCGACGGCGGTACCGGCACCGGCCTGGAAACCGAGTGCGACAATGGCGCGACAACTCCGAGTGGGCAACCGGATGGCAATGAAACGGCAAACGCCGGCACTACCACGGGACCCAGCACCGTCCTGCTTTGCGGCCAGAACGGTCGCTGCGACCGGCTTGCCGTTTCACAGGCGAACTACGACACCTTCGGCTGGTCACCCGCTACGGCGAACGGTACAGGCGCGAAAAATGCCTGGTGGGCCTGGGGCTTTAAGCCGACACCCTTTAATACTGAAACGCTGAAGCGCACCGATCGCTTCTGGGCGCCGAAAGTTACCTTCGAGTACCTGTTTGACGACGACATCCTCGGTTATGCTTCGTGGTCGCGCGGCATCAAACCGGGCGGCTTCAGTTTACTGACCTCGGGTGCATTCGGTTTGGATGCAAATCTGGATAACGATTTTGACGAGATCGAATTCGATGAGGAACGGCTCGACGTCTGGGAATTCGGCGTCAAGAGCACCCTGGCGGACGGCAAGTTGCGGCTCAATGGCGCGTACTTCTTCCAGGACTTCAAGGACAAGCAGGTCAGCGTCCAGAAAGTAACAGGGGGCACCACCGGCACGGAAGTCGTCAACATCGATGGTTCGGAAGTGCACGGTCTGGAGATCGATGCCACCTGGTTGCCGACGGATAACTGGCGTTTGCAGTTAGGCTATACCTATCTGGATACCGAATACACGGACTACGTGGTCATTACCCAGAGCGCTGCCGACATAGGCCGGATACAGCTCGGTAACGGCCAGGGCTGTATCGATATCGCCGAAGTTCCGGGCAGTACCGCTACTGCCAAGCAGTTCGGCTGTGTATCCAGCTATAACGGCAACGAACTGGAACGCGCACCGGAGCATGCATTGTTGCTTAACGCAAATTACACCAACAACCTGTATGACACAGGAAAAGAATGGTACGCGAATGTGGCATTCCGTTATCAGGACGCGCGCTGGATGGAGGCATTTAATATTACCGAATTAAAGGCCCACAACCTGACCGATGTCAGCTTCGGCATAATGGATGACATGTGGGACGTGCAGTTCTACATCAATAACCTCCTCGATGACGAGACGGTTCTTTCCGGCGGGCCACAGGTGGATATTCCCACCGCCAATTTTAATTTTGGGCTCGCCAATCCGACACCGCCAACCGTTAACGCCGGCCCGAAGATCCCCAGCGACATTTACGCCAACCTGCCGAATCCACGGACAGCAGGCGTCCGGTTCAAATTACTTTTCGGACAGTAAGTGCGGCAAGGAAAGTACGGAGATAAATAATGGCAGCATATCTACTGGCAGTGTGCGAAGTCACCAATCGCGCCGAAACGTTGAAAGAATACCAGCTAAAATCGGCCGAGCTCATTGCGAAACACGGTGGAAAGTATCTTGTCAGGGGCCCGTCTGCCGGTAATATCGAAGGTGATTTCCTGCAGGGCAAGGTTGTCGTTCTTTCTGAATGGTCAAGTGTCGACGATATCAATGCATTTATTAACGGCGACGAGTACCAGAATAATGTCAAACATTTGCGCGACGGCACAGGCAATTACCACATAGCGATTTTTGAAGGCGCTTGAATACAAAAATCATTATTGAAGAAGCCCCGCCTGGTGGGGCTTTTTTCTGATCCGCATTTAATCGTCAGGTATCACGACAAAGGTTCCGGCCGCCTCCGCAACCAGCCTGCCGTCAGGTGTTAATGCCCTGCTTTCGAGTTTTGCCATCCTGCCCTTACGGCTGATCAGGCGGCCCTCGAGGCAGAGCCTCGTGCCCGGTTTGACGGGCTCACGAAACCGTATTTCGCATTTGCCCGTGTAGGCGCGCTCGCCTTTAAGGAACAGCCAGTTCGCCATCGCATCATCAAGCAGGGCGAAAAGAATACCTCCATGGGCAACGTTATCGAAGCCACAGTGGTGCCCGGCGATCGTGTGTTCAGCCTTGCAGACCTCGCCCTCCAGGCAGTACTCAACCTGCAGGCCGTTATCGTTACCCGGGCCACATACAAAACAGCGGTTGGCGTCGCTGCGGGCCAGTTCCTGATTCACTTTTGCTTACCTCTCAGCTGCAAAAAACACACATTACTCAAATACTGACTTGTCAACTGCGTGCTGGACAGGATGTCCGAATGCCGCGCGACAGGCAGGAGCCTAAGTGTCGCAGAGCGCAGGGATGCGCGCGAGCGACGAGCACAGGGATGGTAGTGCGTGTATTCGGACACGCTAATTACCAAGTCGCATAGCGACTCAACCTGACCGCAGGTCAGGAGAGCGGCCTTGTACGCAAACGTATCGCTCAATATGCTATCACCCTGTCAGTACTCCGTACTATGCGGGAGGAGATACGGCATGGCCTACGACAAAGACAATATATTCGCGAAGATTTTGCACGGTGAAATTCCGGCAGTAATAGTGTACGAAGATGATCAGACACTGGCTTTCATGGACGTAATGCCGCAGTCACCGGGACACACGCTCGTGATACCCAAAACCGAGGCAGAGGATCTTTTTGACCTGGACCTCGAAGCAGGTGCGGCGGTACTGCGCACATCCCAGCGGCTAGCGAGGGCTGTTCAGGAAGCCTTCGGTGCGGACGGCATCATGATCAACCAGTTCAACGGACCTGCCGCCGGTCAAAGCGTCTTCCATTATCACGTGCACATCGTGCCACGGTTTGACGGCGTACCACTCCGCCGCCACAGTGGTGACATGGAAGATACGGCAGTTCTGGAAGAACAGGCCGCTAAAATCAGGCAGGCGCTAGACTAATCCTGAAATCTTGTAGGCCGGCTGTTTGTTGAAAAGCACTCAGGCGAGCGCGAGGCAAGGCAAGGATCGGCTCACAATGCTCATGTTCTGGCTTGTACACTCCGTGCTGGACAGGATGTCCGAATGCCGCGGAGCCCACGGACGGTAGTGCGTGTATTCGGGCACGCTATTAATACGTCGCGTAGCGACTCAACCTGACCCCAGGTCAGGGGAGCGGCCGTCGGCTGAGACTTTTCAACGGACTGCTAGCGCAAAGCCGAGCCAGGCGGCGCCAAGCCCGATAACGACCTGCAATACAGTGTTCAGCGTTGCCGTCAGGTATTGTGCTTCCTGCGCGAGCGCGAAGGTCTCGAACGCGTATGCCGAGAAAGTCGTAAACCCCCCCAGTATGCCCACGACCAGGAATATGCGCATCGACGGGTCGAGGATGTGCCGAGCCTCGGCAATACCCGCGATATAACCAATCAGGAGGCAGCCGACCGCATTGACGGTAAGCGTTCCATAAGGGAAGTGGCTGTATGTAAACAGGCGTTGAACCCAGAAAGTTACCGCGAACCGCAATCCAGATCCGATAAAACCGCCAAGCCCGGCTATCAGGGCCATCCCAAAAAATGTTCTATCCATATTTAGGCCTGTGTACGCGGCAAAAACCCGAGCATCAATCCCAGTATTCGACTCCGGCCTGCTCCCTGCCTTCGTCTGCGCTTTTCTTGGCAGGGCCGGTGCGGCGGTGAAACTCCTTGTCTCGATACATTGCGCGGTCAGCGAAGGTCATTATTTCCTGGATCGTCGCTCCGCTGTCCGGATATATTGCCATGCCGACATTAACCCTGACGCGCTGCATTTTACGCTCGAAGGACAGGGTGATGTTATAAACATTCTGGCTAACCCGGTTGCAGACTTCCTGGGCGGCAGCATCGTCGACTCCTGACAAGTAAATAACAAACTCATCGCCACCGTATCGCGCGACAAGATCGGCAGACCTGATGCTCCGCTTCAGTGCATCGCCGACGGCAACCAGAACCCGGTTACCCTGCTCATGGCCATAGCTGTCATTCAGGGCCTGCAGGCCGTCAATATCGATCATCAGTATTGCGTAAGTCGACTCGGTTATCTCTGCCTTCTGATGTTCGGATTGCAGCAGCCTCGTAAATGCCCGCATATTCAGGAGACCCGTCAACTCGTCCTGGTAAGACAATGCGGTGATCCGGTTCCTCGCGATCAGCACATCACCGCTCAGTGCTTTGATGACGACGGCGACGAGAACGAGAGGGAGCAACTCGGCAAATAATGAAAAATACAGGAACTGCCCGCCCATCTCCTGGCTGCGCAGAAATACCCAAATAAGGCCACAGGCGACGGTAACCATAAGTGTGTGGCGGTAACTCAGGCGCAAGGCCGCATTAATTACCGGTATAAACAACAACATAAAAGTCCCGGGGCCTGCCACGGTTAGCGCGGCCACCAGTATAAAAAGGATCATGCAGCTGCTGGCAACGGCAGCCTGTACCCGCGGCGCTGATTTGAAGGCGGCCAGGTACTGAGTCAGCAGTAGCGCTACGGCGAAGACGACAAGTTCACCGAGAAAAACAGCATAAGCGGGACCGCTATCCCGGTTAGAAATCACGTGCAGCGCCGTAGCTGCAACAAGCAGGATACTTAACCTTATCGTGACCGTATTGCGCGACCAGTCCAGCCACGATCCGAAAAAGGAACTGCCTTGTTTACGCGCATTGGGATCCATAGATACCGCACTACTTTACAGTATCGCGTTAGCCGTCTGTAACGGTTCACCTACCGCAGGATCTTCAGGTTGCTGGTCGTTCTGCAGTTTGATAATCGTCTCGACCGAGACAAGCTTGTAGCCATGTTCGCTCAACCCGGGCAGCGTTTTTTCCAGAAAATCCAGCGTGACATGGTAAGGATGCCCGATAGCAATTGCGTAACCGTTAATGTCTGCCTGGTGTTTAAGGCGCTCAAACTGCCTTGAAACATGCTCAGCCGTCGGCTCATTGTCCAGAAACACATGCCGGCGCGCGGCCGGAACACCTTTTTCCACCGCCATGTCGTATGCAACGCTGGAGGGCGTCGTGTAGCTGTCCACAAAAAACAGGTCGCCCCGGCGGCTCAGTTCCTCCATGAGCCAGCGCATGTGGCCGGGATGGCGGGTAATCAGGCTCCCCATATGGTTATTCACACCGACTACGTGCGGGACCGAGTCGAGATCGGTCTGCAGAATATGCTTTAGCTGGCGACGCTTGGTATCCAGCGATATTTCGCCCGGACCAGCAATGCGTTGCATCTGCATCGGCTGCATCGGCAAATGCAGCATGACTTCTTTCCCGACGGCAAATGCACGCTGAGCCAGGTAGGTTGCATGCCGGGTGTGCGGCATGATGGCGCAGGCCACCGGCCCCTCCAACTCTACCGTGCGTTCCCCGGCACCGCGCTGGTTGCCGAGGTCGTCAATAATCACCGCGATAAGCACCGGCAGCTCGGAAACGGTTGGCTCCCCGGGTTCCACCGGCTCTTCCGGCGCGGCCCCAAGCTCCGGATTCGATGCTACCTGCGCTTCAGGCGCGATCAACCTGACTGCTGCAACTTTTATTTCATTAATCGTGTTGCCAGAGGCAGGAGCAGTAGCTTTCTCTTGTTGCGCTTTGACCGAGGTGGCTACAACTGGCGTCTCCGCGAGCAGTGGGTACTTTTCATTGCCGGCAGACATCCCGGGCAGTAAAAAAGCCAGTGCAAAAACTATCAGATGGATTTTGGCAAGCCTGATCATTAATCCTTCCGTGGATTGTGAGTGCCTGGGTTGCGGGTACGAGCCGGGTGTATTGTCTCCTCGACTCAGTGAGCGCGGCTCTGGACGACTCTGGCATCCTTGAGTAATTCCAGAGCTTTGCGGAGTTGGGTATCGCCCTGCAACAAGGCAGCGCCTGCGTCAGTCTGGTGTGCAGTAATGCCCGATAGCAGGTCGCGGGTCGGGTCTTCCTCGATCAGAACATCCGGTGTAATGCCTTCGCCATGAATGGATATACCTGAAGGCGTGTAATAGCGCGATGTCGTCAGCTTGATAGCGCGGCCGTCCGACAGCGGCATAACGGTTTGTACCGACCCCTTACCAAAGGTCTTCTCGCCTGCAATCGTTGCACGCCCGTTATCACGCAACGCGCCGGCCACGATCTCGGATGAAGATGCCGAACCGGCATTTACGAGCACCACCATTTTTGTGCCGTCCAGTATGTCGCCTTTACCGGCCTTGTGACTGAAATTGGCGTCCGGCACACGCCCTATCGCGGAAACAATCAAGCCAGCGTCCAGGAAGCCGTCAGAAACATCAACGGCTGCTTCAAGCACTCCACCAGGATTATTACGCAGGTCGAGTACTACGCCCAGTAACTGTCCGGGGCTGGTACGACGCATTTTTTGTATTGCCTTGCGCGTGTCTCTCCAGGTTGTCTCACTGAAGTGCGTAATCCGCAGATAACCGTAATCATCTTCGAGCAATTCATACCTGACGCTCTTGACCTGAACATTGTTACGGGTAACCAGAAATTCTATGGGTCCTGTTTCGTTTTCACGTTCGATAGTAAGTTTGACGTCACTGCCGGGCTTGCCACGCATTCTGCTCACGGCCTGATCGAAGTTGGCTTCAACCAGCTCTATATCGTCTATGGCAACGATGATATCGCCGGACCGAAGGCCTGCTTTTTCAGCCGGTGTGCCCTCAATGGCTGCGACGACCCGAACTTTGCCGTCTTCCATATGGACTTCCAGTCCGACGCCGGAATAGTTGCCGCTGGTCGAAATCCGAACTTCATCGTATTCGTCGCTGTTGAGGAACTGCGAATGCGGGTCGAGGTCTTTCACCATCCCTCGGACCGCACTTTCTATCAGCACAGAATCCTCGACCGGCTCTACGTACTCCTGCCTGACACGCTCAAGCACCTCGGCCAGCAATCGAGCGTCATCCCACGGGAGGGTTTCCTCAGACTGCTCCTTCTGGGCAAATACGCCCGATCCGATCGAGATCGCAATCCCGAACAGTATGCCAACCAGCAACAGCCAGTAATTTCTCAGCTTTAGCGTCATTCCGGTATCGAACCCGTTTCGCTCTGAGGCGGGCGATATCACCTTAGCATAGGGCCTATGGGGCGTGGAATGGCGTAAGTTCTCATTTTTACACGTATTTCGGGCCGACATAGGCGACTTGTGAGCTACTTGATCCAGCTTCTGGGGTTAACCGGCTCCCCGTCCTTGCGGATTTCGAAATACAAGCCGGCGGCTGCCTGTCCTCCACTGTCGCCGACATGGCCGATGGGCTCACCGGGGCTGACCCACTCACCGACTTCTTTCAATAAGTCCTGGTTGTGTCCATAAAGGCTCATATAGCCGTCACCGTGCTCGATGATGGTGAGGAGGCCCATACCGTCAAGCCAGTCAGAAAAAATTACCCGGCCATGGTAAACGGCCCGCACCTCACTACCTGCAGGTGCACCGAGCAACATACCCGTCCACTTGAGGCTTCCGTCTGCGCGCGACTGACCGAAGTTTTTTAAAACCGGCCCATCGGCGGGCCAGGACAGACTGGCCGTTCTGCCGGCAAACGGTCCGGCGTCGATGGCAGGCATTTCCGGCAACATCCGGGCAAGCGACGCAACCAGCTCTGTGAGTTCCGCGGCCTGGGCCTGGAGCTTGCTGATTTCAGCATCTTTTGATTTGATGCTTGAACTGATTTTGCTCAACAGCGCGGCGCGCTCCGACCGGGTTTCGGCAATGGCTTCGAGTTTTTCTGCAGCAGAACTCTCAAGCCGGGCCAGTTCACGGGCCTTTTCCTGTATTTCAAGTCGCGTTAACTCGAGTTTTACAATGGTCTTGCGCAACACATCTATTGCGCTGCTGCGCTGGCGTGACAGGTAACCGTAGTAGGTCATACGCCGACCGAAGCCGGATGCATCCTGCTGATTAAGGGCGACACGCAACCATTCTTCATCGCCATTGATATACGCAACGCGCAACTGTTTGCCCAGTATGCGACGTTGCTCTTCGAGTTTCGCACGCTCCTGGTCTGCCTGGCGTTCCAGTTCACGCTGGCGGCGGCGTGTTTTATTTAACTGCTCCCGCACCCCGGCAAGCTCGCGACGGGCCTTCTGTTCCGACTGCTCTACCTCGGCAAGCGCCCGTTCCGCACGGGTTCTCTGCCGCCCCTCCCGTTCGATCTCGCCCCGCAGCGCATCTATACGCCCGCGCACAGCTTCGAGCTCGGCGCTGGCCTCGTCCCGTGAGGCCTGCGCCAGAGCGGCCGGGCCGGCCAGCAGGCTCAGCATCGCTAGCGCACAAATAGTCTTTCCCATGAGTTCGCGAGTGTAGGTGATTCCATAATGCTTGGCGACCAGGCGGGGAACCGTGCCAAAGCAGACAAGGTATAATCCGCGCCGATTGTCAGGAGGCCCCATGGATTTTGTCGAATTTGTATCAAACAACGCCTTGCTCGTGAGCGGGTTGTTTGCAAGTGCTTTAGCAGTGATCTTTTACGAATTGCGTGCTAAGTCACGCAACATCGGAAACCTGAGTGCACCGCTGGCTGTGCAGCTTATTAATAACGGCGCGACCGTGGTCGACATACGTGATGCCGACAAATTTGCGACCGGCCATATCGGCAATTCCCGCAATGTCCCGGAAAAGGAACTGATGGAGAAGCCGGAAACCGTTACAAAGAAAAAAAAGCAAGCCCTGCTTATCTGCGATACGGGTGCACGCAGCGCCGATTGTGCCGCACGCCTGCGCAAAAACGGAGCAGACAATATTTTTAGCCTGAAAGGCGGCATTGCTGCCTGGCAAGAAGAGAATTTGCCGGTGGTCAACGACTAGCGGTTATCTTATGAGTGTGGTTAAGGTACGTATGTACACCACTCCCTGGTGCGGGTTTTGTGCAGCCGCGCGGAAACTGCTCAGCACAAAGGGTATCGAGTTTGAGGACATCGACGTCAGTATGGACCCGGAACTGCGCCGGCAAATGACGGAATTAAGCGGAGGAACGACCGTGCCGCAAATATTGATCGACGGTGAGCCCATAGGCGGCTACGATGAAATAGCGGCGCTCGACTCCACAGGTGCACTCGACAAAATGCTCAACCCGGGTTCCTGATAACGGGGGTAGCCTCAGGCGGAACGGGGATTTCAATGACCGACGAACAAACACCAAAATCTGGTAACGGTAATGGCAGCACCTCGGGTGAGGACAACACACGAGCATTTCTGTTGCAGCAGCTCTATGTAAAGGACCTGTCATTTGAAGCGCCCAACAGTCCAAAAATATTCCAGGAAAGTGCGCTCGAGCCTGAAACGGAGCTCAATATTCGTAACTCCCATTCCTCTGTAGGCGAAAACCTTTATGAAGTTGTCCTCCATATCAGCGTCCATGCAAAGAAAGGCGATCAGACTATTTTTCTGGTCGAACTGGACCAGGCCGGCCTATTTATCCTGAAGGGTTATAGTGCGGAAGAATGCAGCACGCTGCTCGGCACCCAATGCCCCGGGACCCTTTTTCCGTACGCACGTGAAGCAGTTTCCGCAACGGTGGGTAAAGGTGGGTTTCCTCCACTGATGCTGCAACCGATTAATTTTGACTTGTTGTACGCACGTGCCAGGGAAAAAAGCGAAACCCAGGACTGATAACTTCGCATGAGTGATGCAGCGTCAGACATCGGGGTGATAGGTGCCGGATCGTGGGGCACCGCCCTCGCGATTCAGCTCAGCCGTGCCGGACAGTCTCCGGCACTTTGGGGGCGTGAGCCTGAAGTTATAGACTCGCTCATCAACACACGCTGTAACAGCGTCTTTTTGCCCGATATCATCGTACCGGAAGCCGTTCAGATCACTGCAGATCTGAACGAACTGGTGCAAAGCCACCGTGACTTGTTGATCTGCGTACCGAGCCACGTGTTCCGGCCCATACTGGAAGTGGCGAGGCCACATATGCGCGATGATGCGCGTGTCGCGTGGGCAACCAAGGGTTTCGAAGTCAGCACCGGCAAGCTGCCGCATGATGTCGCCGAAGAAACGCTCGGGACATCCGTGCCGCTGGCAGTCTTATCCGGGCCTACCTTTGCCCGGGAAGTCGGGCAGGGATTGCCCACTGCGATGACTGTTGCGTCAACCGACAGCAAATTCGCGGAAGATCTTGCCGCCAGTTTGTCCGCCGAAAGTTTCCGCACTTATACATCTAGCGATGTGATTGGCGTTGAAGTCGGCGGTGCGGTTAAAAACGTACTCGCAATTGCGACAGGTATGTCAGATGGTCTGGGCTTCGGCGCGAACACCCGCGTCGCACTGATAACCCGCGGACTCGCCGAACTCACCCGTCTCGGCGTCGCACTGGGCGGCTCACCCGACACTTTCATGGGGCTGTCCGGGATGGGCGATCTGATCCTGACCTGCACTGACGATCAATCCCGCAACCGGCGCATGGGGCTGGGGCTGGCTGCCGGCAAAAGTGTTGAGGAAATGGCGCAGGAAATCGGCCAGGTCGTCGAAGGTGTCAAAGCGGCAGCGGCGGTACACAAGGTTGCCGGCGAACTCGGTGTGGAAATGCCTATTTGCGAGCAGGCGTACAAGCTTTTGTATGAAGACGGGTCGCCGGAAGACGCTGTACAGGCGCTGATGAGGCGCGAAGTAAAATCTGAGACTTGAGATTTCGCAGGCACAAAAAACAGCGCCGGGCCGTCCCTGGCCACAAACGCTGCAGTTCCAAGGTAGCAATTCAGCACGCAGGTAAACTGTGACGCGGGTCACAAAAGGGGTACTGTGGTGGCGGCTGGTCGCAAACCATCTTCCGATGAATACAGAAGTCGGTAAAGCCGTGCTTTACCGACATAAGTTCCGCCGTTTGGTATTCGAGTACTGGCTGCGCGAGCCCTCGAATCCCGGCGTCACTTAAAGCCGCTCCTACAATTAACTTCCACCCTCATAACCGCACTGCCGCCAGGCCTCGTACAGAAGCACCGCGGCCGCATTCGACAGGTTCAGGCTGCGGTTGCCCGGGCGCATGGGGATGCGCAGGCGCCGGTCCGGTGGCAGCTCGTCCAGTAACGATTGCGGCAGCCCGCGCGTTTCAGGGCCGAACAGGAAAGCGTCACCCGGCTTGTAACTAACCTCCGCATAGCTGCGGCCACCACGGGTAGAGAGCGCGTAAACCGGCGGATTATCCAGGCTCCCCAGGCACTCCTCGAGAGAAGCATGTTCCTTAACTTCTGCAAATTCGCGGTAATCAAGCCCGGCACGCCTGAGTTTGCGGTCGTCCAGTTCAAAGCCCAGCGGATGCACCAGGTGCAGCGTCGTGCCGGTATTGGCGCAAACGCGTATGATATTGCCCGTGTTGGGGGGAATCTCCGGCTGATAAAGAATCAGTTCAAACACGCTGACAGGTTTCCTGAATAAAACAAACGATGTCCGACGCTGACCATAAACTACCCGGTAGCCTGGCCCTGGAGTACTGCGGGCTGCAGATGAATTCACCTATTGTGCTGTTGTCCGGCTGCGTCGGCTTTGGCGAAGAATACACCCGGGTGGCGGGCTTCTCTAATCGCGACGCGGGCGGCATCGTCCTCAAGGGCACAACCCGGGAACCACGACTGGGCAATCCGCCACACCGAATCTACGAAACACCTGCCGGCATGCTGAACGCGATCGGCCTGCAGAATCCGGGCATGGATAAAGTCGTGGACGACATTCTTCCTGACCTGGATTTCAGCGAAACACGGTTTATCGCAAATGTGTGCGGGTCCACCGTCGAAGACTATGCGGTGGTTACGAAACGATTCGATGACTCAGCGATAGACGCCATCGAGATCAATATTTCTTGCCCGAATGTAAAAGAAGGCGGCGTAGCCTTCGGTAATAACCCCGACATGTCAGCACGGGTAGTCGAAGCCTGCCGCGCTGAGACTACAAAGCCCCTGATTACGAAATTGTCGCCGAACCAGACCGACATACAGGAAAATGCCCGGCGCTGTATCGAAGCCGGCAGTGACGGGCTGGCAGTCATCAATACCCTGATGGGCATGGCGGTTGACACGGACACACGCGAGCCGGTTATCGGCAATGTGCAGGGCGGCCTTTCGGGTCCGGCAATAAAGCCTATTGCGCTCTTAAAGGTTAAGCAGGTCTATGAGATCGCAAGCCGGCATAACGTGCCGATCATCGGCCAGGGCGGCATCACGACCGCCCGTGATGCAATAGAGTTTCTGGTTGCCGGTGCCGCCACGGTCGGCGTCGGGACAGCGCTTTTCTACGACCCGCTGGTCTGTAAGGAAATCAATGCCGGAATCGCCGATTACCTTGACAAACATAATTTTACAAATGTGTCGGAGCTGGTGGGTACCATGCACATTAGTAACGACGAACTGGACGAAGCCGCATCCGGCTAATATAGATAAGCAGACAGAAAGGAACCAATATGAGTCAGCAGTGGGAAACGCCACCCGAGATACAAATAGACGTTGCGAAGAGCTATGGCTGCAGCATCGAAACAAACAAGGGAACTATCAATATAGCCCTGTTTGCCGATACGGCACCAAAAACAGTAAATAACTTTGTGTTTCTAACCCAACAGGGTTTCTACGACGGTGTCACTTTCCACCGGGTAATTAACGATTTCATGGTTCAGGGCGGCGACCCGACGGGGTCGGGAATGGGCGGCCCGGGATATCGCTTTGAAGACGAGTTCGACGGCAACCCTCATACGCACGAGGCGGGTTCACTTTCCATGGCCAACGCAGGGCCGGGAACGAACGGCAGTCAGTTCTTTATCTGCCATGGACCGCAGCCGCACCTCGACGGTAAGCACACCGTATTCGGCAAGGTGACCGACGGGCAGGATGTCGTCGATGCCATCGCCCAGGGCGATACGATGGTAAAAGTCACGATCACGGAGAGCTAGCCCGCACGATGGAGGCTTTGTTTATGTCGAGCTTTATCGCTAAATATCCTATAAAAGTTTTGCAGCATCTTTTACTGGGCTCGCTGCTTGTAAGCCTCGTCAATGGTCCTGGCATGGCCGATGAAATCGACGATGCAACAGTGGCCTGGGACACGGCCGGCATAACAGACTACAGCTATACACTGACCCAGCGCGTTACGTGGGGAGCAACCAGTATCGCGCTAATCGAGGTACGTAACGGGAACGTGGTTTCAGCCGGAAACATCATCAAGAGAACCAACCCTGTGCCGGAAGGTGAGTTGGATGAAGACAGCGTTTTACGCAAAACCATAACCGACCTTCTGAACGATATCCGCAGTCGTGACGATTTTATTCGTGCGAGCTACGATCCGGACCTGGGTCACCCGATAAATGTCTTTTACCAGAACGCGGACTTTGAAGAGGCTGAAGATCAGCTGGAGATAAGGGACTTCACGGTTCTGTCAGATGCCGGCTGATGAATTCCTGTTTGGCGCTGAGCTAACCGACGCAGAGCGGGACGATATCCGCGAAGCCCTGGAACGACACAGCATACCGCTGGCACCCGGGTTAAATGCCCGGCCGATTGAAATCGCACTGCGCGACAGCACCGGCAAACTCGTCGGGGGGTTGCTCGGCTCGACAGCCTGGGACTGGCTGTTAATTGACTTGCTATGGGTAGATGAATCCTGCCGCGGACAGGGCCTCGGTGCGGAACTGCTGGAAAAGGCCGAGTATCAGGCCGGTAAACTGGGCTGCACCCAGGCCCGTGCAGAGACTTTCGATTTCCAGGCGCTGCCTTTCTACCGGCAACATGGTTACGAAGCTTATGCGGCCCTCGAAGGCTTTCCGAAAGGACATACCGAGTACCAGCTCAGAAAAAGTTTGCCCTGAGGGTTCAGGTATCCAGGCCCAGATCCTTGATCTTGCGGGACAGGGTGTTGCGGCCCCAGCCAAGTAACTTCGCCGCATCCTGTTTGCGCCCACGGGCTTTCTGCAAAGCCGCATTTATCAGCGCTTTTTCGAACTCAGGCTGGGCCAGTTCGAGCAGGGGAAAACTGGCGTCCGTGTCGAGCTGCCTGGCGGCCCACTGCGCCAGCGCATCTGTCCAGTCATTGCTGCCGGAATCTGTGCGAGAGCCCCCAAATTCTGCCGGAATGTCATCTGCACGTATTTCTTTACCGGGTGCGGAAACCATCATGCGCCTTGTTGCATTCACGAGCTGACGCACGTTGCCGCGCCACTCAAACCCCTGCAGCCGTTCCAGCGCTTTCGGCGTGAGTGTTTTTGCTTCTATCCCTAATTCCTCGCTGGACTTCGCGAGGTAGTGGTTCAGCAATAAGGGGATATCTTCACGGCGTTCCCGCAACGGCGGCGTATTAATACGCATGACGTTCAGACGATGATACAGGTCTTCCCGGAAGCTGCCGTCGGCAACTGCCTGGTTCAGGTCCTGGTTGGTCGCGGCAATAATCCGCACATCGACATGTATAGCCTGCTGGCCGCCGACACGAAAAAACTCGCCCTCTGCCAGAACACGTAACAGGCGCGTCTGCAGCTCTACCGACATATCGCCGATCTCGTCAAGAAATAAGGTGCCGCCATCGGCCTGTTCGAAACGACCGATACGCCGCTGGTCAGCGCCTGTAAAAGCGCCCCGTTCATGGCCGAATAATTCTGATTCAAGCAGTTCGGAAGCGATGGCTGTCGTATTGAGCGCAACGAACGGCGCGGTTGCCCGCGGGCTGTTCTCGTGCAGCGCGTGGGCGACCAGTTCTTTACCTGTGCCGGACTCGCCGGTAATGAGAACGGTCATGCTCGCCCGGGATAAACGCCCTATCGTGCGAAACACTTCCTGCATCGCTGGCGCCTGGCCCACCAGGCCTGACATTGCTGCCGGAATTTTTTTGTCCGCCGTCCGGTCTTCTTCGCCCACCTGCGCAGCACGGCGTACCAGCGATACGGCTTCGTCTATATCGAAGGGTTTCGGTAAATATTCAAATGCGCCGGATTGGTATGCAGCCACCGCGTTGTCGAGGTCGGAATATGCCGTGATCACAATGACCGGCATACCGGCATTTAGCTCGTCGAGTTTGCGGGCGAACTCCAGTCCGTCCATCCCGGGCATGCGAATGTCTGTTATCAGGACATCGGGTTTGGCGGTGCCAAGCGATTCGAGCGCTTCCGACGGCGCTGCGAAACCCCGTACCTGCATATCGGCTTTCTGCAAAGCTTTTTCCAGCACCCAACGTACCGAATCGTCGTCGTCGACCACCCATACATTGATGCTAGTTTCCGTATTCATCGCCGGTTGCATTCAGCCGTCCTCGCCTTCCACCGGCAAATGCACCGTGAATACGGTGCGCCCTGGCACCGAGTCATACTCGATAAGACCGTTATGCCGGTTAACCAGGTCCTGGGCCAGCGGCAACCCGAGGCCGGTGCCGCCATCGCGACCGGTTACGAGGGGATAAAAAAGTGTGCTGGCGATATCCGGCGGTACGCCCGGGCCATCATCTTCGATTTCTATAGCGGCAACCAGCTTGTAAACCTGTCTGTTCAGAAGCTGGTTCGTCAGTATGCGGGTACGCAAAATAATCTGGCCTTCGCCGTTAACCGCCTGGGCAGCATTACGCACCAGGTTCAACAACGCCTGCGTAATCTGGTGCCGGTCGAGGTGCAATTCCGGCAGGCTGGGGTCGTAGTCGCGGGTGATCTCGAGTTGATCCGACTCGCTGCCGACCAGGGTAGCAACATACTCGAGTGGTTCATGTACGTTCATCGGCTCGGTCCGCGGCTTCTGTCCCGGGCCGAGCAGCCCGTCCATCAGTCTCGCCAGTCTGTCAGCTTCGCTAATGATTACCCCGGTAAATTCCCGTAAATCCGGGTCCGATAGTTCGCGCTCGAGCAACTGTGCCGCACCACGCAGGCCGCCAAGCGGGTTGCGTATCTCGTGGGCTAGTTGTTGCAGCATCCGCCGGCTTACGCCATGCTGGTTTACCAGCGCTTCCTCCCGATCGAGCTGATGGCGCTGGGTCGTATCGAATAGTTCCACTACAAATGCACTGTCCTGTAGGGCCGCAGCGGGGCTGACGCGTATTGCGAGTTCCAGTTCGCTGCCATCACGTTGTGCCGCCGGTATACGAATGCTCCCGCCGAAACTCTGGCCGCTGTCCCGGGCCCTTTCGCACAGTTCGGACAACTGTTCGAAGCCGGGTACGAGTATGAATAATGATTTGCCGGAAGCGCGGCGCACGCTTAGTCCGGTAATGTCTTCGGCCGCAGCGTTAAGGAAAACAACATCAAAGTCATGATTTACAAGCAAGACCGCGGTGCTGAGGTTATTCAGCAACGTGTTACCGGATGATTGTGATGTTGCCTGCGTAGCTGGGCGTGCGGTTGTTAACGAACCGATTTGCGCCTTGACACCGGCACCTGTGAACGTGGAACCGGTTCCCCCGGGTCCACCGCCGGAAGCCCCGGTGCTGGCTTCGTCGCCTGGTTGTCGTCGCTTACGGTCTGCTGCATGAAGAACTTCACCGCCGGCGTTTCCATCAACACCCTGTTGTTTACGTCCCGAACCTGCGCGTATACCCTGTGCTCGCCGCGGTACACTTCCTGCAGCGTCATGTTCGTCTTGCCGCCCCGCAAGATCCCCTGGGGCTGACCGTCCAGGTACAGGTGTATCTGGTGACCCGGCCTGAGATCCGGTTGCAGATTTACGGAAACGTTGAGTTTGCCCCCGGTGTTCCAAAAGGTTTCCTCCGACTTCGGGCTACCGACGGCAAAGACCTGGTAGTCCGTATTAGCTGTGTCTGACTGGCCGCCACTTGGGGCGGAGCTCACAATGGCCGGCGCACTAAAGGTCTGGGCGGGCTCGAGGTCAATTTCCTCGGCCCCTTTCCGGGGAACGTCCGAATAGTGCAGCTGCCCACTTTCGTCTTCCCACCGGTATATGCCGTCGGCAAACACAGGCGCGCCCGCTACAAAACCGGCGATGCACAGCATCAAAATCATGGGCAGTCGTATTTGCATGCATAAAGCATACTCCTATGGTGCCCTGTTAAACAGTATGGGCATCCGAGTTATGTAACCCGAACGCCCGATGCTGTAACGCTTTTGCGGCCCTTACAGGCTGTAGTACATATCCACTTCCGCAGGATGTGTGCTCATGCGCAGACGGGTAACTTCTTCCATCTTCAGGTCGATATAGGCGTCGATCAGGTCGTTGTTGAAGACATCACCGGCCAGCAGGAAATCACGATCCTGATCAAGTGCATTAAGAGCTTCTTCAAAGGAGAAGCAAACCATTTTCAGTTCCTTCTCTTCTTCAGGCGGCAGATCATAAAGATCTTTATCCAGCGCATCGCCAGGATGAATCTTGTTCTGGATGCCGTCGAGGCCCGCCATCAGCATCGAAGCAAACGCGAAGTACGGATTGCCCGTGCTGTCCGGGAAACGAATTTCGAGACGTCGGCCTTTCGGGCTTGCATCAAACGGAATACGAATCGAAGCGGAGCGGTTACGTGCCGAGTACGCCAGGATAGTGGGCGCTTCGAAGCCGGGAACCAGGCGCTTGTAGCTGTTGGTTGCCGCATTCGTAAATGCATTCAGCGCGCGCGCATGCTTGACGATGCCGCCGATGTAATACAGGGCCGTATCCGACAGGCCAGCATATCCATCGCCGGCAAAAACATTCTCTCCGCCCTTGGTAAGCGACTGGTGCACGTGCGCGCCGTTGCCGTTATCGCCCACGAGTGGTTTGGGCATGAAAGTTGCGGTCTTGCCGTAGCTGTGCGCGACATTTTGTACAACGTATTTCAGCGTAAGAACGTCATCAGCTTTCTTTACGAGTGAGTTAAACCTTACCCCGATCTCACACTGGCCGGCCGTCGCGACCTCGTGATGGTGCACCTCGGTCTCGAGGCCCATCTCTTCGAGCGCCAGGCACATGGCAGAACGAATATCGTGCAGCGAATCAACCGGCGGTACGGGGAAGTAGCCGCCTTTCGGACCCGGGCGATGGCCGATGTTGCCGTCTTCCATCTCCGCCGGGTTGTTCCAGTGGCCCTCGGCGGAATCGACCCTGTATGAACAGCCGTTGACGTCATCGTTATACTTGACGTCATCAAACACGAAGAACTCATTTTCGGGGCCGAAATAGGCGGCATCTGCTATACCGGTCGACGCCAGGTATTCCTCCGCGCGCCTCGCCGTCATACGCGGGCAGCGATTATAAGCCTGCATCGAAGTTGGCTCGTAAACATCACAGCGGAGGTTTACGGTGCTGTCTTCGGTGAACACATCGAGAACGGCCGATTCCGGGTCAGGCATGAGAACCATGTCGGACTCATTGATACCCCTCCAGCCAGCGACTGAGGAACCATCGAACATCTTGCCGTCTTCGAAGAAGCCTTCGTCGATCTCACGAGCAGGCACAGTTACATGCTGTTCCTTGCCCTTGGTATCAGAAAAGCGCAGGTCTACAAATTTGACCTCCTGGTCTTTCAGCAGGCTGAGTACGTCAGCGGGTGTCATCACATTTTCTCCAGCGATTGCTCCATCAAAATCCAAAGCCGGCCGCCGCGGAGCGTGGAGCGGCGACCGAGCCAATCCGTGCCGGCTAAAGCCGGTGTTTCAAATCCATGAGGAAGGCGATCAGGCCTGAGGCCTGCTTGCTTGGCCGCCGGCCCTCTGCCCAATTGGCGGCTCTTGCACCCTTAAGCACGGAACAACGTGTATTGCATGATTTGTGCCAACGTGGGGTGTGTTCTAAGCTATTGTTTTCTAACCGTTCTTTTTGTTGAGAACCGGTCGGTGCACACTATTCTAGAGCATTCGCAGCAGATTGTGCACCTCGGCGGTGCATATTTAGCGGAATACGGCCGCTATTCGGCCCCGGATATGCTGGCAGCCTTCATTATTATTAAGGAGCACGGCGGGATTGAGTTTTGCCGCTGTTCAGGGGAGGCTGTGACTTTAAAGGCGCCGGAAACCACTGGTTTCCGGTCTAAATTACGAGGAGAGCTTTCCGGTCGATTGCATGCGACCTGAAAGCTGCTCGTCATTTATACTTGCGCCCGCGTCATTGCCTACTTTTACGGGGACCACGGCTGCCGTGACCTTTCAGAATCTTATTCTTGCCTTGCAGCATTACTGGGCTGAACAGGGCTGTGTCGTGCTCCAGCCCTACGACGCCCCGATGGGCGCAGGCACCTTCCATCCCGCGACCTTTCTGCGCGCTATCGGACCGGAGCCCTGGTTTGCTGCCTATGTGCAGCCCAGCCGCAGGCCAACCGACGGCCGCTACGGTGACAATCCGTTCCGCTTGCAGCATTACTACCAATTCCAGGTGGTACTGAAGCCGTCGCCGGACGATATTCAGGATGTGTATCTCGATTCGCTGCGCTCATTGGGCATCGATACCGAGGTGCATGACATTCGCTTTGTCGAAGACAACTGGGAATCACCGACGCTGGGCGCCTGGGGGCTCGGCTGGGAAGTCTGGCTAAATGGCATGGAAGTCACCCAGTTCACTTATTTTCAGCAGGCCGGTGGCCTGGATTGCCGGCCGGTTAGCGGCGAGATCACTTACGGCCTCGAACGCATTGCGATGTATCTCCAGAATGTCGAAAGTGTTTTCGACCTCACCTGGTCGGACGGGTCACTCGGCACCGTTAGTTACGGCGACGTGTTCCATCAGAATGAAGTCGAAATGTCCCGTTACAACTTTGAAGAAGCGGATACGGATATGTTGTTCGCGCGCTTCGATGAGTCCGAAAAACAGTGCGCTGCGCTGGTCGAAAAAGAATTGCCGTTGGCCGCTTATGATTTTGTGCTTGATGCATCACATACATTTAACCTGCTCGATGCGCGGCACGCAATTTCCGTCTCGGAACGGCAGCGGTTTATTTTGCGTGTACGTACACTCGCTCGCGCTGTAGCCGAAAGCTATTATGCCGGCCGCGAGTCGCTGGGCTTTCCGATGCTGAAAAATACAGGCGCAGCGGAAGAGAAAGCGTCATGAGCAAAGCTGCGGCCGCTGACTTCCTGGTCGAGCTGGGTGCTGAGGAATTGCCGCCAAAATCGCTGGCCCTGCTGCGCGACTCGTTTGCAGCCGGCATTGCTGCGGGACTCGACAGTGCTCGCCTTGGCTATGCAGAACTTACCGCCTATGCGACTCCGCGCAGGCTCGCCGTGCTGGTAAACAAAATGGTGACCCAACAACCCACGCAGGAGATAGAAAGCCGTGGTCCGCCCATAAACCTTGCCTACGATGATGCCGGCAAACCGACCAGGGCCGCAGAAGCTTTCGCAAGCAAGAACAATGTCACCACTGACCAGCTAGAGACTCTGAAAACCGATAAGGGTGAGTGGCTTTATTACAAGGGACAGTCAGAAGGCGCCGCTGCTACAGAGCTGCTGCCGGATATCGTAAGCAATGCGCTGGCCAGCCTACCCGTACCCAAACGCATGCGCTGGGGTTCGGGCGATGTGGAGTTCGTGCGGCCGGTGCACTGGCTGGTCATGCTGCTCGGCAAAGATATGGTCCCGGCCACCGTGCTGGGGCTCGATGCCGGCAGCGTCAGTTTCGGACACCGTTTCCATGCGCCCGGCGCAATCAAGATAAGCAAGCCCTCCGATTACGTCAGCACACTCCGCAAACAAGGTCATGTCCTGGTCGATTTTGCGGAACGCCGTGATGCAATCAAAACAGCAGCCGTGAAAGCTGCAAAAAAAGCAGGTGGCGATGCCGTACTGGAGCCAGCCGTGGTCGACGAGGTAACTGCGTTGGTTGAATGGCCGGTACCCGTTGCCGGCCGCTTTGACGAACGATTTCTGCGCCTGCCACCTGAAGTGCTGGTCTCTACCCTGCAGGATCACCAGCGCTATTTCCCGGTGCAAAAAGGCGGGCAGCTTTTGCCTGCGTTTATCGCTATCAGTAACCTCGACAGCAACGACCCGGACCAGGTCAGATGCGGTAACGAACGCGTGGTTCTGCCCCGGCTTGCGGATGCCGCTTTTTTCTGGGACCAGGACACGGCAAAAACACTTGCGAGCCGTGAGCCTGACCTCAAGGCTGTGGTTTACCAGCAGGGACTCGGCAGCCTGTATGACAAGTCGGTACGCGTTGCCGGAATGGCACAAAGCACGGCAACGCTCACCAGCGCTAGCGGCAAGGAGGTTGCCCGCGCTGCGCTGCTTGCGCGTACGGATCTCCTGACCAATATGGTCGGCGAGTTCCCGGAGCTGCAGGGACGTATGGGCTATTACTACGCGAACCACGATGGCGAGCCTGCCAACGTTGCCGTCGCGCTCGAGGAACAATACCTGCCAAGGCATGCAGGCGACCGGCTGCCTGCTAATCCGGTCGGCATTGCGCTCGGCCTTGCCGACCGGCTCGATACGCTGGCCGGAATTTTCTGCCTGGGCAAACGGCCCAGCGGCAACAAGGATCCGTTCGGGTTGCGCCGCCAGGCGCTGGGCCTCGTGCGGATACTTATAGAAGGTGGGTTGGATGCGGATCTGCCCACGCTGATCGACCGGGCGATCGCGGTACAGCCTGTCGAAGGCGTGGCGGCCGATACGTCCGCAGAGCTCCTGGCTTTTGTGATGGAACGGCTGCGTGCCTGGTACGTCGATGGCCAGGCGCCGGGTTTCGCCCCCGGCGATGTATCAGTGGAAATGTTCGAGTCAGTACTGGCACGTGCACCGGCGTCGCCCCTGGATTTTCACCAGCGCCTGCAAGCAGTTCAGCAGTTTATGCACATGGATTCGGCCGTCAGCCTTGCGGCGGCTAACAAACGTATCGCCAATATCCTCAAGCAGGCCGAGAACATCGATTCAACGACAGTCGACATACAACTGTTTGATGCCAAAGAGGAACAGTTATTGCATGAAGCAGTGGTCGCAGTCCTGCCCGGACACAAAACCGATTTAGCGGCACGCAACTACGAAAGTGCCCTGCAACGGCTGGCGGAATTGCGTGATCCGGTTGACGGTTATTTCGATCAGGTCATGGTTATGACCGAAGACACAAAGCTGCGCTCCAATCGCCTCGCTCAACTGGGACAGCTACGTAAACTTTTTCTCGACGTAGCCGATATCTCCCGCATTCCCACTCCCTGACGACGGTAAAACGATGACGCTCAGCCAGCCCCAGGTCGTTATGCTCGACCGTGACGGCGTAATTAACAAGGACTCCCCTGACTTTATAAAGTCACCGGATGAATGGGTTGCGCTCCCGGGAAGCCTGGATGCCATCGCGAAGTTAACGAATGCAGGCTTTATGATCGGCATCGCCACTAATCAGTCCGGGGTCGGACGGGGACTTTTCAGCATCGATACCCTGTGGAGCATTCACCAGAAAATGCTTGCGGAAATTTATGCAGCCGGTGGTTTTGTTACCCGAATATTTTTCTGCCTGCATACGCCCGATGACAACTGCGACTGCCGCAAACCCAAGCCTGGTTTGCTTTACCAGGCGGCCGAGTTGTTCGCCTGTGGTTTCGGGAACATGACGGTTGTAGGCGACTCACAACGTGATCTGGATGCGGCAACAGCGGTCGGTGCCAGGCCGGTGTTGGTGCGCACCGGGAATGGCCGGGCTACGGAACAGGCGCTGGCCGATGGGGTTATCGCCGTTTACGACGACCTTGGTGCGGCTGCTGATGCCCTGGTAGCGGAACGGGCGGGAACCCGATGAATTTCCTCGTCACGGTTGCCCGGTCGCTACGGTTTATTGTCTTCAATATATTGTCGTGGATCACGGTTGTACCGTTTGCCCTGCTTGTAATTGTAGCCTGGCCTTTCGGCCATCGTTACTCCTATGTCTTTGCGCATACATGGGCGATCCTGGTCCTGTGGATGGCGAAGATTATCTGCGGACTGACATACCGTGTTTACGGGCAGGAGAATATACCTGCAGAAACCTGTGTATTTTTTGTCAAACATTCCTCGGCATTCGAAACATTCGGGGCACTGGCCCTGTTCCCGCGCAATTGCTGGGTGTTGAAAAAGGAGTTGATGTGGGTGCCCTTTTTCGGGTGGGGTCTTATACCCCTCGATGCCATACCTATCGATCGTAGCAAGGGCCATGAAGCAGTAAGCCAGGTCGTTACCCTGGGAAAAGATCGGCTGCAACACGGTATTAGTGTGGTCATATATCCCGAGGGCACGCGCATGCCCGTTGGCCAAACCAAACGCTATGGGATCAGCGGCGTGCTGCTGGCACAGGAAAGCCGTACAAAAATAGTACCGGTTGCGCATAACGCCGGTTACTTCTGGCCGAGGCGCAAGCTGGCGATTAAGCCGGGCGAAATTACCGTAACCATTGGCGCTCCCGTCGATCCTGCAGGGCGAGAGCCCCGTGACGTAAACCAGGAAATCCAGGATTGGGTGGAAGCGACAGTCACCGAGATCGTCGCAAACGACAGTAAGCTGCCTGGCTAGAACGGGATTTCTTCAGCCGCCTCGGTCGCGAAACGCTGAAACTTGATAGATGAAATTCCGGGGCTGTCGGGGGTTAGTTCCAGAAACTCTTTTGCTTTCTGCTGTATTAGCAGCAGCCTGCGGTAGACGTTTAGATTATTGTCACCTTCTATCTCATGCTTCTGGCAGTGCTCGTAGAAACTTTCAAGGCTGGCATCGCCGCCTCGTTCCTTAAAATGGTGAATGTAGGGAAAAGCATAGGAAAAGGCGTCAGGATGCCTGCCGAGCTCTTTAAGCCCGTTAATAATCGCAATACATTCTTCCGACTTGGTCATTCTGCCCGCCGGGCGATCGTGTAATGCTTATCGCATCAGATAGCAGAACTTTTCTTGCTACACATCGAAGTGCTCTGACGCAATAAGCGCAGAAACAAAAGCAGTAATAATAATGACGGCCCTGCTGACCCACCTCCGCCACTGTACCCCTCCCGTTGGGTAACCTGTGCCAGTTGGGGTTCCGTTTCAAGCCGGTCCTCAAATTTAGTCAGCTCTTTGGCAAGATTCTCCGTCATATTCACCATGGCGGCAGCAAAGCTTCCCGCCCTGCTTGTTCGTATCACCTCTATGCTTTCAATCGCAGTGGACTCGGACTGGTGCTTGTCTATTCCCGGAGCTCTGAACAACAGCTTGCGGGTTTTGACATCGAACACAGCAGTATCCACGAAGGTCTGTACCTCATTCTTCGTACCCTCGATGATGTAAGCACCTACAATAGTCCAGTACAGCATCGAGGATTTCTTGTCTTCACTTACCGCTACCTGGTCGTAAGACACTAGCGCCATAACATCCACGCCATACAGCCGTGCGACCTGCTGCATTCCTTCAAAGCCCTTGCTGGATCGCAGATAAGTGTCGGGTATGGCTTCTATGTGCTGGATATAGTCCAGGGTTATAAAAGCATCTTTTACCTTAGCGAGAAGCTCTGCCTTCGTAGCTTCTGAAATTGGCGATTGCTCCCGTCCTGTCTGCGGAACAAATGCAATCCCGACACGCAACGGCAATTCCAGTTGCGGCACGGTTTCGTCAAAGTCCGGCGGTACCTCTCCTTTCGGATACAGGTAGTCCACAAGGCTGCTCGACACACCGCCCCTGACACCGCCGGCGCCTGCCTGCCAGAAAGACGTGCATGAAGCCAGAACAATTGCCGAGCCAACCGCAAGAATTACACTTAAACGCTTGACCATTCAGCTTCTCCCTAACTTCCGCCAGGTTCGACTCACCCTATTGCCTGGAGGCCCAGATTGCCAGTTTATGGCGGATGGACTTCTGTGAAACCTGGTCTTCCGGGAGCGGCTGTATCACTTTGTCGTGAACCAACAGCCTGTAGATATACTCCAGCTTATCGTTAGCGGAATCTGTTGCCTCGAATTCGACTACGCCACGTTTTTCCCCGTATGCAACACCTATGGCGATAGCTTTCTTAACCAGTTCTTTCTCATTTTTCAGCTTTTTCATCGGGAGGTTACAAAAAAGCTAGCCCCAAACGTGAACTACACGTCGAGGTTTTCTACTGTCAATGCGTTACGCTCAATAAAGTCACGCCGCGGTTCAACGTGATCGCCCATCAGCGTCGTGAAGATGGCGTCGGAACTCACAACATCTTCTATACGTACCTGCATCAGACGCCGGGTATCGGGGTTAATGGTCGTGTCCCAAAGCTGATCCGGATTCATTTCACCCAGCCCTTTGTAACGCTGGATGTTCTGGCCCTTGCGCGCCTGCTGCATCAACCAGTCCATCGCCTCACGGAAGCTGTCGATATCAAGGCGCTGGTCGCCACGCACGATGTGTGCGCCCGCTTCGATGAAGCCATCCAGTTCCTGGCCCAGCTTCGATATCTGCTGATACTCGGGCGTGCCGAAGAAATGGATAGGGATATCTGTCGTCTGTTCTATGCCGTGCTGGCCACGGCGCAGGAACAAGCCACTGATACCTTCTTCGCCTTCGTTAAGCGACACTCCCCAGCTTCCGCCCTCGCCGTTGATCGTTCCCTGCAGTGCCGTTTCCAGTTTGCCCGCCCAGGCTTTCATGAAATCGGCATCATCGACGTTGTCGGTAGCCACTCCCGGTATGAGTAACAGCTGATCCAGCATCGTGCGATCGTAACGGTTCGCCAGCCGGTCGATAATTTCCATAACGCTCATGTATTGCTGTGCGAGCGCTTCGAGCGCGTTGCCCGAAATTGCCGGCGCATCGGTCGACACATGCAATGCTGCGTTTTCGAGCGCTACATTCAACAGGTACGCGTTTAGTTCAGTATCGTCCTTGACGTAGTGCTCCTGTTTGCCACGTTTAACCTTATAGAGCGGCGGCTGGGCAATATAGATATGACCCCGCTCGATGAGCTCGCGCATCTGCCGGTAAAAAAATGTGAGCAACAGTGTGCGTATATGCGATCCGTCTACGTCCGCGTCGGTCATGATGATAATGCGGTGATAACGCAGCTTTTCTACATCGAAGTCATCGGTGCCGATACCGCAACCGAGCGCGGTTATCAGCGTACCGACTTCAGCCGATGACAACATCTTGTCCAGGCGGGCTTTCTCTACGTTCAGGATCTTGCCTTTCAGCGGCAGAATGGCCTGCGTGCGGCGGTCTCGTCCCTGCTTGGCCGAGCCGCCCGCGGAATCACCCTCGACAATGAAGAGTTCGGATAATGCCGGGTCCTTCTCCTGGCAGTCGGCGAGTTTGCCGGGAAGGCCTGCGATATCGAGTGCGCCTTTCCGCCGGGTCATCTCGCGCGCCTTGCGGGCTGCTTCCCGGGCGCGTGCGGCCTCTATGATCTTTGAAACCATGGCCTTGGCTTCACCCGGATGTTCCAGCAGGAAATCCTCGAGCTGTTTGCCTACTACAGCCTCGACAATGCCTTTGACTTCGCTGGACACGAGTTTGTCCTTGGTCTGCGAAGAAAACTTTGGGTCCGGCGCTTTGACAGACAGTACAGCGGTCATACCTTCGCGCGCGTCATCGCCACTCGTATTGACTTTTTCCTTACGTCCGTTGGCTTCTTTTTCGATGTAGGTATTGAGTGTGCGCGTCAGCGCGCTGCGGAAACCGGCCAGGTGCGTGCCGCCATCCCGCTGCGGGATATTGTTGGTGAAGCAGAACATGTTCTCGGCATAGCCATCGTTCCACTGGATCGCTACCTCGACAATTACGCCTTCGTTCTTGCCGGAGAAGTAGACCACGGTCGGATGAATCGGGGTTTTATTCTGGTTAAGGTGCTCAACGAAGGCGCGGATACCGCCTTCGTACTCGAAGGTTTCGCTCTTGTCGTCACGTTCATCGACCAGCCGGATGCAGATGCCGGAGTTCAGAAACGATAGTTCGCGCAAACGACTGGCCAGGATGTCGTAGTGAAACTCGATGTTGGTAAAAATTTCCTGGCTGGGCTTGAAGCGAATGGTTGTCCCGGTACGGTCTGTATTGCCGGCCTGCTGCAAAGCAGCAACCGGCTCACCCATTTGGTAGCTTTGTTCGTAAACCTTGCCCGCCCTGCAGATCGTGAGCTCCAGGTCCGCCGACAGCGCATTGACCACCGATACGCCCACGCCATGCAAACCACCTGACACCTTGTACGAATCGTCGTCAAATTTACCACCGGCATGGAGCACGGTCATGATGACTTCTGCAGCCGAACGCCCTTCCTCGGGATGATTGTCGACCGGGATGCCACGACCGTCATCGCTGACAGTTACGGATTCATCGGGGTGGATCGTGACGACTATTTCGCTGCAGTGGCCGGCCAGCGCTTCGTCGATAGAGTTGTCGACGACTTCGAAAACCATGTGGTGCAGACCGGTGCCGTCATCGGTGTCACCGATGTACATACCCGGACGTTTGCGGACGGCTTCGAGGCCCTTTAAGACTTTGATACTACTGGCTTTGTACTGGCTTTCCTTTGGCATGCAGGTTTCCTGAAGTGAACGTTTAATTATACCAGAGGAGAGACCTTTCCATGCTCCACGTGGAACATTTCACCCTGTGCTGACCAGGGTAAATCTTCGGGTTCGAGCGCTGTAACGAACATCTGTGCCGGCATCTCGTTCAGCATTTCGAACAAGCGCTCACGGTTATCCCGATCGAGTTCCGCGGCGGGATCATCGACGAGCAGGACAAGCCGGTCGTTACCCCCGGCAGCTACGTGCCGGGTCTGGGAAATTACGAGAGATGCCGCGAGCATTTTTTGCTGGCCACGGGACACCCTGTGCCGTGCCCGGCGATCGTGGACCTCCAGGAGCAGGTCTGCCCGATGCGGGCCCACCTGGGTAGAGCCGAAGGCCCGGTCCCGATCCCAACTGGCCTGCAGGGCTTCCACTAGTCCGGTTTTCGACGACCATCCACGCTTATAAGAACAAATAGCATCAAATGGCAGCTTTTCATGAATGATAGACAAAAATAGTGGCAGATACTCATCGAGGTACTCGCTACGGTAGCTATCTACCGCTTCGCCATGCTCGCCAAGCTCTGCATCCCATGCTCTTACTGCCTCTTCCCGTTCGCCCTGTCGCAATGCGGCGTTACGTTGCCGCAGTGCTCTTTGATACCGTCGCCAAGATTCCAGGAAGGCATGTTTCACGTGAAACACACCCCAATCCAGGAACCGGCGGCGATACTCCGGTCCGCCCTGAACCAGTTCATGAACCTCCGGATCTATAGCCTGCACCGGTAACAACCGAGCCAGATCCGCGCCATTTCCGTTTTCCGCATCAACCCGCACCTGGCGCCGGCCGATACCGACTTCAACCCCGGTGCGGTGGCTTTCCTCGGCAAACGTTACATCGCCAGACAGCGTGAAGCCCTTCTGTCCTGTCTGGATCAGCTCACGGTTGCCGCTGGCCCGAAAGGATCGGCCCCGGCCAAGGTAGAAAATACCCTCGAGCAGGCTGGTCTTGCCACTGGCATTGGGTCCGGTAATCAGGTTGAGCGCCGGGTCCGGCGTAACGTCGACGTCGCTTAGACAGCGAAAACCACTGGCTTGAAAGTGTTGCAGGCTCACTGGCCGGTGGCCTGCGAGTTGTCGTCAGAGCCGCATCGGCATGACGACATAGAGACAATTCTTATCACTCGGCGCCCGCACGACGCAGCTGCTGCTTGGATCCACCAACCCAACTTCAACATTATCGTCATCCACGGCTGCCAGTGCATCGAGCAGGTAGTTTACGTTGAAACCGATTTCCATCTCATCGCCACCATAGGCGACTTCTACTTCATCCTCGGCTTCTTCCTGGTCCGGATTGTTGGCCTGTATACGTATGCACTTGCCCTTGAACTCAAGCCGCACCCCGCGATATTTCTCGTTCGAAAGTATCGCTGCCCTCTGCAAAGCATGCCGCAATGCGTCACGACTTGCTCTTACTACGTTGGACTTGGTCGCCGGTATCACCCGGTCGTAATCAGGAAAACGCCCGTCTATCAATTTGGAGGTAAAGCGTATGTCACCCACTTCTATCCGAATGTGGTTCGCTCCAAGTGAAATCTGCACATCACCCTCACCATCAAGTAAGCGCTGCAGTTCCAGCACGCCCTTGCGCGGCACTATCACCTGGGTTTTCGCACCGTCCAGTGCGTCCATTCCTACATCGCAAAGTGCCAGGCGATGACCATCGGTCGCCACCGCCCTCAGTTGTTTGTCACCGGTTTCCAGCAACAAGCCGTTCAGGTAGTAACGCACGTCCTGCTGGGCCATCGAAAAATGGGTCTTCTCCAGCAGGTGTCCCAGGTCTGACTGACTGATAGTCAATTCCCTGTCAGCATCTATGTCGTCTATAACCGGAAATTCCGCCGCCGGCAGCGTTGCCAGCACAAATTTGCTGTGCCCGGACTTGACTGTTAGCCGGTCACCTTTCAGCGACATAGTGACCGTTACCCCCTCCGGTAAGGCACGACAGATGTCCAGCAGTTTCCGGCCGGGGACCGTAATTTCACCCGGCACTTCCACCGAGTCCACCACGCTGTTTGCCAGCAGCTCGACTTCCAGATCCGTGGCTGTTATTGCCAGGTTCCCTTCTTTCGCAACAATTAAAACATTTGCCAGAACCGGCATGGTCTGCCGTCTCTCGACAACGCCTATAACCGCCTGCAAGGGCTTTAAAAGTGATTCGCGGGAAGTGCTAAGTTTCATTCCACACACCTGTAATAAATAAACTAAATAATATTTAAGTTAGTAGTAGTTATTAGGCACCCACTCAATTGTCGATAACCTTATTAATAACTTATTTTTCAACACCTTATAAGCCTTTTGCCTGTGGAAAACAGTTTGCCTAAGCAGCCCGGACAGTGTGGATAAACTGTGCCTTAAAATTCATCCAGTGTTTATCCACAAAAAATCTATTTGTTGCCAACATGTCGTCAACAACGGTTGTGTTCAGCTAACTCAATAAAGTTCGCAACAACACCTGGTAATCTTCCCGCACCCTGTTTTCCGATTCACGCAATTCCTTAATCTTGCGACAGGCGTGTAAAACCGTTGTGTGATCCCTGCCACCAAAAGCATCACCGATTTCCGGAAGGCTATGGCTGGTTAATTCCTTGGCAAGGCTCATTGCAATCTGCCTCGGCCGGGTAATCGACCGGCTGCGGCTTTTCGACAAAAGATCTCCCACCCTGATCTGAAAGTAGCCCGCGACAGTCTTCTGTATATTGTCAATCGTAACCAGTTTTTCCTGTAACGCCAGCAAATCGCGTAACGCTTCTTTGGCAAATTCAAGCGTTATAGGCTGACCGGTAAACAGCGAGTTCGCCATTACCCGGCGCAAGGCTCCTTCAAGCTCGCGGACGTTGGAGCGTATATGCTGAGCGATGAAAAAGGCTACATCTTCCGGGAGGTCGACTTTTTCAGCCGCGGCTTTCGTCATCAGGATCGCGGCACTGGTCTCGAGTTCCGGCGGCTCGATCGCCACGGTGAGGCCCCAGCCAAAGCGCGATTTGAGTCGTTCCTGCAGCCCGGAAACTTCTTTCGGATAGCGATCGCAGGTCAGCACAACCTGGCGCTGACCCTCCAGTAACGCATTGAAAGTATGGAAGAATTCTTCCTGAGACTGCTGCTTGCCCGCAAAGAACTGGATATCGTCTATCAGCAGGGCGTCCAGCGACCTGTAGTTCTTTTTGAACTCGCTGATGGCGTTGTGCTGCAGAGCACGCACCATGTCACCGACGAATTTCTCGGAGTGCACGTATGCCACGCGGGCGCCCGGGCGCCGTTCCCGGATAAGGTTGCCGATGGAGTGCATCAGGTGCGTTTTTCCCAGACCAACGCCACCGGTGATAAACAACGGGTTATAAGCAAGCCCCGGGTTCTGTCCCACCTGAAATGCTGCCGCCCTGGCCAGCTGATTGCTCTTGCCTTCTACAAAGTTAACGAAGGTATAGGTCGGGTTCAGCACCCCGCCGGGAACCGGTATCTCTACAGCAGCTGTGCCGTTCGTTGCTACAGGGGGCACCCCATCGGTGCCCACCTCGATACGCACCGAGCCGGCGGGCCAGTCGGTGTTGCCGTCGATTACCGCGTCTATATGCTGCTTGCAGTTGGTGTTAACCCAGTCGACGATGAAGCGATTAGGCGCAAGCAGGCGCAGGCCGTCAACATCCTCGATGGGTTGCAGCGGTCGAATCCACGTATTGATTTGTTGCTCTGTAAGTTCCGCCTGAAGCGCCTGGAGACATCGATTCCAAATGGTCGTCTGCACTAGAGAAGGTCCGGAGCCTGTGACTCGTCTTGTAATTTATTGGGTGGGCGGACGGGCAAGTCTATACTGCCTGAATTGAGTTATCCACAGGCGTCCGGCTATTGACATGGCTGGGTCTGCCGCGTAACCTTCCGCGCTCTTTTTTGGGGTCCATCCCCTTGTTTCCCGTCAGGATTCCACAGAGATTTCGCCAGAAAAATGAAACGCACATATCAGCCAAGCAGGATAAAGCGCAAGCGAGCCCATGGATTCCGGGCAAGAATGGCCACCAAGGGCGGCCGTCTTGTTATAAAACGCAGGCGCAAAAAGCAACGCGCCCGTTTGAGTCACTAGCGGTCCCTGCGGGGGATGCGGCGACGGCCAGCCAATCTTTCAATTACAGCCGTCTTTCCAGACTCACCACCCCGGCCCAGTATCAGCGGGTTTTCAGCGGGGCACAGCGGTCGGGGGATCGCTACTTCACCGTTCTGTATCGCAGTAACGACGGCGATACAGCACGCCTTGGTTTTGCGGTTGCGAAAAAGCGCATCAGGAAAGCCGTGGGGCGGAACAGGATTCGCCGGTTGGCAAGAGAAAGCTTTCGCCACGAGTGCAGGACGCTTGGCGGCATAGACATTATTATCATGGCCCGGGCGGCGGCAGAAGCCGCCAGCAACGCAGACTTGTACGCAAGTCTTGAGCAGCACTGGGACAGGGTGCGCAAGGCAGAAAGTGCGGGGCTCAGGCGCGGTAACAAGGACAATGATGCTTGATGGATAACCAACGAATCATACTCTGGGCCCTGTTTGGCGGACTGGCCTTTCTTACATGGTCCAGGTGGCAGATGGAAAACCAGCCGGCGCCGGGCAGCGAAGCCCCGTTACCCGTTCAAACAGAAGAAAGGCCCGCGCCCGTTGAACTACCCGCGGTAACGGCGGCAGAAAACGGCGAACTTCCTGTTATGGCGCCAACCGGCGATGCTCCCTTAGCCCCCGCCGCAGCAACCCGCGAAGACCAGTCCGCGACAATCAAAGTGGAAACGGATTTGCTGAAACTTGAGATCAGCACCGCGGGCGGCGCACTGGTAAAAGCAGAACTCAAGCAGTATCCGAAAAGCAAAGCTGCACCCGACGTGCCGGTGCAACTCCTGAGTAATGCAACGGGCAACCAGTATGTGCTGGGTGGCGGCCTGGTAGACGGTTCGCAGGGCGGGCCGACACACCTGGCGACGCTGACCGCCGCTAAAAAAGCTTACTCGATGGCTGAAGGCAGCGATTCACTCGAGGTACCCCTTGCCTGGTCAGACGGCAGCGGTGTAACAGTTGAAAAAATCTATCGCTTTCGCCGCGGTCGCTACGACATCGGCCTGGACTACAGGGTTCGGAACAACAGCCAGTCAGACTGGCGTGGCCTGAGTTATCTGCAGATTCGAAAGTTACACAACCCGCCCGAAAGGTCGATGTTTAACGTTGATTCCTATTCGTTTCACGGGCCGGTCGCTTACGATGGCGAAAAATATGAAAAGATCGACCCGGAGGACCTTGCGGGAGAACCGCTGTCCCTGCAGGTCGCGAATGGCTGGATCGCCGCTATCGAACATCATTTCCTGTCTGCCGCGGTACCGCCGCCTGGCGAAACCTACAATTACGATGCCCAATATGAAAAAGGTATCTACACCCTAAGGGCCAGCGGACCGGCCACAGTCGTGCCGGCGGGTGCCGAGGCTACCTTAAGTGCGAAACTTTTCATCGGCCCGAAGTTGCAACGGCAGCTCGAGGAAACAGCAGAAGGCCTGGAGCTGACCGTCGATTACGGTCTGCTCGCGATCCTCGCTCAGCCGTTGTTCTGGTTGCTGGAGTTTGTGCATGGCTTCGTTGGTAACTGGGGCTGGTCGATTATCCTCGTGACCTTTTTGATCAAGGCGGCGTTTTACAAGCTGACCGAAGCCAGCGGCAGGTCGATGGCGAAAATGCGCAAGTTGCAGCCGCGGCTCAAAGCCCTGCAGGAACGTTACAAGGATGACCGACAGGCGCTGAGTACGCACATGATGGACCTGTACAAGCGTGAGAAGGTAAATCCTGCGGCCGGATGTTTACCCATGTTGATCCAGATTCCATTTTTTATTGCTTTTTACTGGGTACTTCTGGAAAGCGTAGAGATGCGTCAGGCGCCGTTTGCACTCTGGATCACTGATCTGTCATCCCGTGACCCCTTTTTCATATTGCCGGTGTTGATGGGTGTCGCGATGTTCGTCCAGCAAAAACTGAACCCTGCACCGCCGGATCCCATGCAGGCCAAGATCATGAGCATACTGCCGATCATGTTCACAGGCTTCTTCGCATTTTTCCCGTCGGGGCTGGTGCTTTACTGGCTTACCAACTCGGTTCTTTCAGTTGCACAACAGTGGAACATCAACCGTAAAATGCATGCGGACTAAGCCCTGATATAACCGCATACGGCCGGTGTTTATTGCGATGGCCAACTTTCACTCTGATGACACCATAGTAGCGCGCGCAACACCGGCCGGGCGGGCCGGTATTGCGGTAATTCGTATTTCCGGAAGCCTTGTAGCCGACATCGCGGAGACATTGCTGGGCAAGTTGCCGGAGTCGCGTTACGCGACCCTCACAGACTTCCTCGATGCGGACGGCCAGCCACTCGACAGGGGGCTCGCGTTGTATTTCCCGGGGCCTGATTCTTTTACGGGAGAAGATGTCCTTGAACTGCACGGTCACGGCGGCACGGTGGTTTGCGGGATGCTTATCGAGCGGGTCTGCAGCCTTGGAGCGCGTGTTGCAGAAGCCGGCGAATTTTCCAGGCGTGCGTTTTTGAACGACAAGATCGATCTGGCGCAGGCCGAAGCCATAGCAGACCTGATCGACAGTTCTTCGAAGACCGCGGCACGCGCAGCTCAGCGCTCAATGCAGGGACGGTTTTCCGATATCGTTCTTGCGCTGAACGAGGAAGTAACAGCCCTGCGGGTGCACGTAGAGGCCGCGATGGATTTCCCGGAAGAAGAAATCGATTTTCTGTCCGACGATGCTTTGCGCAGGCGGCTGGACTCTGTAAGTGCGAGTTTCGAGGGCGTAGAAAAAACTGTAACGCAGGGTTGCCTGCTGCGTGATGGCGCCACGGTAGTTCTGGCAGGCCGATCCAACGCCGGTAAGTCGAGTTTGCTTAATGTACTGGCCGGTTACGACGCGGCCATAGTTACGGACATAGAAGGCACAACCCGCGACCTGATTCGCGAGCATATAGAACTGAACGGGTTGCCACTCAATATCATAGACACGGCAGGTTTGCGGGTCGCGGGCGATGCAATCGAGGAGGAAGGCGTGCGCCGGGCGCAACGCGAACTCGGTAACGCAGATCATGCATTGCTCGTCATAGATGCAAACAGTGCCGATACGCCCGATAAGTTGGTGGCTGAATTGCCGCCCGGCCTGAATTACACGATCGTGCGGAACAAAATCGACCTTAGCGATGAACGGCCGGGGTTTTCTGCAGGTGCGGACAACACAGTGGCGATTTCAGCTCTTACCGGCGCCGGCATCGAGACCTTACGCGCGCACCTGGAACAGCAACTGGGTTATGAACCGGCCGCAGAGGGTAACGTTACGGCCCGCAGGCGCCACCTCGAGAGCTTGGGCCGGGCGCGCAAACATTTCGATCAAGCGACTCAGTTGTTGTCGCAGTCTGCGCAGGGGGAGCTGATGGCAGAGGAATTGCTGCAGGTGCAGAACGCGCTGGCCGAAATAACCGGTCAGTTTTCAAGTGACGACCTGCTCGGTGAGATATTCACGAGCTTCTGTATAGGCAAGTAAGCAATTCCGGAGCGTTGCTTAGCGTTCTGTGGCGGGCTTGCACGAATAATTCACGCCATTGGCGGCAGCTTCCGCCATCAGGCCGGCTTCAGTAAGAGTGACGATAGCAACATCGGGTAAAAATGCAGGGTCGGCATTTGCGCCGAGCGTGATAATGGCGACGCTGGCTCGGCCTTCGAACTCGAACCGGCCCTCCTTGAACGTATTCAAAGCCTCATCGGACTGGAACAGGATGATCTGCTTGTAGGTTTGTGCGCCCAGCTGCAGGCCCAGGCTGAACCCGTACTGGTTGCAACGACTGACTAATTCCTGATCCGCAAATACGAGTCCGCGGCCATAACTGCCTCCCCAGAGGTAACCTGCGCGGAATATGCGCGGGAATACCGCGTAACCCCGGGCGTTATCAAGATAGGCCTGGAGTTCAGGAGCAGCCTCCTTCATTTCATCGATGGTTAGTCTGGCCCTTTGTAACTGCTTGGCTGATATACCAACGGTTTCGTCGGCACCGGCTTGACTACCGAGCAGACATAGCAAAGCAAATAATGGCCAGATGCGCTTCATCGCACACACTCGTAAGACAACGTTACCCAGTCGGAACCGCCGGCGACCGAACCCAGGACATCCGATGTCCCGAATATTCCGGAGCGGTGCATGACCGTAAGGCCCAGAAAACAATTTCGGGTAAGTTTTGATTTGATTAACCGGTCTACCGGAAAGTCAATCATGAACTCGAGGTAATTCAACAGGCGACTGGTCTTTTCTCCTTTACGCGCCTGCTTGATCTGCTCTGCCAGGGGGACTTCCTGCGCATAGTTGATGCCGAAACCAAAGCCGTAACGGAATGCCAGCTGCTTCGACCACGGTGAATAACCTTTTCCAATGGCCATCATATAGGCGGAATAACTTGCGAAATTGTCCTGTCCGGGATTTTCCAAATGCCGGTTGTAACTTAACTTGCCCCAGAACTCAGCCCGGTCCCCACCCTGGAACAGTCTGCCGATGGTAAAGCCGGCGATCTCGGTATCGACTTCTTTACTGTGACTGATATCGCCGGTCATGATATAGGGAAAAATATTCTCATCGGCCTGATACCCGTAGTTGACCCGCCACGACCAGTCACGCTTCCATAATGTTCCGCCGTAGCGCTTCGGCTTGTCGTCGCCGAACAGATAGCCGGCCCCGACGAATACTGCACTTGCGGTTTCTTCGGCTACCAGCGGACTGTCGACGATCTGCTCATCAAGGCCGGTTATTGCGAAATTGCCGAATATGAAAGTCCGCGGCGTAAACTGGTACCAGGTGTTTACGCCAAACTCGAGGTTGAAAGCGTTCGTAATACTGTAGGCCGGAAGATCGGGCCGTGACTCACCCACTGAAACGCCATAGTAATAATTGGCGATATTGCTGTCCTGCCAGACCCCGGTCACGTAGGGCGATATCATCCAGTTGCCGATATCGAAGCGGTAACGGTAATTCAGTTGTACTTCATTCCCGCTGTGCTTGCTTTCCAGATCGGTGTACCAGGCAAGTTTGAGCTGACCCCAATCACCTTTTACGGCAGCAGTAACACCGCCCTCCCAGGTTTGATCGCGTTCCTCGACCGTGTCGTAGAAAGCATCATCACCATCGACCTGCAGCTCACCAAAGTCGTACTTGGCCTCCAGGTTTAGCTCAAAGTGTTCGTTACGAAACAGATGCGCACCGTACCGGGTGCCGTGCGCGTAAAGGTAATCGCCCTCGTAGAGATACAGTGGGACCAGGTCACTTTCACCGTACTGATCTTCGTAGACACTGGTCGTGAAGCGCATTCCCGCGCCGAGGCCCGGTATCCCCGGAGTGGCGTCGACTATGGGTATGTAACCCACTTCCTGGGCACGCAATATTGGTCCCCACAACGCTGAGGCCAAAAGAGAGCAGACGAGCAGACGAATGATTTTTGCTAGCGACAAAACCGGCTTCCCATGCTATCGGTGAGCTTGGCCCCGTCAATCATACTTTTTTTGCCCGCCTGCTGTGGCAGGCTACCGGATTCGGGTATTCCGGTACATGAACACCGGAGCCGCAGGCTTTGACCTCCGGTCTCTGGTGGCCAACACTTTGTTTACCGCATTAGGGGAATTAAGCATCGTGAGTGCGAATAAACAGACTATAACAATTCTGATTTTGGCAACTATATTGTCGATATCGGCAAACGCACGCTCGCCCCTGCCGATCGATACACAGGAATTCACCCAGGAAAATTTCGAGCATTTTTTTGGTTTGCTGGAAGACGGCAAAATTTCTGCAGAGAAAATGGTTGAGTTTTGCCATGATGAACACCTGGGCTTTACCTTTGTCGGCGAGGGCCTGCTGCATGAAGGTGAACGCCAGCGCATCGACTACAATAAGACGGCGCTGAATATGACGGTGGACGGTCGGCCGTTTCGATCGCAATATCGAGCGCCCTCATTCGGCGAGTGGACACGTGAGGTATTCAAACCACTTTGCCCCGGCCTGTATTCCTTTACCGTGAACTACGAAGTCACCCTGCCCGAAGACAACAGCGCGCAAGACTTTGTCCTGCAAATCTATATGCAGCGAGAAGGCGATACACGCCCCGGCCTGTTGCTGGTAGAGTCGCACCCGGCGGGCTCGGCCGAGTTTGCAGCAGGCCAGGCCTCGGTCGTCGTACCGATGGAAACCGGGGATGAAATTTCCACCTGGACTGCGATTGCAGGCGATAAAGGCGCCCGTACGGTCACGTCAGTTGTGCTGAGCGGTTATAAAATTGCGCACCTGCCGGAACTCGTTAAGTCGTTCGACATGGATGCCTGGGATAAGGCGATGCGTGAAGTCGGTTCGAGGCTTGGCGCGGCTATACCGACGCAGTAGGCAAAGGACTTCGAGTGAAGCGCAGTCTGTTCGGCACCCTGGTTATTTTTTTGGCGCTCGCCAACGGGGCGGGGGCGCAGGCGCTGCGCGCTTCTTTCCTCAAATCGCCACAATCTCCGGAACTCGGGGGCGCCGCGACAGTAGATCGCGCAGACATCACCGCTTTCAAACAAATGATCCCGAATGCCGGCCCGATGCGTTTCCCGCAGTTCATGTTCGGTCAGCGGCAGTTCGTGAGCGAGTGGGATCCTGCGCCAGGTGAAGTGCCGGACCAGGATGGGCTGGGCCCAACCTTCAACGCGATCGCCTGCGCGTCCTGTCATATCAATAATGGTCGTGGCTTCCTGCCGGCAGACGGGGAAGACTTCGAATCGGTACTCGTACGCTTCAGCGTTCCCGGCGACGACGGCCACGGGGGGCCGAAACCGCTGGCCAACTACGGTGGCCAGTTCCAGCATCGCGCAGTCGACGGTGTGCAACCGGAAGGCAACGCTCACCTGGAGTGGGAATATTTTGTCGGCTATTACACTGACGGCACGCCGTTCAGGGCGCGTAAGCCAAAGGTGGTTTTCAGTCAGCTTGCCTTCGGCGAGCTGCCGGCCGATATGATGGTGTCGCTGCGAACGGCCAATCCGGTGATCGGGCTTGGGTTGCTCGAACGGGTGCCGGCGGAGACGTTGCTTGATCTTGCCGACCCGGATGACAGTAACGGTGACGGGATTTCGGGCCGGATGAATATCGTCTGGGACGCCAAACAGCAACGCAATGCACCGGGGCGGTTTGGCTGGAAGGCCAATGTCCCGACGGTTGAACTCCAGAACGCGGGTGCCGCCCTGGGCGATATGGGTGTCACCACAGCAATCAATCCCGATGATAATTGTCCTGCGGTGCAGGACGCCTGCCTTGAAACGGCAGCGCTGCATCCCCCCGAGGCCCAGTTTCGTCCCGAGTTCTTCGAGCAATTGACGCGCTACGTGCTGTTAACGGCGGTACCTCGGCAGCGCAACGCCGACGACGTAAAGGTTATGCAGGGCCGGTCGATCTTTTATAGCAGTGGCTGCGTACAGTGTCATATGCCGACACTTAAGACCGGCGACAGCGAAGGTTTTCCGGAACTGGCAAATCAGACAATCCATCCGTTTACGGATCTGTTGCTCCATGATATGGGCGAAGGCCTCGAAGACGGCAGGCCAGACTATCTTGCATCGGGCAGCGAATGGCGCACACCACCGCTGTGGGGAATAGGCCTGACGGAAACGGTGTCTGCCGGGCAGCAGGGCTATCTGCACGATGGCAGGGCGCGCACACTGGAGGAAGCGATACTCTGGCACGGAGGTGAGGCGAAATCCGCCCAGCGTCGGTTCCGTGCACTGAGCAAAAAAGACCGTGCTGTCCTTCTGAGTTTCCTGAAGTCGCTCTAGCGTTCAGTCCTTGCGCAGGATGCGCAGGTTCGGGACTGTTCCTGAATCCTTGTGATCTTCGCGCTGGCTTTCGCGAACGCAATTGCGGCCATCGCGCTTCGCTTTATAGAGCGCCTCATCTGCCCTGGTGAGTAACTGGGGCACCGTTTCGCCAAGTTGATATTCTGCAACGCCGACCGAAACGGTCACGCTGTAGCGGTCGCGAAACTGCTGGTCTGCAATTATTTTGCGGATGCGGTCAGCACAGCGCTTGGCGCCGGTAAGCGCTGTGCCGGGCAGAACCGCAATAAATTCTTCACCGCCATAGCGGCCAAATGAACGCTTGTGTTCGGTTGCATTGACCATATCCATACCGCGCAGTTCGCCTTTTACCCGGTTCGCAAAGTCACTGAGGATCTGGTCGCCGATCAGGTGGCCATACCGGTCGTTGATGCGTTTGAAATGATCGAGGTCGAATAGCAGGATCGAGAATATGCTGCCCGACCTGTCGGCGCGCGAACGTTCCCGGGCAAGAACCTCCATGATATGGCGGCGGTTGAAGGATTTGGTCAGGTGGTCAACTTCGGAAATTCGTGTGACCCGTTCAACAACGGTTTGCAACTCCTCGTTCCGATACTGCAGCGAATAGCGCAGGTCACGTAACTGGCGCGCGAACATATAGGCCCATCCGATAACTGCGATCAGGACCAGGAAGCGAATCCCGTCGGCCAGAGACATGATAAAGGTACCGGTGGATAGCATTTTTGCTAATACGACGAACAGATAACCAAGCAACGCAGCGGCACCGAGTTTAAGCACCTTCTTCGTGTTCAGGTGAAACATTGAAAACATCAGTGCGGTCATGTACATGCCCAGGACCAGGTCACCCGCGCCGTGGCTGAAATAGAAATAAGCGCTGGTCCAGGCGATGGCCATGATGGTCTGGTACATAGAGAGCAGTTGTTTCAGGCCGGTGCTGCGTGGTTCGGAGCGCATGATGCTCGCGAAGAAAAAATTAGTGCTGGCGATGCCGCCGAGCAGGAACAGGCTACCGCCGCGGCTTATCTCTGAATGACCGAGTACGGCGCTGAGCGTTGCCAGGCAGATCCACAACACATAGAACCACATCAACCCCGGTATCGGTGATACCGGAGAGGTGGGGCGGGTCAATGCGCTTGCAGGCGCTTGTTGTTTTTTATGGCTATCGCTCATGAGTCTCGGACATGATGCGCTATCGGTATAAACCGATTCATAGAAATTGTTGCAGAACCGCATAGCGAATGCCGTGATCCGCTACCGGAGTTATGTCCGTGACAACCGCTTAAGTTAAAAGCAAGGATCATCAATCAACCACTTAAAAACCGGGTGCTACAATCGCGCACGGCCGGGGTTCGGCGCTGCGAAAATTGGGTAGAAGGCAGATAGATGCAACTTGTAATGACCTTACTGGTGCGCGATGAAGAAGATGTACTACGGGCTAACATCGAGTTTCATCGTGCGCAGGGTGTGGATTTTTTTATCGTTACCGACAATAAGTCGGAGGATACGACGCCCGACATCGTCCGCGCGTATGAAAATAACGGGATAGCCAGGTACATTTTCGAGGCGGACGATGACTATAACCAGACTGCGTGGGTAACGCGCATGGCGCGCCTGGCAGCAACTGATCACGGTGCCGACTGGGTAATCAACAACGATGCCGATGAATTTTGGTGGCCGCGCGAAGGTGATCTGAAAAGTACCTTCGAAAAGCTCGGCACCGATGACAATATCGTTGTAGCCCAGCGCCATGACTTTATTCCGCTGGTCGACGAACGCGACATATTTTTCCGTGACATGGTGTATCGCAAGAAGGTATCGCTGAACACAATCGGCAAACCCCTCCCGCCCAAAGTTGCCCACCGGGCGCATGCCGATGTTGTCGTGCCGCAGGGAAACCACTGGGCCGACATTCCCGGCGAGAGCAAAATCGTGGAGCACGAAATCGATATCTTTCATTTCCCGATACGCAGCTATGCGCAGTTTACAAACAAGATCATCAAGGGTGGTCAGGCTTACGAACGCAACAAGACTTCTGCAGCAAATGTAGGCGGTACCTGGAAAAAACTTTACAAGGAATACCAGCGCAATGGCCTCGTGAGTTTCTACCGCAAGCAAAGCTTTTCGGATCGGCAGATCGAAACCGGCCTGCGCCAGGGAAGCCTGATTTCGGACCATCGGCTTGCGGACTACCTGCGCACCGTCGGCGTAGCCTGATAACAGGCGGCAGGACGTGCCGCGGAGCACGTTGTAAAATGCCCGCCCGCGCAATATGACATAGCCCCATGAGTACCCAGGACACATACGACGTAATAGTTGTCGGCGGCGGCCACGCAGGCACCGAAGCCGCGGCGGCGGCGGCAAGGATGGGTGCGCGCACGGTATTGCTGACCCAGAACCTCGAAACCATCGGTCAGATGAGTTGCAATCCCGCGATCGGCGGCATCGGTAAAGGCCACCTTACGCGAGAAATCGATGCACTCGACGGCATCATGGCCGGCGCGGCGGATGCGGCGGGCATCCATTTCCGCACGCTGAACGGACGCAAGGGTCCGGCGGTTCGTGCGACTCGGGCGCAGGCCGACCGCTCTCTCTATCGCCAGGCCATCCGGCAGGCGCTTGAACAGCAGCCCGGCCTCGATATGTTTCAGCAGGGGGTCGACGACCTGGTAGTCGAGAACGGCGAGGTTAAGGGTGTAGTCACGGCGATGGGCCTGACTTTTCATGCACGTGCTGTCGTGCTGACCGTTGGCACCTTTCTCGACGGGCGCATCCACGTGGGCCAGAGTCAGTCTGCCGGTGGGCGCGTCGGCGATCCTCCATCGATTGTGCTGGCGCATCGGCTACGCGAACTGGCGCCACGCGTTGGCCGCCTGAAGACAGGAACGCCCCCGCGTATAGACGGCAACAGTGTCGACTTCGGCGTCATGCAGGAGCAGCCGGGTGACTCACCGCGGCCGGTGTTTTCATTTCTCGGCAGCAGGGCCGATCATCCGCGGCAAACGATTTGCCACATTACACATACCAACGCCAAAACCCACGACATTATCCGCCAGGGCCTGGACCGGTCGCCGCTGTATACAGGCGTGATCGATGGTGTCGGCCCGCGCTACTGTCCGTCTATCGAAGACAAGGTAGTGCGCTTCGCCGACCGTGAAAGCCACCAGATTTTTATGGAACCCGAAGGCTTGCTTAGCAGCGAGCTTTATCCGAACGGTATTTCGACCAGCCTGCCATTCGATGTGCAACAGGACTTCGTGCATTCGGTACGCGGACTCGAGCACGCGCGCATTACCCGGCCGGGTTACGCAATCGAATACGACTATTTTGACCCGCGTGACCTGTGGCCGACGCTCGAGACGAAAGCCATAAAAAATCTTTGGTTCGCGGGCCAGATCAATGGCACTACAGGCTACGAAGAAGCCGGCGCGCAGGGAATACTCGCCGGTATTAATGCGGGTCGCCGCGCGTTCGACCGCAATGGCTGGTGCCCGGGCCGCGAGGAGGCCTACATCGGCGTACTGGTCGACGACCTGGTAACGCGGGGAACGAGCGAACCGTACCGGATGTTTACGAGCCGGGCCGAGTACCGCTTGCTGTTGCGGGAAGACAATGCCGACTCAAGGCTGACACCGGTCGGCCGCGAACTGGGGGTGGTTGGCGACAAGCGTTGGGAGGTGTACCGGGCCAAAACAGATCGCATCGAACAAGAGCGGCGGAGACTCACCAGCATTACCGTGCAACCGGGCGACCTGACCGGCGCACAGAATGAATTAATAGGAGGCGCACTCTCACGCGAGCAGAAAGCAGCTGAACTGTTGAAGCGCCCGGAAGTGACACACGCATTTATCGAACAGATTGCAAGCGTCGGTTCACGGCCACGGCCTGCAGACGAAAGCGAGGAACTTGCCGAACAGATAGACGGGCAAATAGAAATCCAGGCCCGCTATGCAGGCTACCTGCGCCGGCAGGAACAGGAAATCGAACGCAGTCGCAGCCACGCGACGATGGTGTTGCCCGATCACATCGACTATACGGAGGTTCGGGGACTCTCGAATGAAGTCCGGCAGAAACTGCTGGAGATTCGTCCGGCGACACTCGGCCAGGCCTCCCGAATCCCCGGTATGACTCCGGCAGCAGTGTCACTGTTACTCGTGCACCTCAAGAAAGGCAGGCTGAAAAGCGCGTGACATCCATCGCCCGCCGACGTGCCCAAATTGCCCTGTTCGTGACCACGCTTGTCGCGCTGTTGATCAATGCATGCAGCAATAACGGGTCGCCTGCCCCCCGCGATTACGGTGAGATAGGCGGCCCGAGTGGCACCGAACTGGCGGCGGCGCAGGTGCTGCATAAGGACAACGGGGCCGAACCGCAAACACTGGACCCGCACCGGGCCACCGGGGTGCCCGAGGGCAACATACTGCGCGATCTTTACGAGCCGTTGGTCATGGAGGCGCCGGACGGCACGTTGATCCCGGGTGCTGCGAGTGGCTGGCAAATCAGTGCCGACGGACTGCGTTACCTGTTCACGCTGCGTCCCGAAGGCCGCTGGAGTAACGGCGATCCGGTTACGGCACACGATTTCATTTTCAGCCTGCGCCGTGCGGTCGATCCGGCAACGTTGTCGGGCTATGCGAGCATCCTTTACCCGATAGCCAATGCCGAGGAAATCAATAACGGACTGCAGCCGGTTGCAAACCTCGGCGTCCGCGCAGTCGATGACTACACGCTGGAAATTCTGTTGCGCGGGCCGACGCCATACTTTACAGGGCTCTTAAATCACAGCATGGCTTACGCCGTACACCCGCCGAGCGTGCAGGAACACGGCGAGCGGTTTGCACGTGCCGGCAACCTGGTCGGTAACGGTGCTTATGTACTGAAGGACTGGGTTGTACAGTCGCACATAGAGCTTGTCCGCAATGAAAAATTCCGTGATAACGACAGTACAACCATCGATACGGTGTTCTACCACGCGCTCGAAAATTCAGATGCGGTATTCAAGCGTTACCGGGCGGATGAGATCGACCTCACCCAGGGTGTACCATCGAAACAACTCGAGTGGATCCGTACCAACATGGCGGATGAGTACAGGCAGTCGACCTACCTCGGTTCTTATTATTACGGTCTGAACGTTACCCGCGAGCCTTTCAAGGGTCAGCCGGGACTGCGGCGTGCGTTATCCATGGCGATCGATCGGGAAATCATCACCGAGAAACTTTCCGGTGCAGGCGAACAGCCGGCCTATGGCTGGATTCCGCCGGTGCAGGGCTATGAGCCGCAGCGGCCCGAATGGGCGGACTGGAGTCGCGAGCAACGACATGCGGAAGCGAGGCGCCTGTACACCGAAGCCGGTTACGGTGACGACAACCCCTTGGTCGTTGAAATCCTCTACAACACATCACAGGACCACAAGCGGATTGCGATTGCGATCAGCTCGATGTGGAAACAGGTCCTGGGTGTCGAAACTCGCTTGTTAAATCAGGAATGGAAAGTATTCCTGCAGACCCGGGCGACACGGTTTACGACCCAGGCATTCCGTGCCGGCTGGATAGGCGATTATAACGATGCTTATACCTTCGCCGAGCTCATGTATTCAAACAACGAACAGAACGATTCAGGTTGGGTAAACGCCGATTACGACCGCCTGTTAAATGACGCATCGATGGAGCGCGACCTGCAGAAACGCGCGCTGCTCATGCAGGAAGCAGAGCGCATTCTGCTATTCGAAGCGCCAATCATCCCGATCTATTTCTACGTGAGCAAACACCTCGTGAAACCCTGGGTCGGCGGCTTCGTACCGAACATCATGGACCACGTGTATACGAAGGATTTGTATATCCTGAAACATTAGGAGAGCTTAGAAATAGTCGCTGTAGGAGCGGCTTTAAGTTCCGCCTTCTGGCATTCGAGTACTAGCTGCTTGAGCCCTCGAATCCCGGCGTCACTTAAAGCCGCTCCTACAACTGCTAGTGCTTGATTTCGCTTGATGCCAATTCAGATACCGCGCAGAATCGCACCATGCTTTCGTTCGCTTTTCGCCGGTTCCTGAGTGCGATCCCGACGCTGCTTATCCTGATCGCGCTGGCATTTGCTTTGATAAGGGTTGCACCGGGCGGTCCCTTCGATACTGAAAAACAGCTTCCGCCAGAAATCGAAGCACGACTCAACGAGGCCTATCACCTCGACGAACCTTTGTACCAGCAGTTCGGGCGCTATTTACTGGGGCTCGCGCAGGGCGATTTCGGGCCATCGTTTCAGTACAAGGACTTCACGGTTACCGAATTAATTGCCGCCGGGTTTCCGGTCTCGCTGAAGCTGGGCGGCCTGGCGATGCTGCTTGCGCTGCTGGCAGGTATAAGCATCGGTACGCTCGCCGCGCTTAGACAGAACAGCCAGACGGACCATGTTGCGATGGCGGCGGCGATGACGGGGATTTCAATACCGAATTTTGTTCTGGCACCGCTGCTCGTGTTGCTGTTTGCCGTCACGCTGCGCTGGTTGCCGGCGGGCGGACTCGGCGACGGTGGTATCGCCAACCTCGTATTACCAGTCATCTCGCTGGCATTACCGCAGATCGCATACATCTCACGGCTCACCCGCGGCAGTATGATCGAGGTGTTGCGCAGTGATTTTATTCGCACGGCACGCGCGCAGGGTCTCCCCGGCCGCGAGGTCATCCTGGGTCACGCGCTGAAACCCGCGATGCTGCCGATCGTTTCTTATCTCGGGCCCGCGACCGCGGGCATTATTACTGGCTCCGTCGTTATCGAACAGATATTCGGCGTCCCGGGACTCGGCCGCTACTTTGTGCAGGGTGCGCTGAACCGAGACTACACGCTCGTGATGGGTGTTGTTGTCTTCTACGGTGTCCTGATCATCGTATTTAATTTCCTGGTTGACCTGGCATACCGCTGGCTCGATCCGCGGGTGAAACTGTGAGCAGCCGGCGCGGCAATAGTCTCTGGGCCGATGCACGGTGGAGCCTGCGCCGTAACCGTGCCGCGATGACTGCCATGACCATCATGGCAATCGTGTGTGTACTGGTCTTACTGGCACCTTTACTCAGTTCTTACGAATTCGACTCGACCGACTGGGACCGCATTTCCGCGCCGCCATCATTCGCAACCGGCCACTGGTTCGGTACTGACGATGTCGGCCGCGATTTATTCGTACGCACCCTGTACGGCGGTCGCATCTCTTTGCTCGTTGGCGTTGCAGCCACGCTGGTCAGCCTGGTCATCGGTATCGCCTGGGGCGCTACCGCGGGTTATGTCGGTGGACGAACCGACCAGCTCATGATGCGTACCGTCGACGTGATGTATGCAATGCCGTTCATGTTTTTCGTCATCCTGCTCATGGTGTTTTTCGGGCGCAATATCCTGTTGATATTTGTCGCGGTCGGCGCCGTAAACTGGCTGGATATGGCGCGCATCGTCAGGGGACAGACGCTGAGCCTGAAGAAAAAGGAATTTATAGAAGCGGCACGTGCGGGCGGTGTGTCAAACTTCAACATTGTGCGCAGGCATATCGTTCCTAACCTGCTTGGCGTAGTGATCATTTACGTCACGCTGACCATTCCGCAGGTCATACTCGTTGAGTCTTTCCTGAGCTTCCTCGGGTTGGGCGTGCAGGAGCCGATGACTTCATGGGGGGCGCTCGTTAACGACGGCGCACAGGCGATGGAAAGTGCGCCGTGGGCGCTGATTTTTCCGGCCCTTTTCCTGGCCCTGACACTCTTCTGTTTCAATTTCCTCGGCGACGGCCTGCGCGATGCGCTGGATCCGCGCGATCGGCGGACAAGCTGATGGCCGCGCAGGCAGCGAGAAGACCAAACGATGATGCGCTGCTCAGGGTGGAGGGCCTGAGTGTGAGCTATCCGGGGGATCATCATTTTAGTTCGCCGGGCGCACAAATGATTCATGCGGTACGCGACCTGAGTTTCGAGATTATGGCGGGGGAGACGCTTGGCATCGTCGGTGAGTCCGGGTCCGGTAAAACGCAGAGCGCGCTGAGCGTGATAGGCCTGCTGCCCGAAACGGCCCGGAGGAAAGGTAGCGCGATATTTTCCGGCAGAGATTTACTACTGCTGAATGAAGCGAAACTTAACGAGATTCGCGGCAGCGCAATTTCGATGATCTTCCAGGACCCGATGACCAGCCTGAACCCGCACCTCACGATTGGCCGGCAAATGGCGAGGGTCCTCGAGCGGCACCAGGGCGTTTCGCGCCAGGCGGCGCTGCACGCGGCGGCTCAAATGCTCGATGCGGTGCGCGTACCCGATGCGGCAGAAAGGCTGCGTCAGTACCCGCACGAGATGTCGGGCGGCATGCGCCAGCGGATCATGATCGCAACTGCTTTATTGTGTAAGCCGCAGCTTTTAATCGCCGACGAGCCGACAACAGCGCTCGACGTTACCGTGCAGGCGCAGATCCTGACGCTGATGTACGAACTGCAGCAGGAACTCGGCACGGCCATATTGCTCATTACCCACGACATGGGTGTGGTTGCCGGCAGTTGTAACCGGGTGCTCGTTATGCGCGACGGAAAGATGCGTGAGTGCGGGTCGATAAACAAAGTGTTTTACGAATCGCAGGACAGCTACACGCGCGAGCTGCTGGCTGCGGTACCGCGTCTGGACGAGGTACAAACCCGGCGACTCGCTGTCGTCGGCAATGCGCCGGCTAAGGGGGGCGCACCCGATAGTCGTCCTTCGGGCGACACCATGCTCATGGTCGCTAATCTGGATGTGCGCTTCGATGCCGGCAGGCCGGGAGTATTCAAACCAAAGCAGTATTTGCAGGCGGTCGCCGATGTCAGTTTTGAACTGAAACGCGGAGAAACACTGGGGATAGTGGGCGAGAGCGGTTGCGGTAAGTCGTCCCTCGCGCGCGGCGTGCTGCAACTCGTCGATGTGCACGCGGGCCGTGTCGCGCTGCTCGGCGAAGAACTCGGCACGCTGGACAGGCGAAGACTAAAGCAGAAACGTCGTCAAATGCAGGTCATCTTTCAGGATCCGCTGGCGTCACTCGACCCGAGAATGACTGTTGCGGATATCGTCTCGGAACCCTTGCACACATTTTTTCCGTCGATGTCGCGCACACGGCAACTGGTGAAAGTAAAAGCCATCCTCGAACGTGTGGGCCTCAAAGCCGAACACATGAACCGTTATCCGCACGAGTTTTCCGGTGGCCAGTGCCAGCGCATCGGCATCGCGCGTGCCCTGATAGCTGAACCGGAGCTCATTATCTGTGACGAACCGGTGAGTGCACTCGACGTATCGGTGCAGGCACAAATCGTGAACCTGCTGATGGATCTGCAACAGGAAATGGGACTCGCGCTGATTTTTATCGCGCACGACCTCGCGGTTGTTAAACATATCAGTCACAGGGTTATGGTGATGTACCTCGGTCGTATCGCCGAGGTTGCCGAGCGCAGTGATTTGTATGAATCGCCGCGGCACCCTTATACGCAGGCGCTGATAAGTGCCGTGCCGATTCCGGATCCAAAGATCGAACGTAACCGTGATCGGACGCTGCTACAGGGCGATGTGCCGTCGCCGCTGGAGCCGCCCTCGGGCTGTGCGTTCCGCACCCGCTGTCCGCTGGCTGATTACCGTTGTGCCGCCGAGATGCCGGGGCTGCGAACGCTGGGTAATTCGCTGGTTGCCTGCCATCACGCCTAGCAGAGAATTGTAGGAGCGGCTTTAGCCGCGAACCCGCGACAGGTGAGCGCAGTGCTTATTGCGGAGGCTGTTGATGCGGGCTCACGCCGCAACAAGGTTACCGTCGGCCGACATCAGCGCGCCGTTGCAGTAATCGATACCGTCCGGGTCGCCCTCGAAAACGGTAAGCAATTCACCGCTGAGCCGGTCCTTGCGGAAAATCGAGCAGCCCTCGACAAATGGCGGCGGCACCGGCCCAATAGCCGGTGCATCCAGATAATCGGCCAGCAAAATGAAACGTCCGTCGTCGCTGATATCCAGGGGCGTGTAGCCGAACACGGCTGAATCATCCGATACTTCCAGCGGCACACCCGCGCTGTCGCTGCTGACAAGATCAGGCGATGCAAATGATGTTCCGGTGAAAAATATCGCGGCAAGTAATGCGGATGCCGACAAGCGCTGAATCCCTGGCCTCAAAATACGTCCCTTTTGTAAGTGCTTACTGTTGTTATTCCGGCAGACGCCGGGTTTATAAGCAGGGCTAAGGATACCAAAATATCAGCCTGTGTCAGCATTGTTGCGGTGTCGGCACGGCTACAGAAATTGTTGTTTAATGCGCTCTGCGGGGAGATATAAGGATTAGAAATGGATAACTTCCGGGCCTTCCGGATTCACTCAGAGAACGATCAAATCGTCGCCAGGGTCGAGGACATCGGTCTCGATGACCTGAATGACGGCGAAGTTGTCATCAAATGCGCCTGGTCCTGCGTAAATTACAAGGATGCGCTTGCGGCAACGGGCGCCGGCAGGATACTGCGTACCTATCCCCTCGTAGGCGGCATAGATGTCGCGGGCACCGTGATTTCGTCGACGGACGATCGTTACAAGCCAGGCGATGAAGTCGTCGTTACCAGCGCGGGCTTAAGCGAAACACGAGACGGCGGTTACGCAGAATATGCACGCCTTGCCGGTGATTCGGTAATACCGTTGGCGGAAGGATTTACCACACGTGATGCGATGGCACTGGGGACCGCCGGTTTTACAGCCGCACTCGCAGTGCACCGCATGGAACAGAACGGTCAGCAGCCGGCCAACGGGCCGATCGCAGTCAGCGGTGCAACCGGTGGAGTCGGCAGCGTCGCCATCGATGTGCTTGCCGGCCGCGGTTACGAGGTGCATGCCATTACAAACAAGGGCGCTCAAACCGATGCTGTCGACTACCTGAAGGGCCTCGGCGCTGCGGAAGTTATCGTCCCTGCCGATATTGATTTCGGTACACGGCCGCTGGAGAAAGCCATCTGGGCCGGCGCCGTCGACAACCTGGGCGGTGACATGCTCGGCTGGTTTACGCGCACTACCCTTTATGGCGGAAATATTGCCAGCATCGGCCTCGCGGCAAGCCATAAGCTCGAGACGACCGTCATGCCGTTCATACTGCGCGGCGTTAACCTGCTGGGCATCAACGCAGTCGATACGCCCCGCGATCTGCGGCTCGAAGTCTGGGGACGCCTCGCAACGGATTTGAAACCGCAGCGGCTTGAACGGATCGTTAACGGCGAAGTAAGCCTCGATGGTCTGGCGGACTGTATGCAGGACTGGCTGGACGGCAAAGTTACCGGCCGCAAGCTGGTAAAACCATCGGGCTGAGCCGCCGCTAAATAGTCTGCATTACAGGAACGGACGGTCTAGAATAAACAGGCGACCGACATCGGGTATTGGTTATTGGTACGGGTGGAGACTTGTTATGACGGGTTTTGGGAAATCAATTCTGATCGGCATTGGCGCAATGCTGCTCCTGGGCACCGCAAACGCGGCGGAAGGTGACAGGTACTGGTCACTGCTGGGTTCCGCCGTCAACGGTGATGACGACAGGCTGGCCGCCGCGGCAGCGACACTGATAGATAACCCCGGCCTGCGCGTCGAGGTGGCAGGCCACACGGATTCGCAGGGCGACTCCGACTACAACATAGGGCTCTCGCAGCGAAGGGCCGAAACGGTACGCGATTACCTGGTAACCGCCGGCGTGGATCAGAACCGAGTTACCGCGAGAGGCTATGGTGAGGACGAGCCGGTCGCGAGCAATGCGACTCCGCAAGGGCGGCGTCAGAATCGGCGTGTGGAACTCCGTGTGCTCGAAGAGTAGTTAAGCCCGATAAGCAGGCTATTTATTCAGGGCCGGAGTTTTTCCGGCCCTATTTATTTATGACTTTCGACGACAAACAAATCCGCGCCAAGCTTATGGTGGGGCTGCCGCAACTCCTCGGCGTACCTGCAGGAGAGGAGCTCGTGTGCAGGATCACCACCTTTATTAAAGAACTGCAGCACTGGAACAAGGCCTACAATTTGACCGCGGTGCGCGATCCCGGCGCAATGGTTAGCAAACACATTCTCGATTCACTGACAGCCATGCCCTTTATGCACGGCAAAAAAATCCTCGATGTTGGCACCGGTGCAGGCCTGCCAGGTATCCCGCTCGCCCTGTGTCTGCCCGAATGCCGGTTTGTGCTGCTTGACTCTAACGGCAAGAAGATCCGTTTCGTTCAGCATGTGATAACCGAACTGGAACTGATGAACGTTGAAGCACAGCAATCGAGGGTCGAAGAGTTCACTTGTCATGAACTGTTTGACACGATTGCCTGCCGGGCATATACGTCATTGAATAAGTTTGTGCACAGCGGCGGCAACCTGCTTAAAGATACCGGCCGGCTGGTTGCAATGAAAGGCAAATATCCACAGGCGGAGCTCGACGAGTTACCTGTCGGCTGGCACGCTTCTCGGGTAGAACAGGTATCCGTGCCTGGCCTGGAGGCGGAACGCCATATAGTTGTTCTGGAAAAGAACTAGTTTTCATCCGACGCGTCTATACTGGCGACGGACAAGAAAAATAGTAATGTTTGGTTTCAGAAAAAAGCAGTGGGTCTGCACGGTGTGCGGCTACAACATGATCGGTAAGCGGCCCACCCGCTGTCCTTTCTGCAGTTCTCCGCACAGAGATTTTGTGGACTCCGCGACGGCTTCCCGGCGTTATCGTGTAACCGCTAAAAAGGTGTCGGATACCGTAACCCAGCTTAAATGCCTGCCGCGCCTGGGTCTGGAGCACTCCGCTTATCGCATCGATGCGGATGGCGGTAGCGTACTGATCGATTGTCCCTCGGCGTTTAACCGTGACCTCGATCCCGTCGATTGCATCCTGTTCACCCACAAGGATTTCATAGGCGCGGCAAACCAGTACCGGGATCAATGGCTGGCAGAAGTCTGGTTGCACGAGGCAGATGCGGAACTTTCCGAGGCGGCCAGGTATTCTGTCGATCACCCCTTCACCGGCAACATTGAGAAATTTGGGGTGGAGGGTGTGCATATAGGCGGCCACAGTCCGGGTTTTACAGTCTACCTCTGGCAGGATGTGCTGTTTGTCTGCGATTACGTCTATCCTCCCGGCCCGGCCATGAAACTGAACCCCCACGGCAGGCGTGCTGCCACCCAGGACGGTGCTGGCCGACTGGTTGATGTGGTGACCTCGCGTCCCCTGTCGACGGTTTGTGGCTACAACTACGTAACCGATTTTGCCACCTGGCAATCTGCTTTCATGCGGCTTGTCTGAGTTAGCAAAGTCGACTGCAGCCCGTTGCGGAACCGTTTATGATGAGAGTTGTGCACGGACGGGTAACGGGTTTCTAAATGGGTCGCATTGTTGCCGTAACCAATCAGAAGGGCGGTGTGGGTAAAACCACGACGGCCGTCAACCTGTCCGCCTGTCTCGCAGAGCTTGGTAAGAAAATTCTGCTCATCGATCTCGACCCGCAGGCCAACTCGACCACCGGCTCGGGAATAGAGAAATCTTCACTGGAAAATACCACTTGCGAAGTTCTGCTCGGTGAGGCACGCGCAATGGACACCATCATTCCGGTGGAGAAGGGTGGTTATGCATTGATGCCGGCTAATCCCGACCTGACGGCCGCTGAAGTACGGCTGCTGCAGGAAATTGGCCGCGAAATGAAACTGCGTAAGGCGCTGGAGCCGGTTCGCGATATGTACGACTACATATATATAGACTGCCCGCCGTCTATCAATATGCTGACGCTGAATGCACTCACGGCGGCGGACGGGGTGCTGATACCGATCCAGTGCGAGTACTACGCACTCGAGGGGTTGTCGTCATTACTCGAGACGGTGCGGCAAATCCGTAACAGCGTGAACCCTGGTATCAGGATCGAAGGGTTGCTGCGCACCATGTTCGATCCGCGCAACCGGCTTGCAAACGAAGTATCTGCACAACTCATCAAGCATTTCGGAGACAAGGTTTATAGTGCCGTCATTCCGCGCAACGTGCGGCTGGCCGAAGCGCCGAGCTACGGCGTACCGGTGCTGATACACGATCCCCGCTCGCGCGGTTCCGAAGCCTACATGGCTCTGGCGCGCGAAATCCTCCGCGAGGAGCAGGCCGACCGGCCACCCGGAGAAGCGCGCGCGGGCGTCGCATAACAGCTGTAGCGGTGACGATCTGGCTTGCACCGCAACGCACTGTTGTCTTTTACATAAAACAAGTTGGCCCCACTCTCCGGGCTGGGGTGCGTTAGTCATACTTAAGTTTTTGTATAAAAAACTTCCGGTAACCGGGCCGCTCTCCATGGTGCTTATTTTTTGGGGTTAGAAAAATGAAAAAACTTATTCTGTCCTTAGCCTTAGTCCTTGCTTACACCGGCGTTCAGGCGGCACCCGTACTGATAGATTTCGATGAAGTCACACCGCAAACTGTTATCGGCGGCTCCATTTCGGTGGATTCGAAGGGCTACAATTTCTTTGCAACAACCTTTATGGCCGGCGGTCCACCGGAGGCCGGTGTGTCTGCCGCAGGAATCACCGCGATGGGGGATTGCTTCGCCTGGGGTGCCGGTTGCGGCGCCCAGGTCACGATGACATCTATCGACAGCAACCCGTTCGCGATTCTCTTGATCGGCGATTTCACCGGTTTTTATAGCGGCGCGGGAGATTTTAGCGGCACACTATTCGGCGGCGGGGCTGCCGACCTGTCCGTGCCGATTGGTACCGGTGACTGGCTGAGCCTGGAAACCTTCCGCTTGTCGTCGTTTTGCCCGACCACGCCCTGCGGTTACTACGATGTGCAGTTGGACGACGTGACGGTCAGGGCAGTACCCATCCCCGCAGCATTCTGGTTGTTCGCCTCGGCGCTGGGCGCACTGGGCTGGCGGCGGCGTAATCGGTATTGACCCCCAGGCGCTACAGAAAGCTGTAGGAGTCGGCTTTAGCGGCGTAGTAATTGCAAATTGATCCCAAATTCTGTGGGAGCGGCTTTAGCCGCGAAGCTACCCTGGCTGATATTTCTGATAGCTAAAGGGGATAGTCAGAAGCCCTGTTCACTAAACCGGCCCGGACGGGATTGTTAACGACATACTCCGCAGCACCCTCGACACTTTCTATACTACGCAGAGCCCGGTCCTGAAAGCCTGCTTGCCAAACATTTGACACGTGGCTGAATCGCCGACTAATTCTAAATGCTGATCTTCCTTTTACCGTTGCTACGATCTGGCTAAGCGTTTGACCGTGTTTTAGTTCGAACAACCAGTGCAGGTGGTTGGGCATGACCACAAAGGCATAGGTACACGTGTAGCCAAGCTTGTCGGACCGTTTCAGCTCACTGACAATAAGCTGACCAATATTCATATCGCTGAACCATGGCATCTTGTTACGGGAGCGCGTCGTTACCAGGTATATTTGCCCGGCTATGGACCGGCGTCCTTTGCGGAGCTTCCCGCTGCGGTAAATCCTCACTAATGAATGATCTGCTTCTCAGGCTCTGAACTGCAGCGAAATTCCAGCGGTAAACCCCCGGAAAGTATGGTCGTTTCGCGGCTAAAGCCGCTCCCACACGGGGGGTTAAAAGGTTGAGCAACTATCCCTTGGCAAGCAGTAGCCTTCACGCAGCAATCACACCCAACATAAGCCTCCGATGTGACCGGAGCCCGGCCGTGACTTAGAATGGAACCCTTGATTACGCGGGGGTTCGAATAGCCATGGCAGCAAAGAAAACCGGACTGGGGAAAGGGCTCGATGCCCTGCTCGGCCCCGTGGATATACCGGCTACGGCGTCCGACGATACCCAACCCGGCCTTACCACCTTGTCCGCGCCTGTCCCTGCGCCGGGTAAACCGGCCACGGGATTACGCAACCTCGCCCTCGACCTAATGACCCCGGGCGCCTATCAGCCGCGCCGGGACATGCACAAGGAAACGCTGGAGGAACTGGCTGAATCCATCAAGGTGCAGGGTGTGCTGGCGCCGATCTCGGTACGGCCGCTCGGCCCCGGGGGCACTGGCCCCACCCGTTACGAGATTATTGCCGGCGAGCGCCGCTGGCGCGCAGCTCAGATGGCCGGCCTGGATTCGATCCCGGTCGTGGTACGGGATGTCGATGATGAGGCCGCAGCCGCAATAGCGCTCATCGAGAACCTGCAGCGCGAAGACCTCAATCCCCTCGAAGAGGCCGAAGGCCTTAAACGCCTGATCCTCGAATTCGAACTGACCCACCAGGAAGCAGCCCGCGCAGTTGGCAAATCTCGCGCGGCAGTATCTAACTTAATACGTTTGCTGGACCTTCCGCCGGAAGTCCGCCAGCTCCTGGCCGGAGGAGATCTCGACATGGGCCATGCCCGGGCACTGTTGGCATTGCCCAGCCAGCGCCGCCAGGTCGAAGTGGCCCGCAAGGTTGTGGCCAGGGGGCTCTCCGTTCGCGAAACCGAATCACTGGTTCGCCGGATACAGGCCGGAGCCGGGTCCGGTGGTACCGTGAAAGTTGCGGCATTGGACCCTGATATCCGGCGCCTCCAGGACGAGTTGCGTGACAAGCTGGGCGCCAAAGTTGCGATACAGCATTCGGCCAAAGGCAAGGGCAAGCTCGTAATCAGCTACAACAGCGTCGACGAACTCGAAGGCATATTGGATCACCTTAAATGACGCCATTTTTGCGCGTGGCAGGAGTACGCGCGGAAAAATCTGAGGCGGAATATATGCCGGAAAAGCACCGCTTTTTCGGTGGAAGTAACGCACCCGCAACTATTCTGGGGCCCCTTAAACTCTTGCTTTTCAGGCTGAAACCCCCTGTAGAAGCGGCTTTAGCCGCGAACCAACTCTAGTTGAATACAGAAGTCGGTAAAGCTGTGCTTTACCGACATAAGTTCCGCCATTTGGCATTCAAGTGCTGGTTGGGCCAGCCCTCGAATCCCGGCATTACTTAAAGCCGCTCCTACAACGGCCGGACCAGCTATTCGTAAGCCTTGAACCCCTCTCTGTAAGTCCATACAATTCGCGGGCTGAGCGGCGAGGGCTGCCGCCCGGATGCCACCTGCAGCCGTGTTAGAGCAGCAGATGTGGCTTTTTTTTATACCCGTGAATAGCCCGCAAGAGATGGGCAATACACAAACATTCCAGAAGGCCCGACTCGCTGTTTGCCGGCTCGCCGGATGGCAGCTTGCATTGACTGTTGTACTTGCAGTGGTTGCGCTTGTTGTCGGCAGCGGTGAAGCAGCAACGGCTGTTCTTACCGGCGGCTTTATTGGAATGCTGGCAGGGTTTTATCAGGCGCAGCGATTGTTGCGTGTTGATGCAGGAATGTATCCCGAAGCCTTCTTGCGAGGTTTATGGATAAGCGAAGCTCTGAAAATAGTACTGACCGTTGCGATGTTTATTGCCGCGATCCAGTTACTAAGGGTGCAGATGGTGCCGACCATAATCGGCTATGCAGGGACGTACATCGTTTACTGGGTGGCGCTCGGAACGCGTTATCCATGGTTTGAAACAGTGGCGGAAAGCACACGGGAAAAAAATTGGCCGGAAGCCTGAGAGTATTTACCAGTCCGGTCGAAATAGACAAGCTGAAAGAAACAACTTTTTGGTATGGCAAGCAATAGCGGCGAATATATAGAGCATCACCTGCAAAACCTCCAGGCTTGCACTGTGGATGGAGAGTGGGTAACCAATCTTGGCCAGACCAAGATTTGCTCAGGAAATATGTGGGCAATCAATCTGGATACGATGTTCTTTACAGTGGCACTCGGTGCCTTTTTCTGTTTCCTTTTCTGGCGGGTGGCCAAAAATATTGAAGCCGGTAAACCCGGCAAATTGCAGGCAATGGTCGAAATGGTCGTCGAGTTCGTCGACGGCAGCGTTAAAGACACTTTCCACGGCAAGAGTCCGGTGATCGCGCCACTGGCGCTGACTATTGTTTGCTGGGTTTTCCTGATGAACCTGATGGACCTGATCCCGGTCGATTGGCTGCCCACGGCAGCTCATATGGTCGGCATCGACTACCTGAAAGTTGTGCCGTCGACGGATCCCAACGTGACGTTCGGCATGTCGATCTCGGTATTCCTGCTTATCTTGTATTACAGCTTCAAGATCAAAGGCGTAGGCGGCTTTGTAGTGGGCGAGCTAATGCTTAACCCGCTTAACCCGAAAGAGCTTGGAATCCCAACCTTCGGTTTCAGAATTCTCTGGTTGCCAATAATGGCCTTCAACCTGATTCTTGAAACGGTTGCGCTGCTTGCCAAGCCGCTGTCGTTGTCGCTGCGACTGTTCGGCAATATGTATGCAGGCGAACTCATGTTCATCCTGATTGCCCTGCTCGGCCTGTATCAGCTTCCGTTGCATTTCGGCTGGGCCGTGTTTCATATCCTGATAGTCACCCTCCAGGCATACATTTTTATGATGCTGACCATTGTGTACCTGAGTCAGGCTCACGAGGTGCATTAGGAAATAGAGTTTCAGTTTTTTAACATTTTTATTGCAAGAAAAAATGCTTTGTAGGAGCAAATGATGGAATCTGTAATTGGTTTAACCGCGGTCGCCGTAGCGATTCTTATTGGTTTTGGCGCCCTGGGCGTCGGCATCGGCATGGGGCTTTTAGGTGGGCGCTTCCTGGAAGGTTGTGCACGTCAGCCTGAACTGGCCCCGATGCTGCAAACAAAAATGTTCCTGGTCGTCGCACTGCTCGATGCCGTAGCCATGATCGGTGTGGGTATCGCGCTGTTCTTCGCATTTGCGAATCCCTTTGTCGGCCAGCTTCAGGCTGCCCTCGGCGGCTGATCAGGCAGTCGGGTCAGCCAGGAGGCGGGTTTAAACCTGGCCTTCTGTTAAAGGAGTCGGAATAGTGGAACTCAATATACCTACATTCCTGGGTCAGACGATCGCCATGATCGTATTCGTGTGGTTCTGCATGAAATTTGTGTGGCCGCCGATTATGAACATGCTCGAAGAGCGGCAGACGCAGATTGCTGAAGGACTCGCGGCAGCTGACAAGGGCAATCGCGCCCTGGAAGAGGCCGAAGTCGAGAAGCAGTCGATCCTCGATGAAGCCCGCGGCCAGGCACGCGAGATTATCGATCACGCGAATACGCGCGGCGGCAGTATCGTCGACGAAGCGCGCACCGAAGCCGGTTCGGAAAAAGAGCGCATTCTGGAAGCCGCGCAAGCGGAAGTAGAGCAGGAAGCCAACCGGGCCCGCGAAGAACTTCGTGGCCAGGTCGGTGCTATTGCGGTCGCCGGCGCAGAAAAAATTCTGCAAAAGGAAATCGACCCGGCTGCGCACAAAGATCTGCTCGACAAGCTCGCCAGGGAAATCT
>JASLMV010000003.1 GCA_030746435.1 Gammaproteobacteria bacterium | reverse complement strand
ACCCGTTCTGGATTGATAACTAAGCCGGGACCCGAGCCGGCAAATAAGAATAACGCCGGTTCGCATGCGGACAGGAAGCTGCCCAAACCACATATGTCTACCAACATAGAAACACAGGCCTTTGGCAATCGTGCGCGCCTGAAAGAATTGCGGGTGGCACACCGGGATCTCGACATAGCCATCTCCGAACTCGTGCATAACCATGACACAGACCAGCTGCGGATCAGGCGCCTGAAGAAGCAGAAGCTGCTTCTGAAGGATATGATCGTGCTGTTGGAATCAGAGCTAATCCCTGACCTAAACGCTTAAGTCCTGCAGGAGCTGCTGAGCTCGGTGTAACTTCGTTGAAAAGCGCCGCAACTTGCTCATTTACCGTCTCGTAAACTCCGCCGTTACGGCACTTCTCGCCTCGTTTCACCTTCACTCGCGACGCTCCTGCCGCACTTAAGTAATCGCTGTAAAGATTAGCTGTCGGCGAAACTTACATTGCCGGTTTTTCTCTAAGTTATTGTTTGTTATCGGTATCAGCATCGCGTTCGTGACGCGCATCACATAATCGTTTCAGCCGACTGTCGCGATGTTTGACAAACACGTGTTTCCGGCGACATCCGTGAAAAATTGGAATATCCGCAGCCGTGCTACAAGCGCGGTTTTTTTGTGACCCCGTTCACGCTTTTTTCAAGGTTTGGAGACTTATGTCATGTAGATGGGGATTTGTGGCCAGGTTGGCACGGGACATGCAACTAATACCATGAATGCAACAACATTCAACCCATACAACAACAATAAGAATTGCTCGTCGAAGCACAACAATAAAAAGCCGCAACGGCTCAAATTAATAAAGCGGCTGAAGACGAGATTAAAACTTTCCGCGCCCATCCAACCGCCCTTCGGGGCGGTTATTTTTTATGAGGACAGATTTCCAGCCATTGCGAAGCAGGGCTGGAAATCCAGCGTCCGAATTAATGCTGGAAAAGCACTGCTTTTTCAGTGATTGACGACAGAATTCCAGTCCTCGCGAAGCAGGGCTGGAAATCCAGCGTCGGAAATAATGCCGGGGGAGCACAGCTCCCTCAGTATTAATTGGATGACAACCTTTTTCCAGGTGAACGTTGGAATTTAATCCCTACTCCGCCTCTTCCATCCTCTTGTTCAACTCCTCGTTGCGGCTGTTGGCGATATCTTCAACCGCCCTCGCCTTATCCATCGTCCCTACCATCGGGTCGAACACGCCTTCCGTTTCTTCCACAGCCTGATCCGATGCCGATTCAGGACTGCCGCACGCACCAAGCAAAAGAGTGCTTACACCCAGAGCCAGGTAATTCAACTTAGTCATCGCCCATCTCCTTCGCCTCATTTTCAATCATCGCGAGAAAACCCAAAAAATAGCGTCCTACATCGTCAAGTACAGCCGTCAACCGGTGATCGCTGTCGATCAGAATTACGCTCGCTCCACCTTCTTCGCCGAAACACAGGCTGTTCCGCCAGGGGACGATATCGTCGTGCCAGCCGTGCACAATTGTGACCGGACAGTCCGGACAATCGGGTGTATGCGACTCATAACCCTGCATATAAAAAGCGGGCGCCATCAGGAACAAGCCCAAAGGTTTTGTGTGTGCCGCGGCCGCAGTCGCGACATGCCCACCCATGCTGCTGCCGACCAGGATGTAGGGATCTGACGTCGCCTTGCACCAGTCGATGAGTTTGTTAACGCGGTCCTGCGGATCGTCCATGCCACGGTAATCGATTGATTCCACACCCCAGCCGGTCCGCGTTGCCAGTTCCGCCAGCGCGTTGATCTTGGTGCCCCACGGGCCGCTTTCCTGACCGTGCGAAAAACAAACGGTGCGCCCGGTCATCGCTTAACTTTTTGTCCCTGTTGGCGCGGGTCGTGCAGCATGCCCGGCCCCCAGACCAGCTCATCCAATGTAGGGTCCCAGCGATACTTGTCCATGTCGAGCTGCCCGTCGTTTACTTCGATACCTTCCGCCTCCAGTAATTCAACCTGGCGTTTGAAACCGTCTCTGCTGCGTGGGATGGCGATCTTGCCCTGCGCATTCACAATCCGGTGCCACGGCAGCTTCATCTCGCGCGGCGCGGTGCCGACGGCGCGGCCTACCATGCGGGCCCCCCGCCGCGGCAAGCCCGCCAGCTTTGCAATTTGTCCGTAGCTGGCCACCTGCCCCTCGGGGATCAGGGCGGCCTGCTCCCAGATTTTCCTGTAACTGTCTCCCGTGGCCATGTGCGCAGTTTAGCTGAGCCTGCCTGCCAATATCAGACCGGCTGCCGAACCCTGCTGCTACTGCAATACAATGCGCTTCTTCAAAGCATCGTTTGCGCGGACATCATGCAGGACAAAGGCTGGCAATTCTGGATCGACCGAGGCGGCACCTTTACTGACGTCATCGGCTGTAGTCCGGAGGGGGCGCTTAAATGCCTGAAACTCCTGTCCGTCAATCCCGAACAATATGCGGATGCAGCTGCAGAGGGCATTCACCGGGTTTTGTCCGCGCAGGGCGAAGGCCTCCAGGTCGATGAAATCCGCATGGGGACGACAGTTGCAACCAATGCATTGCTTGAGCAGGCCGGTGCCGCCACCGGCCTGCTGATAACCCGGGGTTTCGGCGACTCACTGCGGATTGGCTATCAGAACAGGCCTGATATTTTTGCGCTGAATATACACAGGCCCGAGCCCCTCTATGCGCGCGTTGCCGAAGCAAGTGAGCGGGTGGATGCAGCCGGCAATACGCTCATTGGGCTGGACGAAGATGCACTGCGTGTGATCTTCAGCGAGTGGCAAGCAGACGGGATCGAAGCGGTCGCGATCTGTTTCATGCATGCCTGGTGCAATCCCGCCCATGAAAAAACGGCGCTGCGTATCGCTGTAGAAGCCGGGTTCGTGCAGGTTTCCGCATCGCACGAAGTCAGCCCGCTGGTGAAAATTGTCAGCCGCGCGAGTACCACCGTGGCAGACGCATACCTGTCGCCCGTGTTGAGCAATTATGTGCAGAACTTCCAGGCCGCGCTCGCAGAACACGGCGTCCGTTGCCCGCAGATACGATTCATGCAAAGTAACGGCGGCCTCGTTAGTGCCGACCGGCTGCGCGGCAAGGACAGTATTTTGTCAGGCCCGGCCGGCGGTGTTGTCGGCATGGCAGCGGCCGGACAGGAAGCCGGACTTACCAAGCTGATCGGTTTCGATATGGGCGGCACCTCGACCGATGTTTCAGTCTATGACGGTGCGATCGAACTTGGCAGTGAGACCGTTGTAAACGGTATTTACCTGCGCAGCCCGATGATCCGCATACATACCATTGCGGCAGGCGGCGGATCGATACTGGAATTCACTGCAGGGCGCTTCCAGGTGGGCCCCAGGTCAGCGGGCGCAGACCCCGGCCCGATGTGTTACGGGCGCGGCGGTCCACTGACAATAACCGACGCAAATTTATTCCTTGGCAGAATTCAACCAGATTTTTTCCCGCATCTTTTCGGACCGCATGCGGATCAGCCCCTTTATGCAGAACGTGTCAGCAGGGCCTTCGGCGAACTCGCGGCAAGCGAAGACGGCGGCGCACAACAATCGCCTGAACAGGTCGCCGCGGGTTTCCTGCGTATCGCTGTCGAAAACATGGCTAATGCGCTCAGCCATATCTCCATCCGGCGCGGCCTGAACCCGGCGGATTACACGCTGTGTTGTTTCGGCGGCGCCGGCGGACAACATGCGTGCCAGGTTGCCGACCAGCTGGGAATCAAACAGGTACTGCTCGACCCGCTCGCAGGCGTCCTGTCGGCCTGGGGCATGGGTGCAGCCTCGTTACGGAGTTACCGGCAAAGTGCGGTCGATCAGCCTTTGACCGATGTGGTACTTAACAGGCTGGCCGAGAAACAGTCTGCATTGCTCGAGGAATGCCGCCGCGAACTCGTGCTTCAGGGCGTTAAGGATGACGCGATCACGACCGACGCATGGTGCGAAGTAAAAATCCGGGGGAGCGACACCACGCTGACGGTGCGCGTCGGGCCACACGAAGAAATGCAGGAAAATTTTTCAGAGGCATATGCGGCACGCTTCGGCTTTTTTCCGGAAGATCCGCAACCGATTATCGAATCGATGCGCGTCGAAGCTAAGTCCGTGAGCCTCGATGTACAACTTCGACAACCTGCAAAACGGCCAACATCAGCTCCCGAACCCGTTGCCGAAGCCCGGCTGTACACCGGCGGCCACTGGCAAAGTGTGCCTGTATACGCGCGTGATCAGTTGCCGGTCGGTACGCGACTAGCCGGGCCGGCGATTGTTTCAGAGGCCATCAGCACGACCGTCGTCGAGGCGGGCTGGATACTTGCGGTCAATGAAGCGCTGCAGTTACTGCTGACGCGCGCTACAAAGGCCGACCTGCACGAGAAGATCAGACTAAAAGCCGACCCGGTGATGCTGGAGGTATTCAGCAATCAGTTCATGCACATCGCGGAAGAAATGGGCGCCGTGCTGCAGAACACAGCCCTGTCTGTCAACATCAAGGAACGGCTGGATTTTTCCTGCGCTGTCTTCAATGCTAAAGGCGACCTGATTGCCAACGCGCCACACATACCGGTGCACCTGGGGTCGATGGATGACAGTGTCAAAGCGGTGCTTGCGGAAAATGCCGGTACTCTCGCCGCCAGTGACGTCTACCTTACAAATGCGCCTTACAACGGCGGCACACACCTGCCAGACATCACGGTGATCTCACCGGTGCTGAACGACACCGGGGAATTGCTGTTTGTCGTGGCGGCGCGCGCGCACCATGCCGATATCGGCGGTATCACACCCGGGTCGATGCCGCCCCGAAGCAGCCACATAGAAGAAGAAGGCGTGCTGTTCGAAAACTTCCAGGTGGTGAATGAAACCGGCTTCCTGGAAGCCGATCTCAAGGATGCGCTAACAAGCGCGGTGTGGCCGGCACGCAACCCGGCGCACAATATCGCCGACATCAAGGCGCAGATTGCGGCTAATGAACGCGGCCGGCAAATGCTTCTCGGCCTGGTCGAACGTTACGGCCGTGAAACCGTAATAGCTTACATGGAATACGTGCAGGACAATGCGGAAGAGTCGGTACGCCAGGTCATATCCGGGCTGGGCGAAGGGTCTTTCGTGTACCCCTTCGACAACGGCCAGCAAATAAGTGTAAGCGTGTCGATCGACAGGAAAATACGCTTGGCGCGCATTGATTTCTCTGGCACATCGCAGGCCACCGACAACAACCTTAATGCCCCGGCCAGCGTTTGCCAGGCTGCTGTCATGTATGTATTCCGAACCCTGGTGCAGTCCCGCATCCCGCTGAATGCGGGCTGCTGTCGCCCGCTTGAACTCGTGATTCCGGACGGCTGCATGCTCAACCCGCGGTATCCTGCAGCGGTGGTCGGCGGCAATGTCGAAACCTCCCAATGTGTAGTCGACGCGCTCTACGGCGCGCTCGGCGTGCTGGCAGCGTCACAGGGCACCATGAACAACCTGAGTTTCGGCAATGAAAGTTACCAGTACTACGAAACCATTTGCGGCGGTGCGGGCGCGACCCCGGACAGCGACGGTGCCGATGCCGTGCAGACACACATGACAAATTCACGGATGACTGATCCCGAAATCCTCGAGATACGTTTCCCGGTATTTCTACAGGAGTTTTCTATCCGCAAACAATCGGGTGGTGCCGGCAGAAAGCGTGGTGGCGACGGGGCCGTGCGCAAACTGGAGTTTCGCGAAACAATGAGCGCTGCCATACTGTCAAACCATCGCAAGGTGGAACCGTTCGGGCTCGCCGGAGGTGAGAACGGCAGCACAGGCAGAAATACAATTCTGCGTCATGATGGCAGAACAGAAGTTTATGACGGTATCGTCGAGATCGATGTTACTAAGGGAGATGTGCTGGTGATAGAGACGCCGGGTGGCGGTGGTTATGGTGCCCCGCACGTGAAAACGTGACCTGGGAAATCGCACTCGTCCTGAGCATCCTGGCGATTGCCCTGGTGCTGTTCATCACGGAAGTGCTACGCATGGATGTCGTGGCACTGCTGGTACTTGCTGTACTCGCAGTCACCGGCCTCGTCGACGCCGACGACGCACTCTCGGGGTTCAGCAACCCGGCCGTTATTACGGTCTGGGCCATGTTTATCCTGAGTGACGGCCTGACCCGCACCGGCATCGCCGATATTCTCGGCACGCAGGTGATGCGCATTGCCGGCCAAAAGGAAATTACCCTGATCATCGTGATCATGTGGACGGCGGGCGGCCTGTCGGCCTTTATGAATAACATCGGCGTCGCGGCCCTGATGTTGCCGGTTGTCGTCGATATCTCGCGGCGCACCGAAATTGCGCCCTCGCGTTTACTCATGCCGCTGGCTTACGGCTCGCTGCTCGGCGGCCTGACAACCCTGATCGGCACCCCGCCCAACCTGCTGATCTCCGGGGCACTGGATGACGCTGGGTTACAAAGCTTCACCATGTTTGATTTCGCCCCGGTGGGTATCGGCGCGCTCGTCGTCGGAACATTGTTTATTGGCTTCTTCGGCCGCCTGCTTCTGCCCCAGAGAGACCCGGTTGCAGATACCAAGCAGCGCAGCCAGCGCAACCTGCGCACGCTATACGGCCTGCAGGAACGCACGTTCATGATGCGTATCCCCGAGAATTCAGTCCTGATCGGCAAAAGCCTTGCGGCCAGTCGCATTGGTTCGGCCGTCGGGTTGATCGTTGTGGCACTCGACCGGCGCAACCGCATCGAGGCGCTACCTTCACGCAAGACCATCCTCGAAGGCGGCGACAAACTCCTCGTGCAGGGCCGGCTCGACCGTTTCGAGGAATTGCGCCGCTGGAGCGAAGTGGTCATCGAACGTGAAGCACCACTGCTGCAGACGCTCGTAAGCGAACGCGTGTCACTCGTGGAAGCCACCGTCGCGGAGGACTCGGCACTGGTTAAGGATTTGGTCAACCACTCCGATTACCGGCGGCGTTTTGGCGTGAACGTGCTGGCGATCCGGCGCAAGGACCTGGTACGCAGGGTCAGTATTTCGAAAGTGCCGCTGCGCGGAAACGACAAGTTGCTCATGCAGGGCAGCAAGGAAGCAATTGCAAAACTTGAAAAATCGCCGGAGTTCTCGGCAATAGAACCTGTGGATGAGGAGCAGCTTACCGAGGTTTACAGACTGCAGGAAAGCGTGTTTGTGATTCGTATCCCGCGCAATTCGGAACTCGGAGGCAAAAGTCTAGCGCAAAGCCGTATCGGTGACGCATTTGACTTTCGCCTGTTGGCAACCTTCCGAGAAAACACGCTGCAGTTAATGCCCGAGCCGGATGAACTGTTGCTCGGTGGTGATCTCCTGTTAATGCAGGGCCGCCCCGAAGATCTGGACGAACTGCGTGGACTGCAGGAACTCGAAATCGGTAGCGCAGTATCGCCGCAGTTGAGCACCTATGAATCAGACCGGCTTGCACTGCTCGAAGCGACGCTGGATCCGCAGTCGAAACTGGCCGGTAGCACAATTGCCGATATCAATTTCCGGGAGAAATACGGACTGGAACTGGTCGCTATCTGGCGTTCCGGCCGGGCGATCCGTTCCGACCTCGGGCAACTCAAGCTGGAGTTCGGTGACGCACTGCTGCTCCTCGGGCCGCGCAACAAACTACGCGTATTCAGTAACGAGACCGACTTCATAACGATGACACCGCTGGCCAAGGCCACACCCGATACACGGTTGGCACCGCTGGCGGGCCTGATCATGCTCGCGGTCGTGGTTTCAGTCCTGACCGGCCTGTTCCCTATCGCCATTGCGGCAATCATGGGCGCAACCGCGATGGTTATTACAGGCTGCCTGAACATGGAGGAGGCTTACCGGGCCATAGACTGGCGTGCCGTGTTCCTGATCGCCGGAATGCTGCCATTGGGGATCGCGATGCAGGATACAGGGGCAGCCGCATTCGTCGCCGGTGAAGTTATGAGCCTGCTAGGCGATATGGGTCCGTGGCCTGTAATAGCGGGGTTATACCTGCTGACAGCAATAGCAACGATGATCGTACCCACCGCGGCGCTGGTCGTGCTGATGTCGCCTATCGTGTTATCGGCATCCGCCGAAATGGGGATCGAACCGCAAACCGCGATGATGGCAGTGGCGATGGCCGCCTCTGCAAGTTTTACGAGCCCGATCTCGCACCCGGCCAATATCCTCGTAATGGGTCCGGGTGGTTACCGCTTTACCGATTACATCAAGCTTGGTGTGCCGCTGACCGCAGTAATTTTCATCGCGGTAATGGTTTTACTTCCAATTTTCTGGCCTATCACTACCACCAACTAACTTAACGACTTATCAAAAAGTCTCAGGCGAGTGCGAGGCAAGGCAAGGATCGGCGAACAAGCGGAGCGTACACGATAAGTACGTGAGTATTGTGAGCCGATTCTTAACGCCGCATCGTGCCGGCTGAGGGTTTTCGGCTATCAGGGCAGCAGCACGGAGGAGCCGGTCGTCTTGCGTGCTTCGAGCGCACGGTGTGCGTCCGCCACTTCCGCCAGCGGCCAGGTCTGACCTATCTCGATACTGACCGCACCCGACTCGAGGACCGCAAACAATTCAGCTGCCGCAGCACGCAGGTCTTCGGGTGTCGATATGAAATCGAATACTGCCGGGCGGGTCAGGAACAGCGAGCCCCTTTTGGCGAGTTCGAGCGGTGAGAACGCTTCGACCGGCCCGGATGCATTACCAAAACTCACCATCGTGCCGTGCGGCCGCAGACAATCGAGTGACTGAATGAAGCTGTCCTTACCCACCGAATCATAAGCCGCCGCAACGCCTTTGCCGTCCGTCGCCGCGCGTACCTGTTCGACGAAATCAGTAGCGTCCGCCATGACGATCCTGGTGCAACCGTGTTGTTTCGCAAGCTCGGCTTTCTCGGGCGTGCTCACGACACCGATGACATTTACACCGATATGCCGGGCCCATTGCGCGGTAATCAGCCCAACGCCGCCGGCCGCCGCATACAGCAGCACGGTGTCGCCCGGTTTAGCTACATAACTGCGGTGGAGCAGATACCAGGCGGTCAGGCCTTTCAGCATTGCCGCCGCGGCCGTACGGTCGTCGATGCCCTCCGGCAGCCGCACCAGTTTGTCGGCAGGATAAGCCCGCTCCTCTGAATAGGCGCCCGGCGGCATGCTCGTATAAGCGACCCGGTCGCCAGGACTAACGTAATCCACGCCCGGACCGACCTCCACTATCTCACCCGCGGCCTCCAGCCCCAGCCCGCCCGGAATTTCCAGCGGATACAGCCCCGAGCGCTGATAAGTATCGATAAAGTTAAGCCCCACCGCCGTGTGCCGAATCCTGACCTCGCCATCGCCCGGTTCCGGGACCTCGACTTCCCGCCACTGTAGGACTTCCGGCCCGCCAAATTCTTCAATAAGGATTGCTTTGCTCATATGCATCTTTTCTTCTTGTTGACCCAGCGCGAGATTACGCTGCTGCATAAGTATAATCGCGAGTCGCTAAGAATACGCAAACCACACAATATGGAATTCGAATGTCAGGAACCATAGTCATTGTCGGCGCAGGGCATGCAGCCGGACAGGCCTCCGCATCGCTGCGCCAGAAAGGGTACACAGGCCGTATCGTCATGGTTGGCGAGGAAGCTTTTGTGCCTTATCAGCGCCCGCCGCTGTCGAAAAAATTTCTGGCCGGTGAACTTAAAATCGAACAGCTGTATTTCAAACCTGAAAACTTCTATCCGGATAAAGACATCGAGTTGCGCCTGTCAACCCGCGTAACAAATATAGACCGGGCTGCCCGTAACGTAAGTCTCGACAATGGCGAAACGCTTGAGTACGAGAAACTGTTGCTGTGTACCGGCGGCCATGTCAGGAAATTGGAGACGCCCGGCAGCAATCTGGCCGGAATACACTACCTGCGCAGTATCGAAGACGTACTCGAGATTCAGAAAAGCTTTAAGGCAGGTACCCGGCTGGTCATTGTCGGTGGTGGTTATGTAGGTCTCGAAGTTGCAGCAGTGGCCGTCGAGCGTGGCCTCGATGTCACATTGCTTGAAAGCGAGGACCGCGTAATGAGCCGGGTAACCGGGGCTGAAGTATCCAGGTTTTTTCAGCGCCGCCACCGTGAAGCGGGGGTCCGCATGGAATTCGGCCGCCTGGTCGAGGGATTTCGTGGTGACGGTACGATTGCGGAAGTCGTTTGCGCGGATGACTCCGCCATAGCTGCAGACCTCTGCATTGTCGGTGTAGGCATATTGCCGAATACCGATATCGCCGAAGATGCCGGCATCGAATGCGACGACGGCATCCTGGTAGACGAGTGCTGCCAGACATCTGATCCGGATATTCTCGCTGCGGGTGACTGCACTAAACATCCGAGCAGCATTTTTGAAAGGACGTTCAGGCTGGAATCAGTACATAACGCTATCGAACAGGGTAAGACGGCCGCTGCAACCATTTGTGGGGAACGCACCCCTTACAACCAGGCGCCCTGGTTCTGGTCCGACCAGTACGACATTAAATTGCAGATTGTGGGAATACATTTAGGCTGCGATAACCTGGTAGTGCGCGGTGACCCGGCCAGCAATTCGTTCGCTGCATTTTATTTCATTGGCAACAGGCTGATGGCCGTCGACGCAATAAACAGTCCGCGGGAATTCATGCTGGGCAAAAAGCTGGTAACGGCCAAAGCTACTTTTGATCTCTCCGAACTTGCCGATGAGAGTAATGATTTCAAGGAACTTGCAACAGCCGCATTGAACACTGCGGGTTGAATCAGTTTTCGTCGGTGAGCAATCCCAGCCCTATCGTGCCGGCGAGGCGTTCAGGGTTATCTTCATCCCAACTCAATTCCTCCGCATATCGTCCGCCTATATTGGCAAATGCGCCGCTGCCACCGATCACATCCCGCATACCGGCCAGCCTGCTCACACGAAATCTCCCGTCTGCCCCCGCATTGGACATGCCGGAAAACTTAAGCGCCGAGTCGCGTATCAACGCCCAACGGTTCTCCTCGCCCCGCAGGAACAAAGACCCGTAATTTGGCCAGATAATATTTGTATAACTCGACACGCCTACATCTGAACGCAACAGATCCGGGGTTTCTCCAAGCACCGTGATACGGGCTGCCAGAGCGGCCGGCTGGCCGTCCTCATCGGTTAGTATCAGCACCGCTGCATTAGCAGTCGCGATGCCGGCCGCGCCAAATGGCTCACTGCGCGGCCCTATGGGTAAGTTCATAAGCCCTGCCGCCCCAAAACTTGCGCCGTGAAACTCGGGTGCACGCCAGTCGTACACACTTGCGTTCGGCAATATCGATGGCCGCGATGGCTGCAGGGGATTGTTGAACAACAACACGACTGCACCGACCGCGCCTGCAAGTAAGCCAAGGATAATTGACAGCCCCTTCACTGCACGGTGCTCTGCAAACGTGTGGTCAGGGTCAGTTCGCCGTGTACGATACCGGCCGAATCAACTTTTTCGACCATCATTTCTTCGGCATAGAACCCGGCAAGTTCGCTGAACTCGTCCGTCCCCTGCAATACGCTTCCGCTGCCTGCCGCCGGCAGTCCCAGCCGGTTGGCCGGCAATTCCGGCATTTCACCAACGGGCACACTACCGCGACTCATTACCAATGCCCCGCGGCTGGGGATTACCAGCATCCAGTCTGTAACACGGGACGCCCCTCTGACCCCCGCTACCGTTCCGCTAATGCGGCTTGCAATACCTATTACCCGCCCTTCCGCGTCACGCACCCGGAATAACTCGGTCACGATCCTGTCATTTCCATCCGCCGCAAAAGCCGTACGCGGGAAAGCGGCCGTCGTGGCCGAACGCGGATTACCGAGCCGGTCGTCCGGGAGGCGCACAGAAAAAACTTCCTCACGGCCGCCGTTAGTAAGCGCTACCGCGCTGGACGGAAACCTGGGTGCTTTCTGGAACGGATAGAAACTGATCACAATCAGGGTCAACACCATACCGAGCGCAAACGATGCCAGAAACCGTCTTATCACGAATCTTTTCCACCCATCATTCTGTAGCTGGACAGCATGTTAATAGTCCCTCTGATACCACACAACCAAACGGCTTTGGTCACGCGTAGTAGCGTTGCAGGAAAGCATCGAGGTCCACATCGTCCTGGGCTTCCAATTGCTGCTGGCGCTGCAGCGACTCGATGCTCTCCTTCTCGAAGAGTTCACGGTGCTGATTAAACTCATCTCCCAGACCAAGGAAATAATCCCGATAGTCCCGCGCAACACCCAGGCCATAATCGGCGAACGGAATATCAACATCGCGCAGGTCGCTAAGCAGGCGTGCCGATGGCGTAAGGTCAGGGTCGTCGATTGCAGCCTGCTGTGCCTGCAGTGCATCCAGGTAGCCGGTGTCCTCGCCTTCGTCAAGCATTTCACAAACCGGCTGCATCTGCGTACAGATATCACCGGCCCAGTCCTGCAGCCTTATTTCTGCATCCGCCCGGTGCAATTCAAGCCCGGGTTTGCGGCCTTCCCGCGCAACTGCCAGTTGATTTGCACGCATGACCTGCTGTTCGTTGCTGCCTATCGGAGGACTGTCGACGAGCAGGCAATACAACAGAAAGGCCTCGAGAAACTTCTGCTGTTGCTGTCCGATACCGACGGGGTCGAAGGGGCTGAGGTCAAGTGCCCGGAGTTCGACGTACTGGATACCGCCACGCCGGAGTGCCGCCGTCGGCCTTTCACCGCTGCGTGCGACTCGCTTGGGACGGATGGTGCTGTAGTACTCGTTTTCGATCTGCAACAGGTTAGCGTTGAGCTGCAGATACTCGCCATTATCTTTAATGCCTATCTTGACGTAGTCCGGATTCGGCGTGCGAATCGCAGCAGACAAGTCAAGCACATACTCATCGAGGCTGTTTGCGGACACGACCAACGCAGACTGATTGGTGTTCTGGTAACCGAGGTCGCTCATACGCAACGAGGTCGCCCATTCACCATAGCAGGTGCCCGAGTCGAATTCGCTCAGGTTGTTCTCCTGCCCCGCCAGGAAACTCTTGCAGACCGCGGGTGATGCACCGAACAGGTACATCAGCAGCCAGTCCAGACGGCGTACGTTGCGGACAAGTCCCAGGTAGCTGTCGGACCGCAACTCACTGTCAGATTTATCTGATTCTTCTATACCGGCCCATGCGGGCCAGAAATTCTCGGGAACCGAGTAATTGAAATGGATACCGGAAATTACCTGCATGTACTTGCCGTAGCGATAACCGAGACCGCTGCGGTAGATCGTTTTCATTTGCGCAATATTCGAAGTGCCGTAAAGGGCCAGTGGGATATCATCTTCCGAACGCAACCGGCACGGCATACTGAAAGGCCAGAGGAGTTCATCGCCAATCGTCTGGTAAACATACTGGTGTATATCGCAGAGAAACTGTATTGCTGCCCACGCACTGTTTTCGGGCGGGGTTACAAATTCCAGTAGGGCTTCGGAATAGTCGGTCGTGATGTAACGATTGGTTAGCGCGGAACCCAGAGCCTGCTGGTGCCCGGTTTGTGCAATGTAACCTGATGGCTCTATGCGGAGACTTTCTTTCTCGATACCGCGCCAGCCGCCCGCGATCAGCTCCGCGCCGCCGCTCGTGCTTAGTGCCTGCAGCCGCTTTTTAAACCGTGAGTTCAAATGATATTTTCCCGGCCGGTGATAATTGAAGTAACACAGGTGCGGGTCCCGGCGTGAAGCCCTGCAGATATGTAAAAAGCCGGACCCCTGTGCAAGCAGCCGCGCATAGCAGATTGAACCGATAGTGCGCCTGTGTGTCAAACTGGTGAAATGCGGGGGTAGGAAAACAAATGCGTATACCCACAATAAATAGCCAGGCAGTCCTGTCCCTTGTTGCCGGCGCCACTATGCTGTTACCGGTCAGCGCGCTGGCCATGCGCTGTGGAACGGTTTTGATAACCAAAGGTGACGTCCAGGCAAAAGTAGTCCGCTACTGCGGCGACCCGGTTCAGACCCATGAACGCTACGCACTGAAAACCGGTTTTTATGCAGGTTCCGGACTTGTCTATAACGATGCATCAGGACGGTCGACGAAAATAAAGCGCTATTACCCTTACGGGCGCTACGAAGTCCTCATCGAGGAGTGGATATTCAACTTTGGCCCGAACAAACTGATGCGCCAGGTTACTTTCGAGAACGGTATTGTTGTGGACGTTGAAACGCTGGATTACGGTTATCACGATTAAAAAACCACTCAGCCGGCACGATGTGGCATTAAGAATCGACTCACAATGCTCATGTACTGACGTGTACACCCCGTGCTGGACAGGATGCCCGAATGCCGCACGACAGGCAGGAGCCTAAGTGTCGCGGAGCGCAGGGATGGAATCTGCGTGTATTCGGACACGCGATTAATACGTCGCGCAGCGACACGGACAGGCCGTAGGCCGGAAACGAGCGACGAGCCCAGGGATGGTAGTGCGTGTATTCGTACACGCTATCAACAAGTTGCGTAGCGACTCAACCTGACCGCAGGTCAGGGGAGCGGCTTCATCGATCCTTACCTTACCTCGCGCTCGCCTGAGCAATTTTTGACAAAATATTTAGCTGTTCTTGGTGACATCCTCCAACTGACGCACGATAAAGTTATCCAGCCAGCTCGGTACATTCAGTGCCTCTATAAACCCGCAGTGCCCGCCCCTCTGTGAGAGGAACACTTTCAGCGCCTCCGTCCGGTGCAGTTCGCTCAGCCCGTGTACAGGGATAACCGGGTCATCGTCCGCGAGCAGAACACAGGATGGAACCCGCAGCGTCTCGAGCCGGTCGCCTGTTATCGCATAGCCGCGCAGATAACTTTGCAGATCATCGTATTCGGTGTAGTGGCGCACGAAGTGATCGGTCATTGCCTCCAGCCGCGTAAAACGATTCAGGTCGCGAAAACGGTACAGTTCGGGGAAACACTGCATTTTCTTCTGGAGCGAATCACGCCACTTCCAGATAAAAAACTTCCGGTAAAACACCCAGCCGCCATCCAGGGCCGCCATGGTCTGGGCCGGGTCGAGCACGGGGCAAATGGCAACCACGCTATGCAGGTCGAGACTGTATTCGGTTGCGGCTGCCGCTACTCGCAGCGCAAAGTTGCCGCCCAGTGAAAACCCCGCGAGTGATAGCCGGGCCGGACTATAGCGTTCGGTAATCCAGCTTGTCGCCCTGATCACTTCGGCAAGGCGGCAGGAATGAAACAGCTCTTCGTTCAGGTGATGGCTGTCACCATGATCCCGCAGGTTCAGGCGGAAAACAGCGTAGCCGTCCTCGAGCAGCGCAAGCGTTGCCGACTTCATATAGACGGAACTGGTACTGCCCTCCCAGCCGTGGATAAGGATAACCAGGCCGCCGTTGCCAGGGTCCGGCGGCCGTGAATAGTGCCCCAGGAGCCGCACCCCTTCACCCGCATCTACGATGGTGTCTTCAACAGACGGGGACAATATGCGCCAGCACCTGTCGACCAGCAGGCTCCTTGGCGGCCGGCTCGCGACAACGGACTGCACGTGCGGGTTAGCGAGATGAAACGCTGGAGCAAATCCCGGGTTTTCCATGAATGCCTTGTCGCCTGACCGGTGTTAGAATGCCCGCCCATTTTCGCCGGGATGGGCAAAGACCTGTACCGTCAAGATACAAAACAATCTTCCGAAAACCCAACAAGGAAAACCGAATCATGCCCAACGATCCCGTAAGAGTTGCCATTACCGGTGCCGCCGGACAAATTGGCTACCAGCTTGCCTTCCGTATCGCTTCAGGCCAGATGCTGGGCAGCGATCAGCCTGTAATTCTGCAGTTACTTGAGATCCCCCCGGCCCTTGAGGCGCTTAAGGGCGTGGCCATGGAATTGGAAGACTGCGCATTCTCGACACTTGCCGGAGTCATCGCGACCGATCAACCGGACGAGGCATTCAAGGATACGGATTACGCGCTGCTGGTCGGTGCAAAACCACGTGGGCCGGGCATGGAACGTGCCGATCTGCTGCTAGGTAACGCACAGATATTCTCGGTCCAAGGTAAGGCATTGAACGACAATGCGAGTCGTGACGTCAAAGTTCTGGTTGTCGGCAACCCTGCAAACACAAATGCACTGATTGCACAGAAGAACGCGCCGGACCTGAAACCCACTAACTTTACCGCGATGACACGGCTGGACCACAACCGCGCGTTGGCTCAGCTGGGTAACAAACTGGGCACCCACGTGAATAACATCAAGGGCATGATCATCTGGGGCAACCACTCTGCAACTCAGTACCCTGACGTTTCGCATACAACGGCCAACGGCGACACAATTAGTGTCGGCCAGTCATGGCTGACCGACGAATTCATCCCCGTCGTCCAGCAACGCGGTGCCGCGATAATCAAGGCACGTGGACTGTCCAGTGCCGCCTCCGCAGCATCAGCTGCAATCGACCACATGCACGACTGGGTACTCGGCACGATTGCCGGAGAATGGACCAGCATGGCGGTCTCATCGGACGGGAGCTACGGCATCGCGGAAGGGATCATCTATTCCTACCCGGTGACCTGCAGTAACGGCGAGTACGCAATCGTCCAGGACCTGGAAATCAGCGCCTTCAGCCGCGGCCTCATGGATGCAACCGACGCAGAACTACGCGAAGAACGCGCGGCTGTCGAAGAACTGCTCTAGTCAGAAAGCACTGCGGGCCCGGTCATTTCCCGGCCGGGCCGCGCCCGTATACGACCTGCCCCGCCTGAAACACTAGCAGTCAGATTGGCATCGGTTATAGTGTAAGAGGTCGACCGGAACGGCACACCACACAGCTTCCCGAAGGACTCCAGGAGGAACAAGCACCTTGTCCGAGTTTTTTGCAGGCCTTGTAATATTTCTGCTCTTCGCGGCAGTACCGGTCACCATGGCCTACCGTCGAATCGATCTCGGGACTTCCACGGTGGCTATCGGCGGGGCCCTCGTAATCTACTCACTGATCGGCTACGGACCGGCCCTCTGGTTTGTTCTGCTCTGGCTGCTTTTCGCTCTTCTACTCACGCTTAACATCACGAATTTTCGCCGGGAAAATATCTCGGCGAAGCTGTTCGACCTCTACAAAACCATGCTGCCATCTATCTCCGATACGGAACGTGAGGCGCTGGAAGCAGGGTCGGTCTCGTGGGACGGGGAACTGTTCACAGGGTTGCCGGACTGGGATCAACTGATGTCGCGGCCCCCTCCCGGGCTGACCGAGGATGAACAGGCTTTCCTCGACGGACCCGTCGAGGAACTCTGCGAGATGGTCGACGACTGGCAGATCACGCATGAACTCAGCGACCTGCCTCCGGAAGTATGGGACTACCTCCGTAAAGAACGTTTCTTCGCGATGATCATCCCGCAGGAGTATGGCGGCCTGGGGTTCTCCGCGATCGCAAATTCAGCGGTGCTGGCAAAGATTTGCGGCCGATCTGTCGTCACCGCAACTACGGTAGCTGTACCCAATTCGCTCGGCCCCGGCGAATTGCTGACCCACTATGGCACCGATGAACAAAAGCAGTACTGGCTGCCGCGACTTGCGGCCGGCGACGAGATCCCGTGCTTCGCGCTGACCGGACCGCGTGCCGGTTCGGACGCGGGCGCCATTCCCGACTCCGGCATTGTCTGCAAAGACCAGTGGGAAGGCGAAGAGATAACCGGAATACGCCTTAACTGGGACAAGCGGTATATAACCCTCGCACCGGTCGCGACAGTATTGGGACTCGCCTTCAAATTGTATGACCCGGATCATCTTATCGGGGACCAGGATGAGTACGGCATTACTGCGGCCCTGATTCCGACGGACACGCCGGGAGTGGAAATCGGCCGCCGTCACCTGCCGTTGCATACACCGTTTCAGAACGGGCCGACGCAGGGCAAGGACGTATTCGTGCCACTCGATGCAATCATCGGCGGGGTGGAACGTGCCGGGCAGGGCTGGCGAATGCTGATGGAACAGCTTGCCGCCGGCCGGGGAATATCATTGCCCTCCGAATCGCAGGGCAGCGCCCAGGCTGCCGTTTACTCGACCGGCGCTTACAGCCAGATACGCAAGCAGTTCAATTTGCCTATCGCCCGCTTCGAAGGTGTGGAGGAAGTGATCGCCCGTATGGCGGGCAAAACTTACATCATTAATTCCGGCGTAAGCAGCACCGTGAATGCAATCTCCGCGGGCGAAAACCCCGCTGTTCCGTCGGCCATCATGAAATACCACTGCACCGAACTGGGCCGGTCTGTTTGCAACGATGCGATGGATATCCAGGGCGGTAAAGCCATTATGTCGGGGCCGACAAATTATCTTGTCAACACATACGATTCAGTCCCGATAAGTATCACGGTTGAGGGAGCGAATATCCTTACACGCAGCCTGATAATTTTCGGGCAGGGTGCGGTTCGCTGCCATCCGTTCGTGCTAAAGGAAATGGAAGCCGCCGCCAATCCGGATTTCGAAGCCGGACTCCGTGATTTCGACCACCTCTTGTTCCGGCACGTCGGCGCGGCACTGAGTAACGCCGCTCGTTCTTTCGTAATGGCCCTGACGCATGCGCGCTATACGTCGTCGCCAAGGCAGGGCCCGACCAAAAGATACTTTCAGCACGTTAACCGCTACAGCTCCGCATTTGCGCTAGCCTCCGATACGGCCATGCTGGTACTGGGCGGCGACCTGAAACGCCGGGAGACTCTTAGCGCACGGCTGGGTGATGTATTCAGTTATATCTATCTCGCCAGCATCGTGCTTAAACATCATGAAGATCAGGGCTTGCCTGAAAACGATTTGCCGCTTGTCGAATGGAGCTGTCGCACCCTCCTTTATCTCGCCCAGGAACAGTTGCACCTGCTATTACGGAATTTCCCGAACAGAATAGTGGCGAGCCTGTTGCGCTTGTGTATATTCCCGCGCGGCCGTACCTATTTCCCTCCATCCGATGAACTGGGGCAGCAAATAGTTACGCTCGTGACCCGGCCGACGGAGGCTCGGGAACGGCTTTGCTCAGGTATATATAAGAAGAGGGATTCGGGTAATCCGCTGGGCCTGTTGCAGGCGGCCCTGGAAACCACCGAGGACAATGCCCCGTTGAGCCGCAAACTTCGCGACGCGCTGCGCAATGACGTCATCAGCGGCAGGACGGAAATCGAGACCATCCATGCTGCGCGTGAAGCGGGCGTACTGACACCGGAGGAAGCGGAGTTGCTGATCGAGCAGGACCGACAGATTATGGAGTTGATCAATGTCGACGATTTCGCAGCGGAAGATATCGGTAAAGCACGGGCTCTCCCCGAGGCCGCACTGGCGGACCCCGGAGCCAAAGACGCCTGAAGTGCGCCTGACCGCAATGACAGCGGCCATTAATAGGGTTACCATCGCGCACTTTCAGCGATCCCGGGAGGCCGGACCATGAATTTCCGTACAGTATTCCCGATAATCGCCGGCATTGCGTTCTTAAGCGCCTGCAGCGGCGGCAATGACGATCAGCGCAGGCCTGAGGTAACGCCTGCAACCGAAACCCCTGCATCTGAGCCGGCGCGTGTATTTTTCATAAGTCCCGAGAACGGGGCCACCGTGACTTCACCGGTCACCGTCGCATTCGGGATCGAGGGCTTCGCGGTCGCGCCGGCCGGCACTTATGAAGTCGGCACCGGCCATCACCATCTGCTTATCGATACGGACCTGCCGGCACTGGATCAGCCGGTCCCGTCTGACGAGAATCACCTCCATTTCGGCAAGGCGCAGACCGAGGCCCAGGTGGAACTTGGGCCCGGCGAACACACGCTCCAAATGCTGCTGGGCGACGGAAATCATGTACCGCACAATCCCCCACTGATATCAGAAGCGATCACGATTACAGTCACGGTAGAATAGACGAGTAGCCGCTAGCACACGTACGACACTTATGAGCAAAACCCCTACAGGTATCAGCGGGATCGCCGCCTATGTGCCACCGTACCGAGTGGATCTGCAGGACTGGTCCGCCTGGAGAGACCAGGACTGGAGCAAAATTCGCGATGTCGTCGGCCTTGGCTTTCGCCTGCCCGGACCAAAGCAAAGCGTCTATACCATGGCCGCCAACGCGGTCCTGCGTCTGATCGAGAAATTTGAAATCGATCCGGCAAAAGTTCGTTACCTGGCACTGGGAACTGAATCCAGTACCGATAATTCAGCCGGCGCGGTTATCGTCAAAGGGATGATTGACGAAGCACTGCTTGAGAAAGGCATGCAGCCGCTGTCACGTAACTGTGAGGTCCCCGAGTTCAAGCATGCCTGCCTTGGCGGAATTTACGGTATCAAGAATGCCATTCGCTTCCTGAATACAGACGGCCATGACTCCAAAGCGATTGTCGTTTGTTCAGACATCGCATTGTACGGGTTGGGTAGCAGCGGAGAACCGACACAGGGCGCGGGTGCAGTAGCGATGCTCCTCGAAACCGACCCGAAACTTGCGACGATGGATCTCAGTGAATCGGGTTCCGCATCCGATTACCGCGGACTGGATTTCCGTAAGCCGATCCAGTACCGCAACGGCAGCGGTCAGACTTGTGCATCCAGCAATATTCCGGTTTTTAACGGGCGTTATTCAGCATCCTGTTACATCGACGAAATGGCGCATGCGCTGGACGACATGTTCGCGAGGCGTGGACTGAATGCCGAAGCTTACCAAGGCCAGGTGGAAGCCATTTTTATGCACCGACCCTTCCGCCGCATGCCCGAGAACGGCTGGGGGATGGCATATCTGTTTGGACTGGCTGCCAACACCAACGGCGGGCAGGAAGAACTGCGCAGCCTCTGCGATGAAGCATGCGTGGACTTCGGCGAAGTCCTGCAGGAAATTAACGGTCCTCGCCAGGTATCCGGTTATGCGGTGCGGGAAAAAATCAGGGACGAAATATTTCCACTCCTGAACAAAGTACTGCGGCAGTTCCGCAAGCACAGTGGCTATAAGGAATTTGTACTACAAAAAATGTCGCTGGGTACCGGCATTATGGAAGAACTCGGCAACCTGTACTCAGGTGCTTTGCCGGCCTGGTTTGCGGCAGGCCTGGAAGAGGCCGCCCGAAATTCGATCGACCTGGCGAACAAGGAAGTATTGCTGATCGGTTACGGCAGCGGCGATGCAGCCGAAGCTATCCCGGTGCGCATAGTTGATGGGTGGCGTGACGTGGCGCTGCGCATAGGCATAGAAGATGCAATGGCCAATGCCGTCGACCTCAACGAGAAACAATATATTTCGCTACGCCAGGGCAGCGCAGAAGACTCGCTTACATTCGAACCCAAAGATGAATTTGTAGTCGACCGGATCGGTTCGCTCGATGAGGAAGGCTTCCAGGATACCGGTATCGAATACTACCGGTACATTAACTGACCGCAGCCGGCGTACCTACTTCCATTCCGCGCCTGGTCCATTCAAGACCCGTGCTTTCGAAACCCTCAGCCTTAAGTTCCTGCTGTAGGTGTTGCAGCCGCTCTTTATCGGCCGAATACAAAAGACCATAGTCGCCGCCACCGGCGCCCGACGGCTTGTAGACAGTACCGGCGCTTTGTGCCGCAGCTTCGAGCTGCAAATGCGCTGCGGACCAGACACCTATATGAGCGGCGGCATCCAGCTCCTTGAGGAGCCACGCATAGGTTTCAATCTGGCGCATGAAGCCAGGCGCATCACCGGCCTTCCAGCACGCGAGTGCCTGCGCCGATATTTTGCCAAGCCTGCCCATAAGCCGCGCACAATCGTCGGGAGACTGCTTCCGATAGCCCGCCAGCCTGTCAAGCATGGCGGGCGTCGATGCCGACTGGCCCGTCCAGACCGGACTTACATGTAAACCTGTTAACCAGTCGAGCTGGTCGACAATTGCAGCACCGTTACCGGACTGTTTGCTGACCACGCCGCCGTACCAACTTGTCAGCACATCGATACCACTGCCCTTCCCGCCCTGAAACCGGCGGTGCACAGCATCGCAAACACCGAAGTCCGGCGTTTGCCCGAGGTAACTTTGCAATACCGATGTCAGTGCAACAGCAAGCGCCGCACTTGACCCGGTACCCTTTTTTATTTCTGCACCGGGTTTATCCGAAGTATAGAAATCTCTGGTACATAAGCTCACTTTAAAAGGCGCGGGTGGGGAAGACTTGTCAACTGTCTGTTCGAGTGCAATCTCAAGCAATAACCCCAGGTGACCGGGCTCATCCCGCCATTCAGGGATACCGGTCTTCGACAAGCTAAACGCAAAACTGTCGCCGGAATTATCTATTTGCAGTTCGCACAAGTCGGATGGCGCGGGACCCAGATGGACCTTTGCTCGTGTATCGACCGCAGCAGACAACGCGGCTCCGCCATCGAGTACCGCGTACTCGCCGACCAGCACGAGTTTACCGGGTGCGCTCGCCTCGATTACTGTCACGGCTCGACCCAGGCACCCTGGCCGAGGCCGCATTCAATGACTTCCTGCACGCCCTGAACTTCGCCCAGAGCCGCTTTAACCTCGGCAGCGACTTCCGGAAGGCAGACAGCTTTTACCTGCGGTCCTGCATCTATCGTAAAAAATACTGGCTTGCCGGAATGCCGCAGTTCCCATACGCGGTGCATGCAAGCTACCGTGACAGCCGACCAGTAAAACAGGGGGGTCTGTGAGGTCATCGCGACCGCATGCATTTTCAGACAACTACGTTCGGATAAACTTGCCAGCGTATCGAAATCACGCTCGCGCACCGCGCCAAGTGCAGCATCAAGGTCTGCCTGGTGCGTATCCAGCCAGGCCTGGTAGTAAGGGGAGGTCCTGCGGCTGAGTTCCATTCCCTCGGTTGAACCGATTTCTTTTGCTGCCGGAGATGTAATTGCAACAATAACCGCAAGCGGCCAGTTGTCCGGTGCACTAACCGTCGTGCAGTGAACGCTCTCCCCATCGCCCGATTCCCGGTTCTCCAGCACAACGATACCTTCATAAAGAGAACGTGGTGCAGAGCCCGAACCGATACGTGCGATACCTGCCAGCGAATCGGCATCGGAATCTATACTCAACGCCGCCGCACCCGCCTTTACCAGCGCCGCGAACCCGGAGGCAGACGACGCGAGTCCGGCACCCGTAGGAAAGTTGTTGGTCGATTCGACACTGGCGCCAGCTTCAATCCCGGCCCGCTCGCGCAACAAATCCAGGCAACGTCCGGCGCGCGCCGCCGCATTCGAATCGGGCTGCCCGTTCAGTACCAGCCGGTCTTGCGTGCTGTTGCTGTCCAAGCTTATGGTCGTGCGGGTTTCCAGGCCCGAAAGCGTCAGCGACAAAGAACCGACCGCCGGCAGGTTTGCATGCCTGTCCCGCTTGCCCCAGTACTTGATCAGTGCAACATTCGGATGCGCTATTGCTGTCGCGTGCATACCTCGCCTTTTTGTTTTACCGCCATTGCGGCACCGTCCGTGATTATAGAACGACACGAAAGCGCTTGGCCTGAAGCGAATCAGCCACTATGCTTGCGCGTTCGCACAGAGCACACGTTATGACCTTTGAAGATTACACCAGGGACTGGCTAGGCCGCGCAGAGGCCAAGCTGGAAGCTGTATTACCCACAGTGGATGAATCACCAAAGCGCCTGCACGAAGCGATGCGCTATTCGGTCATGGGCGGCGGCAAGCGCGTGCGCCCCATGCTCGTGTATGCAACCGGGATGTCCCTCGATGTTCCGCTGGTACGATTGGACGGCCCGGCCGCAGCAATTGAGTTGATGCATGCTTTTTCGCTTGTACATGACGATCTGCCATCCATGGATGACGACGACCTCAGACGCGGCCACCCCACGACCCACAAAGCATTTGATGAGGCAACGGCAATCCTTGCCGCCGATGCATTGCAGCCCCTCGCTATTCATGTACTGGCGACGGACGAGGAGATGCAGTGCAATTTGGAAACGCGGCTGAAGTTGATCGAGTTACTGGCCAGCGCATGCGGCTCATGTGGTATGACGGGTGGACAATCACTGGACCTCGGCGCGGAAGGCAAGCAGCTGTCCACCGGCGAACTCGAACACATGTACCGGCTAAAGACCGGACGCCTGTTACATGCCAGTGTCATGTCTGCAGTTATATGTGCCGACCGCAATCATCCGGAGTACCAGGCGCTGGAAAACTATATCGATCACCTTGGCCTGGCGTTCCAGATACGAGATGACATTCTTGACATCGAAGGTGAAACTGAAACGATCGGTAAACAACAGGGCGCGGATATAGAAAAATCCAAGGCTACCTGGCCTGCGTTGTTCGGCATGGAAGCAGCGCGCAAACATGCGGCAGAACTGCTGGACAAGGCGCTGACGGAAATCGAAATCCTCGGGCCGTCCGGCGAGCCACTCCGACAAGTCGCCCATTACATAGTCGACCGCACGCTCTGACGCCCCTGAAGGTGCAACGTTAAATGGGCTAGAATACGCTCTAAGTTTCCGAAGCATCCAAACAATGTATACGAGCTTCTTCGGCCTCAACGAGAAACCATTCTCGATTACACCCAACCCGCGCTATCTCTATATGAGCGAGCGGCACACCGAAGCGCTCGCCCATCTTATTTATGGTATTAAGGACAGCGGGGGCTTTATCCAGCTCACCGGCGAAGTTGGGACCGGCAAAACCACCCTGATCCGCAGCCTCCTGCAACGCCTGCCGGAGAATGCAGACGTTGCATTAATACTTAACCCCCAATTGTCGGCCACTGAATTCCTCGGCGCTATCCTGACGGAACTGGGTGTTCCTCAGCCCAACGATCGCACCAGCCTTAAAGAACTTACCGACGCCCTGAACAATTACCTGCTGGAAAACTACAGTAAGGGCCGCCGCACAATTCTTATAGTAGATGAAGCGCAGAATTTTGCGGTCGATGTGCTGGAGCAAATCCGGCTACTGACCAATCTCGAAACGGCAAGCCAAAAACTTCTGCAGATTACGCTAATCGGTCAGCCCGAACTGCGCACAATGCTCTCCAGGGTTGACCTGCGGCAGCTCGCCCAGCGCATTACCGGCCGTTACCACCTCGAACCTTTGAGCCAGGAAGAAACTGAAGAATATGTGCGGCATCGCCTCAGCGTTGCCGGAGGTTCCGGCAATATTTTTACTTCGCAGGCCTGTCGTGAGCTCTACAGGCTTTCGGGCGGTGTGCCGAGAATTATCAACGTCATCGCCGATCGAACCCTGCTCGGCGCATTTACACGTGAGGAACATGAAATCAACCCGGGCATGGTCCGGCGTGCAGCGGCCGAGGTATACGGCGAGGATGCGGAGGAAACCCGGCGCGGCCGTGCATGGCTCAAGGTAGCCGGATTCGCGCTTGGCGCAGCGGTACTGACTGGCGCTGCTGTTGTTACATCACTCAGGTTCGCGACTGAGCGCAGTGCGCCACAGGCCCCGCGGGCGATTACCGCACCTGCGAAGCTCCCCGCACCCACAGTGGCTACATCAATCCCGGAGCCGGCAGTAGCCGAACCGGAACCCATGGCACCTGCCGCGGAAGCTGTGGCCGGTGATTTCGATCTCGAACAGCTCATGCGCGACAACGCGACGCTGACCGACACCCGCACGGCATTCAATGCCCTGTTCAGCCTGTGGGGCGTTCAGTTCGACGATAGCAATTCACGGGCCTGCGAACAGGCGCAGTCCAAAAACCTGTACTGCCTTTTCCAGAAAGGCTCACTTGCGCAAATCGAACGCCTGGACCGGCCCGTAATAATGACACTCCGCGATTACGAGGGCGGCATTCACCAGCTCGTACTTGAAGCTATCGAAGGCTCGAACGGAATCATCGCAATTGCCGATGCGCGCTACGCCGTGCCGCTTAACGAAATCCTCAATCTCTGGTACGGCGAATACCTGCTGCTCTGGAAGCCGCAGATCGGCGCTGTGAAGGCTTTCTATCCCGGCATGCGGGATCCCGACATCGCATGGTTACGCCAGAGCCTCGCAGAGATCCAGGGTAATCCGATCGACCCTATGAATTCGGACTACTTCGACGAAAACCTCGAGGCACGGGTGCGCAATTACCAGGTCGCCAAGCGCCTCAACGTTGACGGGCTGGTAGGCCAACAGACGCAGATAGTGATCAATACGGATCTGCGAGTCGGCGCGCCGCGACTGGCAAGGGCGAACTGATATGTCGTTCATCCTCGATGCGTTACGCAAATCTGAAAATGAGCGCAGGCGCAATGAAGTACCTGGCCTGGCCGATTCCCGGGTACAACAAAAGGGTAAGAAACGCGGGTTCTGGATTCCGCTCGTCGCCCTGCTGATCGGCATCAATATCAGCCTGCTGGCCGTCATGTGGCTGACGGGCGACCGCGACTCAAGCCAGCCGCGGGCAACCCCCGGACGGACGGCGACATCGCCCCCGGAACAGCCCCGGAGTACCGCACCGCGCCGGCTCGAAGCGGAGCTCAAACCGGAACCTGTGGCCGAAGCTGCGCCGCCGCCTCCCGCGAAACCTGCCCCAGCAGATATTCCTTCAATGGCAAATACGATGTCGGTCAATCTGCCGACACTGACCGACTTGCTGCTGGACGGTTCGATTACCCTGCAGCCCCTGCGTCTCGACATCCATGTTTACAGTGAAAAGCCGGGTGAACGTTTCGTATTCATCAATATGTCCAAGTACCATGAAGGTGAGCGCACCAGCGAAGGCCCGACGGTTACCGAAATAAATACCGCCGGTGTCGTACTAAACCATCAGGGCAGGGATTTTCTGCTCCTGAGGGAATAGGTTCGTTCGCATGGCCGAGGGCGTCCATTACCTTGACGGACCACGCTTACAACGTTGCCTGATTGCAGGCCTGCAACAACTGATCGGCGATCGCGAACACCTGAACCGGATCAATGTTTTTCCCGTACCGGACGGCGATACCGGTAATAACCTTGCACACACGGCGCACGCAGCCAGGCTTGCAATTTCAGAGCACAAAGCAAACGGCGTGGGTGAATTACTGGTCCGCATGGCAGACGGTGCGCTCGACGGTGCGCAGGGGAACTCCGGAACGCTGCTTGCACAGTTCTTTCAGGGCCTGGCCGACCAGCTTGAAAAATTTGATCGCATCCGCACCTGGGAACTGGCCGATGCATTTTCGAGCGCCGCCGCTTACACGCGCACTGCACTGGATAATCCCCAGGAAGGCACCATCATTACGGTTGTCGATGCGACCGCAGCAGCAGGACAGGAGTATCGCAAGTGTGATGATTTTGCCGAGCTGTTGCCAAAGCTGCGCGATGCCGCATCTGTAGCGCTCGCGAAAACCACAAATCAACTCGAAGCGCTCCGCAAGGCCGGGGTCGTCGATGCCGGAGCATCCGGTTTCCTGGCTATCCTCGAGGGCTGCGTCGATTATTTACTGCACGGTTCCGTACGCCAGACGCCTGATGTTGAAACGCTTACCGACCTTACCGACGTCAGCCACAACATTGACGACATCGACCTCGATAACCGCTACTGCACCGAGTGCCTTGTCGAAGGCACGGAACTGGATCCGGCAGCTATACGCGCAAGCCTGCACTCCTGCGGCAACAGCATGGTAATTGCCGGCTCGACCCGGCGGCTGCGTATCCATATCCACACCAACGACCCCGAGAACGTTTTCGAACTCGTCGCCGGCTTCGGTGAGGTCGCCAAGACCAAGGCTGACGACATGATCGGGCAGGCGCGAGCACTGCAACAGGAGGACCGGGATGTGGCAATTGTCACCGACTCCGCAGCCGATATCCCGGATGCCGTGATGACCGAACTCGGTATCCATATGGTGCCCCTGCGTGTGCTTTTCGGTACCGACAGTTTCCTCGACAAAACCGGCATCAGCCCCGCGGAATTCCAGGCAGAACTCGCAACCAACCCCAATACCCCCGGCACCTCACAACCCACTCAGGGTGACTTCCGGCGCATGTACGAATTCCTCGGCTCGCATTTCAACGAGGTGCTGTCCATACACCTCAGTGGTGGCCTGAGCGGGACACTGCAGGCCGCCCGCACCGCGGCAACCCGCAGTTCCGCAAACGACCGCATCACCGTTCTGGATTCAAGTTGCGCATCGGCAGGCCAGGGTCTCGCAACAAAGCGCGCTGCGGACCTCGTGGCCGAGGGGCTGCGCGGTCCGGACTTGAACCGCCAGGTCGCGAAAGACATTAAAGAGATTCGTTGTTTCGCACTCGTGATGGACCTGACCAATGGTGTTCGCAGCGGCCGCGTCAAGCCCGCTGTCAAACACATCGCGGACTGGCTGCGACTTACGCCGGTCCTGATGATGAAGCCTAACGGCAAGGTCGGCGTGCACGGGTTCCTGCCCGGGCGCTTTCGGCTGGTCGAACGGTTCGCACGGTACGTTGCCCGAATCCAGAAAAATTCAGGCCGCTGGGAGGTCGCCATCGCGCACGGACACGTTGATTCAATACAGGGAAAGATACTGCTGGCGGAGCTGGAAAAACGCCTCGACAAGGTCGAGTGCGCCTGGACGACGGAACTAGGTGCGGCACTGGGTGTACACGCGGGTATGGAAGCCGTCGTCATCGCTATGCGCCCGCTGGCTCCGGTGGACGTTTAACGTCAGTCGGCCTGTCGTTCGATTAATTCCGGCGCATCGTTGACCGGGTTGTTGACCCGCCGGCTAACTTTCCAGGCATCCAGTTCCGGGCGTACCTCTCCCAGCAACATGGAGCTGAGTTTCTCCGCAGCCGCTCCCGGCTGCAACCAGTCCTGAATATCACCGCTATCCATAATGACAGGCATACGGTGGTGCAGACGGGCCATGAATTCGGTTGCGGGTCGGGTAACAATGGTGCAGGTTTTCAGGTCCTCTCCTTCACCCTTCTCCCAGAGTTCCCACAAACCGGCCATCCCGAATACGGCGCGATCTTTTCGTGCAATAAACCACGGCCATTTACCCGAATCGTCGGTGTGCCATTCGTAGAAACCGCTTGCGAGGACGAGGCAACGCCGGCGTGAAAATGCCTGGCGGTAGGCGGGTTTTTCCCCGATCGTCTCGGCCCTCGCATTGATCATACGGTTCCCGATGTCGGGGTCTTTGGCCCAGAACGGCACCAGGCCCCAGCGACAGCTATCAGGTGTAAGTTCTCCGGACTCATCGAGCCGGATAATATTTACGTACTGGGTGGGGGCAATGTTGTAACGCGGGGCGGCAGCTTCGATGTCTACGCCAAAGGCTTGCTGAACCGCCTCAACGGGGGAAAAGAAAGCAAAGCGACCACACATCTGCCTGCTTCTCTACTCCCTGATCCCGATCCCACGGGACAACAGGTAAAAGCAAGTGCCGAAAGCGAGTACGACAAATGCCAGGATGATGACGTAGGCCGTCACGATATCTATATCCGACACGCCCAGCATCCCGTAACGAAAACCATTCACCATGTAAAGGATCGGGTTGAAGGCCGAAACTTTCGCCCAGAAGTCAGGCAGCAGCGACGTCGTATAAAAAACACCGCCCAGGTAGGTCAGCGGCCCGAGCACGAACGAAGGAATAATCGCGACATCGTCGAACTTGCGGGCAAATATTGCGTTGATCATCCCGCCCAGCGAAAAGACTATCGCGGTAAGTACAAGGATACTGATGGCGATAAACGGATTCTGTACTTCCAGTTTGGTAAAAAACAGCGCCACCACCGTAACCACCGCGCCCACTGCCAGGCCCCGCACGATACCGCCGGCCACGTGGCCGAGGATGATTACATAACTTTTCATCGGCGCGACCAGCATTTCCTGCAGATGGCCCTGGAACTTAGCCGCAAAGAATGACGACACGACGTTGCCATAGGAGTTCGTGATTACTGACATCATGATCAGGCCCGGCGCCATATATTGCATGTACTCGAAGCCGCCCATTTCACCGATGCGGCGCCCTATCAGGTTGCCGAAGATGATGAAATACAGCGTCATCGTAATTACCGGCGGGACGATTGTTTGCAGCCAGATACGCAGGATACGCACGATTTCCTTGCGGGCTACCGTGTACAGCGCAATCATTTGCCGCTGGAAGTTCATGTCAGATTCTTATTTCCGGTTCCGCGATACGCTCGGTCAATTCCTTGTCCCTGCGGTCAACCAGGCGCATGAACAATTCTTCGAGACGGTTAGTCTTGTTGCGCATACTACTTACCTGAACCCCTGCCTGCGACAATGCCTCAAATAACTGGTTAAGGTTCCGGTCGCCGTGCACTTCGACTTCGATTTCGTGCTCGTTGACGACCTGGTAATCGAAACCAATCAGACTAAGCGAAGACGGCACGGTGTCGGCCAGGCTCAGCACAAAAATCTCCTGACGTAATTTGCGCAGCACCGCGGACATACGGTCATGTTCGACTATCTGACCCGCGTCGATGATGCCCACATGCCGGCACAGGTTCTCGGCCTCTTCCAGGTAGTGGGTAGTCAAAATTATTGTTGTGCCCTGCTCGTTTATCTGCCGCAAAAACGCCCACATCGAGCGGCGGATTTCGATATCCACACCCGCGGTCGGCTCGTCGAGGATAAGCAACCGCGGCTCGTGCACGAGTGCCCTGGCAATCATCAGGCGGCGTTTCATGCCACCCGACAGGTTGCGCGAGGTTTCGGCACGCCGGTCCCAAAGCTGCAGTTCACGCAGAACTATCTCGGTACGCTCCCGCGCATGCTTGCGGGCCAGCCCGTAAAAACCGGCCTGGTTGAGCACACAGTTATGTACGTTATCCCACTGGTTCAGGTTTACTTCCTGCGGCACGACACCCAGGCAAGCCTTGGCAGCTGCAAGATCGGTGTCGATATCGTGCCCAAATACGCGGACCTTCCCCGAGGTCTTGTTGACCAGCGAAGTTACTATGCCGATTGCAGTGGTCTTGCCTGCTCCATTTGGTCCCAGCAAAGCAAAAAAATCGCCTTCCTGAACTTCGAGGTCGATAGACTTCAGCGCCGTGATTCCGTTAGCGTAGGTCTTGGTCAGGTTGCATAGCGACAGGGCGGACATGACCGCGGATTGTGCAATTGTTGCTTACCGATGACCATAGCACCGTCCGGCGATGCCGGTTGACGGTCAGAAGTAACGAGGCTCCCTTGTTCTTGCCGCAGGTGTAAACCTGCGGATTATCGACAACTGAATCGCCGCAAGTTGGGATGCAAGTTGCTGCTCGCGACTGCCGTTGCGCACAGACCGGATCAGGTCCGGCCAGAAGGTAGGGTGGAGGGACAGGCGTGCATGCAGGCCCGCAGCTACGCTGTCCCCGCTGCGGCTGATCCCGCTGAAGCCCAGTTTGGCAAGCTCCAGCGCCTGCGATTTATCGAGTCCCAGGCAGAAGGCACTGAGAACCGGGTCATGGCGGGTAGCCTGCCAGACAAAAGTCAGCAAGCGATTGGCAAACCCCACCAGTTCACGCTGCCAGTCCGCGCAGATATTTTCGTCGGCAACCATCCGGTCGTTGCGTGGTGAGTATTTGTCATCCGCCGGGTGGCCGCCTGGAAAAGGGCCGAATTCAGCAAGTAGCAGCGGCGCCGTAGCAATGTTTTCAAGCTGGCCCGGGTTTAGCTGGCGCAGGCAGCTCAGTGTTGCCTCATCCAGCCCCAGGGCGCCCCCCGTTCCGGCGAGGCGGGGGTCCGCCAGCAGCCTCAGGAACTCTCGATTGATATCGACGATTTCTGCAATCTCGGTCGGGACTGACGAATCTGGGTGTTTTTGGGGCATTTTCCGGCTCCGGGCGACGACAGGGCGATTTACTATATATGTGATTTATTTCTCATAAAAGGCAGTTAGTATACATTTTTGGTCGAAAATAACCATTTATGGTAATAGCGGGGAGATTTGAAAATGCGGATTACTGACAATCGATACGCCGGCGAGATGTCCAAATTCAACCTGGCCGTGCGCATGATCGGGCACGAAGCGCGGACCGGAACCATTCGGGCGTGTACCGGATTCTCGGAAGACCGGATACGAAAAATATATGCAACCTATTTCAAAGCAACGGGTAACAACCAGGTAAAACGCCGCCGTGGCAAGTCTCCGACACAGATTGCGGCTTTTGTCAGTTCGTCCGGGAGGCAATCGGAAGCCACGGTACTGGCCTGCCTGTTTTTGTATTGCGGAGTCATGCAGCTAAATGACGCAGAAGGAACTGTCGTTTGCGGGCGGCTCGATCCTGTCGGCCTGGGCGAACGCATCTGTGATGCATTTGAGACTTACCGTTCCGTTCACCCCGATCCGGGCCTGTGCTTCGAACGTACCTGGAATCTTTTCTATGCTCTCACCCGTGAGAGGGAATTATTTTTTGCCGCATGTGGCGAGTGCGGCGGACCCTATATTCAGGATCGCTATGCGCTTGACTATCAGCGCTGTCCGTTCTGCGAAATCAAGCATGCAGAATAGTTAAGTCATCCCCGAAGCGTTAGGCTTGGGCGATGACCCTGACTACCTTTTTCTCAGGCGGCTCTATAAAGCGTATGGCCGAGCTACGTGCCGACGCTGCACGGCTGGCCTCGACACTTAACGATTCGAACACGCGCTTCGTCGCGGTGTGGAAATCGCGATGTCTTGTACATGGGAATGCGGCCGCATTACTCAAGCGGGCGGAACTCGGGGAAACATGGCAACCGGAGACCGGTATTTACCTTGGGCAACTCGATGCGCAGCACATCTTCGCCGTCGAACTGCCGGACGAACTGGGCGACAACGGTCCGGGCGAGGTGGCTTTCGAAAACTTCCGGGGAATACTCGGTGACCTGCCCGAAGACGACGCCGCGCTACTGGCTTACGCCAAGGGCATGGTCGAATGGCATGGCCGGCATCGCTACTGCGGTGTCTGCGGTTTGCCCAACCTGTCCCTGGAGGGCGGTTTCGTGCTCGAATGCGCCAGCCCCAAATGCGGCCACCGCAGTTTTCCGCGGCTCGATCCGGCGATTATTGTTCTTACCATCGATGGCGACAAATGCCTGCTCGGCCGCCAGGTGCGGTGGCCTGAGGGTCGTTACTCGACGATTGCAGGCTTCGTGGAGCCGGGTGAATCGCTTGAGGACTCCGTTCGCCGGGAAGTAAAGGAAGAAACCGATATCGATGTCGGCAAAGTACATTACATGGGTTCACAGCCCTGGCCGTTTCCGACTGCCGTCATGATCGGTTTCCATGCCGAGGCGGTGAGTAAACTTATCCATCGCACTGACGGCGAACTCGCTGACGCAGGCTGGTTTACACGGGAAGAAATAGCGGCCGGCAATATTGTGTTGCCCCCTATAACGTCGATCGCGTTCCGGCTGATCGAACACTGGTTCGACGGGTGGGACGGACCACGGCTCGCGGAACTTAATTTAAGCGGTGACTTCTCACGCCGCACTGGCGAGCGCACCTGAAAGTGTGCCTGCTCAGCATAGCCTGGCAAGTTCACCCGGATTATCCGCTGGTTTTTCTGGGCAACCGTGATGAGTTTCATGCACGGCCGGCGGCGGCGGCCGATTGGTGGCAAGACAACCCGGACGTACTCGGCGGGATCGACCTGGAAGCGGGCGGTAGCTGGCTGGGTATGAACCGCGCCGGCAGGTTCGCGGTCGTCACCAACCGCCCGGACCTGCCGGCACCTGAAACAAACGCGCGGTCGCGAGGCGAACTCGTGACCGCGTGGCTCAAAAATGAAACACCTTCTGCCATAGATTTACTGAGCGAACGTAATGCGCTGTACGGCGGTTTCGGCCTGTTACTGGCAACGCCCGGCAAACTGCAGCGCTTAACCGGCGGCAACGGTGCCGAACTCCGACAAGACGATCTTCCTGCCGGTATTTACGGATTGAGTAATACGGCAGTCGATGACCCGTGGCCGAAACTCACCTGGCTAAACCATCAACTCGGCCATCTGCTCGAAACAGGCCCACCGGATCACGGCACGTTGCTCGAACTCCTCCTGTACGACGAACCCGTCGCTGCGGATACCGAACCCCGGGTCGCGGCCGTGCCGTTCATCGAGGGCGCAGACTACGGCACCCGCTCGGCGAGCGTGGTCACGGTTAACAACGCGGGGCACTGCCGCTTCACCGAGCGGCGTTTCGGCCCCGGGGGACGCCCCATGGGTACCTCGGAATTTGATTTTCAGGTGCCCGAGTCGACCTGAAACCCGCGTAAATCATAGCTTTCAATAGATCTTTGGGAATGTGGGCCGGCCGCTTGACTTGCCTGGCTATGGTGATAATATGCGCAAACTATTTAAATTATGTGCATATTATTTATATTGAATCATGCCGAGTGCTACCGAAATTCGTGACAAACGCCGCGAGGCCCTGCTTGAAATCCTGGGCACGGGCACAGTGCGCCGGCAATCCGACTTCGTCGAGCAACTGAATGCGCAGGGGATCGAAGCGACGCAGTCGAGCGTAAGCCGCGACCTGCGCGAACTTAGGATCGTTAAACGCGGCGCAGGTTACCAGCGTATCGAGCAGGAACAGGCACCCGCAGGCGTTACCGGGTTGCCGGCAGGTTTTGTACGCGACATACAAACGGCCGGCAACAATTTAACGGTAATCAAAACGGCAATAGGCGGCGCGCAGCGGGTTGCTGTGTATCTCGACCGCAGCGGCTGGCCGGAGATCGTCGGGACCGTTTCGGGCGACGACACGATTTTTGTTGCGACCGAAAACGGCCGCGACCAGAAAACTTTGCTGGGACGGCTGCGTTCGTCCCTGCTGACTTAGGCAACCGGGAAAGTTACGAACATGACTGACACAACACCCATCATCCTTGCGTACTCCGGCGGACTGGACACGTCCTTCTGCGTGCCCTGGCTGAAAGAAACCTACAACCGCCCGGTCGTAACGATGTGTATCAACACCGGCGGCCTCGACGACACCGCGGCTGCCAACCTCGAGGAACGGGCGCTGACCCTCGGCGCAGAAGAGCATGTGCTCGTCGAAGCACGCCAGCAATTCTTCGACCGGGTATTGCGTTATCTGATCGCGGGCAATATACGCCGTGGCAACCTGTATCCACTGTGTGTGGGCGCGGAGCGCGGGATACAGGCCACCTTGCTGGCCGAGCTCGCGAGCGAGCGCGGCTCGACGACAGTCGCCCACGGCTGCACGGCGGCGGGTAACGACCAGGTGCGGTTCGAAGTAGCGCTGCGGACCGTGAACCCGGGACTCGAAGTGCTGGCACCTGTGCGTGACCAGTCCTTCGTGCGTGAGCAACAGGTCAAATACCTCACGGACAACAACTACCCGATGCCCCCTTCCGGCGGCGACTATTCCATCAACCGCGGCCTGTGGGGCGTCTCTATAGGCGGCAAGGAAACGCTTGATTCGCATGACACCATTCCCGAGTCCGAGTGGGTCCTGTCGGCAGGCGCCTTCGACAAACTGAAAGCGCCCGAGCAACTGAGCATCGGTTTTGATAAGGGTATTCCCGTTGCGCTGAACGGACAGACACTCGACCCGGTTGCACTGATCGAAAAACTTGAAACTATCGGCGGCGGCTTCGGTATAGGCCGCGGTATCCATGTCGGCGACACGGTGCTCGGCACCAAGGGTCGCGTTGCATTCGAGGCGCCGGCTGCCGAAATGCTTTTAGACGCGCACCGCGAACTCGAGAAACTCACCCTCAGCGCGTTGCAGTCACGTGTTAAGGAAAGTCTTGCGAACACCTACGGCGATTTCGTGCACGAGGGCAAGCAACTCGATCCCGCCTGCCGCGATATAGAGGCCCTGCTCGAATCGTCACAGGAACACGTCAGCGGTGACGTAAAACTGATCCTGCGTCCGGGTAATGCTTTCGTGGCGGGCGTCGAATCGCCCTACTCGCTCATGGCTGCAAGCAAGGGCGTCTACGGCGAAGCCGCCGGCGAATGGACACCGCAGGACGCGCTAGGCTTTTCGCGCATCCTGGCACTGCCGGGCATGTTGCAGTCGCGCGCGGCCAAGGCAGGCAAGGAACAAAAATGAAAACCGTCATCGCAGACAAAATTGCTTCGGTTACCCAAGACCTGCCGCTGAAACGCGAGCTGCGGGTCTCGGCGGATATCCCCTGCGAAGAAGGCGTGGTTATCGCGGCCGAAATACTGAACAACAAGGCGACCTACAACACACTCGAGTTAACGAGTGGTCGCATGGCGCAGTTGAAGCGTGGCGACATCGTAGTCGGTGCACTCGGGCACCGCAATGCGCTGTTCGGATACTCCGGTCACCTGCCAACCGAGCTCACGCCGGGCGATGAGCTGCAGATACTCAACATCGGCGGCGTCATGGGCGTATGTGATTCGATTAATACCAACTTCGGCCAACCCTTCAACGCGAAGGTACTCGGGACCGTGCTCGATTTCCCATACCTGGGGGAACGCATTGGTGTACCCGCGCGCATAGGCGCAGAGCCGCTGCAGGATGATATGCAACTGGAAACCAATGGCGTGCCGGTCGTGGCACTTGCCGGCACCTGTATGGACTCCGGTAAAACGGCGGCTGCCTGCGCGATCGTCAGCCGTTTGCGCCACCTCGGGTATACCGTCGATGCGTTCAAGGCGACCGGCGTGTCCCTGCGCCGCGATATCCTGGCGATGGAAGATGCGGGTGCGCGTAATACCGCGATTTTTACCGACTACGGCGTGGTAACGACGACCACCAATAACGGCCCGGCTGTGACACGTACGATGCTGAACCAGTTGTGCGGCGAGCGCCCGGACGTTGTCGTTTTCGAACTCGGCGATGGCCTGCTCGGCACCTACGGCGTGGAGGCCATCCTGAAAGACAAGGATATCAGCGAAGCGCTCTCCTGCCTGGTGTTGTGCGCCAACGACCCGGTCGGCGCCAACGGTGGCGTCGATATCCTCAGTAAGGAGTTCGGTATGCAAACCGACCTGGTCACGGGTCCGGCAACCGACAATGAGGTGGGCCGCAAAATCATAAAGAGCCGTCTGAATATCCAGGCAATTAACGCGATCACAAACTCTGCCGAACTGGGAGATGCGGTCGCTGAGATATTGAAACTGGAGCAGTCATGACCGGTGCCATGAAAATTCCGGCCATAGTCCTCGGCGGGACCGGCTATGTTGCCGGGGAATTGCTGCGCCTGATCGCCGGGCACCCGCAGCTGCATCTGGCTGCCGCCGTGTCTGAAAGCCAGGCGGGCGAGGCTATCAATTCAGTGTTCCCGAACCTGCAGAATTCGTTTGGCGAGCAACGCTACATAGAACGCCCGGCTGTGGGCGAACACCTGAATGGCAAGGTTGCGCTGTTTTCGGCGGCGCCACACGGCGCGAGTGCAAAACTCATTGCCGAAGTGCTGGAGCAGGCGGACAAGCAAGGCTGCGATGCGACGGTCGTAGATGCCTCCGCCGATTTCCGGTATCCGACTGCGGCCGGGTGGGAAGCCGTCTACGGAGAACCGCATGGTGCACCCGGACTGATCGAACGGTTCGCGAGCGGTTTGCCCGAACACATGGACAACCCTGCACAGCCGCATATAGGCCACCCGGGGTGTTTCTCGACCGCGATGCTGCTCGGCATAGTGCCGCTCTTACAACTCAAACTGACCGAGGCCGATATCAGCGCATTCGGTATCACGGGCAGTACCGGATCGGGCCGTGCACCCATCGAGACCACGCATCACCCGTTTCGCCAGTCGAACCTCTACGCCTACAAACCCCTGGCGCATCGTCATGCGCCCGAGGTCACGGGCATTGCTGAAACGCTGACAGGCGTGGATGCTTCGCTGCATTTCGTGCCCCACTCCGGGCCTTTCGCACGCGGTATACACATGACGTTGCAGGCGAAACTTGTGCAACCAATCAGCGCGACAGAACTGCAGACGCAGCTGCGCTCTTTCTACGCGGGTAAGACCTTCGTCAAGGTCACGGACGGTGCGCCGCGCATTAAGGACGTTGCCGGAAGTAATTACGCACATATCGGTGCCGCGGTCGATGACACCAGTGCGGCGGTATTCATCGCAATCGATAACCTCGTTAAAGGCGCGGCCGGCGGCGCGGTGCAATGGATGAATATCAAACTCGGACTCGATGAAACGGCCGGCCTGACTGCGCCGGGACCGGGGTGGACCTGAGCATGAATGCCATGGTTAGCAAGTCCTACAATGCGCGCGAAGCCGAACAGCAGCACCTGCTGCAGGTTTACGGACAGTACGACTTCGAACCCGTCGCAGCGGAAGGGGTGCACATCACCTGCCGGGACGGGCGAACGTTGTTGGATTTTTACGGCGGTCACGCAGTAGCCTCGCTCGGCTATGCGCATCCGGATGTGCTTGAGACGCTGAACAAGCAGGCCGAACAACTGTTTTTCCAGAGTAATGCCGTTGCCCTGGAGGTACGCGCGACAGCGGCCCGCAAGCTCGCCGCCTTTGCGCCTGAGGGGTTGCAGCGGATATTTTTCGTAAACAGCGGCGCTGAGGCGAACGAGAATGCGTTTCGGATTGCGCTCAAGAAGACCGGGCGCAACAAAATACTTGCCGTCGAACACAGTTTTCACGGCCGTACTGCTGCGGCTGGTGCCGTAACCTGGGGTGCGCACGACAAGTGGTACGGATTTCCGCGCACGCCTTTCGATGTCGATTTCATCCCGCGGGACGATGCGCAAGCGGCACATGCGATGGTAGACAGTGACACGGCAGCCGTGGTCATCGAACTGGTCCAGGGTGTCGCCGGCGCTTACGACCTGGCTCCCGATTTCGTGGATGCGATCGTCTCCGCCTGCAAACAGCACGGCGCACTGCTGATCGTCGACGAGGTCCAGACCGGGGTCGGCCGCACGGGCTACGCATTTGCTGCGGACCTGTACGATCTGCAGCCCGATATCCTGACCACGGCTAAAGCGCTCGGCGCCGGTTTCCCGGTCGGCGCACTCATGCTTACCGGAGATGCCGCCGGATGTCTCGGCAACGGCGACCTCGGCACGACCTTCGGTGGCGGCCCGCTCGCAAGCGCGCTGATTTCAACGGTCCTCGATGTAATTGAACGCGACAACCTGCTCGAAAATGTGCAGAAAATATCTAGCCGGCTTCAGGCCGAGTGCCTTACGGGACCGGTCAACAAGATCAGCGGCAAGGGTTTGTTACTCGGGCTGCATTGCGAAGGTGGCGCGAAGGCAGCGCGCGATGCATTGCTGGACAAGGACATACTGGTGGGGACCAGCGGCGATCCGGACGTGATCCGGTTATTGCCACCGCTCATACTGAACGATGAACATGTGGATGAACTGGTTGCAGCGCTTGCAGCTACTTGAATGTTAGAGGTAACAGGAATGAAAGATTTTCATGATCTCGCCGATTTTCAGGTTGAGGATATCAATGCCCTGCTGGAACTGGCAGGGCGGCTGGAAAGCAACCCGGAGCCCCACGCGCTAGCGGGCAAAGTTCTGGCGTTGTTGTTCCTCAGTCCTTCGCTGCGGACGCTGGCGTCGTTCCAGGCAGCGATGACGCGCCTCGGCGGCGGGTCCTTCGTCATCTCGCCGAATATGTCGATCCACGGGCTGGAAACCCGCCCCGGTATCGTCATGGACGGCATGGCCGCGGAACATATCCGTGAAGCCGTGCCGGTGATCGCTTCGTACGCCGATGCGATTGGCATCCGCGCGTTCGCCGAACGCGAAAGCCTGGAGGCCGACCTCGCCGATAGGGAGTTCAACTCGATGCGTGAACTCTGCGAGATCCCGCGTATCAACATGGAGTCCGCGATCAACCACCCGTGCCAGAGCCTGGCCGACTGGAAGACGATGGACGACCTGGGGATTCCGAAATCGGGCGGCAAGTTCGTGCTGAGCTGGGCATACCATCCGCGCGCGCTGCCGCTGGCCGTACCCGCCGCAACCTTACATATGGCAGCCATGCGCGGCATGGATGTCACCGTGCTGCGGCCGGGCGGTTTCGAATTGCCGGACGCGATCATGCAGAAAGCTTCGGCAGCGGCGGAAGCCTCGGGCGGCTCGGTCGTCGAGACCAGCGAACACGATGGTGCACTCGAAGGGGCGCACGTTATTTATGCCAAGTCATGGAGTTCGACGAAGCACTATGGCAACCGTCCGGCCGATGAAGAATTCCGCCGCGGACTCGATGACTGGTGTGTTGATGAACCGTGGTTCGACACCGCACAGGATGATTGCCGTTTTATGCATTGCCTGCCAGTGCGGCGTGGTGTGGTGGTCGCTGACCGCATACTCGATGGCCCGCGCAGCGTAGTCATCCACGAAGCGCGCAACCGCATGTATGCACAGATGGCAGTACTCCACCAAATGCTGGTCAACAGTTAAACAAGATTCATGAGCATGAAAATGAACAATCGGGATCGGGATATCGTGGTTGCCGCGCTGAAACATGCGGCACCCTATATCCGTATGTTCAAACGCAAGACCTTTGTCGTTAAAGCGGGCGGAGAACTTTTCCTGAGCCCGGCGAATACGCGTGCACTGCTGGAACAGATTGCGATCCTCCACCAGGTTGGCGTGTGCGTCATTCTCGTGCACGGCGCCGGTCCACAGACCACACGGTTAGCCACGGAACGCGGGCAGGTACCGCGCACCGTCGAAGGGCGGCGCATTACCGATGAACAGACGCTCGAGGTCATGGCCGAAGTCAACGCGGATATCTGCACGCAGGTCCTGAAAACCTGCAGCTCTATAGAGCTGCCGGCGATAGCGATGGGCGCTTCGAACCCGGGGCCGGTAGAAGCCTGTAAGCGTCCGCCGGTGGAAATCGGGGGTGAAGGACTCATCGACTTTGGCTTTGTCGGCGATATCGAAACACTCGATACAGATATGATCCGGGCAGAAATTGATCGAGGTAATGTGCCGATCATCAGCGCACTATCGGCCGACGTCGGGGGCACACTCCTGAATATCAATGCCGATACAGTTGCCGCGGCACTGGCCTCGGCGCTGGCCGCCGAGAAACTGATACTGGCCACAGGCGCGCCGGGGATACTGGAGGATCTCGCGGATCCGGGTTCGCTGATTTCCTATCTTGACCTGGCAGGCCTGAACAAACTACAGGAGAACGGTTCGCTCGCAGATGGCATGCTGCCAAAAGCGAAAGCGATTGAAACGGCTATAAACGGTGGTGTACCGCGTGTGCATATTATTTCTTATTCACAGCCCGACAGCCTGCTGCTGGAAGTATTTACTAACGAAGGCACGGGCACCCTGGTTGTAAAAAGCATCGAAGCGCTAACGGATGCCGAACAGGCGACCGGAACCGCCTGACTCGTAGTATTTGGAGTTCATATGAAGCGTCTGTGGGACAAAGGCGAACCGCTCGACCAACAGGTTCTGCACTATACAGCCGGCGAGGATCATACGCTGGACGGTCGGCTGGTGCCCTACGATGTGCGCGCATCTATTGCGCACGCGGCCATGTTGAACGAACAGGGACTCCTTGCCGACGATGATCTCAAAGCGATAAAGGACGGGCTGGAAAAGCTCGCGGCGGACCATGCTGCCGGCGGGTGGTCTATCAGTCTCGACGACGAAGACGTGCACACGGCTCTCGAAACACGACTGACCGATACCATTGGCGAGGCCGGCAAGCGGGTACACCTCGGGCGCTCGCGCAACGACCAGGTGCTTGGCGCACTGCGCCTGTACCTGCTGGATGCGGCTGACGATCTCGAAGCGGCTGCGCGTGATGCTGCGCAGGCGCTCCGTGACCTGGCCGAACGCGAGGGCGATATCGAACTGCCCGGTTACACGCACATGCAACAGGGCATGCCCAGTTCGGTCCGGCTGTGGGCAACCGGGTTTGCCGCGGAACTGGATGACGATGCGGACGGTATCGCCGCGGCGACACGGCGCATCAGCAAGAACCCGCTCGGCAGTGCTGCAGGATACGGCACGCCGGGACTAGCGGTGAACCGCGAAACGACTACTGCGGCTCTGGGTTTTGCCATCGTGCATGAACCGGTAACGGCGGTGCAACTGTCGCGCGGCAAAGCCGAGGCCGGGCTGGTCTTCGAACTGTGCATGCTCATGCAGGACCTCGGCAAACTGGCTGCCGACCTGCTGATTTTTAATACGCAGGAGTTTGCGTATGTACGCCTGCCCGACAACATGACCACCGGTTCGTCGATCATGCCGCAGAAACGCAATCCTGATGTGCTTGAACTGGTCCGCGGCGCCACAGCCACACTGAATGCCGCGGTCATGGAAATCTTAGGGCTAAGCGCAAAACTGGGGTCCGGTTACCAGCGTGATCTGCAGCGCATTAAGTCACCGCTGTTTCGCGCGATTGATATAGCCGGCGCATCGGCGGGCATCATGGCGCAGCTCATTGCCGGTATCGAGTTTGCGCCGGAGAATATCGAGCTTGATCCTGCTATCCATGCGGCCGAAAAAGCTAACCAACTGGTGCTGGATGAAGGGATCAGTTTCCGCGATGCCTACCGCCGGGTAGCACAGGAGTTGAATGAAGATGACTGAGCAATGGAAACATATCGCCGCCGTTTGCGCCCTGTCCTTTGCGTTGTCCGGTTGCGGACTGAAAGGTGACCTGTATATCCCGGTAGAGGGTGAGGCCGAAGAGGTCGCGGCGCAGGAAGCGACGATAGAACCACAACCGGTCGAGGAAGCCGGACCGAAACCCGGGGAAGAGCCGGACACTACGGACGAAGACGAGCCCGCCGACGCCACGCCTGCACCATGACCGAACCCCGCTCGCTGTTACTGATAGACGGCTCTTCGTATCTGTACCGGGCATTTCATGCGCTGCCCGAGCTGACAGCAAGCAGCGGCGCACAGACGGGCGCGATCCACGGCGTCCTCAACATGCTGCACAAAATCCTCGGTGATATGCAGCCGGAACTGATTGCGGTCGTCATGGATGCCCCGGGCAAGACTTTCAGGGACGAGTTGTATGCCGAGTACAAGGCCAACCGGCCGCCGATGCCCGACGAACTCAGGGAACAGATAGACCCGCTGCTGGCTGCCATCGAAGGGCTGGGCCTGCCGTTACTGCGTATCGAGGGTGTGGAAGCTGACGATGTGATCGGCACGCTTGCAACGCAGGCGGCCGCTGCAGGCATTGAGACCGTGATCTCAACGGGCGACAAGGACATGGCCCAGCTGGTCAACGAGCAAATCACACTGCTCGACACCATGCCGCGTGGCCCGGGCGCCGAACCGAAAAAGATGGATGCCAGGGGTGTCGTCGAGAAGTTCCGGGTAAGGCCGGACCAGATTATCGATTACCTCGCACTCGTGGGCGACAGCTCCGACAACATCCCCGGCGTACCCAAGGTAGGCCCAAAAACTGCGGTTGCGCTGCTTGCCGAGTTTGAAGGCATCGATGAAATACTTGCGAACCTCGATAAAGTACCCGACCTCGATATCCGCGGCGCCAAAGGCATCGCAGAACGTATCGAAGCAAACAGGGACATGTTGCTGTTGTCCTACAAGCTGGCAACCATCGACTGCAACCTTGAACTTGAAATGACGCCCGACAGTTTGTCGCGCGGCAAACAGGACACGGCAGGTTTACGCAAGCTTTACGAACAACTGGAGCTTCGTCGCCTGCTTAGGAAACTGGATGAAACGGTTGAGCCAGAGCCGGTCGCCAAAGTTCCTGCACAACCACCCGCCGACTATGACGTAATCCTGAGCAAGGCCCGGCTCGATAAATGGATCAAGCGGATAAAGAAAGCCGGGCTTGTCGGCTTTGATACGGAAACGACGAGCATCGATTACACCGAGGCCGAGCTTGTCGGCATGTCGTTTGCGGTCGACAAGGGCGAAGCCTGCTACCTGCCGTTGGCCCACAGTTACCCGGGCGCTCCGAAGCAACTCGACCGGGACAAGGTACTCAAGCAGCTGAAGCCCTGGCTCGAGGATCTCACGGCCAGGAAAGTGGGCCATAACCTCAAATATGACGCACACATACTTGCCAACTACGGGATCAGGCTTGCGGGCATGGCATATGACTCCATGCTTGAATCCTATGTGCTGAACAGCACGGCAACCCGGCACGACATGGACTCGGTCGCCCGGCATTATCTGGGTGTCGAGACCATTCATTACGAAGACGTTGCCGGTAAAGGTGCAAAACAACTGTGCTTCGACGAAGTCGAACTGGATAAGGCCGCGCCCTACGCCGCCGAAGATGCCGACATCACCCTGCAACTGCACGAGCAGCTCTGGCCGCAATTGGAAGCCACCAAGACACTACAGAAACTGTATACCGAAATCGAGCAACCGCTGGTCCGGGTGCTGCTGGACATGGAAGAAGCCGGGGTGCTTATCGATACCGGGCTGCTCAAAAAGCAAAGCAAGCAGCTCATCAAGTCCATGGCCAAGCTCGAAAAGCAGGCGCACAAAGAGGCCGGCCACGACTTCAACCTGAGTTCACCCAAACAGCTGCAGCAGATCCTGTTCGAAGAACTCGAACTACCCGTCATCCGCAAGACACCCAAAGGCCAACCGTCGACTGCGGAGGACGTGTTGCAGGATCTGGCCGACGAATACGAACTGCCGCGACTGATACTGGAATACCGGTCGCTCAGCAAATTGCAGACTACCTATACAGACCGGCTGCCCGAGCAGGTATCGGCGCGCACCGGACGCGTGCATACCTCCTACCACCAGGCCGTAACAGCGACCGGGCGGCTGTCATCGTCGGGCCCGAATCTGCAAAACATTCCTGTACGGACAGAGGAAGGCCGCAAGATCAGGCAGGCCTTCATCGCACCCGACGGCTATCGGCTCCTGTCGGCTGACTATTCCCAGATCGAACTGCGCATCATGGCGCATATCTCCCGGGACAAAGGCCTGTTGAAGGCATTCGCGGACGACCAGGACATACACCGGGCGACCGCAGCCGAAGTTTTCGAAATAAGGCTGGAGGATGTTACTGCGGAGCAGCGACGCTCGGCGAAGGCTATCAACTTCGGGCTGATCTATGGCATGTCGGCTTTCGGGCTGGCTAAGCAGCTCAACATAGGGCGCCACGAGGCTCAGGACTATGTGGACCTGTACTTCGAACGCTATCCCGGGGTACGGGATTACATGGACCGTACCCGCGAACAGGCGAAAGAGAGGGGCTACGTCGAGACTGTCTTCGGGCGGCGACTCTACCTGCCCGACATCAATGCGCGCCACGCCCAGCGGCGCCAGTATGCAGAGCGCAGTGCTATCAATGCGCCGATGCAGGGTACAGCGGCAGACATAATCAAGCGGGCCATGCTCGACATCAATGCCTGGGTCGAAAGTAACCAGTTAGATACACGGATGATTATGCAGGTCCACGACGAGTTGGTTTTCGAGGTACCTGAGGGCGATACCGAATCGGTAGCCGTTGAAATAGCTGGACTTATGAATGCCGCTGCGCAACTAGACGTGGCACTGAAGGTGGACACCGGCATCGGCAGGAACTGGGACGAGGCCCACTAAAAAATTCTGCCCGGTTGAACCAACTACACAGTTTTGAGTCATAATAGTCGTGGGTGCTTCGGCACCCCCCGCCATCCTCCCTTGGCGGGTTGGTTTCCGGTTACCCCAAGCCGGTTACCGCGGCCTCGGGCGCTCCCCTGTACTCAGCGCCCGGGGCATTTTTTTATCTTCCGAGCATCCTGTCCAACTCTCCCCTCGCCTCATCGATCCCATCTTTCTTTGTCGCCGAAAATAACTGCACGGTCATACCTTCCGGTAACTCTTTGCGCACCTGCTGAAAAGTATTTGCAGCCGGACCTCGCTTCAGTTTATCCGCCTTGGTCAGCAACACGTGTGCCGGACAACCGATACTTTCCGCCCAGTCGAGCATCTGCCAGTCGAAATCACCTATAGAACGGCGAATATCGACGACGACGAACAGGCCTGCCAATGATTGACGGTCTTCGAAATATTCACCCATCAGCTTGCGCCAGTGGGACTGCATGGACCGGGACACGCGCGCGAAACCGTAACCCGGCAGGTCTACGAGACGCCGCCCCTCGCCCAGGCTGAAGAAGTTAATGAGCTGGGTACGCCCGGGGCTCTTGCTGGTGTGGGCAAAGTTCCGCTGATTGACCAGTGCGTTGATCGCGCTCGACTTCCCGGCATTGGAACGCCCGGCAAAGGCCACTTCGCAGCCCGTGTCCTCGACGAACTGCCCGGGCTGGTGCGCACTGGTCAGAAATCTGGCGTCCGGGTAGTGTGACATGAAAGCTCTGCGACGACCCTTTATAAGGATTTTGATAAGGATTTTGGCTGGGGATTTCGTGTAAAATACGCCGCTGCTCCGCAGTGTAACATGCGGCTTTCCGAACTTTTCCATAGCCAACCAAGGCGGGTCGGCCTGGCCCGGTACAACGTGAAACAAAAAATTATTATCACGGTGTTGCTCAGCCAGGAACAAACAGATGCTGTCGCAGCCTGTATACAGGGACTACGGTAGCTGCCGCATGGCAAATACAAAGGATCTCGTTATGAATCCGCGCGCGACACTGTTAATCCTGATTGCCTTCTTTCTGGCGGCTATAACGGCATGTGAAAGCCCGGATGAGGCCCAGCCCGAAGCGCCGCAAAGCACTGAGGCCGCCCCGGAAGAAACGCCGGATATTCCTACAGAAGAGGAAGTCGCCGCTGAGCAGGATGCTATCGACAGTGTTGCGGAAACCGAAGGTCTCGAGGAAGAAGAAGCCGCGACGGATGAAATAGAACTGAGCGTACCTGCTTTTCCGGCCGCTGCGACCAGCGCCAACTGGAAATATTCCGAGGGCGAACACTATCGCAGCATGACTGCCAGCCAGGGTACCAGCAGCCCGCCTGACAAAATTGAGGTAGCCGAGGTTTTCTGGTACGGCTGCCCCCACTGTTACAACTTCGACCCGATAATCGAAAGTTGGAAACAGAGCCTGCCACCCGATGTATCGTTCGTGAGAATCCCGGTCATCTGGAACCCGACGAACCAGGTTCATGCACGCATCATGTATACCGCGGAAGCACTCGACAAGCTTGATGAAGCACACGCCGCCATGTTCGACGGTATACACCAGAAATTTGCGACTTACACCACCGACGAATCGATTGTCGAGCTTTTCGAGCAGATCGGGGTCGGTGAAGAAGAATTTCGCGAAGTCTATAGTTCCTTCGGCGTCACCAGCGCCGTAAAACGTGCCGAGAACCTCACGCGGCGTTACGGTATTCGTTCCGTTCCTATTATCGTGGTCAACGGCAAGTACGTAACGGAAGGACCCGGTATTAAATCATTCGAGGACATATTGGGGGTTACCGGCGAGCTGGTCGAACGCGAACGCGCCAGGCTCTGATCTACAAAAATCCCGGAGGATCAGCCGTGGCTGTGGCCCGGAGTCGCGCAGGCCTCGCAGTTAACCCAGCCTGAGTCACCGCTCACGTAGTATTCCTTTTTCCAGATCGGCACCCGCTGTTTAACCTCATCGATAATAAAGCGGCAGGCGCGGAAAGCCTCGTCGCGGTGCCCAGAACTCACCCCGACCCAAACCGCCAGATCACCGATCTCCAGCTCGCCGACCCGGTGCACACAGACGGCATTCTCGATTGGGAACCTGGCCGCTGCTTCGTCAAGGATGCGTGTGCCCTCTCGCGTCGCCAGTTGCTCGTAAGCCTGGTATTCTAGTTTCAGCACTTGCTGCCCTTCATTGTGGTCCCGCACCCAGCCCTCGAAAGAGACATAGCCGCCGCAGGACGGCGCTTCGAGCGCATGCCGATCCTCTTCCGGCAACAACGCAGTAGTCTGGATACGAAATTCCATCAGCCACCTGCTACCGGTGGAATAAATACCACCGAGTCACCCTCGTTCAATTGAGTATTCCAGTCGCCGAACTCGTCGTTGATCGCAACCTTAACCGTTTGCAGTTCGGGAAACCCGTGCCGCACAGAAAGCTCTGCAAACAAATCCGCAGGCGTGTCCGCTTCAGTGTGCAACGTTTCTTTATCGGTGCCTGCGTGGTCGCGGAAAATTGCGAAATACTCGATGGCTAAAGTCTTCATTCTTTTATGTAACCGGCTTAAGGTCCCTGTAATTTTTGCAGATCATCAGCGGTATCCACATCGAACCCGGCTGACGCCAATTCGACCCTGCTCACACCCGGAATTTCGTTGAGCAATGCCTGCGCCCCCCGGTCGCCCTTAAGCGTAGACAGCCGGTCAAGATACGTAGCCGGGAATATCGCCGGCACTCCAATTTTATCCTCGTAAACCGCGGCCGCCGGCCGGGCCGGCGCATTCTGCCAGACAGCGGCCAGCCGCGCTATATCGTGCTGGTCCACGTACGGCTGGTCGCAGAGCATGAAAAGCACCGCATCAAAGTTCAGCGCCGCTAACGCATCCGTACCTGTCGCAATAGAGCCCGCCAGGCCCTGCTCCCAGTCGGCGTTGCGCACGACCTGCACCCGGTACCCCTCTAAAGCAGCCTCAACTTCGGCCGCCGCATCACCCGTAACGACCACAAGACCGGCACCGCACGAGCCCGCCGCTGCACCCAACGCATGGCAGACCAGCGGACGGCCACTCATTTCCACGAGTTGTTTGGGCTGGCCAAGACGTGTCGATCCGCCCGCGGCAAGAACAATGCCGGCAAGGTTGGCAACTGTTTTGACCGGAACTGTCATGGTTCAGCCTGCAAACAACTGGCTGCTATCACGCATCGCCTTGAACTCGAGTACGTTCCCCGACGGGTCCGCAATAAAAAGCGTCGCCTGCTCACCGGGTTTACCCTTGAAACGGATAGTCGGTTCGATCAGATAATCGACTCCCGCCGCGTTCAGCCGTTCCGCCAGCACCTCCCAGGACTGCCAGTCGAGTACAACACCGTAGTGGGGAACGGGTACCCGTTTGCCATCGACATCGTTGAAAGCTTTTATCCGATCGCCGGTGTCACTCCGGTGACAAACAAACTGGTGGCCGTACAGGTTGAAATCAACCCAGTTCGCATCGCTGCGTCCTTCGGGACAACCCAGTAAATCACCGTAAAACTCTCTTGCCGCTGCAAGATCGTTTACTGCTATAGCCACATGGAATGGATTCAGCCCCATGGCTTGCTTAATCCGGCTTGTTGTATGGATCCCAGGCGGGAGGCTGGGTGCACAGCCAGTCGTAAAGCCGTGCCAGAAATTCGTCGGCAGGGATCGATGATGCGCATGAGCCCTCGAGCCTGAGCCGCGGGGCTACTTCGTTGATGCCTTCGAATATCCATACCCCGCCCGCGGTCTCAATATCGCAAAGCTGCTCCGCGAGGCCGGTAAGATCTATGCGCGGCAACGGTCGCCTTGACGATATCTGGAGCCAGCTCTCGTAACGGTACTGGGCTTCCAGTGAGTTGCCCTTGATCCAGACCAGCCTGGTGCACTGGCTGATGTTGTGTACGGCAAAGGGATGGACCGAGCGCTGCCATCGGGTCAGGTAGCGGCGCACCGTTCTGGCCGGCATGTCCTCCGGTATACGCACGATGGCCAGGTCGAGCGCGGGAACTTCATCGATGACTACATTGCCCTGCGAGATTGCTTCTTCGCTCTCGCACACATGCGCATACTCTGCTTCCCAGTATTCCCTGTTCCCGGGTATGTCATCGAGCAACTCGGGCAACTTTTCAAGCATCGCCGTATAGAGGCCGGCAATCTGTGCTGCATCCGAACCCGAAAAAATTTCCTGGTCCAGAGGGGTAATTTCAGGGTCGGCATGGGCCGCCAGCACAAAAGAAAGCTTCGCCGCATCGGGATCCGAACAATCAGCAAAGTCACCGGCCCTCGATGTCGCAATCATCAACTCGCGATGCTTAAGCGCATTGGCCGGGTCTACCAGTGCGTACATGCTGAGCAGTCCGTCCTCATCGTAGTGACTGTTGGACACCAGGCCAGGATCGCAATAGTGCTGCGGTGAATCCAGGTAGGCGAACACAATATCGGTAGATGTGTCACGCATCAGATCGGGTGGTGTCGAGTTCCAGGGCCAGTGCGACAGGGATAAAACAGTCGCTCCCTGCTCCTTGCCGTCAACGATAATATTCGGCTGGTCATTTAACTGACTGTACGGGCAGTACCGGGCCGGCGATGGAAGGCTCACGCTCACTGGAATGCTGTTTTGGGTTATCGGGCTTTGCGGATAGCGTGCTGACTGGCTGTCCAGGTCTTTTGAAAAAGCAGGCATCAGGCACTGCGCGGCACAAGGCCGGTAACGCGTAACAGCAATACAAACAACGTGATCACCAGCATTCCTATAAGCAGGTACTGGGGTGCGCCGATGTACTCCGCGCCGGCCGCAACTTCCGCCGGGAAAAGGCCACGCCAGATATACCAGACGGTTCCATAAACAGAAGGCACGATGCACGGGGTAATTGCAATCCAGCGCGCCAGGATACCGGTGGAGCGACGTAGCAGGAAACCGCTGATTATCGCTGCCGGAACCGTGATAACACTGTTGATTACTGCGAGCATAATGTAAGTGTCGCCGTATGCCTGCCAGACACCGGAGCTGGTTGCCAGCCGCGCACCCACCATTGCCCCCAGGGGCAACAGAAGCATACCAATAAAATTAAGTGTGCCTTGTTTGCTCATGGCCTGATTACCTGCAGGTTCTGATTATTTGAGGCGGACATGATACCACTGGAATATTGGTCTCTATGCCGTCCTGGCCGTAATCCCGGGGCTAATCCACTGGCCGGAAGCTCGGGTGGAATCATGAAAACAAACAACCGCCGGCATCAACGCCGGCGGTTGCATGTCGGAATACTTAGTTCGCCTACCGGCCTAGAACAGCGTGTAAATGAACGGAGCTACTGCCGAGCCCTGCGCTACGACTATCAGCACACCCAGCAGCAACATGACCAGGATAATCGGCGCAAGCCAGAACTTCTTGCGCTCCCTCATGAAGCCCCAAAGGTCCTGTAAAAATTCTATCATCAGAAAGGTTTCTCCAGATTCTTGACCGGCGGCCTTGCGCTCGGCACCCGGTAGCTTTCGGTACCGTCATCCAGCTGCACGGCCAGCAGGTCCTTACCGAAGAGACGCATGATCAGACCCATCGGCATAAATATAGCAAAGAACACTATAAACATTATCAGTGGCGTCATGATGTAGGTGCCCATGAACAGCCCGAACATCATCCAGCCTTTATAGACGTATTTAAGCGTCATGGGCGCAACCAGGCCCCAGCCGCCGAGTATTACCAGCAGAATCCAGGGCCAGCGCGGATAGTCGGCGAGAGACTCAGGTTCGAAGAAGAAGTACGGAATAAGGATTCCGAACAGCACCACGACAATTGCGCTCGTTATCAACGCAAAATCACGGTAACCCTTTCGATCGAGCTCCGGAATAGGATGTTTTTCATCTGGCGTCATTTTAACCCCCTAGTCCAGCTCAAACTCTTCCTGCCAGGCATCTTTTTCTTCCCACGCCGGCTGGTCCCGCTTATCCAGCAGGAAGTTTTCGACAACCAGGTAATCCATTTCAGTACGCATAAAGCAGCGGTAGGAATCTTCTGGCGTGCAAACGATCGGCTCACCCCGCACATTAAATGACGTGTTCACGACAACGCCGCAACCCGAACGCTTGTTGAACGCATCTATCATCGCGTAGTAAGCCGGGTTAGTGTCCTTGTGGACAGTCTGTATACGTGCCGAGTAATCGACATGCGTAATGGCCGGAAGCTCGGACCGCTTCAGGTTTAGTTTCTCGATCCCAAACAGCTTCTGCTGGTCCTCGGTCAACGCGATGCGATGTTCTTCTTTAACCGGCGCAACGATCAGCATATAAGGGCTGGGCGTTGCCTGTTCGAAATAGTCCGCAACACGATAATCGATAACCGAAGGAGCAAATGGCCGGAACGACTCACGATACTTGATCTTCAGGTTCATCACCGACTGCATCTTCGCGCTTCTTGGATCACCGATGATCGATCGCCCGCCCAGGGCGCGCGGACCAAACTCCATCCGGCCCCGCATCCAGCCAACCACATTTTCGCTGTCCAGAATTTCGGCAATGCGTGGGAAAAGATCTTCATCGGGGATCTCTGTATACACGGCGCCGGCCGCATCCAGTTGCTTCCTGACCTCATCTGCACTGTAAACCGGACCCAGGTAAGACCCCTTCATCTTGTCGACGCCATTGGAAATGCGCTCGTTGCCAAGATACTCGTGCCAGATTATTGCAGCGGCACCCAGTGCTCCACCGGCATCGCCCGCGGCCGGCTGAACCCAGATACTTTCGAACGGACCTTCCCGTTCTATAAGGCCGTTTGCCACGCAATTCAGCGCCACGCCGCCGGCAAGGCACAGATTCTCTATACCCGTTTCTTTATGCAGCGTCCTGGCTAACCGCAAAACCACTTCCTCCGTTACTTTCTGGATGGAAGCAGCTATATCCATTTCGCGTTGGGTAATATCGGTTTCTGCCGTGCGGGCCGGTCCGCCAAAAAGTTTGGCGAACTTGTTATTGGTCATTGTCAAGCCGGTACAGTAGTTGAAATACTGCATATCCAGCTTGAAGGTTCCGTCTTCCTTCAGGTCGATAAGGTGCTCGAGAATGATGTCCTTGTACTTGGGCTCACCGTATGGCGCGAGTCCCATGAGCTTATATTCGCCTGAGTTAACCCTGAATCCGGTGAAATAGGTAAAAGCGGAATACAGCAAACCGAGTGAGTGCGGGAAATCGATTTCCCATAGCGGCTGCAGGTCTTTACCATCGCCTACCCATGCCGATGTCGTGGCCCACTCGCCGACTCCATCGAGGCATAACACCACCGCTTTTTCATAAGGGCTGAAATAAAATGCGGATGCCGCATGAGACTGATGGTGCCCGGTAAACATCAGCGGGGGCAGTTCATTTGTCTTGCGCCCGGCAAGTTCGGCAAGTTCGCGTTTCAGGGTCGTTTTAAGATAAAGCTTTTCCTTGAGCCAAATCGGCATTGCCGCCAGAAAGGACCTGAAACCCTTTGGCGCATAACTCAGGTAGGTTTCCAGCAGACGCTCAAACTTGACCAGCGGCTTATCGTAGAAAACGACCTGCCCCAGATCACCCAGACTTATACCTGCTTCCGAAAGACAGTACTCGATAGCTTCTTTGGGAAAGCACGCGTCATGCTTTTTACGTGTGAACCGCTCCTGCTGGGCTGCTGCCACGACTTCGCCATCAACAAGCAAAGCGGCGGCCGCATCGTGATAATAAGCCGATATTCCTAAAATGTATGAAGCGCTCAAAACACTCTTCTCTGTTTTCTTATATGAGGGCATGAACCCGGTAAATTTAGAATCCGTTCTTTTTGTCGGACGGTTACACCGGTAATCACTCGCTTATGTAGAAAGGCTGTTTCAGCCTGATTCCTGCGAATGTTACGCAGTAGAGTCGTTCCCTTCTGTGATGGTCGTCCCGATTCGTACCGCCTGCGGCGGCCTCTGGTCCGACACCGCCGGCACCTGTTTTGCTATGCCGGAGAGCCACTTACGGGACCTTTAGGTTTTTTCAGACAGCGAATGCTGCTCATCGGGGGCCTATATGTCAATGCCGCAGGCTCAAAAAACGCCCACCTGAAGCCCCCGTACGGGCGGAGGCGCTGTATGTCAGCAATAGCAACGTCTCGGCACCACCGGGCAGGGTGAGCCACTATTAACCCGCGACATAAGGCGGGCCCGCAATTAACCAAAATATGGTGATTTCGGCCGGTGCCGGGTACCGGGAGCTAGCCGGACTCGCCGAGCTGAAACGTCTCAAGCTTCTCAGGGATGAAGCCGCTCCGGGAGTAAATCTCCAGGTAATGGAGCTGACCGTTGCGCAGAAACAGCGTGCATCCGGCACCGTCCACCAGCTCCGGTGCCGAGATATGCGGGCAGGCGGGCCTGACTCCGGGGTCGACCGGCGGGAGATCGGGTTGCGAATCGAAATAGATAAAGAAACCGGTCTGCATGAAATCACGCTTTTTTACGGACGCCGCCTCAAGATGGGCACCAAGCGTTGCATCGTCGTTGTGCGCGGTAATCCAGCCAAGAATTTCCCGATCCAGCTTTTCCATCATGCCTCCGAACCCGACTTCTCCCTGCGAACATTATTATCACCGCTACTCGTCAACATTGCCCGGATAACGCAGCAGGCTCCAAGTGTGGCGGCCAGATGTTTGAGCGTGTGACCGCTCAACGGCAGCAATTCGTCAAAGATAAACCGGTCCTGCCACTCCAGGAGCTTGGCCAAAGCGTATGCCGCGATCGCGAACCACAGGGTCTTTCCTGCAGGGAAGCGCCGCGGGTACAGCAACAGGAATAAGGCAATGAGCAGGCCCGGCAAAAACTGGATTAGCGCATAAGCGCGCAGATCGCCCTGCCCCGCCGCTTCGCTCAGGTCCCAGTAAAGAACCGAAGCCACTCCCGCAACGAGCAACGGCCATAAAATATGGTGCACACCGGTTGATCTCGTTACCAGCACCAGCGAAAAACTAAAAAAGGCCATAAAGCTGACCGTCATGCTGAGCCGGTCCCAGACCAGCGTCTCATTCGAAGGCTGAAGGTGATACCAGGATGAACCCAGGCATATCAGCACCAGCCCCAGCGAAAAGATCATGGCGGCCGGCACCAGATCGCGGCGGCAGCTCCCAGAGTGGAGCAGACCCCATACACCCGCCGCAAGAAAGGGCAGGTTCGATGCAACGTTCCAGAAATTCGCAATACCCAGCAAGCTCCGACTGTCGGCGAAGTCATGGTAAGCGGGATCCTGTGCGACGGGCGGCGACAACCAGGCCGCCAGGATGCAGCCCCCGGACAATGCAATAACAATGCATTCCCGCCAGCTAACCAGAATCCCTTTGTTTGATTTTTCGTTCCGGTCCACCACTGCTCTTCTAAAGCCGCCGAACCCGGACACCAGGCCCTGGGTCAGGTTGTTACTTCATAGAAAATTCGGCGTGCTGTTTTCTTGCCGATCATTTTGGCGATCATCCCCTGCGCCTTATCTTGCGTACGAATATCATCGACCCACTGATCCTGAAACTCGGCAACCGCTTTCAGCCTTGCGGAGTCTGTAACCGGCTGAGCCCGGGAAACCTGATCTGAATAGTAATCAAGATAATCAAAACAACAATCGCTCAGGTCCTGTATACGTTCTATTGGAAACAATCCATAGACAGTGCAGTCGTTACGGTATTTCTTCATCCACTCCGGGTAACGATCCCGGGTTTCAAAGGAGGGATACCGGTGCAGTCTTTCTGTCAGCGGGTCGACCCACTTCTCCTGGTACTCCTGATCATCGAACGGACAATTAACATTGAGGTGTGCGATACATTTGCGCTTTGTCAGCAGGCAGAAAAATATAAATACAGGGATATCGTATTCAGGCCGTGGATAAAAAATTGCATTGATTTGCTCCAGCGGGGGCAACTTTACTGAAAATCGCATTCCAAAAATCTTTCGAAACCTTTCTGAAGACCAGTTCCAATGTTTCGCAGTCAGGACTTTAAGGATCGATTTTGGCTCGGCCAGCTCCGGGGGAATGTCCTGCTCCATAAGAGCCTCATTTAGGCCGATACGCTCGACAATAGCCGCAATCCGCTCATCCTGGTTCACAACTCTGTCCTCCTGCCCTAAGGTCTGGCGGCTGCACAATTCCCGCCATCTGTACCAGGAATAACCCTATACCAGTCGCTGGTCGGGGCGAGTCGCTGTATTTCAAATATATCGTCCAGCCCCTCTGACACCTTGTTCGTCACAACCGGCTGCTCGCAAACCCTCGCAGCCACAAATGACAGATAGTCCTCAACCACCCCATGAGGGTATTGCCGGGAGTTACGTACAGGCAAAATAATCCTGATATCCGGACGGCGACCGTTTACCTGCTGATAATAATTAAGCACCGTGAATTCGCCCCACTTTGCCACGACAACACTGTCCGCGGGGAACATCTTCAGCGACTCTTCGGCAAACTCACGGACCTCGCTCGAGCGCGCCTCTGCATAACGATCGGGAAACTGTGATATGACGACAAGTATTGCGGCCAGCGGAAGTACAGCCAGGCCTGCATATTTCCCGAACTCTTTGGAATTCTGTCTTATCAGTGTGTCTACCGCCAACGCAACCCAGAGCGAGAACACGAGGTAAGCGGGGCTGACCATGATGTAGTAATCACCGGCACCGAACAACGTGAAGTAACCCATGTATAAAACGAATACCAACGCCATAAACATGCCGTTTACCCGGTCCCGCCGGGCCAGGATATAACCGCCAGCAAGGCCCGCTGGTATCAAAACGAACAGGTAATGCCGGCTGAATATCAGCGCATGTTGGGTTATGCGATCCAGGTAGAAACCAGCACCGGTTACATCAAGTGGATCATGCTCGGCACCCGACATGTACAGAAATAACCCGGTTATTGAGTCGGGGTTAGTTTGCCCGAACGACGGCACATTCATTGCCAGCGCAACGTTGGCACCTGCGATCAGGCACACAGCGACAAACATTGCCCCCAGGAACAGAGAGGAATTACGAAATACTTCCGGGCGCCCCGCGATTACAAAATATAGAAAAGCAGGAAACAGCAAAATATTAGCGAAGTGTGCACCCAAAGCCAGGCCGTAGAGGCCTGCGAGTATGACTAGTGTTTTATTGTTGCCGGATTCTCGCCACCGCAGGGCGACAAGCAAACAACCGCCAAGGAAGAACAGGCTGAGGCTGTAGGTTTCGGTTACAATCGCGTTCCCCCAGACCGGAAAACTGAAAGCAAAAGCAAGTGCACCACTAACCGCTACTGCGCGCCCCGTGCCGAGAGCGAGCAGCAGCAGGCAGGCCATCGCTGCCGCCAGGCTGCCACTTAAGCAGCTGAGTAAACTCGTGGCCACTACCGGACTATCGAAAAGCCGGGTTAACAGGTAACCGGCAAGCGTGTGTACCGGGGCTCCCGGTGCATGGCTGGCTCCCGGCTGACTGGCTCTTAGTGCCAGTTCCGCCGAGTCATGGAAGCCAACTTCGGGATTGGTAGTCAGACCATAAACCACCACTGTTACGATTGCGGTCAGGACCGGCGCGGTCCAGGCGGGCATGCCCCGGGTGTGCTTCGATTGGCCGGCACGATTACTCATGGGACAAGCATAATCAGGTCTGCTGCATCTTGTCAGCAAACGCCGGTCGCATAACTCCTGAACATAACCCGCCTGTACCATTCAGGGGGGGCGGTAGCGTGACCATGCCTGGTCAGAACTGTACAATCCGCTCTTCCGAGCACTGTCGGTGCCGGATTTTCATCGATGCCATGATCAACCACCACCGGACACCCTCCCTATGACCAGCAAGCAAAAGGGCTCTGCACTAAAGGCATTGATCGTGGTGGTCATGTCACTTGCATTTATCCTGATGCTGGCGGAGGTTGGCATCAGGCTTGTCGAACGAGCAGGCATATATCCGGAGTTATTCCAGTTGCTCGGGAACGCGAACCCGCCGCTTGATGAGAAAACGGGTCCGGGCATGTATTACCAGCATCCTTATACCGCCTATGCGATGAAGCCGGGTTATACCCGGGGTGACCGGGAACGTATCAATTCGCTCGGTTTCCGGGGTGAAGAAATCTCCCTCGACAAACCGAATGACGTTTACCGTATTGTTGCGACCGGCGGTTCAACAACTTTTGCGGTTTACCTGGCCTGGGACCAGTCATACCCTTACTTGCTTCAGAAGGAACTGCGGCGACGTTTCGGAACGAACAAAATTGAAGTCGTCAATGCCGGCCTTACCGGGTCAACAACCGCCGAAAGCCTGCACCGGATGCAATCACAGATTGTTCCCCTGGACCCGGATATGGTTGTCATTTACCACGGTTTTAATGACCTGTTGCCGAGGATGTTCGAGGACTACTCGGATGACTACTACCATTTCCGGCGCTCCGATCCCAATAACCCGCCTGGGCTGACCCGCTTTTATCTGTACCGGCTGTTTCTGCGCGTTTTCAGCCCCGGGGCCTTTCACGAGAACAATAACCTCATGAACCAAGTCTGGAAGTTAAAGAACTTCCCGAGCACCGATACCGAACGTACCCGAAACTTCCTGGAAAGTTCCAAGGAGGCGTTTAAGTTAAATATGCGAATGATGGCCGCACTCCTTAAGGGGCTGGGTATAGATGTTGTGCTTGCATCATTTGCAATCAAGAGTGATATTTATCACTGGACCGAGCATTTACCTGCCTACCTATGGGAAATCGGGATACAACAGAACAACGAAGCAATCAGCGAAGTGGCGGATGAGTTTGATTTGCCTGTTGTGCCCTTTGCGGATACTCCATTCGTGCAGGCCTCTATAAACCGGTTTAAAGTGAAGCTCTTCGCGGATTCTATCCATATGGTTCCGGCGGGCAATCAGCTAAAAGCAGAGATTTTTGCCGACACAATAGCGCCAATTGTTGCGGCAAAACTCGGCGTAGCCACACCCGAACCTTCGATCTATTACGAGCAGATGCGAGTTCCGCAAACCGAACAGCCTGCAGAAGCCGCTGAAGTTATGGCCGGGCTATAGGAAACCTACGATGTTACTGCAGGACTATGCGTTCTATTTTTATCGCATTTTGGCCGCAGGCATGCTTACACCACTGGGCCTGCTGGCAATAATCCTGCTGCTGGCTGCAATCTCTGCATGCATTTATTTTCGACGGGGCCGGACGAATATTCAGGCGTTTTCAGCCTGGGTTTTACTCGTTGCCGGAATGGCATGCCTGGTAACGGCTTTCTACTCAGCTGTATATGAGTTTGATGAACAGCCGGAATCCCTGGCCTTCGATACCCTGCCAAAAGGTGAACCCACCTGCGATTCTGCGTGGTCTAAATGGATAAAAAGCGGTTATGGATTGAACAATAATTGCCCGAAGGGGTGTTATCGCGGCCTGGTCTTGCGTAAACAGATGCGCATGGGTGGGTTCCCGCCATGGCCGGAATATCGCCGTGAATTGCAGTGCTGGGCTCGAGAGTAAGCAGAAACCATGAGAGCATACCGCGCCGCATGAGACCTAAAAGCAGCCCTGGGTGGCTGACCTGCTTTCTCTACGGGGCTATACTCATCGAAATCACGCTAGCAGCAACCTAAGCTTGCCGACGCTTATGATCAGAAAAATATTTTTGAGACTCCGAAGTTACTACCATTGGCTGACAGACCGTAAGGGATATTTTCTTGCCCGTCAGTTCGGGGTACGTATACCCCTCTTCCCCCTGATTTTCTTGCCGGATGGCTTTACGGTGCGGCAGGCAGGGGATAGTGGAATCACGATCGTGGACAATTTTTGCACTCGCGAGGAAGCCGACTATCTGATCGAACTGGCTAAACCAAAGTTGCGCGACAGCCTTATCACACTTAACAACACGAAGATTAAGGATGACTACCGCACTTCGAAAACAGCCATAGTGTTCGAACCCAACGATCAGGACCCTGCCATACTCCCACTTCTGTATCGTGCCGGCATGCTAGTAGGCCAGCCACCTACGCACGTTGAGACGGTCTTCGTTACACGCTATCAGGCCGGTGAATATTACAGGCCTCACGAAGATTACTACGAGGGTTTCGATGGGGATCGTCTGTATACCGTACTGATTTACCTGAATGACATGGGTGAAGAAGATGGCGGAGGAACAGTATTCGAAGAACTGAATGTAGGCGTCACGCCGAAGCTTGGACGTGCAGTGATCTGGGCTAATCAGGGTCCCGACGGTTCAGTACACCCGGAAAGCCGGCATGAAGCTTTGCCAGTCGCGCCCGGTGCCGAGAAATGGGCAATCCAGCTTTGGTTCAGAAATTACAAAATGATCAATTTACCGAAAAGCGCTATAGCCACGCCGCAGACCAAAATGGGCAAGGCATTGTCAGGAGATGAGGAACTTCCGGAAGGTGCGTGGGCGCCGGGCGATGTAGCTGCAGATAGTCCCTACGGTAAAGCATTCGAGTAAGGCAACATGAACGAACTACTAAAAAAAATCAGACGCCGCCTCAGCATCCTGGATTACCGCAAGAATTATTATCTTTCAAAACTGCTTCCAACCCGCATCCGGTTCAGTCCTTTGCGATATATCCCGGATGGTTTCAGTGTGACCACTTTGGCTAACACGGGTATTAAGGTCATTGACAACTTCTGTACTGCGGATGAAGCCAATTACCTTATTGAAAAGGCCCGCAAGAGCATGATCAAGAGTCGCGTCATAGTGGACGGTAAAGCGATCCTGGAATCAGGCCGTACCTCATCTCACGCGGTTGTTCATCATCGCTATCACCAGGACCCGAAAGTATTGTCGATAATAGCTCGAGCCGCGATGCTTATTGGTGTGCCTTTGGAGCACGCCGAGCAAATCTATGTCACCCGTTACGGCCCTGGTGAGTTTTACCATGGCCACTATGATTTTTCAGATGACTACCTTGCCAGTCATCGCCTTTGCACACTACTTGTCTATCTGAATGACCTTGAAGAGTCTCAGGGTGGCGTCACCTACTTCCGCGATCTGAATGTCGCTATGCGGCCGTGGAAGGGCCGTGCCGCGTGCTGGACCAACATAAATCCCGACGGCAGCATTCACCGGGAAACACTGCACGCCGCACTGCCGATTGAAGATGAAGATGCTGAAAAATGGGTTATGCAGGTCTGGTTCAGACCGTACAAGATGCATAAATTGCACCAGAAACTCGATTCTCTGCAGTCCGGGAGAGGCCAGCCACTGAGTTCCAATGACGAATTGCCTGATGGCGTCTGGCTTCTCGACCAGGCGAACTGAACAGATCGTACAGGGTCGCAGCAATAACTTTTAATCTGCTATAAGCAACTACGGTCGCGTATCACAGGGCCATTTAACTGATTTTCTATTCTATTGAATGACCCCGTTTTTGTAAGCAAACACGACGCAAATCACTCCAGAAAACCCCGCCAATCCTTAGTTTTTAATACATTCAGGGGTGAATGTGTGTCCGGCAAAAAGGCTAAGTGATGCGACACAACTTCTCAAAAAATTTCGTGGCTTCAATTGTAGGTTCACTGCTAGTGGCCTGCTGCTTTTTTGTGGGCGATAAAGCTGAAGTAATGCCCGTCAACCCTAATGCATCACTGCCGGGCATAGTACCGGCGGGTTACAAAAGTTTTACCTTCAACGATGACAAAGATTCGTTCGGCAACCGGGTGCAAAGCTGGTTCGCCAACTATCTGACCGTACGCCCGACGGGTAGCGGATTCGCGTTCGATGGCAACCTCCTTGGATTCACAATCGACAACATCACCCGTGCAGTGGAGATCGTCGGCTGTAAACTGGGCGCTAAGAGTATTTACTTCTACATTGATGAAAATTTCCCGGGTTTCCCGGCACCGGGGAACTCGATCTACCGCACACAGATGGCTGCCAAAACAACCATTCCGGTACCGCCTGCAGTTTGATTCATGGCATCAGGACTTGCCGTGCTGGCAGCCCGGGCCAAACGTAACCACCCGGCATCAGAAAGCCTGTCTCAGTAGCTATAGACGATGCCCTGGTAACCTGCAGCCAGTTCCCAGCCTGGTGCAGCCACGACGAGTTCTTGCCCATCCATGGCAATATCCATCCGCCACCCAAAGTTGATTAGCGACCGGGGAATGCTCGGCTTGATGTAAGCGATCTGCTCCCATGCACCGCCGTCTTCCCGGTACCCGTAAGCCGCCCCTGAACCAGGGACGGTATTGAAACTCTGACCACCGCCGATACCAAATGACGGACTTGCTTCGCCAATGGCCCCTGCAACCAGCGCACTGCCGCTGCTGCTCAAGCGCACGGCACCGCCCAACTGATCGGGCGTGCCGGTATTGGATGCTTTGAAGTAGTTGGTCTGAGACCAGACATCTGCCACTCGCTCGAAAAGATAGGCTGCGCCGGAATTGGTTTCATCGTTGTCGCCTTCCGCACCGTTTACACCCGTTGCACGGCTATCCTCGAGCGGGGCACCGACAGCCAGTCGTGTCGCATCATCATTCAGGTCGACCGAAACACCGAAACAATCTGCCGTACCTGCATTGGATGCCTCGATTGATGCAGAGTAAGCCCATGAATCGGCAACCCGCTCAAACATATAAACGGTGCCTTCCCCGGCGCCGACACCCGGGTTACAGATACGGAAGCGGCCGTCGAGTGACCCGGGCTCACCTTCTTCGATAGCGCCGATCGCAAGGTATTCACCATCCATGTTCATAGCAAGTGACATACCGAACAGGTCGTTCGCGTCTATGTCAGGCGCCTTCAGGTAATCTCGCGGGGTCCAGACATCCCCGGCCCTTGTGTAGGTGTAAACGGCGCCTGCGCGTTCAACATCGTCGTTATCCTGATCGCCTGCATCCCCGCTCGCTTCCAGTACCGCTCCTACCGCCAGCGCATCACCGTCGCCCGAAAGTGCGACTCGCCAGCCAAACAGATCCATTTCCCCGGTGTTAGATGCCTTTATGTACTCCTGCAGTTCCCACTCGTCGCCCATGAGCGTGAATACATACGCTGCACCGGAGTCCAGGGCCTCGTTATCGGTATCATCCTGTTCGCCACCTACACCGCTGGAAGCACTGTCTTCCGCTGGTGCGGTCACCGCCAGTGTGGTGCCGTCCTCGCTCAAACCTATTGCCCAGCCAAAGTTGTCACCGGCCTGGCGGTTGGGGGCTTCCAGCGTGTTCTGCAGGCTCCAGCCCAGCACGTCCCGCGTATAAATAAAGACTGCCCCAGCCTGAAAAAGTGTTTCAGGCAGTGAGGTCGGCGGGATGAAATCATCGTCGGGGTCATCGGGATCGCCGTCCGGATCGTCCGGGATAATGTAGATGCACTGCACGTTAAATGTGCCGGGCTCAAGTGCATCAAACTCTTCCTGCGTGTAGCCGGTTATTTCCAGGCAGGTGAAATCACTAGTGCCCGGCGCTCCGACAGCGAGCGTATTGCCGTCTTCACTAAGTGCGACCGAGGAGCCGAACAAGGAATGAAATGCGCTGACGGGTGGTTCAAGAATACCGACCGAAAAGACTGAAGCATCCTTCAATACCTGTTCACCGAGGACTTCACATACCGCATCTATGCAACTCTCAAGCAGGAAACGCGCATCGGCCCAGGAGAAATTCAGGGTCGATACTTCGTGGATGTAGAAGGGCTCATCATCCGGTATGAAATCCGCCAGCACCGAGTAACCCGAAAGACCGTCCGGGTCGATCGAGATTCGGTAATGGGTCACACCATCCTGCTTCTCCCACTGGAAAAGCAGTTCGCCCGCCGGTACAGGAAATACCGTAACCCCCAGCGGATCGCAGTCGTCATCGTCCGGGTCGGCCGGGTCGTTTTCCAGGCAACTTTCCAGCAGGAATTCCGCCAGGGCCAGCTTGATTTCGGGGGATGCGAGCGCGACGAAAGAAAAAATCCCGGAGACGTCGTCGGTCAGGAGAATCCGCTCCACGAGCTCGACAAAGCCTGAAATACCATCGGGATCAACAGACAGTTTGTAATAATCGATGCCGCCCGACACCAGCCACTGGAAAATCAGCCGGCCCGACGAATTGACGGAGACCTGCAGAACCGACGCGGACAAATCCTCGGACGGAGGCAAGTCCGGATCCGAGCTACCGCACCCTGAAAGTAAAGTTACCGCTACTGCCGCCACAACCCCAAGCCAGGGTCGATGGTTATTATTCTTTGACGATCCCACAATCTTCCTCACCACGGTTAAGCCCGACTTCCTGCCGGGCGGGGTATTTTAGCGGCCTGACGCAAAAGCGCACCTGTCCCGTGCCGCGATGGCCGCCGGGCACATCAGGGGTGTCAGAAGGGTTAACCCTGCCTCCACAGCTAAGCCCGGTAACCTTTCCGACCGGCTGCGACTTCCCGGGGTTCCCCTGCACCAGCCGTGGGCTGGCAGCGGACAGGCTATTATGGGGCTTGTGAACAGCCATAAGAATACACATAAAAGCAGCGCTAAAGTCCCCGTTGACAGGCAGATTCGCAGTTTCGTGCTGCGCCGGGGCCGCATGACCAACGGTCAGCGCCGGGCCATGCGGGAACTATGGCCGACCTATGGCATTGAAAATATTGAGGGTTTGCTGGACTTTAGGGCAGTTTTTGCAACCCCGGCGCCGGTCACCCTGGAGATAGGGTTCGGTAACGGCGATACCCTGGTCGATATGGCAGCCGCGACGCCCGGGGGAAACTATCTCGGAATCGAAGTTCATGAACCGGGTGTGGGCCACTGCCTCTTGAGAATCGAAGAACTCAAACTCAAAAACGTACGGTTGATCCGGGATGATGCGATCGAAATCCTGAGTGCGCATATCGCGGACAAAAGCCTGCACAGGGTGAACCTGTTTTTCCCCGACCCGTGGCACAAGAAGCGCCATCACAAGCGCCGTATTGTGCAGCGCAACTTTGTGGAACTGGTCGCAAGCAAGCTCGAAGCCGGCGGCGTGTTCCACGTGGTGACGGACTGGCCGGACTACGCCGAACATATTGCCGGCGTTATAGCGGCGACGCCCGCTTTTGAGCAACTCACCGAGGTGCCCGCCGACAGGCCGGTTTCCCGGTTTGATTCACGGGGTGCACAACTCGGTCATAAAAACTGGGAAACGGCATGGTGCACTCGCAACAAATTACCCATTTCATCCTGATAGGCGTATAAATAAACCAGCGTTTCAAAAATTTACCAATAACAACGTCGGGTGGCCCCGCATAACCGGGACCAGAAGGTATACAAACATGGGATAGAAGCTCCGGAAATCGGCCGCTGGTATCGTGATCGTGGTGGTAGCCTGTTCGAGGTGATTGCTATTGACGACCACGACGGCACCATTGAAATTCAGCACTTCGACGGAACCCTTGAAGAAACCGAACCCGATGGCTGGATAGCAATGTTGCCTGAACCCGCCGAAGCACCGGAAGACTGGACAGGCTCAGTCGATATCAACGCCGAAGACCTCCCCGGCAGCAGACAACCCTTGTTCCTTGACTGGCAGAGTGAACTGGAACAACTGGAACCGCTGGACGAACCTGAACCTCTCCCCGACCAGCCCGTTTAAAATCTCGTCAGGCTTAGCCCAGGTCGCGCATCGATGTGGGGGCGCGTACAAAAACTTTTTCATCCTCGACGCGGCACTTGAGTGCGGTCAGCCTCGCACCCATGCACGGCCCCCCCACACAGATACCGGTATCGGGTTCGAATTCGGCGCCATGCGATGTGCATAACAGAAGGGCTTTTTCGGGGCTGAAAAACTTGTCCGGATCGATATTCAGCGGATGGCCTGCATGGGCGCAGGAATTGACGAAGGCATGAACCTGGCCGTCCCAGCGAACCACGAAGCCACGAAACGGCCAGTCACCCTCGCCAACCCGGAACTCCCGGGCGCCCGGCTCCTGTATGTCGGCAAGCATTGCAACCTGCCGCTCGGGAAAGCTCATTACGCCGGGTCCGGCTTAATCCGCCGATTTACAAAAACAGCCAGCAACACCGCTGGCACGCCCATCAGTGCCGCGTAAACAAAGAAAGATACCCAGCCTATCGCGTCGACTATCTGGCCGGAATAGCCACTCAGGATTTTGCCGGGCAATACCATCAGTGACGTAAAGAGCGCGTACTGCGTTGCTGTGTAAGATATGTTTGTCAGGCTGGACAGGTAGGCGATAAAAACAGTGCCCGTAAAACCCTGTGCGAGGTTATCGGCACAGATTGTCATCACCAGTAACGGCACATCGGGGCCAACCAGTGCGAGTCCGGCAAAACTCAGGTTGGTTACCGCCAGGATAACCGCGCCGAAGACCAGCGGGCCGCCCAGGCCGAAGCGTGCGACCGCAATCCCGCCTATGGCTGCTCCGCCCAGCACTGCTCCCAGGCCAACCGTTTTTACGTAGCCTGCAATCTGAACTTCGCTGAAACCCGTTACGAGATAGAACGGGTTGGCCATAACCCCCAGCACCATGTCGCTGATACGGTAAATGCTGATAAACAAAAGGATGACTAAAGCGTGCTGTGCATTGCGATGAAAAAATTCAGCAAACGGCTGAATGATGGCCTCGTTAATCCAGGCCGCCGGATCGCTGAGGATCGATTCCTGCCGGATGTTTTCTCCGGAAACCTCGGGCTCGGCAACGGCCATTACCGTTAGCATCCCGACCCCCATTAGCAACGCCATAGCCTGGTAGGCCAGCGGATAGGATATTTCGCCGCCTATCAGCAACGCGCCGGCACCGGATGCCAGCAGCGCAACCCGGTAACCCAGCTGATAGCTCGCTGCCATTGCGCCCTGCATTTCGGGGTCGACCGCTTCGATGCGCCAGGCATCGATAGCGATGTCCTGCGTGGCCGAGCAAAAGGCTACCAACACGGCGAACCAGGCAAGTAGCGGAAGCTGGTTGGCCGCATCCGTGTAAGCCATCGCAACCAGCGCGGCGGCGACGCCCAGTTGCGATGCCAGCATCCAGCTACGGCGGCGGCCCAGCAGACGGGTGAGCAACGGGATACGGATCTGGTCGACCAGTGGCGACCAGATGAACTTGAACGCATAAAGTATTCCAACCCAGGCAAACATGCCGACCGTGGACATGCTGATGCCCTCACGCGTAAGCCATGCGGTAAGCGTGCCCGCCGTCAGCGCAAACGGCAGCCCGGCCGAAAAACCGAGGAACAGCATAGCGGCGACACGCGGGTGCCTGTATATCCCGAGGGCCTGCACCCAGCCTTTGCGCTCCGGCGCGGGTTCCGCTTCAGAGTTCATAGTCAATAATCAGCGGCGCATGGTCGGAGAATCGCTTGCGCTTGTAGATCGATGCTTTCGTCAGGTTGGATTTGAGCTCGGGCGTTACCACCTGGTAATCGATGCGCCACCCTACGTTGTTATCCCAGGCACGGCCGCGATTGGACCACCAGGTATACTGGTCCGGTTCATCGTTGAGCTCCCTGAACGCATCGACAAAGCCGTGCACACCGAAAACCTGATCCATCCACGCACGTTCTTCGGGTAGAAAGCCGGAGTTTTTCTGGTTAGCTTTCCAGTTCTTTAAGTCAATTTCCTTGTGCGCGATATTCCAGTCGCCGCAGATTACGTATTCACGGCCGGATTCGCGGATTTTGTGCAGATGCTCGGTAAACTCATCCATGAACCTGAACTTGGCTGCCTGCCGCTCTTCGCTTGAAGACCCCGACGGCATATAGACCGACACTACACTGAGCTTGCCGAAGCGCGCCTCAATGTATCTGCCTTCGGCATCGAACTCCCGGGACGCAAAACCACAGATCACTTCATCGGGCTCATTGCGGCTGAACAGTGCTACGCCGCTATAGCCTTTACGCTCAGCCGGCTCATGGAAGCAGTGAAACTTGCGGGGTGTGAAAACCGGGTCTGCGATCTGGTCCGGCTGCGCCCTGATTTCCTGCAAGCAGAAAACGTCGGCCGACTGTCGCGGCAACCAGTCGAAGAACCCCTTTCGCGCGGCAGCCCGTATACCGTTGACGTTCAGACTGACAATGCGCATCTGCTTCGGGAGTCCCTCTGTTCTGACGTAATCGCCCGCGCAAGTATAAGTGCGCGTGGGTTTACGCTACTCTAACGCCCGGAAACAGTTCGCACCAGTAAGGATATGCAAGCGTTTAAGACAGCCTTTATCGAACTCGCATTGGAGGTCGGCGCCCTCAAGTTCGGCAAATTCGAACTGAAGTCAGGGCGGATCAGTCCGTATTTTTTCAATTCAGGGCTGTTTTCCGGCGGCCAGGCGGCAGCGACCCTGGGGCGCTGCTACGCGCAGACTATTGTCGATGCCGGGATCGGATTCGATACCATTTTTGGTCCTGCCTACAAAGGCATTCCGCTGGCCGCGCTGACGGCCGCTGCGCTCGCAGACCTCGATGGCCGCGATGTGCCCTACTGCTACAACCGGAAGGAGGCCAAAGCCCATGGCGAGGGCGGCGCAATAGTCGGGGCGCCGGTCAGCGACAAGATGCTCATTGTCGACGACGTTATTACGGCCGGCACGGCAATCCGTGAGGCAGTTTCCATAATCCACGAGGCGGGGGGGCAACCGGCCACCGTATTACTGGCCCTCGACAGGCAGGAAAAGGGCACCGGGGAGCTTTCCGCCGTTCAGGAAGTCGAGCAAAGCCTTGGGCTGCCAGTGGTCAGTATCGTTAAGCTCGAGGACCTGGTCACCCACCTGCAGAATGAGGCCGGGTCTGCCGACCTGGCGGACTCCATCGTGGCCTACCGGGATCGTTATGGCACCTGACCGGAAGCGGTTTCCTGGTATTCAGCCTTAAATCTGACCTGCATCACAGTTAAACCCCTGCCTGGACGGGATAATCCGTTCAGGAAAGTTCTTGATGCCGGCATTATGTGGCCAGCCAAAGGCGTGCAAATGAAGTCTGTAACCACTTTGACACTTGTTGCGGGACTGAGCGTAATGCTTGCGCTGCAGGCGTTTGCGACCGAGGAGAAGGCCCTGGTCTATAGCTGGGTGGACGAAGATGGGGTTACACACTTCGGCGACCGCGTGCCGCCCGAGTATGCCCGGGGTGCGCATAATGTACTCAACCGGCGGGGTGTGCAGATCGACCGGGTCGAGGGCGAGAAATCTTCCGAACAAAAAGCCGAGGAAGCCCGGCTGGCCGCTATCCAGGATGAAAAGCGTATGGCCGAGGAAGCAACTCGTCTGCGCGACCGGGTTTTGCTCAGCACCTACTTGTCGGTAGACGAAATCGAGGCATTACGTGACCGTCGTGTCGAACTACTGGCCGGACAAATCCGTGTTACCCAGCTTTACCTGAACAACCTGCGGGCAAAACTTGCAAAGCTCGAAAGACAAGCCCAGCGCTTCAGCCCATATAACAAAGATCCCTCGGCCAGACCGATAGACAAAAGGCTGGCACGGGAACTGTCAGATACGCTTGACTCAATCATGCTCTACGAGCGGAGCCTGACGACATCAAAAAATGAGCAGCTGCAGCTGGTCGCAAAATTCGACTCCGATATCGACCGTTTCAGGGAACTGCACCGCCTGAACTAGGGCACAACCTCCGCTTCATCCGTGGCCCGTGTGGCCGAACCCGCCCGCACCGCGCGTACTGTCATCGAAGTCTTCCACAACCTCAAAATCGGCCTGCACGATAGGCACGATCACCATTTGTGCAAGCCTTAAACCGGGCTCCAGCAAAAATGACTGCTCGCCCCGGTTCCAGCAGGACACATAAAGCTGTCCCTGGTAATCGGAATCTATAAGTCCCACCAGGTTACCCAGCACGATCCCCTGTTTGTGGCCCAGGCCGGAGCGCGGCAGGATCATGGCCGCCAGGCCCGGGTCCTGGATATGCACCGCCATACCGGTGGGTATCAGTTCGGTCTGGCCCGGCTCGATGTTGAGCGGTGCCTCGATACACGCACGCAGGTCGACGCCGGCCGATCCGACGGTTGCATGTTCGGGTAACGGAAACTCTGTCCCGACCCTGGGGTCCAGGATCTTTAACTGGAATGTCTGGCGACTCACTTTGGCTCCCTGTTATGCGGCGGTTGCTGACTTGGTTTGCCGGTAGCGCCCGGCAATCACATCGACAAGCCGCCGGGCAAGTTCTGTTTTCGAAAGCCGCGGCAGCGCCTCTCGTCCCCCCGGCCACAGCACGATAACTTCATTATCATCGGCATCAAAACAGATATTCTCACCGACCAGGTTGGCAATAATCATATCGAGCTGCTTGCGCTCCAGTTTTGCCTGCGCATGCTCTTCAAGTTTCTCGGTCTCCGCGGCAAAACCAACAGTGAACGGTCCGTCATCCAGCCTGGAGACCGACGCCAGGAGATCCGGCGACTTCACCATCTCCAGGGTAAAGGTATCTTCTGATTTCTTTATCTTCTGGGTTGCAGCTTTTTGCGGGCGGTAATCCGATATGGCCGCCGCGCCTATATAGATATCTGCCTTGTCGATCTGCGCCATGGCAGCATCGAACATCTGCTCTGTCGTTTCGACGTCGATCCGTTCAACGCCCGGCGGAGTAGGCAGGTTCACTGGTCCCGCGACCAGAATCACGGAAGCGCCAGCGTCGGCTACAGCATGCGCCATTGCAAAACCCATCTTTCCGGAACTTCGGTTACTAACGAAGCGCACCGGGTCTATGGCTTCACGCGTCGGGCCTGCACTAACCAGTATTGTCTTGCCCTCGAACGGGCCTGCGCCACCACCGCGCGACAGGCGGTTCACGATATCTACAGGTTCGGACATCCGGCCCGGTCCCGTATCTCCACAGGCTTGCGAACCTTCATCGGGACCTATTAGCCGTACATTCCGTTTGCGGAGTACCTCGCAGTTGTCCTGTGTAGCCGGGTCGCGCCACATCGCCTGGTTCATCGCAGGTGCGAGTGCGATCGGTGCCTCGGTTGCGAGACAGATCGTGGTGAGCAGGTTCTCGGCCGACCCTGCCGCCAGTTGTGCAATCAGGTTCGCTGTCGCGGGGGCAATAAGCACCTGGTCCGCCCACTTGGCAAGCTCGATATGCCCCATGGCGGCTTCGGCCTGCTCATCCCAGATATCGCCTCGCACGGTCTCACCGGATACCGCCTGGAATACGGTGGGCGATACCAGCTTCTCGGCACTGGCCGTTAATACGACACGCACTTCGGCGCCCTGCTCTTTCAGGCGCCTGACTATGTCGGGACTTTTATAGGCGGCGATGCTGCCGGTAACACCGAGCAACACATGCCGCCCCTGCAGTTCGCTCATTCGGGATGGCCGGTTGTTGTGCGCGTCAAAGCGCTGGAATCGGCCCAGTAGATTAACATGTCAGCGCAATCGTGCCGCTTTATAACGACTCCCGCCAGTTTCATGCCTCGGTTCCCGCCGGTGCCGGACGCAGAATCAGGCTATGCGAAACTTGACGATAAATGACTGGCCGGCCGCCAACCGGCCGCGCGAAAAACTTTTGCGCGAAGGCGGAACCCGCCTGTCCGATGCCGAGCTGCTGGCGGTACTGCTGGGTAAGGGTGCGCCCGGTATCTCGGCTGTCGAACTCGCACAAATGCTGATCAACCATTTCGGGGGAGTGCGGGGAACGCTGAATGCGGCCCAGGCTGAACTTGCCGATATCCCCGGTATCGGGGCTGCCAAAACAGCGATACTGTTCGCGGTACGGGAGTGCAGCAAGCGCTTTCTGAGCGAACGCCTGAAACCCGGCACAACCATCGGCTCGCCAACAGACAGCCGCGAATTCCTGCTCGCCTGCCTGCGCGACCGGCCGCACGAAGTTTTTTGCTGCCTGTTTCTGGACAACCGGCACCGGGTATTGGCCTTCGACGAATTGTTCCGGGGCACCATCGATGCGGCTACCGTTTATCCCCGCGAAATCGTCAAACAGGCGCTGGCGCGAAACGCCGCCGCCGTGATCCTGGCCCACAATCACCCGTCAGGGGTAGCAGAGCCGAGCCAGTCCGACCAGCTCATTACCCACCGGGTGCGGGACGCGCTCGAACTGGTGGATGTCCGGCTCCTCGATCATTTCGTGATCGGCGACAACCTTTGCGTGTCGCTGGCCAGCCGGGGCATGTTGTAGGCCTGATACGGGCGCCAGCGCTGGCTGCGGATGACCGGAACCCTTGCCTGGAGGCCGCCAGACTGGTATAAAACGCGGCTCCCACCTCCCTCGGTGGCGATAAATAATTGATATTTCTGAGGTCGATCATGTCCCGCGTCTGCCAGGTCACCGGAAAGAAACCGTTATCCGGAAATAACGTGTCGCACGCGCATAACAAGACGCGGCGCCGGTTCCTGCCCAATCTGCACAGCAAGCGCATCTGGGTCGAGAGCGAGAAACGCTACGTGAAACTGCGTGTGTCCAGGAAGGGCTTAAGGATTATCGACAAGCTGGGCATCGACCAGGTACTTAAGAACATGCGCGCCAAGGGCGTCAAGATCTAGTTTGGAGCGCTGCAATGAGAGAGAAGATCAGACTCGTGTCATCGGCCGGAACCGGACACTTCTATACAACTGATAAGAATAAGCGGCTGCACCCGGAAAAGATGGAGGTTAAGAAATATGACCCCGTCGTCCGGAAGCATGTGATCTACAAGGAAGCGAAGATCAAATAAGACAGCGCAAAAGGAATTTGAACGGCCCGCATCATGCGGGTCTTTTTTTATGCCGGATTGTTCATACCGACACGGGCTGCAACACATAGCCTTGCAGCCGGGATGAAAATTCTTCCAGCGAACGGATGCCGCTCGATTCTGCCTCCGCACACCAATCTTTCAGTTGAGCGACCAGGCGCTCATTACTGACATTGGCCTCCTCCCAGATCAGAATCAGTTTCTCGCGCAGTTCATGCACGGTTTTCAGCGTTTGATTATTCTCCAGCACGCGGGCGAGCTGGGTACGTGCAGATTCATCAAGCCAGTCCGGCCGCCGAATGAGCAGCATGCGCGCTTTGGCAAGCAGTTCGTTGCCCTTATCGGCCAGCCGCACCTTCTTGAACTCCGGCAGGGTTACGTCACTCGTATAAGTGCGCAACACGTGCATGCGGTTGACCAGCACAGCCTGCAGGGTTTGCAGATCGACCTGTCGGGCATCTACCCGCCTGGGCCTGGGGGCAACGCGCCGGACGTGACAAAGGCCGAGTGCACGCAGGATCACTATGTACAGCCAGCCTATATCGAACTCCCACCAGCGAACAGAAAACTTCGCGGAAGTCGGGAAAGCATGATGGTTATTATGCAGTTCTTCACCGCCGACCCAGAATGCGAACGGCATAATGTTGGTGGACTGGTCGTCGCACTCAAAATTTCGATAGCCACTATAGTGGCCCAGACCATTAATGACCCCCGCGGCGAATACCGGCATGGATATAAGCTGTACGCCTAAGATAATAATTCCCGGTCCGCCAAACAGAATCAGGCAACTGACGATGAGCAGCACGATACCAAGATTGGGGTAACGCCGGTAAACGTTCCTCTGCAGCCAGTCAGTCGGCGTACCTTTGGAATACCTGGCCACGGTTTCCTTGTTGCGCGCTTCCACCTTGTAAAGCTCGGCGCCTTCCAAAAGTACTTTGCGTAGCCCGAAAACTACAGGGCTATGGGGATCGCCTTCACGTTCGCATAAAGCGTGGTGTTTACGATGCACGGCTACCCATTCATCGGTTTGCTGGCCGGAATTGCTCCACACCCAGAAACGGAAAAAATGGCGCAGGAAAGGATGGAGGTCTATCGCACGATGCGCCTGATCCCGATGCAGGTAAAGCGTGACAGCCATCATCGAGGTCTGCAGCATGACCAGCGAGACCACGACGTATTCCCAAAAACCGAGGTTAAGTATTCCGTAAATAAATGTATTCATTAACTAAAGTACACAACTCATTACTCACTGGCACAAAACTATAGCGAAAGGTGACCGTTCCCGGAAGTTACCGGCCCCTATTTTCAACCGGAAACGGGCCATATGCTGTATTGCGTTATGCTCAGTACATATATACAGAGCCCCGCTGGCATCAGGGGCGCAAGACACTACCATAGGCAACCATGCCGGAATTACCCGAAGTCGAAACCACGCGCCGCGGCATTGCGCCGGTGCTTGAAGGCCACTGCGTAAACAAGCTTGTCGTGCGCGAACGCCGGTTGCGCTGGCCTGTGCCAGATGGCCTTGAAGACCTCCTGTGCGGGCAGGTAATTCGCCACGTTGAACGGCGGGCGAAGTACCTGTTACTGGAAACCGCAAACGGCACTGCAATGGTTCACCTCGGTATGTCGGGGAGCATGCGGATAGTCGATGCCACAGAGCCCCCCGAATCTCACGATCACTTCGATATCGTAGTCGTCGGAGGCGATGTTGTGAGATTTAACGACCCGCGTCGCTTCGGTTCCCTGTTATGGGCCGGACTCAGCCCCGAGGATCACCCCCTCCTGGCAGAGCTCGGGCCTGAACCGCTCAGTGATGAATTTACCGGCGAATATCTATGGCAGTCAGCCAGGGGACGGCGCGTTGCGATTAAACAGCACGTGATGAATAGCAAAATCGTTGCGGGCGTCGGCAATATCTACGCCAACGAATCGCTGTTTCGTGCAGGGATACATCCCGGGCGTGCGGCCGGCCGCATTGCCCTGCCGCGCATGAGGAAACTAGCAGATGAAATTCGTGCGGTGCTGACGGAAGCGATCAGGCAGGGCGGTACAACATTGCGCGACTATCGCGGGGGCGACGGCAAGCCCGGTTATTTCAAGCAACAGCTACTGGTTTATGAACGGGGCGGCGAACCCTGTAAGCGATGCAGAAAACCTTTAAAACAAATCATGCAGGGCCAGCGTGCAACGTATTACTGCGGTACCTGCCAGCGTTAACCGGGGCAACAACGGGTCAGTAGTCAGTAAACCCGCCCTTCCGCGCGGCCGCGCGGGTCCGTGGCTGCTTCGACTTTCCCGCTGGCGAAATCCCACGTCACTACGTTCATATTTCCGAACGGCCGCCGGGACGGCTTGAGCGTGTGGCCCATGGCTTCCAGTTCAGCAATTTCTGTATCGCTGATGGCACCGGGCTCGTAACGGATCTCATCGGGCAGGTACTGGTGATGGAAGCGTTTCATGCTGACCATGTCCTCGCCGGTACCACCTTCCAGCCATTCGATCGCTGCCTGCAGCACCATCGTGATGATCCTGCTGCCGCCCGGGGTTCCGACGATCGCGATACCACGATCCGATTCCAGGAAAGTCGGTGACATACTCGACAGAGGCCGCTTGCCCGGCGCTATGGAATTCGCCTCATCCCCGATGAGCTCGTACTCGTTGGGCAGGCCCCGCTTGATCGAAAAATCATCCATCTCGTTGTTCAGCACCACCCCGGTACCGGGCGGCATGAACCCTGCCCCGTACCAGGTATTAATCGTCAGCGTGGCTGCTACCCGGTTGCCGTCGGCATCCATGACCGAGAAATGCGTGGTCTGCGTACCCTCGCTGCCATCCGTATCGATGCCATCGAGTACAGAACTCGGTGTCGCCCGATCACCGCGGACTGACACACGCTGGCCTGCCATGTAATCCCTGCTGAGCAACATGGACAGGGGTATTGCCACGAAATCCGGATCGCCGAGGTAGATCGCGCGGTCCCGGTAAGCCCGGCGCATGGCTTCTACCATGTAGTGTTTGCGTTGCGCCCCCTCCAGTTCGGCAAAGGGATACCCGGACAACAGGTTGAACATTTGGGTGAGCGCAACTCCACCCGATGAGGGCGGCGGTGCCGTTATCACACGCATGCCGGAAAAGTTTGTAACCGACGGTTCGCGTTCGACGACCCGGTAATTCGCCAGGTCCTCCATACTCCAGATACCGCCCGCTGCCCGCACCCCGTCAACCAGTAACCGCGCAGTCTCGCCTTTATAGAAACCGTCGAAGCCGCCCGCTGCAAAACGTTTGAGCGTCGCTGCCAGATCCGGTTGGGCGATAAGCGCCCCATTTTCGGGGACCTGTCCGTCCGGATAAAACACCTCCGCGAATGCGGCCGACTTCTCCAGTGTCTGTTTGCGAAAACGCAGGCCCATGAGCGAGCGCGCTTCGATCCGATAACCATTCTCCGCGAGCTCGATAGCGGGCTGCAGCAAACGACTCAGCGGCAGCGTGCCGTAGTTTTCGGCCAGGTAAACCATGCCGGCCGGTTCGCCCGGTATGCCCGCCGCAAGAGGCCCGTCCACGGAGCCCCCCGGCAGGGGCTGACCATTGCCGTCTATGTACATGTTCCGACCGGCGGCTGCCGGAGCAACCTCACGCGCATCGACGAAACGATATTCCTCCTCGTCGGCACGATACAAAAGGAAAAATCCGCCGCCGCCGAATCCGGATGCGGCCGGCTCTACAACCCCCAGCGCGGCCGCAACCGCCACGGCCGCATCGAAAGCGTTACCGCCTTCCTCCAGTACCTCGTACCCGGCGGCCGTTGCCAGCGGATCGGCACTCGCAATCGCGGTCTTTCCCGGCCGCGCTGCCGTGCACGCGGCAGATGTAAACAAAAATACAAAGGCAACCAGCAGGCGCAAGGGTGTGCGTGCGTATCGAGTCATGGGTTGTTGTGCCTCTGCGCTAGTTGCCGAAATGGTCACGCAGGGCCTTGTTTACATCCGGGTGTACGAAACCGGAAACGTCGCCACCCATTTTAGCAATCTCGCGCACCAGTGATGACGACACGAACATGAACTCCTCGGTGGGTGTCAGGAATACCGTTTCGACACCCGCTTCAAGGTGCCGGTTCATCGTCGCCAACTGAAACTCATATTCAAAATCGCTGACAGCACGCAAGCCACGCACGATTACTCCCAGACCATTGTCACGGGCGAAATCGACGGTAAGTCCGTCGTAAGCAACGACCTCGACATCCTTTAGGTCGGCGAGCACGCTCCGGATCAGATCGATCCTTTTGTCGAGGTCGAACAATGGCTGCTTGGACGAACCTGATGCGACCGCCACGACCACACGGCCAAACACGCCTGCAGCGCGCCGCACGATCTCTTCATGACCCCGGGTCAGGGGATCGAATGTTCCCGGATACATCGCGCCTGTAGCCACAGCACTGCTCCTGTTATTCGCCCGAAAGGCCTGCTCGTTCCGCGAGCGCAAAGCGCACCTTTCCTGCGGTTTGTTCTCTTTTTACCGTCCAGCCGGCCGGCAACTCGGGTAAGCGGGTTTTGTGATGCATCTCCATATATATAAGTGCAGATGCGCTCAGTCCGCCCGAGCCTTCCAGAAGTGTACACAAATTGGCTATATCCGGGCCCTGAAACGGGGGGTCCAGGAACACGATATCGAAGGGGCCCAGGTGCCCGTAGTGGAGCTGCAGCGCATCCGCCCTGTGCACTTTAGCGCTGACGCCGAACTCTTCCAGCCGGGCTTCGAGCAGCCGAACAGCCTGTGGGTCGTTCTCGACAAAGGTCACGGACCCGGCCCCGCGTGACCAGGCTTCAATCCCCAATGCACCGGTCCCCGCAAACATGTCTAGGCAGGTCGCATCGGGCAAATCGGCCTGCAGCCAGTTGAAAGCGGTCTCTCGCACGCGATCCGGCGTGGGCCGGATACTGTCCGACCCGACAGGAATGCGCCGCCCCCGGGCAATCCCCGCGATAATGCGCACCGCGGCAGGCCGTTCTGTTTTTCCTGTTTTTGCCATTAAAGCCGTCACTCCGGACCGTCAAGCATAGCCGAGGTACTAACCTTTTTGCCCGAGGATTCTTTGCGCCAGACTAATTCGTTAACATGCGCGCTCATGGGTACGCCTGCAAGCGATCAGACTCCGGACAAACGCCCGGGCTTTTTTGCCCGCCTCAAGCAAAGGCTTAACAGGGGCGAAGGTTTGGGCCTGAGATCTCTCAACTGGATTTCAGGCAGGGGACTCGATGCAGAACTTGAGGAAGAGCTTTCGGACCGTCTCTTGCTGGCTGACGTCGGAGTAGACACGACAACCCGCATTATCGATGGTCTGCGTGCACGGGACGCGCGTGACAGCGATGAGCTCCAGAATGCGCTCCGCGCAGAGTTACTCGCCATACTCGAACCGCGGGCCGTGCCGCTGGATATTTCCGCGGACCACCGTCCTTTTATAATCCTGATGGTGGGCGTTAACGGTTCCGGCAAAACCACCACTATCGGCAAACTTGCACACCGCTTTAAAAATGAAGGTCGGTCCGTGATGCTTGCCGCCGGCGATACCTACAGGGCCGCAGCAACCGAACAACTACAGGCATGGGGGCAGCGCAATGACGTGCCTGTTATAAGCCAGGCGCCGGGCGCCGATCCGGCCGCCGTGGTTTATGATGCACTCGAAGCGGCGCAGGCCCGGCAAACCGATATCGTACTGGCCGATACCGCGGGTCGCCTCCAGAACCAGGAAGGCCTGATGCGCGAGCTGGAAAAAGTTGTACGGGTAGCGGGTCGCCTGGACGAAACATCACCGCATGAAAAGATGCTGGTACTGGATGCCAGCCTGGGGCAGAACGCAATGGTTCAGGCCGAGCAATTCGATGCGGCTATAGGCTTGACGGGTATTACCATGACTAAACTCGATGGCGGTGGACGCGGCGGCATCCTGCTGGCTATTGCCGACAAACTTGACGTGCCGTTCCGGTTTATCGGTATGGGTGAGCAGGCAGACGATATGGCGCCGTTTGACGCACATCGTTTTGTAGATGCACTGCTGGACTTCAACGCAGAGGACTCGCAGAAAGAATGATCCGTTTCGATAACGTCAGCAAACGATACGAAAGCGGTGGCGATGCCCTGCGCAACCTGTCATTCGAAATCGAGCGCGGCGAAATGGTGTTTCTAACCGGCCCGTCGGGAGCCGGCAAAAGCACCCTGCTCCGATTGATAGCGCTTATCGAGAGACCAACGCGCGGGCAGTTAGTTGTCGACGGTCAAAACGTCGGACGGCTGTCAAAGCGCCAGGTGCCGCCGCATCGCCGCAAGCTGGGTATCGTTTTTCAGGAAAACAAGCTGCTGCCGGACCGCACGACCTTCGACAACGTAGCGCTGCCGCTAATCATTGCCGGCGTGGGCGATCGGGAAATTCCCCGGCGGGTGCGCGCCGCACTCGACCAGGTCGGCCTGCTTAAGAAGGAAAACAAGCCCCCGCGGACCCTGTCCACCGGCGAGCAGCAACGCGTAGGTATCGCGCGGGCTGTCGTAACCAGGCCCCGCCTGCTGATTGCGGACGAACCGACTGGCAACCTCGACCCCTGGTTATCGCTGGAAATCATGAAGCTGTTCGGCCGCTTCAACGAGATCGGCGTGACGATGATGATCGCCACACATGATCTGGGTCTCCTGAACAAGTTGAATGGCCGCCGCATGCAACTCGATGACGGCGTTCTGGTCGAACCCGACGACGAAGCGCTGGTGTTCTGATATGGCGCGCAACGATCCAGGCTTCTCTGCCCGTGCCCGGCGCTGGTACAAGCTGCATGTACTGAATTGCATCTCTACTTTACGCGAACTCGGCAGTCAGCCGGTTGCGACGGGTCTGACCGTTACGGTCGTCGGCATCGCCCTGGCGTTGCCGGCCTCGCTGAATATCCTCGTGCAGAGCGGCCGCAACCTCGCAGGCGGCTGGGAAAGTGTGCGTGATTTTTCGGTTTACATGGAACCGGGTACCGAACTTGATCGTGCCCGATCGCTGGCGGATGAGCTGAAAACGATGGCAGCCATCGAATCGGTTAGCGTAACGGCCGCGGACACGGCACTGGAAGATTTTCGTGAGTCGTCAGGCCTCGGCGAGGTGCTCGATTCGCTTGGCAGCAACCCCTTGCCACATACGCTCGTCGTCAGGCCCGTCGATACGGCAGGTGCGGACGAGCTCCTGGATATTAAATCGCAGATATCTGAGCAAGATGATGTCGACATGGTAAAGATCGACACGGCGTGGGTAGAAAGGCTAAATGCCATTCTCGATTTTCTGCGGCGCATTGTCCTGCTGGCATCGCTGCTACTGATCGCGGCAGTAGTGATCATCATCGGCAACACCATACGCCTGGACATACAGAACCACCGCGATGAAATCGAAGTACTTAAACTGCTCGGCGCCAGCGACGGCTTTGTGCGGCGTCCCTTCCTGTACGTCGGCCTGTGGTACGGACTGATTGGCGGCTGTATCGCGCTACTGGTCCTGGTCCTGGGCGGCCTCGTACTGTCGGGACCGTTGCAGCGCCTTCTCGGCCTGTACGGTGCGGAAGTGAACCTGCTGGGTATGGATGGAGCCACAACCCTGGCCGTTTTCGGCGGTGGAATCCTGTCCGGCTGGGGCGGCGCCTGGACGGCCGTGGCCCGCCATCTTTCTGCAATACAGCCAAAATAGTTTCACTCTAAATATCTGATAATTATAGATATTTCTAGCTTCTGGCGGGGAACCAACACACCCGTTAGCACTCTAACCCCCCAGAGTGCTAAAATCGCGCGCCGCGGGAGGAACCATACATGAGTCAAGCACTGGCAATCAGTGACCAGGATCTGATCCTTTCGGGTCCGACCGGCAGCCTGGATAGCTATATCCAGGCCGTTAATGCCGTACCGGTGCTGAGCAAGGAACAGGAACAGGAGCTTGCCCGCCGGCTCGTCGATAGCGAAGATCTCGATGCCGCGCGCCGGCTCGTTATGTCGCAGCTTCGTTTTGTCGTACACATTGCCCGCGGTTATTCAGGTTACGGACTGCCGCTTGGCGACCTTATCCAGGAAGGCAACATCGGCCTGATGAAAGCGGTCAAGCGTTTCGACCCTGATGTCGGTGTGCGGCTGGTGTCATTTGCGGTGCACTGGATCCGTGCAGAAATACATGAATTTGTGCTGAAGAACTGGAAGCTCGTCAAGGTTGCAACCACCAAGGCGCAACGCAAACTATTCTTTAACCTCCGCAAGGCCAAGAAGCGGCTGGGCTGGTTATCTGCAGAGGAAACGAAAGCGGTAGCCGAAGACCTGGGCGTAAGCGAACGTGAAGTCAGCGAAATGGAACAACGGCTGTATTCACATGATGTCGCGTTCGATCCGGTTCCGGGCGATGATGAAGAAAAACCCTATGCGCCTGCACTTTATCTGCCGAATCCAGAAGCCGATCCGGCCGCAGAAGTCGAGGCAGATGACTGGAACAGCCAGGCAGAAAATGCACTGGCCGTAGCGCTGGAAGATCTGGACGAGCGCAGCCGTGACATTCTTGAAAGCCGCTGGTTGGCAGAGAAGAAAACCACGCTGCATGACCTGGCAGAGAAGTACGCTGTTTCGGCTGAACGCATTCGCCAGATCGAGAATAATGCGATACGCAAACTCAAGATCGCGATGACGCCGGCCTGAGGTTTAAGGTTTAAAAAAAGCCCCGCAATGCGGGGCTTTTTTGTGCCAGGCTGAAAAGTCAGGCGGTTATCGGCACGATCGTAATTTCTACGCGGCGATTCTGTTGCCGCCCTGCGGGTGTTGCATTCGAAGCGACGGGCAGGGATTCACCAGCCCCTACCGATATCATCCGGTCAGTCCGCACCTGTTGCCGGCCCAGGTAGGTGACCACACTTGCAGCCCGCGACTGCGACAGCCCCAGGTTGTATTGCTCACTGCCTGTGCTGTCGGTATGGCCCGCAACTTCAACAAAGGTGCTCTCGAATTCGTTCAGGACTATAGCCACCGAATCGAGGACATCGTAAAAGTTCGTGTTAATGCTAGCCTCGTCCACCCCGAAGGTGATGTTTCCCGGCATATTCAGGGTAATGTTGTCGCCGATTCGTGTAACGCTGACGCCGCTGCCTCCGAGTCTCTGCCGTAACTCAGCTTCCTGTCTATCCTGGTAAGAGCCAACGGCTACACCGGCAATCGCACCGATGCCGGCAAGTTTAAGGGCGCGCCTCTTACGCTCCGCGGAATCGTCACCGGTGATCAGCCCGATTGCGGCGCCTATAGCCGCACCGACGGCCGCGCCCCTGGAACTCCTGCTGGTTTTCTGCTCACCCGTATACGGGTCGGTCGTTGTAGTACATGCCACCACGAACAGGGTCAGTATCAGGCAGGCTGCATATTTAAAATACGGTTGTTTTTTCACGCTGTTATCTCCTCTGCGGCAGCACGGGCTGCCCCCTTAGTTTGCCGATTTCGGTAACGGCAGGTCGAACCGGGGCTCATGGCACTCCCACATCCCTGCAAAAATGGCGAGAACGGGCTGCGAACCGGCGGTTGAGCCGCTATAATCTCGCGCCCCTTAGCCCTAATCCAGATCAAGAATATGAGCAGTAACAAAGTTGTGCTGATTCCCGGCGATGGAATCGGTCCCGAGATCACTGCAGCGACCCTGAAAGTCATTGAGGCGGCCGGTGCCAAAATCGACTGGGTCGAACGCATGGCCGGTGAGTCAGCGCTGGAAGCCAAAGGTGAAGTACTGCCCCAGGATACGCTCGATGCCATCGAGGAACACGGCGTTGCGCTTAAGGGTCCCTGCACGACCCCGGTCGGTAAAGGGTTCAAATCCGTCAACGTACAACTGCGGAAAGCTTTCGATCTGTATGCAGCCGTGCGCCCGGTGCGGAACCTGCCGGGCGTGGAAACCCGTTACACCGGAGTAGACCTTATCGTTATTCGTGAAAATACCGAAAGCCTGTACAGCGGCGTGGAAAGCGAGATTACACCCGGCGTCGTTACCAGCACGAAGGTTGCTACCGAGAAAGGCTGCACACGGATTGCAGAGTGGGCATTTAACTATGCGCGCCAGCGTGGGCGTAAAAAAATAACAGCTTTTCACAAAGCCAACATCATGAAACTCACCGATGGCTTGTTTCTGCGCTGTGCTGAGGAGGTCCACAAGAACTACAGCGATATCGAATACGACACCGCAATTATCGACGCCGCCTGCATGCGCATGGTTCAGGACCCAACCCAGTTCGACATGTTACTGCTCGAGAACCTGTACGGTGACGTGATCAGTGACCTGGCCGCGGGGCTGGTCGGCGGTCTGGGAGTAACGCCCGGAGCCAACTTTGGTGACGAACGAGCGATTTTCGAAGCCGTGCACGGTTCGGCTCCGGATATCGCGGGCCAGAACAAGGCCAACCCCCTTGCCCTCTTGATGTCAGGCGTCATGCTACTGAAGCACCTGACTGCAACATCGGGCGATAACAGCTTTGCAGCCGCTGCCGAACGTATCAAGACAGGTTATGACGCCAGCCTGCAGGCCGGCGAAAAAACGGGGGATTTGGGAGGCATGCTTGGCACACAGGAGTTTGCTGATGCCGTGGTTGCGCGACTGTAGAAGCCTGCCAGAATGCCCGTATGCTGAACCGCACAAATGTACTTATTCTTGTCGTGTCGACATTACTCGGCCTGCTGGTACTTGAAGGGCTACTTCGACTCGCTACACCTTATCCCATTACGTCGAATTCAAACTGGGCAGACGATCCACAGCTGGGCTATGTGCTGGACAGCAGTTTCCCGGAAGTAGATGCGGCCGGATTCAGGAACGATGGGCTCGAACTGAATGATGCCGATATAGCGGTTATCGGTGACTCGCACGCCTATGGCATTCATGTATTTGCTGCCGACAGTTACCCCTCTGTACTGGCCAGCCTAACCGGAAAAAAGGTTTATAACCTTGGTATCAGCAGTTACGGAATTTACCAGTACAAGGTGCTGCTCGACAGGGTGGCAGAGTCACAGATCGAAACGGTGATAGTCTCGCTATTTGTCGACAACGATCTCGCGCTGTATCTGTGCCACGTTACGACGACCGAATACTGGCAAAACTATGCAAAATTAAATGATATCCAGTTACCGGACTGCAGCGACTACGATCAGGAAGTTGCCGGCGAATCCAAGCAGTACAGCGGTTTGTACGGCACTGCGACCTGGCAACTCGTCCAGAAGCTTCTGAACTGGATAAACAAGAAACCGGCTCCGGAAGATGAGCTTATGCTGGCCAGTATTGACCCGCCGGTTCTCACGAATAGTGAGAGGATAGAGGCAATCTGGACTTTATCGTCACTCAAGAATCCAGTGGTTGCCACAAACTTTGACAACAGCCTGCGATTTTTTCGTGAGGCAAAGATAAAGCGTGAAAAAGTGGATGGGAATTTGCTGTTCGTACTGATTCCTTCACGCCCCGAGGTTCTGCACTCCAGTTTGATCCAACGAGAGGCCCAGTTGAGTCCGGAATTTGCCAGTGCAATCGGCGAATTGCTTGCAACCAAAGAACGCTATATCAAATTTTTCACACAGGAATCCATCGATTACATCGATGCGCTACCGTATGTGCTGGAGGCGGCGCTGCAAAATGAAACGCGTGGTAAAAAACCGTTCTACGATGGACCCCACCCTCTGGAGGCCGGTTATGCTGCCTATGCGGAAGCCGCCCTTCAGGGCCTGCAAGATATGCAGCGCAGCCCCTATTGATTAGTCGTCTGTTTGATCGACAGGCTTTTGCCACTGGTTCCTGCTATGGCTCTGCATGCGAATTCTGGCCAGAATGCCGCGCCCGGTAGCATATAACCACTGCCCGTCTACCCCGCCGAACCCCAGGTTGGACACGTATGCACCATTTGGCGATCTAATTATGCCCAGCAAAGAGCCATTAGTATCGAAAACCTGTATGCCACGAAATGTAGATACATAAAGTTGGCCATCGGCATCCAATGTCATTCCATTAGTACCGGGCCTGACAAATCTCGGGTCTCTTTTCTTCGGCATAACAAGCGGTTCAAAAAAACCAGGCAACTCCTTAATGCTGCCATTTTCACCTATGCTGAATGCATGCATCATCGGCGACTCGCTGTCGCCCACGTAAAGCTTTCCACGGTCAAGAGATATCTGCATACCATTGGGCCGAAAGTCTTTCGCAACGACTCTCACATCACCATTCGGATTAACATACCAGATCTTCCTGTTCAGCCTGTCAGTGAACCAGATGCCCCCGTCCGAGTTAACGGCAAGATCATTGCAGTATTCGCCCGGGATGAACTTGGACTTCTCATTCTTACTGGGGGTTAAATCCCCCTCAGCAAGGACTTCATAGTTCCCTTCCCAATCGTAGCGAACGATTTGCGCATCAAGATTGCGGCAGCCATACATTACGTTATCAGCGCTGACGACCATGCCCATGGTCATCGCTGTATCTTTGTCAAAGACAGTCCTTTCGCCCTGGGGGTCGATCTTATAAATCTTTCGATCGATAACGGCCGCATAGTAAAAGTTGCCAAGAGCGTCGGTAACAGGCCCATCGGAATATATGGAGCCATCAGAAATGGCCTCCCATTCCGCATTTTCCGCAACAATCCCGGCAGGCAGCTCCGGAGCTTCAAAACGTAACTCGATGTCCGATCCACTGCAATGAACCAGCAATGTTGCACATAGAACAACAAGGGCGGGTTTCAACACAAGCTCTCTCAGTACTAGCAGGATTATTTACCGCCGTAATTATGGTCAATTGTCCCGGTACAGGCCCGGAACCATGTCACAGTTTATGTGGCGTAATCTAGACAAGCAACGCCCGGTAATCAAGTGCCCTAATGAATGGCAATTGGAATCTGTCTGAAAAAGACTCGCCGCCGGGCTGGATACTGACACCGCCAAAATCGGAAACGGGTGCATAAGAAGATCATTGGACACTGTTTCCCCTACGGGCAATACTAGAAACTTGGCTGACTCGCGGCTAATACCGTCCCCCCTCAAGCAAAGATGCCAGTGAACACCGCGGAATTGCAGTTCAACATTATTTATACGCCGGGCACGGTACGGTACCTGACACCGTTCGTGACTACGCTGCTGAAGTGGTGTGACTGCAGCTTTCGGCTGGTCGCCAACGGCTGTTCCGAGGATGAATGCAAGCTGCTTGAGGGCGTTGCCGCCCTTGATGATCGCCTTGAGTTGCTGATCATGCCGGAAAAGCGCATGGTCCCGCACGGAGAAACGCTGGATTTCCTGCACGCCCGGACCGGTTCTGAATGGTTCTGTTTCATGGACTCGGACATCCTGGCAGTCGGTCCGTTCATGGACGATTTCCGTGACGACCTGAAAGATTCAGACCTGTTTTCGTCCTGCCTGCCACTCTGGCACAACGAAAAAGACATTACTATTCCAAAGTCTTTCCGACATATGCACGGGATCCACGCCTATACCGATACCGGCATGACCATTGCGTGCGACTATTTCGTTATTTACAACAAGCAGGCCTTCGACGAAGCGCGCCGTGCAACGGACGTGGGCCTGGCAGTGTGTGGCTGGAACGACCTGACACCGGTTAATCAGGCCATATTGCGTAACCTGGGACAGGAAAGGGCAGACTACGACAGCGCAAAGGTTCTGACCCTGTTAATGGCTGATCGTGGCGCCCGTATACACTACAGACAGAGCAACCAGTTGAAACATATCGGTGGCTTCACGGAAGTCGGGGCTATCCAGGGAACAATGCTATATACGCGTGGGCGACTCGATAATTTGGCGGGCAAGTTGCCCGGCGGGCCGGGTCGGCTGCTGTTACACGCCGCCGATGCCTGGTACGCCTGGAGACTCGGGCCGGCAACAAATAGCCGGCAGGAGAATCGCAGCCTGGCCAGCCGTATCCGCCGGCGTACTGCCACTGCCAGATACTTTTACCTGTTGATAATTGGCCTGATGGATAACAAACCCATACCTAAAGTGCCGACACTCGGTGATTCAACTGCTGAACACCGCATGGCTGTTGTCAGTGAAGAAATAAGGACCCTTATTCAGAAGGTTCGCTCGGAACCAGGGCCCTGGCAGGACAAAACCTGACCTACCAGCCGCGCTTGATGCATTCGACCACGTAGTTGCGGTCTTCCTCGTTCAACCACCAGCCATTAGGTATGCAAATCATCTCACTGACCAGCTTATCGAGCTTCGGCAAGGATGTTGCGAACTCAGCAACGCAGGAATGCTTGTCGTTACGTTCATGCACACGGCTGGTCATGATATTGCAGTCTTTCATGTGACGCATGAAGTCATCACGCCGCTCGACTTTAAGTGTGTGTATCCAGCTGGCCGAATCGGCCCAGTCATCACGGCGCATATTCATGATACCGGCAACGCCTTCAAGTTCACGATCATAGAAAGCTGAATTGTCCTTGAACTTTTGCACAAGTCCATCGATATACGGATAGTTATGCATTCCGATCGTTGCGTTCACATCGTTCATATGAAACTTGAAGCCCCACTCCGCTATATCTTCCTCGCAGCGGAAATCTTCCTTGGGCGCATCGCGATCTATGCCATACCACCTCAATAACTTGGCGCGCCGGAGCAGCGCCTCGTTCGGCAGGGTCAGGAAGCCACCATCCACGCTTGTAAAGTGTTTGATGGCCTGCAAACTGAAGCAGCACAGGTTGCCGTGATTGCCGAGCAACTCACCCTTGTACCGAGTACCGTAGGCATGGGCACAGTCTTCGATCACGACCGGCCGAAAACCGATGCGCTGTTTGGCACGGTCGAGAATCTCTGCAACTTTGTCGAGGTCGACCGGGTAGCCGCCCCAGTGAACAAACAAAACTATCCTGGTCCTGTCGGTAATTTTTGACTCAAGGTCGGCAAGATCAATATTGCAGGTATCAGGATCGGTATCCACCCACTTAAGCCGCAGGTCGTTTGCCAGCATGGGCCAGTTGGTCGCGGTACAGGTCAGTGCCGAGGTCAGCACCTCATCACCCGCCCGTATACCTGGCCAGTTACTTTCGGGCACCGCCTTCTTAGCCATATGCGCCGCGAGGTGCAGTGCCGAGGTAGCAGAATTCAGTGTAACCAGGTTCGGGTTACCGACATGATCTTTCAGAATCGCTTCGAACTCTTCGACCTTGGATCCCTGGCCGATGTAACCCGACATGAGCACATCGTTGACGGGCTGCAGAACGTCTTCACTCACAAAGACTTTAAAAAGAACTATTTGTTCGCGACTCATGGCATTGCTGGTAGCGGTTTGATATCGATGGAAAGATAAGTTTATCCATCAGCCCAAACCGTTAACCATTGCTCATTTCAACTCATGTTAACCGGTAGCGGTACCCATGGTCAGACCGGGTGCCGGCAGGATACTGACACCATTCAGGTATTCGTCTATAGCGCGGGCGGCACCGCGCCCCTCGTTGATTCCCCAGACGACCAGCGACTGACCGCGGCGGCAATCACCCGCGGCGAACACGCCCGGCACGCTGGTTTCGTACTGACCGTGTTCGGCCTTGTAGTTACCGTGGCCGTCGAGTTCGATCTCAAGCGGCTCTGAAATATAAGTCTCGGGACCGAGGAAACCCATGGCCAGCAACACCAAGTCTGCCTCAAAGGTCTGTTCACTGCCGGAAATTTCAGTCATTTCCATGCGGCCATCGACTGTCATCCATTTAACCCTGGCTGTTTTTAGTCCGGCAACGTTACCGTTACCGTCGTCGATAAATTCCTTGGTGACTATTGAATAACAACGCGGGTCGGCACCAAATTTCGCGATGGATTCCTCATGCCCGTAGTCGGTACGCATAATCAGCGGCCACTGCGGCCATGGATTATCAGTAGCCCGGTCTTTGGGCGGCTGCGGCAGCAGTTCGAGGTTTACCATGCTCGTACAGCCATGGCGTAATGCCGTGCCTATACAGTCGGTTCCGGTATCACCTCCGCCAATAACGACTACGTTCCTGCCTTTCGCACTGATGTACTTGCCGTTTTCCAGATCCGAATCGAGCAGGCTACGCGTATGCTCGGTCAGGAACTCCATAGCGAAATGAATGCCGTTCAGCTCACGGCCCGGTACGGACAGATCGCGCGGTATGGTCGCGCCCGTGGCGAATAGCACCGCATCGAATTCTTCCTGGAGTTTTTGTGGGGCGACATCCTTGCCTATGTCGGTACCGGTCACAAATTCCACGCCGGCCACACGCATCAGTTCAACGCGACGATCAATGAGCTTCTTCTCGAGCTTCATGTTCGGAATCCCATACATGAGCAAACCACCGATACGGTCTTCGCGCTCATACACGGTAACTGCGTGCCCGGCCATATTCAGTTGCTCAGCTGCGGCCAGACCAGCAGGCCCAGAACCGACAATTGCGACGGTCTTGCCGGTACGGTTTTGAGGGATAGCAGGTTGTACCCAGCCTTCCTCGAATCCATGATCGATTATCGTATTCTCGATATTTTTTATAGTTACCGCCGGGTTATTAATGCCCAGGACACAAGCACCCTCGCAGGGCGCGGGGCAAACACGGCCGGTGAATTCCGGAAAGTTGTTGGTCTTGTGCAAACGATCCAGCGCCTCACGCCAGCGGCCGCGGTACACGAGATCATTCCACTCGGGGATCAGGTTATCGATCGGGCAACCCGTGTCAGACAAACAAAACGGCACGCCACAGTCCATGCAGCGCGCACCCTGTCTTTTTAGCCTGTTCTCGGAGGGCTCGGTATAGATTTCTTCATAGTCCCCCAGGCGCTCGGTTTCGTCACGATACGGGATCGTTTTGCGCGGGTACTCCATGAACCCCGTAGGCTTGCCCATCCCTAGCTCCCTGCCGCCGCAAACGCACCGGTCTGATCGGTGTCGCTGATATCCGCTTCGATTTCCTCGTCATGCCGCCGGCGCTCTGTAAGCACGCGCTTATAGTCGGTAGGCATAACTTTGACAAAGTCGCTGAGCACTTCCGGCCAATCATCAAGTATGCGCTTAGCAACTTCAGAACCGGTGAACTCGAGATGCAGTTCGATCAGTTCACGTAACTCGGAAATATCATCATCATCATCCACTGGATCGAGGTCGACCATACCGGTGTTGCACTTCGACTTAAATTCTTGGTCCGCATCCCAGATATATGCGATGCCTCCGGACATGCCGGCAGCAAAGTTCCGTCCGGTCGGGCCAAGGATGACTGCGCGCCCTCCCGTCATGTATTCACAACCATGATCGCCCACGCCTTCGACAACGGCACGAGCGCCGCTGTTACGCACGCAGAAGCGCTCCGCCGCCCTGCCGCGGAAGAATGCCCGGCCACCCGTGGCGCCGTAGAGGGCTACATTGCCGATCAGGACATTTTCTTCGGCTACAAAAGTACTTTCTCTCGGCGGGTAAACGATCAGCCGCCCGCCTGACAAACCCTTGCCCACGTAGTCGTTACTGTCACCTTCCAGTTCGAGCGTTACACCGCGGGTCAGGAATGCACCAAAACTTTGCCCCGCCGAACCTGTAAGCTTCGTGTGGATCGTATCCACAGGCAAACCACGTTCACCCCAGCGATTGACGATGGTGTTACTCAGCATGGTACCGACCGTGCGATTGGTATTTACGATCGGTATCTCGAGCTGCACTTTCTCGCCTTTTTCAATCGCAGGCCGGGCCATCGCGATCAGATGATTGTCCAGCGCCAGTTCCAGGCCATGGTCCTGCTTGCTGGTGCAGTAAACCTCAACTTTGTCATGCAGCTTTTGTGCGCGTGCGAGTATCGGGGTCAGGTCGAGGCCATCGGCCTTCCAGTGTCTGACGGCACGACGTGTATCCATGACGTCGGTACGTCCGATCATGTCGACTATTCGCTGGAATCCGAGTTCCGCCATGATACGGCGTGCTTCCTCGGCAACCATGAACATGTAGTTCACGACATGCTCAGGCTGGCCCACAAATTTTTTGCGCAGCACCGGATCCTGTGTGGCGATTCCAACCGGGCAGGTGTTCATATGACATTTGCGCATCATGATGCAGCCGAGCGCAATCAGCGGCGCCGTCGAGAAGCCGTATTCCTCTGCGCCCAGCAACGCGGCAATGACCACATCGCGACCTGTTTTCAGGCCGCCGTCGGCCTGCACCACAACGCGGCTGCGCAGGTCGTTCAAGACGAGCGTCTGGTGAGTCTCGGCGATACCGAGCTCCCACGGGAGGCCGGCGTGCTTGATACTCGTCAGGGGCGAAGCGCCAGTACCGCCCGAATCGCCGGAAATAAGAATGTGATCCGAGTGTGCCTTGGCCACACCCGCGGCAATGGTGCCCACACCCACTTCCGAAACGAGCTTCACGCTTATACGAGCATGCGGGTTCGAGTTTTTCAGGTCATGGATAAGCTGTGCCAGGTCCTCGATCGAATAAATATCGTGGTGCGGCGGCGGGCTGATGAGTCCCACGCCCGGGGTCGAGTAACGGATACGGGCGATGTTCTCGTCTACCTTGCGCCCGGGCAGCTCGCCCCCCTCGCCGGGTTTAGCGCCCTGTGCCATCTTGATCTGCAGTTCGTCTGCATTCGCCAGGTACCAGGCAGTGACGCCGAAACGCCCGGAGGCGATCTGCTTGATCGCGGAACGGCGTGAATCACCCGACGGCATCGGTTCGAAGCGCTCGGGGTCTTCACCGCCTTCGCCGGTGTTGCTTTTGCCGCCCATCCGGTTCATCGCAATTGCGAGCGATTCATGCGACTCCTTGGAAATAGACCCGAAGCTCATCGCACCGGTAACGAAACGCTTCACGATCTCGCTGGCCGGTTCCACCTGCTCGAGCGGAATCGCCTTGGACTGACGCGGAGGCAGATCAATAAGCCCGCGCAGCGTGCAATTGTGTCGTGCATCATCATTAATCTGATCGGCGAAGGCCTGGTAGGCATCGGCGTCATTGGTACGCGCCGCTACCTGCAGTGACGAGATTGTTGCGGGCTGCCATGCATGCCGCTCGCCTGCGCTGCGCCATTGGAAATCGCCAGGATTCGGCAGCTCGGTCTGCTGGTCTTCTGCGCGCACCGGATAGGCCAGCTCATGGCGCCGCCGCGCTTCTTCCTCGAGCACCCCGAAACCTACGCCCTGCAGGCGGCTTGCGGTGCCTACAAAGGAACGGTCAATGACTTCACTGGCAAGACCGAGGGCTTCGAAAATCTGTGCACCCTTGTAAGAGTGCAGGGTAGAGATACCCATCTTCGCCATTACTTTGAGCATACCCTTCGCAACGGCCTTACGGTAATTCGCGACCAGGCTCTTATCGTCGACAAACTTTTCGGGATCAACCAGGCCATCCCGGCGTGCCTGCCACAGCGCCTCGAAAGCCAGGTAAGGGTTGATCGCGTCCGCGCCGTAACCGACGAGCAAACAATGGTGGTGCACCTCGCGCGCTTCGCCTGATTCAACCAGGATGCCAATCCGCGTGCGCTTGGCCTGTTTTACCAGGTAGTGGTGCACAGATGCGCACGCCAAAAGTGAGCTGAGCGCGATACGCTCGGCACTAACGGCACGGTCCGACAGCGCCACAAAACTGAAACCTTCATCAATCGCCTGTTCGGCTTCGGCGCAGATCCTGTCGAGGGTCGTGATCATGCCGCCGGGGATGTCATTGCGGTCGTAAGTAATATCAACCGTCTTCGTTCGCCAGCCGCGATGATCCAGTTCCTTCAGCGCCGTCATGTGATCGTTGCTGAGTATCGGGTGCTTCAGCGCCAGCCGGTGACAATGCTCTTCGGTCGTGTCGAGCACATTGCCCTCGGGCCCGATGTAACACTCAAGCGACATAATGATTTCTTCACGAATCGAGTCGATAGGCGGGTTCGTGACCTGCGCGAACAGCTGCTTGAAGTAGTCATACAACATGCGCGGCTTATCACTGAGGCATGCCAGCGCCGAGTCGTTACCCATCGAACCGAGAGGATCACGCTCCTCCTTAACCAGCGGCAGTAACATGAACTGCATGGTTTCTTTCGTGTAACCGAAGGCCTGCATGCGCCGGATCAGCGTGTCCGCATCGAGCCCCACGCCTTTACCCGCACTGTCGAGGTCCTTCAGGATAATCTTCTGGTTCTTGAGCCATTTGGCATACGGACGCCGGGTTGCAAACTCATCCTTGAGTTCCTTATCCGGGATCAGTTCGCCCTTTTCGAAATCGATAAGGAACATACGGCCGGGCTCAAGGCGGCCCTTTGCTTTTACATTCGCCGGATCTATAGGTACAACGCCGACCTCGGAAGCCATGATCACCCGATCATCGTGGGTCAGGTAGTACCGGCTAGGCCGCAGACCGTTGCGGTCGAGCACCGCACCGATGTAACGGCCGTCGGTAAACGCGATAGATGCCGGACCGTCCCATGGCTCCATCTGCGATGCGTGGTATTCGTAGAACGCACGTTTTTCATCCGACATCAGCTCATTCTTCTGCCAGGCCTCCGGGATCATCATCATCACGGCTTCCTGCAGGGTTCGTCCCGTCATCAGCAGGAACTCGAGCACATTGTCGAATGCGCCTGAGTCGGACACATCCTCCTCGATAATCGGGAACAGCTTGTCCAGGATGTCGCCGAAGAGTTTGCTTTTTGCGACACCCTCGCGGGCACTCATCCAGTTCATATTGCCGCGCAGGGTATTGATTTCCCCGTTGTGCGACATGAACCGGTTCGGTTGGGCTCGATCCCAGCTCGGGAAGGTGTTGGTCGAAAAACGCGAATGCACCATAGCCAGGTGCGTGGTGTAGTCCTCGCACCGCAGATCCGGGTAATAGTTCATTACCTGATCCGGCACGAGCATACCTTTATAAATAATGACCTTGGTCGACAGGCTGCAGATATAAAACATATCAGCCTGGCTCAGGTTCATGTCACCGCGCAGTTTATGACTTACCCGTTTGCGAATCAGGTAAAGGATGCGCTCGAAGTGATCACCTTCACACCCGTTGGCCGCGGCGATGAAAAGCTGTTCGATTTTCGGCTCAGCGATGCGCGCGGTCGGCCCCAGGTCGGCGGCTTCGGCATCGGTAGGCACCTCACGCCACCCGACCAGCTGCTGCCCTTCTTCTGCACATATTTCTGCAACAGTGACCTTACAGGTTTCACGTTCACTGTCGTTAGTAGGCAGAAAGACAATTCCTGCTGCAAAATGGCCAGGTTCAGGTAAAGCGGCGCCGAGTTCTTCTTGCGCGACACGGGCAAGAAACTCATGCGGTAACGCGGTAAGCATGCCGGCACCATCACCGGTGTTTTTTTCCGCGCCCCTCGCACCACGGTGGTCCATGCGGCAACCCAGATGATTGGCATCCAGGATGATCTGATGACTACGTTCACCTTTTATATGTGCAACAAAACCGACGCCGCAGGAGTCATGCTCCATCTTCGGGTCGTAAAGGGCCTGCGCTGAGGGTTTGCCCGGCGCGGGCTTTTGCTGCTTGTTGTCAGGGTCCCTTGCAGTCATACAGTCTCTTTAACTCCACTTGTCCTGTTAAGGCGGCTTTGGCACGGTTTGACTCAGCCCGGCGCGGCAGCGCCGGGGCCAGGCGGACTTCCTCAGGAGGTCCGCGACCCTGTTGATATCAGGACCACATCCGTTCGTTTTCTTTCCGGCTTATCGAAAGCGGCTATGCGGCCGCTGCCGGGTCGTCAATGACCCGCGCCGGTTTCCATGCCACCACCCGGGCCCCGAAACTCATATATGCGGCGCAGAATCGATAAAAAACAACGACTGCGCCCTGTTCCAGGGCCATGTAAACGGCAGGTCGCCCATAACTCTTTGTATTTACAGCTTTTCTTCCCAATTTTGTGCTGCAAGGAGCTGCGGCGCCCGGAACTGGTCATTATAGCCGAAAAACACGCCCCGGCTCAATCTGGCCCACCGCAGCACTGGCTGTAAGCGCCTGAAAACAACGGTTTTAGCAGCCCATCATGTGACCGGGTTCACTTTTGTGAGCCGCCTGAACTGAGATCATGACCCTGATCATGAGTACCGCCCAGATTCAGGAAGTACTGAGCTTCTGGTTCGCAGAGCGCGAACTGGACGAGCCCAATATCGACAGCCGCATGGCTTGCTGGTTTGGCAGCGAGGAAGCCTTCGATGCCGAGCTGAAAGAGCGTTTTACGGACCTTAGCGAACAGGCGCTTGCCGGAGAGCTCGACCACTGGATCGAAACGCCTGAAGGCGTCCTGGCGCTCATCCTGTTGCTGGAACAGATACCACGGCACATCCATGCCACCGGCAAGAAAGCGTTGCGGGGCGACCGCAAGGCCCTGAAGCTCTGCGAGCAGGGCGTAGCATCAGATGCTTACCGGAAACTCAGTGAGATCCGGCAGATGTTTTTCTTCATGCCCATGCAGCGTGCCGAATCCATCAAGGTCCAGCAGACTTCGGTCAAGATCTTCAATTCGCTGGCTGAGCGTGTTTCCACCACCATGCGCGATACCTTCGAAACGGTGGCACAGTTTGCAGAGCTGCGCCGGGACATCATCGCTGAATTCGGGCGCTTCCCGCACCGTAACGAGCCACTTGGCCGATCCAATACCGACGAAGAAGAAGCCTTCCTGTCTGTCTGAATCTGAAGCGCCTACCCTGATGCAAATTTCCTCCGGGGCGACTATTGTTAGCCTTGCCGGTTAACGCGGCGATATGCTGTTTCCACTTTCGGGAGTTTCAGATGCACTACCGTGAACCTCGTCGGGTGGCGATCATCGGCGGCACACGCATCCCCTTCTGCCGTTCCAACACGGCATACGCTGAGTATTCCAACCAGGATATGCTGACCGCCGCTCTCAAGGGACTGGTTGACAAATACGAACTCGCTGGCGAAAAGCTCGGTGATGTATCCCTCGGTGCGGTCATCAAGCATTCGAGTGACTGGAACCTTGCACGCGAGAGCGTAATCGGTTGCGGCCTCGCGCCTGAAACGCCGGCTTTCGATTTACAGCGTGCCTGCGGCACCAGCCTGGAAGCGGCAGTACTTATCGGCAACAAAATTGCACTCGGGCAGATCGACGCAGGAATAGCCGGTGGCACAGATACCATCAGTGATGTACCAATCGTTTATCCGCCGGAATACAGGAAACTGCTACTCAGAAGTGCGCACGGTAAAAGTATCGGGGCTAAGCTGAAACCCTGGCTGAAATTGCGGCCACGGCATTTCAAACCATCTTTCCCGGGTGTCGTCGAGCCACGCACCAAATTGTCGATGGGTCAAAGCACGGAATTGACTGCAAAAGAATGGGGGATTACCCGCGAAGATCAGGATCAGCTTGCTTATGAAAGCCACATCAGAACGGCTGCAGCTTATGAAGAAGGCTTCCACGATGAACTGATAGTGCCATTCGCGGGGATCAGCCAGGATAACAACCTGCGTAGCGATACTTCACCTGAGAAACTCGCAACCCTGAGACCCGCCTTCGACAGGTCCGCAAGCGGCACACTGACTGCCGGTAACAGTACGCCACTCACCGATGGTGCCGCCACCGTACTGCTTGCATCGGAAGAATGGGCACAAGAACGCAACCTGCCTGTACAGGCCTTTCTACGCTATGGGAAAGTCGCGGCGGTGGATTTTGTGGCCAGCGAAGGCTTATTGATGGCACCCGCTTACAGTGTGTCGGAAATGCTCAGGGATGCAAACCTGGCTCTGAGTGATTTTAGTTTCTTCGAAATTCATGAAGCCTTCGCTGCGCAGGTTCTGGCAACATTAAGAGCATGGGAAAGTTCCGAATTCTGTCGCGAAAGACTGGGACGTGACCTGCCGCTCGGCAGTATCGATCGCAGCAAACTGAATGTTAAAGGTGGCAGCATCGCGATGGGCCATCCGTTTGCGGCGACAGGCGCGAGGATTGTGGCAGGGCTTGCCAAACTGCTTAACGATGCAGGGCGGGGGCGTGGACTTATTTCGGTGTGCACGGCCGGCGGCATGGGCGTGACAGCCATTGTCGAGAAACAGGCCGAGGCAAAAGGACTGAATTGATATGGACGCATTTCTTACCCAGATAAATGCCATCCTCTGGAACGACATCGTGCTGTATATCATGGTATGCACCGGACTGACATTTACGTTCTGGAGCGGATTCAGCCAGTATCGTGCCCTGACTCACGGTGTCGGAGTCATCCGTGGCCGCTACGATGACCCGGATGACCCCGGCGCGATCAACCATTTCCAGGCACTGTCAACTGCATTGTCAGCGACGGTCGGACTGGGAAATATCGGTGGCGTAGCCATCGCGATATCACTTGGGGGCCCGGGGGCCGTCTTCTGGATGTGGGTCATCGGCTTCCTCGGTATGGCAACCAAACTCACGGAAGTCACACTGTCGATGCTCTACCGCAATACGGAAGACCCGGGTAACCCGCACGGCGGCCCCATGTATGTCATTAGCCGTGGTCTGCCATGGAAATTCCCACGTATCGGCTTCGTCGGCAAAGCGCTCGGCGGACTGTTCTGCATCACCTGCCTGATTATGGCGGCCACCGGCGGCAATATGTTCCAGGCCTGGAACGTAGGGACTATCACCGAAGAATATTTCGGGGTTCCGAGCATTGCCAGCGGAATCATGCTTGCTGTGATTGTCGGCATGGTCATTATCGGTGGCATCAAGCGCATTGGTGCTGTAACCGGCCGCCTGGTACCGATCATGGTTGTGCTTTACCTGCTCGCGGCCGTTTATGTACTTATCGTAAATATTGCAGAAATACCGGACATGTTCGCGCTCATTTTTAAAGGCGCCTTCTCGACACTGGATGCCAGCGGCGCATTCATCGGGGGCACAATGGGTTATGCTTTCCTGTTCGGCATGAAGCGCGCAATCTTTTCCAATGAGGCGGGCCAGGGCACATCGCCTATTGCGCACTCGGCCGCCAAGACCCGGGAGCCCGTGCGTGAAGGCGTCGTTGCAGGGCTTGAGCCTTTCGTAGACACGATCGTTGTCTGCACGCTGACGGCGCTGGTCATCCTGAGTACCGGCGTCTGGCAACGCGGTGCCGAGGCAGTGCTGCTGGAGGAACCGCAGGTTCAGCAGACCAACGAAGGCGATTGGACACTCGCGATGAGCCGGGTATCCGAACGCGATGGCGCGGAATGGGTAACTGGTGAAAGTGTTTTTCTGATCGTTCACTCGGATCTTAATGATCGCAGCGACAACAATATGCACAGGCTCGAAGGCAATATTATCGTTGCAGAGAACGGCGATTACCTGGTTGACTGGAATACACTCACAACCGAATCCGAGCCGGCTATTTACGACCGGGGCATCTACCTGAGTTATGTCGGGGCGACACTGACCGCGAAGGCCTTCGATTCAATGGTGCCAGGGCTCGGCAAATGGCTGCTAACTTTAACGGTCTGGCTGTTCGCGATCTCCACGATGATCGCTTACAGCTATTACGGTGAACAGGCGATGGTATACCTTGCCGGCGACCGTTCGGTCATGGCCTACAAGGTGATTTATTGCATCCTTGCAGTCATTGCGACGGCCGGCTTCCTGCAGACCGATGCCCAGCTCGACAACCTGACCGGCTTTGGTACCGGTGTAATGCTGTTCGTGAACGTGCCGATCATGTGGTTATTCGGCGCCCAGGCTATGCGCGCGTACAAGGATTACATCAAGCGCTTCGACGAAGGCCGCATGGGCCCCGGTCATGAGCCACCTTCGCTCGAAGACGTAATCAGTGGCAGGGACGTGGAATAGAGCCTATTCAGCCCATCGCGAAATTGAGCAGCAACGGCAGCGTCAGCAGGGAAATCAGCGTTGAAATAACGATGGAACTCGCCACGACATCGGGGTGACGGTCATAGCGTGACGCCAGCAGGTAATTGAATACCGCCACGGGCATGCTGGCCTGCACGATCACGACACCACGCTCGATGCCTTCCAGGTCAAGCAGTTCGCTAACGAGCACGCCGAACAGAAAACCGAGTATCAGCCTTATCAAGGATATGGACGTTGCCAGGCCCGGCCTGACGATGCCAAAAGTTCCGAGTGCGTGCCCGAGCGAAATAACCATGAGCGGGATCAACATACCGCCCAGTATTTCGAAAGTGTTGCTTGCCGCCTGCGGTAATTCGATATCCCAGTAAAGCATGAGCACGCTCGCCAGCGTCGCATAGATAATCGGCGTGCGTGTCAGGATATGCCAGGTCGCTTCGCGCCCCTGGATAAGCGGGCTGCCCAGGAACACGACAACGCAACCGACCACGTAAAAGCCGATAGCCAGGATCAGGCCCTCCTGGCCAAACGCAAACAGGCAGAGCGGTAAACCCAGGTTGCCGATGTTGCCGTTCATCGCAGCGGGCAGAAAACTGCGCAACGGCTGACCTGCAATACGCAGCAACAGGGCGGAGGCGAGGCCCACCGCAACCGTCAGGCCAAAGGCGATGCCGATCATCAGGTAGAAACTGAGCGCCTGTTCACCAAGGTCAGTGATCCCCCCAAGGATCAGGCAGGGAGCCGCAATATGCATGGCCATCCGGGTAACAAATTCGCGCTCGAAGGGAATGCCCGATTTAGCCCAGCCGAAACCTATCGCGATGCAGGCAAGCACCGGCAGGATGACCGGGACCAGTTCGCTAAACATGGGGCGCAGGATACGTCATGCGGACACGGCTCCCTTTCTTCACTCCGAAAGGATGAATAGCCGGTAAGCTTGGCCGATTGCGGTTTCCGATACAAGAATCAATATCTGCCGCTTATTGGAAGAAAACCAGGGACGACACAATGAAAACCGAATTCGTTACGCTAACAGCAAGCGACGGTCACGAACTTGAGGCTTACGTCGCGCATCCCGAGGGCGAGCCCAGGGCCGGTCTGCTGGTGCTGCAGGAAATTTTTGGCCTTACCGATCATATTCGCGAGGTCACGGATGAGTTTGCGGCCGACGGTTTTCTTGCTGTCGCGCCTGCTATGTTCGACCGAATAGAGAAAGGCATGGTGCTGGACTACACCGACTTCGCAGCAGCCCGCGAAGCGATGGGCAAGCTCGACATGGAGCAGTGCGCGGTGGATATGCAGGCCGCGGCAGACTATGCACGCTCGGCCGGCAAGGTCGGGGTTGTAGGTTACTGCTGGGGCGGAGCCATGGCCGACTGGGCAGCCTGCCACGGAAGTGTCGACGCCGGGGTTTCCTATTACGGCCGCGCGACCGTCGAATGGCTCGACAAACAACCGGCCTGCCCGATGTTCTATCACTACGGTGAGCGGGACACTCTGATTCCGTGGCAAACCATCGAGACAATCCAGCGCAAACGCAAAGGCAAGGTGCGCATCTGGGGCGGCGCGGAGCACGGCTTCAACTGCAAGGCTCGTCCCCAGTACCACAAAGCTTCAGCGATAGCGGCGCGGGAAGTGACGCTGGAGTTTTTTGCAGAACATCTCACTTAATGGCCAGGACTATTCCTGCTTGTAGTCAACGATCGGATTCTCCAGCACCCCTATCCCGTCGATCTCCACTTCTATCGTATCGCCCGGCTTCAGCCACACCGGCGGCGTACGTGCGAAGCCAACCCCGCCCGGTGTGCCGGTACTGATCACGTCACCCGGCTGCAGGCGGCAAAAAATAGAGCAGTATTCGATCAGCGCCGGGATATCGAATTTAAGATCATTTATCGGCGCCTGTTGCATGACTTCGCCGTTTAAACGTGTTTCAAGGTTCAGCGCCGTCGGATCGGGAATCTCGTCGGTCGTTACCAGCCATGGACCAAAACTGCCGCTATGATAAAAATTCTTGCCGGCCGTGAACTGGGTCGAGTGGCGCTGGTAATCGCGGATCGAGCCGTCGTTAAAACAGCTGTAGCCCGCCACGTAGTCGAGTGCATCGGCTGCCTTAACCCGGTGGGTGACTTTGCCGATGACGACCGCCAGCTCGCCCTCAAAGTCGAACTTCTCGGATTCAGGCGGCCGGAGCATCGGCTGCCCATGGCCGACCTGGCTGTCTGCGAAGCGTGTAAACAACCAGGGATAGTCGGGCGGTTCCCGTCCCATTTCCTTCATATGCGCCAGGAAATTTATGCCCACACAGAAAATCCGGCCCGGGTTCGGGATCAGCGGTTCAAATACAGCCTCGGTGATCGATACGGTTTCTGCTATATCGGTGCTCGCAAGTTCCGCATAAGCTTCAGCCGCCAGTACTGATTTAAGATCCGGATACAGCACCAGGAACTCAGGCTTTGGCACCCTGATTACTCCGTCATCGAGGTAACCGTAGACAGATTCACCCTCGAGGTCGATGCTGGATATTTTCATTAATGGCCCTGCTTGTATTGATACGGCATACGCTTACGTGGTTGACAATATAAATACAACATCCCCGCCGCCATGACGATACAATAAACTAAGGAGTTCGCGTGACCCCCCTACCGCGCCTGCCGATGGTACCCCGACTGACTTACGCAGGCGACGCCTGACCAAGGCGCCGCTGAACGTGGGTTATTCCTGACAGATTGTGTCCCGCATTTCCGAAAGACAACACCGATGAAACTAGGCAAAGGCAGACCAAAGATGACGGAAGGCCCTCCGGGGCCAACCATTATCGCGCTCATGTGGCCGATGTTCGTCGGCATGATCGCGCTGATTTCATACAGCCTGGTCGATACCTGGTTCGTGGGCCAGATAGGCACGCTGGAACTCGCGGCCGTAGCGTTTACCTTCCCGGTAGCATTCATCATCAACGCGATATCGATGGGCCTCGGTATCGGCACTTCCTCCGTGGCCTCCAGGCTATTCGGCGCCGGCGAGATCGACAAGATTCAGCGCATAACCACGCATTCTGCGATGCTGGCGCTGGGTATCGGTCTGATTTTGCTCATGATCGGCCTGAATACCATCGAACCGGTTTTCCGGCTGCTCGGCGCCGACGAAACAACGCTGCCGCTAATCGAGCAGTACATGAGCATCTATTATTTCGGCAGTGTGGCCCTGATCGTACCGATGATCGGCAATTCGGTACTGCGTGCCAGCGGCGACGCCAAAACGCCATCGATGCTGATGACAGCGGGGGCGGTCCTGAACGTTCCGCTCGACTACATTTTTATTTTCGGCTTCGGACCGGTACCGGCGATGTACCTAGAGGGCGCTGCGATAGCTACAGTGATAGCCAACGCACTGGTTGGTAGTGTCGCTTTCGGTGTCGTTTATTTTCGTGACCACCTGATTCGCTGGAAGAATGAAGACCTGCCATTAATTTTTGACTCATGGCGGCGGATTTTTCACGTCGGCATACCCGCCATGGCGAGCAGCCTGGTCGCACCTTTGACCACGGCCTTTATCACCTGGCAGGTCAGCCAGTTCGGCCAGGAAGCGGTGGCCGGTATCGGTGTCGCGGCACGTATCGAAGGCATGTCGCTGATGGCGCTGATGGCATTGAGCGCGGCTATCACGCCTTATGCCGGCCAGAATTACGGAGCCGGCCTGTATCACAGGGTCATGGACGGCATGAAATACGCATACCGCTGGTGCATGGTTTATGGTTTATTGGTCGCGGCAGTTCTGTTCCTGACCTCTGCTTATATCGGCGGCATCTTTACCGACAGCGAAACAGCGATCGATACCGTGAACATGCACCTGCGGCTCGTACCGTGGAGTTACTGTTTCCTCGGCATATCCATGGTGTCTGTCGGTGCCTTCAACGCGGTTGGTAAGCCAAAGCCTGCAATGCTGGTGTCCATGACCCGGACTATCCTCGTATACGCGCCCCTGGCATTTGTCCTGGCGTCGCTGCTTGGCCTGCCGGGTGTATTTCTTGCAGCATTTCTGGCTAATATAATTTCAGGGTCGCTCGGTTTCACCTGGTTCCGAGCGATTTTCCTAACTTACCTGGATAAAGAGCTCGAAACAGAAGCAGCCTGAGGACGATGGTCCCGCAAAACTTTGCCGGCAAAGTATCACACTTTTTTGTTACCGCAATCCTTGTTTGCTGGTCGTCACTGGCCTGCGCTGAAGAAGAGACGCTGACGCTCGTCAGTAGCTGGAACTCGCGGCAAAACTTTACGGCACATTTCCTCAAGTATGTCGATTCCGTAAATAAAGCCGGCAAAGGCATCGTCCAGATTAAGTTTCTTGGCGGTCCTTCCGTCATACCGCAGCGGCAATTGCTGTATGCATTGCGCAGGGGGGTCATCGACATGGCTTTCGGTGGTATGACCTACTACCGAGGTGTCGTACCCGAAGGCGATGCGATGTTTGCCGGTACCATCACGCCCATGGAAGCCCGCGCCAACGGCGGCTTTGACGCGTTGCAGCCCTATTGGGAGGAACGCATAAACGCTCGCCTGGTTGGCTGGATGCAATCCGGCCTCGGGCCAAACTTTTACCTGAGTGACCCACCGACCTTCGGCCCCGACGGTATCCTGGATTTGCCGGGACGAATAATCAGGACATCGCCGACGAATGTAGAATTGATAGAAAGCGTCAACGCACGCCCCGTGCAGATTGCCGTAAAGGAAATTTACACGGCCTTCCAGCGCGGTGCTGTTGAAGGGCTGGTCTGGCCTATAATTGGTTTCCCCGATCTCGGTATCGACGAGTTCGTGCACTACCGCGTAGACCCGGACGTACTGCAGCTTGCGATCACGTTGCAGATGAACCTCGACCGGTGGAACGCACTCAGTCCCGAGGCCAGGCTGATACTCACCGAGCAGGCCATTATTTATGAACAGGTAAGTCGTATGGACCTGTTCGAAATCCGTGATCGTGAAGTTGCCGAACTCGATGCGGCCGGCTTCAAGTCGATAGAACTCGAACCCGAAGTTGCCGAGCGCTGGCGACAGCATGCCCACCAGGTTGTCTGGGATCGTTTCGAGTTACGTTCTCCCGAATCTGCAGCAAAACTCAAACCCCTGTTTTTCCCGGAAGGTCTTAAATGAGCGTTATCAGTCGCGTGTATACGGCGCTGATTAACGGTCTGGCAACGCTGGGCGGGCTGATTATTGCCGGCGTCTGCCTGCTGATCGTTTATGACGTCGTTGCTCGCAACATCGGTCTGCAACCACCCTCCTCAACGGTGGCGCTGACCGAGTACGCGTTGCTGTATTTCACGATGCTTGCCGCGCCCTGGCTCGTGCGCGTGCGCGGTCATATCGTCGTGGAAATCATACACGGGCGATTGACGGGCACCGCAAAGAAGATCGTCGACAAACTGATACTTGCTGTCTGCATCGTCGTGGCAGTCTTTATTTGCGTACTCGCAACGGCACTGGCGCTCGAAGCCTGGCAGCTAGGTGAAGTTGAAATCCGCTCGCTCAACATGCCGCGCTGGTTGTTGTTCTCGCCCCTGGCGCTTGGTTTCGGATTGATGGGTACCGAGTTCCTGCGGCTCCTCGTGCGCGGCGAAACGGTTGCCGACGGCACCGCCCAGCGAGAGGCGCTGTAGCCATGGTAGCCACCGGGGGACTGATCTTTGCGCTGGTGCTGTTGCTTATGGCGCTCGGCGTGCCTGTAGCCTTCGCCTTTCTCGGTGCCAACCTGGTAGGTGCAGTATTACTGATGGGCGGCTGGGAAGGCCTGCTGCAGATGGTCGATAACTGCACCAGCCTCATCACCTCGTTCACGCTGGTCGCCGTCCCTATGTTCGTATTGATGGGTGCTCTACTGTTTCACAGCGGACTGGCAAAACGCGTGTTTGATACGCTCGATACCATGCTCGGCCGCGTACCTGCACGCCTCAGTTACCTGACCGTTGCCGGCGGCGCGACTTTCTCGACGCTGACCGGGTCGACCATGGCCAACACCGCCATGCTCGGTTCACTGATGGTCCCGGAAATGAACCGGCGCGGCTATGCACCGCATATGTCCATCGGCCCGATTATTGGTACGGGCGGTTTGGCAATGCTTATTCCTCCATCGGCACTGGGTGTCATGTTGGGCAGTCTTGCACGCATCGATATTGGTGCGTTGCTGATCGCCGGGCTTATACCGGGCCTGCTGCTCGCTTTACTTTATAGCCTGGTCATCTGGACACAGGCACGCATCGACCCGGACAGTGCACCGGTCTACTTAAGCGAAGAAGTGGATACCCCGCATAAACTGTACATGTTCGCCGTCAATATACTGCCTCTCGGCCTCGTTATTTTCTGTGTCGTGGGGTTCATCCTGCTCGGGATAGCGACCCCGTCGGAATCTGCTTCGTTCGGGGCCTTGTCAGTGGTGATACTGGCCGCCATCAACCGTTGCCTGACGCTGACAATCCTGAGGAAATCCCTGGAAAGCACAGTCGCCGTCACGGCGATGGTTTTCCTGCTGGTGATCGCCTCTTCCGTGTTCGGTCAACTGATGGCTTTCTCCGGGAGCAGCACCGCGGTCATCGACTGGGCGATCGGCATAGAAGGCGGCGAGCTCCTGAAGCTCGTGCTGATGTTTGCGACGCTACTGCTGCTCGGCATGTTCATGGACCAGATCTCCATGCTGCTGCTGACGATCCCGGTATTTTTTCCGCTTGCTGGTGCGCTGGGGTACGATCCGGTCTGGTTCGGTATCGTTGTGCTGCTCGCGCTGGAAATGAGCCTGACCACACCACCGTTCGGCCTGCTGCTGTTCCTTATGCAGGGAGTGGCGCCCAGGGGAACGACTTTGTCGCAGGTAGCGATCGCCGCGCTGCCTTACCTGGCCTGCGACCTCCTGCTGATGGTGTTATTGATTGTGTTCCCGGCGCTCGCGCTGTTCCTGCCCGGCTTAATCTGAACCTTTGGCGGAATCCCTGGCTTTACGGGCCGTATCGCCAACGGGCTCTGTTCTCCCGAACGAGAACCTCAGCGCGCGATAGAAACCGCGCACATAGTTGCTAAGCGCAATGATGCGCCCAAGCACCGGACCGTAATCACGAATGCTGCGGTAGCGGAACACCTGATTCTGGTCACGGCCTTTCTTCTGCTCGGGCGTCAGTATGGCTACGCGCCACGGCAGACAGTGTTTCCTGCGAGCGCGTTGTGCCGATTGCCGTACCGCTTCCACCAGTTCATCGTAGGAATAACCGAGCTGTTCAATGGTCTCCCGGCCGAGTGTAGTCAGATATCCCTGGGCAAATTCGAGCTGCTGCGCATCTCCAAGCATTTGCCTCCAGCCATGGATGCGGGTGTTGTTTGGCCGGTCATGTTGATTGATGCCGGTCCGGTCCTGCATGAAGCCCTGCAATTCGGAGGACTTCGAATAATCAAGCATTGCTGAGTCATACTCCAGCCCGATGCGCTCGCAAACCATCTGCAGACTTTCTTCAGGCTGCTCTACAAACTTTTCGTAGTGCAAAATAATTGCTTTGTCGCCTAGTGAATTAATTCCTCCCAGAATGCCGCCCGGGCCGCGTGTCAGCTCCCTACCGAAACGCTCGAGCGTTGTCAGATCATGGCTGATCTGGGTATTTACAACCGATGCCAGTACCGACAGGGGATTGCGGATCAGGAAAATAAATTTTGCGGCCGGAAACAGCTCGACCAGGTCATCGACAATAATTACGTAGCGCGGCGTTTTATCGAGGAACCAGGAACCACCACCTTTCTGCAAAGCGTTCGCATAAATCGTTTGAGCGAAAGCGCGAATACCGTCGTCATAAATGTCGGCACCATCGGTATAGTTTTCCAGGAACTGGTCGACACCGAGCTGCGCCCAGTCGGCACCGTAGTCCGTATAAATATTCTTGGCCCCGCGGCCATATGCGGGATGCAACATGATCCAGGGCTCCGACGAGGTGCAAACCTCCTGATGTCCGGCGAGTACCCGCTGCAACAGGGTAGAACCTGACCGCGGCAGGGAGATTATAAAAATCAGGTTTTCCCCAAGGTATTTTTCGGGCATTGGTCCGGGCATCATCGATAGGCTTTACAGGCGGACGTCAGCATAGCCAATAATGGAGGTTCGAACTAGCGACGGCGTCGCATTCCCCCACCGGGAAGCTATCGACGGTTGTGTATCATAATCAGCCGGTTGGACGATGGGCCTTAAGGGCCCGACTTATAAAAGGATACAGTGCATTTTCTTGAGTTAAGCCTGCCCGTGCAGTCCGTGCCCGAGTCACTCGCGTGGTACCTGGCGCTGGGCTTTGCCGAGCACGAGACCAGCGACATACGGGCGCACCATTATGCCGTCGTCAGCGACGGGCATTTCTGCATAGGCCTGCACAGCGACTGCAAAGCCGCCGGTCTGACATTCGTGCGTCCCGACGTTGCCCGGTACGCCCGGCAGCGTGCAACGGAAGGCGATCAGTTTGAATACACAAAGCTGGGCGAAGACCAGTTTAACGAGGCCGCACTGACCGATCCCGACGGCACGCTGTTCAATATCGTGGAAGCACGGACCTTTTCATCCGCCGGCAGCGATAAAGAGACGGCACCGTGCACGGGTACAGTCGATAAACTTGCGTTTCCCTGCCTGCGCCTGGAAGAGTCCATCGAGTTCTGGCAACGCAATGAATTTATCGTGGTCGAGTCGGAGACCGAAGGAATGGCGGAACTGCACTCGCCCGGCCTGACCGTCGAGCTGCGCGAAGGCACGCGCCAGGTAGGGTTGCTTTTCGAACCGGAGGACATCGACGAGTGCATACAGGCCATTGCTGCGACCGACCTCAGTTACAACAAAATTCCGGATGGTTACGAACTGATCGCGCCTGAAGGTACCCGCCTGCTTATACGCAAACGCTAGCAGCTGTCAGGATTTGCCCCGCAACTGGTCGAGTATGGCCTCATTTTCGAGCGTGGATGTGTCTTGCGTAATTTCTTCACCACGGGCTATGGCCCTTAACAGCCGTCGCATAATTTTCCCGGACCGGGTTTTGGGCAGGTTGTCAGCAAAGCGAATACCGTCGGGTTTAGCGATCGCACCGAGTTGCTCACCGACCCAGTCACGCAATTCTTTTTCAAGCGCTTCCGCATCGTCGCCAACAGGCCGGTCGCCCCTGAACACGACGTAGGCAAATATCGATTCGCCCTTGATTTCGTGCGGGCGGCTAACGACTGCCGCTTCGACCACCCGTTCGTGTGCAACCAGCGCCGATTCGACTTCCATCGTGCCCAGCCGGTGGCCCGAGACATTTACGACGTCATCGATACGGCCCATGATCCAGAAGAAACCATCGGCATCGCGATGCGCACTGTCGCCGGCAATATAAAAATGGTTCTTGAATTTCTCCCAGTAAGTCTCGATATAGCGCTCGTTGTCGCCCCATATTGTGCGCAGCATCCCCGGCCACGGTTTACGGATCACAAGATACCCACCGGCATCCGGCGAATCGACGGTATTGCCATCCTCGTCAACGATGTCGGCAACGATGCCCGGTAGCGGCCGGGTGCAGGAACCCGGTTTGGTTGCAGTCACGCCCGGCAACGGTGTCATCATGATGCCGCCCGTCTCCGTCTGCCACCAGGTATCGACAATCGGGCAGCGCTCCTTGCCGATAACCTCGTGATACCAGATCCATGCTTCCGGGTTGATCGGTTCGCCCACCGTGCCGAGCAGCCTTATAGACGACAGGTCATATGACAGCGGCAGTTCATCGCCCAGTTTCATCAGCGCGCGGATGGCGGTTGGTGCGGTATAGAAAACGGTAACTTTCAGTTCCTGGCAGATCTTCCAGAACCGCCCGCCGTCCGGAAATACCGGTGCACCTTCGTACATCACAATCGTCGCGCCGGCGGCGAGGGGACCGTAAGCGACGTAGGTGTGTCCGGTTATCCAGCCAACGTCAGCCGTACACCAGAAAATATCGTCATCCTGCAGATCGAAGACCCACTTGTTGGTGAGCTTCGCGTGCAACAGATAGCCTGCACTCGAGTGCTGTATTCCCTTCGGTTTGCCGGTCGACCCCGAGGTATATAGCAGGAACAGGGGGTGCTCGGCGTTTACGGAGACCGGCTCGCAGGTATCGGACTGCCCTTCGACCGCATCAGCCCACCAGACATCGCGGCCTTCCTGCATGACGATGTCCTGCCCCGTACGCTTCAATACGATGACCGACTCGATGGTGTCGCAACCGCCGCTAAGGGCCGTATCTGCGGCCTGCTTCAGCTCGACGATCTGGCCGCCGCGATTTCCTCCATCCGCCGTAATCAGTATTTTGGCGCCGGCATCGATGATGCGGTCGCGTAACGCGTTCGCCGAAAAACCACCGAACACAACAGAGTGCACCGCACCGATACGCGCGCAGGCCTGCATCGCAATTACGGCTTCGGGCACCATCGGCATGTAAATCACGACCCGGTCGCCCGCTGCTATGCCCTGCACAGTTAAAGCATTTGCAAACCGGCAAACTTCGGCTGTCAGCTCCGCGTAACTCAGGGTACGCCGGTCTCCGGGCTCGCCTTCGAAAATAATGGCGGTTTTGTCACCGCGTGCATCAAGGTGTACGTCGAGACAGTTGTTGGAAACGTTCAGCTCACCGTCAGTAAACCAGGCGTAGTTCGGTGCGTTGCTGTCATCCAGTACGGTGCTGAATGGTTTGTCCCACTGGATACCACGCCGGGCGCGCTCCGCCCAAAAACCTTCGTAGTCCGCCTCGGCTTCCTTATAGAGAACCTCCAGATCCTCCGGCTTGATACGCGCGGCCCTGGTAAAAGCCTCGGGCGGCGGGAAACTCCTGTGTTCTGTCAGTATGGATTCGATGTTCTTGTCATTCATAAGTCGTTTTATCCCGCTTTAGCGCTTCAAGGCTGCGCGACCAAGGATTGCAGCATACGGTCTGCCTGCGCAAGGTAATGGCCGCCGAACAGGTTGTAATGGTTCAGCACATGATAAAGGTTATACAAATCCTGCCGTGCTTCGAAACCCTCATCGAGCGGCCACACGGCAGCATAAGCCTGGTAAAAACCACTGTCGAAACCGCCGAACAGGCGGGTCATCGCAATATCGGTTTCCCGGTCGCCATAGTAAACGGCCGGGTCGAAAATCACCGGGGTTCCGTCTCCCAGCATGCCCCAGTTTCCGCCCCACAGGTCGCCATGCAGAAGCGAGGGGTTTGGTGAATAAGTACTGAACCAGTTGTCCAGGTTATCCAGCAGTTCGGCCCCGGCATCGAGCACACTTCCGCCTGCACCATTATCCGCTGCGAGCTGCAACTGATACCCGAGCCGCCGGTCACGCAGGAAAGCAATCCAGTCGCTGGTCTGTTTGTTCTTCTGCGGCGTCCGGCCAATAGTGTTGTCACGCGTCCAGCCAAAGGTGTCTGCTTCGATCCGGTGCATATCCGCGAGCATGGTGCCGAACGTTTCTGCAGCCAAAAGCGTCGGGGGCTCCAGGTCCAGCCACTCGAGCAACAACCAGGCGAACGGGTCACCGGAACCAAAGGCAATTGGTTCGGGCACCCTTATCGCCGAGCGGGACAATTCTTCCAGTCCGGCGAACTCGGCCGCGAACATGTCGGCAAAGTGCCGATCGTTCAGCTTCAGGAAATAACCGCGGCTATTGCGGTCGAAAACCTGGACCGCCTGGTTGATATCGCCACCGGCAACGCCCATGGATGAATCGGGCACGAGGTTGGTGCCTGCCGTTGCATTAACCTGTTCCAGCAGTTCAGCGTAGTCGGCCACGGCCCCGCAACTCAGAACTGATCGGCAATCCGCTGCGCCTGGCGGCGCAAGGCCTGGCCGAAATCGGCTCGGTCGTAGAGATCGTTCAGCGCGTCGAGGTCAGGCGCAGACCGTGTCAGGTACTGCCGGCCGGACTCCATCGGAATATCACAGGCGATGCGGCAGAGTTCGCGCGACAGGAGTGCATCCTCGTGATGCGCTTCGAGCCTGGCCCCGAGTTTTGCCGCCCCGCGCACCGGTACGCCGGCAACTTCTTCCAGGCGATCATAAATACGATCAAGCGAATCGAAATGTTGTAACAAAGCTGACGCAGTTTTTGGACCCACGCCACGAACGCCCGGGACGTTATCCACGCTGTCGCCGGCCAGCGCAAGGTAGTCGACCATTTGTTCGGCTTTTACTCCGAAGGAATCGGGTACATCTTTATAATGAGTGCGCTTCCCGCCTGCGAAGTCCCACAACACATCACCGGCATCAAGCAACTGCAACAGATCCTTGTCGCGGCTGAGTATCGTGGACTTCATCCCCTGGTCGCGCATACGCATCACCAGCGTACCGATAATGTCATCGGCCTCATAGCGGACTTCGGCATAGTCTTTCATGCCAAGCGCCCGCGTTACTTCGCGGCACCACTCGAACTGCAGCTTCAGTTCGGGGGGTGCCGGCTCACGGTTCGCCTTGTAGTCGGGGTAAATGTCGTTGCGAAAACAGGTTGTCAGGCTGGTATCGAATGCAACGGCCGCAATGCCCGGTTTGGAATGCTCCAGAAAATCGCCGAGGAAACGTGTGTACCCGTATAGCGCATTTACCGGGTTCCCCTCCCCGTCGACCATGTCGTCCGGTATGGAAAACCACGCACGGAAGACGTAGACGCTCGCGTCAACAACATAGAACATGTGTGGATATTAACAAAAGCCTCAGCTGGCATGATGCGGCGTTGAGAATCGGGCAAGGCTCAGGTGTGTAGCCCGAAGCTTTCCTTCAGCCGGTCATGCAGCGGGCTCTTGCGCGGGAAGTGTGCGATCAGGAACTCCATTTGGTCGGCCAGGACACGACGGCCCTTCAGGTAAATGTACTCGGCATACGTCGGTACAAAGGGCACAGCGATGAGTTGCATGCCCGCCTCATCAGGTTTGGCCCCGCCTTTATGGTTGTTACAGCGGCGGCAGGCGGCGACCACATTCTGCCAGATGTCACCGCCCCCCTTACTGAGGGGGGTGATGTGGTCCCGGGTCAGATCACGGGACATGAAACGGGAGCCGCAGTACATACAGACGTTGGCATCGCGCCGGAACAGCGTCTTGTTGTTCAGCGGCGGGATGTAGTTAGCACGCTTTTCCTGATATCCCGGCTGGTGACCGACGGTCGCAATAATCGAATTGACTTCGATGACACTGCGCAGCCCGGTCTTTGAGCAGATACCGCCATGTACTGTATACATGGGGATGCCACAGACATAAGCGACCTGCTCTGTGTGGTAGAGGCGGACGGCATCCCGATAATCGATCCACTCAAGCGGCATCCCGGACACATCCGTCCGCAATACCTGCTGACTCAGGTCAAAAATATCTATGCCAGTGTCCATATCTCAGCCTTCTCGGCCACCTCGCACCTCTTATAGTGCAGGCTCGGCAAAAAAAATCAATATGGAGAGTGGTTAGGAATTTACTTATATTGCGCTATCAGCCATATGTGGCATGATTCCGGCGCATCGGAGGCCGGTTTCCTACCATCGGAGACAGGGATTCCATCGGCCAGTGACTCATAAATCTCCTGGAGAACGGACATGCCGGTAACAATTGGCGTCCTGAAAGAAAGTGCGCCCGATGAAACGCGCGTAGCAATCGTGCCCGAAGTTCTCGGCAAATTCAGCCAACTCGGTGCGCGGGTGCTGATCGAAGCCGATGCCGGCCTCGGCGCAAAAATTCCGGACAAACTCTATGAGGGCGCGGACTTCTCGCCCAACCCCCAGGGGATCCTGACCGAATGCGATCTCCTGTTTAAAGTTCAGCCCCCCACACCGGACGAACTGGCCGGGCTTAAACCCGGTGCGATAGTTACCGGGTTCATGCAGGCCTACAAACAGCCCGAGATGCTGCGCCAACTGGTCGACCTGAAGATCACCAGTTTCGCGATGGAACTCGTACCGCGTATTTCACGCGCGCAATCCATGGATGCACTCTCGTCTCAGGCTGCGGTAGCCGGTTACAAGGCAGTATTAATCGCTGCCGATACGCTCGATAAATTCGTTCCGATGCTGACCACCGCCGCGGGCACAATCCGGCCGTCCGCTTTCCTGGTAATCGGGGCCGGCGTTGCCGGCCTGCAGGCCATTGCTACGGCAAAAAGACTCGGCGCAATTATCGAAGGTTTCGATGTCCGGTCTGCGACTCGCGAACAGGTTGAATCGCTTGGAGCAAAATTTGTCGATACGGGAATCAGCGCCGAGGGTGAAGGCGGTTACGCGCGGGAACTCACACCCGAGGAACAGGCCGCTCAGCAGGATGTCCTGAACCAGCACATCGCCAAAGCCGATGTGGTTATAACCACAGCCGCCGTACCCGGCAGGCCAGCACCCCGAATCATCAGCACCGCTGCCGTCGAGGCCATGAAGCCGGGCGCAGTGATTATTGACCTCGGTGCCGAAAGTGGCGGCAACTGCGAACTGACGCAGGCCGGCCAGACAGTTGAGCACAACGATGTGCGTATAGTCGGGCCGATCAATCTTCCTGCAGAACTGCCGCGCCACGCCAGCGAGATGTATGCGCGCAACCTGCTCAACTTTATCCAACCCGCGCTCCAGGAGGGCGAGCTAACCATCGACTGGGAAGACGAAGTATTTGCCGGCGCGGTACTCACACGGGATGGTGAGATTGTGCACGATCAAACCCGCGAAGCGTTCGAAGACGGAGGCTCATCATGATCGAACTCAGCGCTTTTGCCGCACTCTACATTTTTATGCTGGCCGCGTTTACCGGTTACGAAGTCATCGGCAAGGTCCCGGCCATCTTGCATACGCCGCTGATGTCAGGTTCGAACTTCGTGCACGGCATTGTCGTCGTAGGCGCAATGGTTGCACTGGGCGAGGCGGAGTCGACGGCAACACAGGTTATCGGATTTATCGGTGTCGTACTTGGCGCAGGCAATGCCGTCGGCGGTTACGTTGTTACGGAACGCATGCTCGAAATGTTCCGATCCAGTGATCGTACAAAGAAAAATACCGACAAGGGTGAAGGAACATGAGCGGCGGCGATACCGTCAACCTGCTGATCCAGGTCAGCTACTACGCTGCTGCATTCCTGTTCATCATGGGGCTCAAGCGCATGAGCTCACCGGTCACAGCCGCGAGCGGCATCAAGTGGGCAGGCGTCGGCATGGTAGTCGCCACGCTGATCACGTTCGCGTACCCCGACATGCACAACTACACGCTGATGACGACGGCCATTTTCATCGGCGGCGTACTGGCCTGGTGGACCGGGAAGCGCGTAGCCATGACCGATATGCCACAGATGATCGCGCTGTACAACGGCATGGGCGGCGGTGCGGCGGCGGCTATATCGGGGGTCGAGTTGCTCAAGGGCGGCGAACATTCACTGGTGTTCATGGTGCTCGCTGTACTCGGCGGCGTCATCGGCTCAATTTCTTTTTCAGGCAGCATGATTGCGTTCGGCAAGTTACAGGGGCTGATCCGCAAGGACTTCCGCTTCAAGGGTCAGAACATCCTGAATATCGCGATACTCGTCGTCATCGCGGTGCTGGGTATCGTAGTCATCGGTGGTGACGGAAATCCGAATACGATTGCACTTTTCTTTACTTTAGCGCTCGTGCTCGGCGTCACCATGACCTTGCCCATCGGCGGCGCCGACATGCCCGTGGTTATCTCGCTGTACAACGCGTTAACCGGGCTCGCGGTCGCATTCGAGGGCTTCGTGCTCGAGAACGCGGCCATGATTATTGCGGGCACGGTAGTTGGTTCGGCCGGCACCCTGCTGACACAGCTTATGGCGAAAGCGATGAACCGTTCGCTCGCCAACGTGCTGTTCAGCGGCTTCGGCGATTCCGAGGGAGGCACGACCGAGGTAAGCGGCAGCATGAAACCCATCGAGGCAGCCGATGTTGGCGTCATGATGGCCTTTGCACAGAAAGTCCTCATCGTGCCGGGGTACGGCATGGCGGTCGCGCAGGCGCAGCACAAGGTGTGGGAGCTGAGCCAGTTGCTGATCGACCGCGGCGTCGACGTGAAGTTCGCGATTCACCCGGTCGCCGGTCGCATGCCCGGCCACATGAACGTACTGCTCGCCGAAGCCGGCGTGCCCTATGACCTGATTTATGACGCCGATGAAATTAACGCTGAATTCGAAACGACGGATGTCGCTTTAGTCATAGGCGCGAACGACGTGGTTAACCCGGTGGCGCGCACTGATAAATCCAGCCCTATTTACGGGATGCCGATACTCGATGCTGACAAGGCGCACAACTGCATCGTGATCAAGCGCGGCCAGGGTGCGGGCTTCTCGGGCATCGAGAACGTGCTGTTCTTCCTCGACAACACGCGCATGCTCTATGGCGACGGCCAGGCGATGGCGTCCGAGTTAATTTCTGCTGTAAAGGAAATGTAGCTTCAGGCTGCTTTTCTGCGCACCCGGCCCAGGAAACCCTGATTATGGTGACAGTGACCTTAATTTGAGGATTCCGGTCGGGATATTCACCTTGCTGCTGTCAGACGAATTATTCCGCTGGAGTTAAGGTCACTGTCACCTTTTGCTCATCAATAAATCTCTCATACCTTAAGTCACGGTGTGCTTAATCCGGCGGGCAGCTTTTAGCCCGGCGTTCAGGCAATATAACGATCCGGCCGGATGGTTTGTTTACCACCCTGGGAAAATATTAGGGCGGGCCACTTATACACAATGTTACGGCGGGATTATGGTTTACGTGCATATGCGTCGTTGTGGCCTGAAACAATCAATTTAAGTTACTGATTTATAAAAATAATACTTATATTGCTTATTTTTTGCCCAAAACCTGAGATTTTTGTAACCATGCCGTTTCACGTCCAATTACCCCGTTTAATCCACATACTTATCCACAGATTTTGTGGACAAAGGCCGTTCAGACACCGGCCGGTGGTACGGAAACGGTCGTGATGCCTGCCAACCAGGTACTCCGGGTCGCGATCAACACCCCGTTGAACCAGTTGTTCGATTATCTGCCGCCCCCCGATTGCACAAATCTGCAACCCGGGCAGCGTGTGCGTGTTCCTTTCGGCAGGCGCGAACAAATCGGCGTCATTGTCGAGCTCGATGTCAAAAGCGAAGTACCGGCAGAAAAACTTCGCATGGCTATCGAACTGGTCGACACCGGGAAATTGCTCGATGACGAGTTACTGCGGCTACTCGAATGGTCGGCAAATTATTACCAGCATCCCCCAGGTGAAGTAATCAGTGCTGCATTGCCCGCCGGCCTGCGCAAGGGTGCGCCGCCGGCTCGTGCAAAGCTTTATGAATGGTTTGCGACCACGGCCGGCAAGTCTGTCGACCTCGATGCACTGGACCGCAAGGCAAGCGTACAGGCAAAGCTGCTCACCGCCCTTATTCAGAACGAACGCATGTTGGAACCGGCGTTACGGGAACTCCATGCGAACTGGCGCAAGATCCTTGCAACGCTCGAGGGCAAGGGCTGGGTCGAGCGCCGCGAACATATCGGCCGGCCGCAACCGGTGCTTGCCGATTCCGCACCCGAACTGACCGGTGCGCAACGTGAGGCACTGGATGCAATACCGGCAACGGGCTTCACTGCGTGTTTGCTCCAAGGAGTTACCGGCAGTGGCAAGACCGAGGTCTACCTGCAGTTAATCCAGGCACAGATAGCCAGGGGCAGGCAGTCGTTAGTGCTGGTCCCGGAAATCGGCCTGACCCCACAACTGGTCGAGCGCTTCCGCCGGCGTATTGATGGCGAGATCGCGGTGATGCATTCCGGCCTAACCGATGTGCAACGCCTGAACGCATGGCTCAATGCACGTGACAACAGGGCAAGGGTGATTATCGGCACGCGTTCCGCGATATTCAGTCCGCTGGCGCAGCCGGCACTGATCGTGGTCGACGAAGAGCATGATGCTTCGTACAAGCAACAGGACGGGTTTCGTTATTCCGCACGGGACCTTGCTGTCTGGCGTGCGCGGCAACTGGATATCCCCATCGTGCTCGGTTCGGCAACACCCGCATTCGAAACGCTCAACAATGCGCTGGAGGAACGCTACCTGCATCTGCATTTGCCGGAACGGCCCGGTTGTGCGCGCCAGCCCGATACGCACCTGATCGACCTGCGGCAGCACAGTCTGACCGAAGGCCTGAGCGAACCGTTGACCTCAGCGATGCGCCGCCACCTGGATGCGGGCGGACAGACACTTATATACCTGAACCGCAGGGGCTTTGCGCCCATACTGCTGTGCCCCGCCTGCGGCGAGACACAGGAATGCCACCGCTGCGATGCACGCATGGTGCTGCACCAGAAACGTGGTTTGCTGATTTGCCATCACTGCGGTAGCGAACGCCGTGCTGTCGATACCTGTGACGAATGTCAGCACGATCTCGTTGCAGTCGGCCAGGGTACGGAAAGACTGGAGAATCATTTACAGACGCTGTTCCCCGGCTACCCGCTCGTGCGCATTGATCGCGACACGACACGCAAGCGCGGCGAACTGGAACGCATGCTGGGTGAGATCCGTGCGAAGGATGCACGCATCCTGCTGGGTACCCAGATGCTCACGAAGGGACACGATTTTCCGGATGTCACGATGGTGGGAATTGTTGACTCGGACCAGGGTCTGTTCGGTACCGACTTCCGCAGCAGCGAAAGACTCGCGCAATCCATACTGCAGGTCTCGGGACGTGCCGGCCGCGGGGACCGGCCCGGTGAGGTCTGGATACAGACCTGGTACCCGGATCATCCACTGCTGTCGACTTTGCTGGAGCTGGGTTACGACCAGTTCGCCGCCGAGGCGCTGGCCGAACGACGCACGGCTGCATGGCCGCCATACAGCTACCTCGCGCTGCTGCGTGCAGAAAACGTTGCGCGCGAGGAAGTTTTTGCATTCCTGCAGAAGGCACGTAACCAGGCCGAACTACTGGGAAACGCAGAGATAAACATACTCGGGCCGGCCAGTTCACCTATGGAAAAACGTTCCGGTCGCTACCGTGCGCAGATCCTGATCCAGGCAGGCAACCGTGCAGAATTGCAGCGCTTTGTAGCCGGATGGCGAGCCGCGGTCAGCAAACTACGGGAAGCCCGCCGCAGCCGTTGGTCGCTGGACATAGACCCGGTCGAGTTATTCTGAATGTCCCGGCCGGGCTGGTTGCATACCGGGGGTCATTTGACATGACAACCCGGTTAGAATGCGGCCTCCCGTGAAAACTGAAATCGAACACCTTGTAAGCAGGGCGGTAAGCGAAGTCTTTGCCGCGGGCGATGTGGACGATACGCCTCCGCCGCCCGAGATCGAGCGTACACGCGACCCGCAACACGGGCATTTCTCATCCAACGTCGCTATGCAGCTGGCTAAATCGCTGGGTAAGTCACCCCGCGAAATCGCCGCCGATATCGTCGCGGCGCTACCCGAATCGGACCAGGTCGCAGCGGTCGATATTGCCGGGCCCGGCTTTATCAACTTCCGGCTGGCTCCTGACGCTTTTCATACCGAGCTCCACAAAATTATCTGTGCGGAGGGGAAATACGGCAACAGCGACCTTGGTGCGAATCGCAAGGTCATTCTTGAATATGTGTCCGCAAACCCGACAGGGCCACTGCATGTCGGCCACGGGCGGCACGCCGCCTACGGTGCGTGCATCGCCAACCTGCTGACCGCGACCGGCCACAACGTCCACCAGGAGTATTACGTCAACGATGCCGGGCGGCAGATGGATATCATCGCGCTCAGTGTCTGGCTCCGGGCACTGCAGGCACAGGGCCATGACTTCAAGTTTCCGGGGAGCGCCTACCAGGGCGAATACGTTCAGACTATAGCCGCAGAGTTGAGCGGTACAGAAATGCCGGACGGACTGCTCGACGCGTTGCCCGAAGACGGGGACATGCAACTGGACCTGCTTATACAGAGAGCCCGCGAAACGCTTGGCGCAGAAGGTTTCGATGCCATTATTACCGTTGCGCTCAAGAATATTCTTGCCGACATACGCGATGACCTTGGCGAGTTTGGCGTACACCCGGACGAATGGTTCTCGGAGCAGAGCCTGACGAGCGGCGGCGCGGTCGGACGAGCACTGGAATTACTCGCGGAAAACAACGTCACTTATGAAAAAGACGGTGCGGCCTGGTTCCGCGCAACCGATTACGGCGATGAAAAGGATCGTGTCGTGGTACGTGATAACGGCCGCACCACCTACTTTGCGTCGGACATCGCCTATCACCTGCATAAACGTGAACGAGGTTTCGACGACCTGATCGATATACTCGGCGCCGACCACCACGGCTATATCGCACGCGTGAAGGCCGGGCTGGAAGCGATGGGCCAACCTGCTGACTGCCTGCACGTCGAACTGGTGCAGTTCGTTGCCCTCTACCGCGGCGGCAAGAAAGTACAGATGTCGACGCGTTCCGGTGATTTTGTCACCCTGCGGCAGTTACGTGAGGAAGTGGGCAACGATGCAGCCCGTCTGTTCTTCGTGATGCGCTCGAACGAACAGCACCTCGATTTTGACCTGGACCTTGCCAAGTCGAAGAGCAATGAGAACCCGGTTTACTACCTGCAGTATGCACATGCGCGGGTTTGCAGTGTCATGGCCCAACTTGCGGAGCGCGGCATCGCATGGGACGACGAAGCGGCCATCCAGGCGTTGCCACAGCTGGTCGAAGAGCATGAGCAGAACCTGATGCTAACGCTTACCCGCTTCCCGGAAATCGTGGAGGCCGCAGCACTGCAACACGCGCCACAGCATGTGGTCCACTACCTGAAGGAACTCGCGCAGGAGTTCCATGCTTATTACAACGCGCATAAATTTATCGTTGACGATGACGACCTGCGCAATGCACGGATAATGCTGGTGCTGGCAACACGCCAGGTGATGCGTAACGGGCTCGGCCTGTTGGATGTAACCGCTCCGGACAAGATGTAGCGATGGCGAAGCCAAAACGCCGCAAAGCAGGTAAACGAAACCCGGACAGCTTTCCCGGCTGGGTATACATGTTTATGGGGCTGGCCATTGGCCTGGCGGTTGCAGCCGGTATTTATGTCAGCGACAGGCGGCAGCCCCCGGGAACGCTCATACAAAGCGCTCCACCTGCAGCGCCTGAGCCGGCGCCGAGCACGCCCGAGCCCGAAGCCCCGGAACCGCAGGCCGGCATCAGCTTCGACTTTTACGACATGTTGCCCAACCTTGATGTCGAGGTTTTCGAGGACTCGCGGCCTCCCACACGCGCAACTCCTCCGCCTGCGAGGGTGGAGACGCCGGGCATATACATCCTGCAGGCAGGATCATTTTCACAGCTCGGTGATGCCGATCGGCGCAAGGCCGAACTGGGACTGTTGGGCGTGCACTCTGAAATAAAGAAGGGCAATGCAAACGGCCGTACTGTGTATCGTGTTTATACCGACCCGATGGAAAGCCCTGATGAAGTTAACCGCGTCAGCGGACAACTCACGGGCGCGGGCATTGAAATCCTGTTAAAACGGGTCAGTGACTGAACGAAGGCCATTCGCGAGTCTTGTTGCCGCCGTCCTGTTGTTAAGCGGTTGCGCGGGTTATGAGCCACCCGCCCAGGAAATACCCGCACCTGCGGCAGTTCAACCGGTAATTACGGCGCCTGCTGCCCCTGTGGAACGCGCACCTGACTATGCGGCAATGCGTATTGGTATCGCCGGCACCGGCGACATCATGCTAGGCACCGACTTTCCCGAAAATCATTTGCCCGATGATGACGGTATCGCTTTCCTGGCCCAGGTAACGCCGATACTCGAAAGCGCCGATATCGCATTCGGCAACCTGGAAGGCGTACTGGTAGACGGCGGCGAACCGGCCAAACAATGTAAGGACCCCAATGCCTGCTACCTGTTCCGCTCACCCGAACGCTACGCATTATTGTTGCGCGCTGCCGGTTTCGACGTGATGAGTTTGGCCAATAATCACGCGCGTGATTTCGGCGAGGCAGGCCGCGATGCCAGCATGGCAGCGCTCGCCCGGGCGAATATTCTGCACTCCGGGCGTGAAGGCGATATTGCGAGCTGGCGGCAGGGTAAATTGAGTTTTGCGCTGATTGCTTTTTCGCCGACGGTGGATTCCTGGCCTCTGCTGGAAATCGATGTTGCGGTCGACGTGATCACGGAACTGGCGGCGGATCACGATATTGTGATCGTATCGTTCCACGGCGGCGCGGAGGGCTTCGAGGGCGCCGAGCGGATCGGATTCGGGATGGAATACGCCTACGGGGAACAGCGCGGTAATGTAGTCGAGTTTGCGCACGCCGTTATCGATGCAGGGGCCGACCTGGCGCTCGGACACGGACCACATGTACCGCGCGCTATGGAGCTCTACAACGACAGGCTCATTGCTTACAGCCTCGGCAACTTCGCAACCTACTACGGAATTGGCGTCAGTGGCGCAAAAGGTTATGCGCCGATAGTCGTTGCAAATATCGACGGGTTCGGACGCTTTGTTGACGGGCGTGTACATTCGAACATCCAGGTACGGCCCGGTGGGCCCAGGCCGGACCCGGAACTAAGGGCGCTGACCATGATCCGCGAACTCACCAGCCTGGACTTCCCTGACGGACAGTTGGTAATCGGCACGGACGGCAGCCTGAACAAAAAGCCCGCGGTCGACTGAGATGGACCGGGCCCTGTTTAACGCTTATCCGGAGCTGAAGGAAAACCTGCCCTTCGTTCAGTTAGCTGAGCTACCGACACCCGTCCAGCGCGCAACGGTGCTCGCGAATGAAATTGGCCTGGATGACATGTGGATCAAGTGTGATGACGTGAGCGCCCCGGATTACGGCGGCAACAAGATTCGTAAACTCGAGTTCCTGCTGGCCGCCGCAAAAGAGCAGGATTGCAATACCGTAATAACCTACGGCGGGATGGGTTCGAACCATGCCCTCGCAACCGCCATTAACTGCAAGCGGCTGGGACTGGACTGCATCGCCATACTCACGCCGGAACCTGTAACGGATGCGGTGCGCCGCACCCTGCAATACCACCAATCGCTCGGTACACGCCTGGAACTCGCCCGTTACGGTACCGAGTTGCTGGAAACGGCGGAACGGCTGAAACAGGAAATAGGCGCCGACCAGTGTTACGAAGTACCTTTTGGTGGGTCATCGTGGGTTGGCGCAACCGGCTTCGTGAACGCGGCACTCGAACTAAGGGAACAGATAGATACCGACGAGCTGCCTTGCCCTGACCTTATCTACCTCGCGTGCGGAACCGCCGGCAGCACAGCCGGACTCGGACTGGGGCTCGCACTTGCCAAACTTGATATTGCAATCGAAGCGGTCCGGGTCACACCCGAGAGCATCGACCTGCAAAAACTTTTCGAGAGTCTGTTCACCGAAACCAACACGCAACTCGCCAAACGCGCGCCGACAATGCAGCAGCACGACACGGCACTCAGCGATATCCGCATACGCGTCGACCAACTCGGTGAGGGCTACGCGATACCGACCGATACCGCCCGTGAAGCAGCTCGCCTGATGGCTGAACATGCCGGCATCAGTTCTTCGCTTACCTACACCGCGAAGGCCATGGCTGGACTGATGGCCGACGCCGGTTGCGGTCGGCTGGCCGGTAAACGCGTACTGTTCTGGAATACCTATAACTCGCGGCCTTACCCGGAGTTTGGCGGCGGTCTTGACGTTGAGTCGCTTCCGGAGAGCTTTCAGTCCTTTTTCCGGTCTTAGTGCTCCGTAGTGCTCCGCTTGAAGTCGATGTTCAGTGAACGAAGCTTGCGGTACAGGTGCGTGCGTTCCATGCTCACACGCTCCGCGAGCTTGCCGACCTTGCCGTCACAAAGAACCAGTTGCTGTTGCAGGTAGGCTCGTTCAAATTGCTCCCGCGCCTCACGCATGGGCAGGGCCAGCAGGTCCTGTTTTACCAGGGGCTCCGTATCGCTCACCGACGATGTCAGGCAGCTTTCCAGTTCTGCCAGATCAACCTCCTCATCGGTACCGGCAAGCAACAGTTTTCTGACCAGCGCCTTAAGTTCCCGCAGGTTGCCGGGCCAGGGATAGTTGCGCAGGCGATTCTGCGCGGCTACATCGAAACGTCTATACGGCAATGATTCTGCATCGACAGACCTGCCGACATAAAAGTGCAGCAGGCCCGGGATATCTTCACTGTATTCACGCAAAGGCGGCACACTGAGTTGCATAACCCCGAAAGCAGCGAGTAAATCTGCCCGAAGTTCCTCCCCGCTGTTTGCCAGCACTGAAGCCATCAGCCTCATGTCGGTATTTTCACGCTGGGCATGGCCGGGTCGTACATAGGTACCCTGCTCGATCACCCCGAGCAGAAAACTCTGGGCCTTGGAACCCATGCCCTGCAGTTCGCTGATGAACAGGGTACCGCCGGCAGCCTGTTGCAATAATCCCGGCTCATCGCCGTGGCTACTGTTAGTTCCGACCAGTTGTTCGACTGCATTGTCGTCTGTTAGCGACACGCCGTTTACGATAACGAAGGATTTGCCGGCGCGTGTACCCAGATCGTGTATGTAGCGGCCAAATAAATCGCGTCCGGCACCTGCTTCACCGGTAATCAACGTCGGCACATCGTGCCGGGCAATTTCCCGGGCCTGCTCACGTGCTGCTTCTATAAGCCGGCTCTTGCCTTGCGGCGTTTCCAGCTGTGTGACCGGCAGCAGACCACTTCCGGGGGACAAGGCAACCGGGCTCCTCAACGCAGTCTCCACGGTCCGCAGTAACTGCGCCAGTGACAGCGGCTTCTCAATGTAATCCACAGCGCCGAGGCGGGTCGCTTCAACGGCTGTATCGACCGTGCCGTGCCCTGACATCACGACGATCGGGCACTTTAGCGAACCCTGATCGGACCAGCTCTTCAGCAATGTGATGCCGTCCATGTCGGGCATCCAGATATCGAGTAGTACAAGATCCGGTTTATCCGATTTATAAAACTCGCTGGCTTCATGCGCATCTGCTGCAGTTTTTACCGCGTAGCCTTCGTCGGAAAGAATCTCATGTATGGTCGAACGAATTCCGGATTCGTCATCGACGACCAGTATGGATGAAGGGTTCATGCACTTTTCCTCCGTCCGGCCGGTTCGCCGGACATCTTCTTGTCGCTATCGGTTATGCCCGCTTTCGTAACAGGTAAAATAATCCTTACGTGAGCTCCCTTGCCGGCTTCACTGTCTATAGCAACTTCGCCGCCGTGTTCTTCCACCAGTTTTCTGACAATCGCAAGGCCCAGGCCGGTGCCTTTGGCTTTGGTTGTGACATAAGGATCAAAAATTTCTTCCATGGACTCTGGCGGCAAGCCCGGCCCGTTATCGTCTACCGTGGTCTCTATAAGTTCCACGCTATCAGTTTTGATTAAACGCGTCGCAACAATCACCCGCCCATCTTCCTGGTCGTCGAGCGCTTCCAGTGCATTACGAATCACGTTGTGCAACACCTGGCGTATACGGACAGCATCCACGCTGATGTCCGGAAGACCTTCTTCGAGGTCCAACTCAAGCTCCGGCTGATTTTTCTGACCCACATAAAGCTCGGCGACCTGGCGGATCAGTAGGTTCAGGTCAATATCGGTTGGGTTCATTTCCGGGGCGCGCGCGTATTCGCTGAACGCGTTCACCATGTCACGCATCGCTTCCACTTGTTGCACGATGGTATGCGTCGCGCGTTCCAGGAATTCCGGCGACGGCAAAGCTGCCTCACCGAGGTACTTGCGGCGGAGGCGCTCGGCCGACAGTTGGATGGGGGTCAACGGGTTCTTTATCTCATGGGCAAGGCGGCGGGCAACTTCGCCCCAGGCCGCGTCACGCTGGGCTTTCAGAAGCTCCGTGATGTCGTCGAAGACCACTACCAGCCCGCCCCGGCTCCGGTAGCTGCCGGGCAATGCGGTACACGCGCAAACCAGCACCCTGCGGCCGCTTTTGGATTTGAGGATTATCTGCTCACGCCATTCAAATTTATTTTTGTCCAGATGGCCCCGGAGTACATCCAGAAACTGTTCTGCGACAGCATTGCCTTCGGCAAGATGCTCGATTTGTGCACCCTCACCACTACTGAAATCCATGTGGAGAATTTCACCCGCGGCTTCGTTTGCCGTTCGCACGGTCAGATTTTTCTCCAGCGCAATAACGCCCGTCGATAAACGGGCAAGTATCGCTTCGAGGCTGGCTCGCTCGTTTTCTACCTGTGCTTCGCTTCGGCGTGCTTCAGACCTTGCAGTATCCAGCCGCTCGATCATGTCGTTGAAGGAATCGATCAGGAACCCGATCTCGTCACGCTTGCCGCTCGGCAGGCGCGTATCGAAATCACCCTGTGCCACGGCACGGGTACCCGCAACCAGACTTTGTACGGGTGCCATGAGCCGGCGCGCAAAAAAGAATGCGCCGTATACCGTGATGAGCAGCGACACGAGCACGATGATCGAGAGGGAAAGTATGAAGCTGCTCTTCAGAGGTTCACGCAAAAACGACAGCTCCGAGTAGCGGGTTACCGTTTCTTCAACCGAGCCGGCAAGCGGCCCCATGCGTTTGCCGAGCGGATAGAGCGCCTGGAGAGTCCGCAATCGGCCGCGCGACCGACCGGGGAGTAGTACCGCGGTGCGTACGAAGTACCTGTCGTCGGGCCGGATTTCAAGGCCGACGAAAAAGTTATCACGGCGCAGGTTAAGCAACATTTCTTCGGTCGGCAAAAGCGGCATCGCATCCATCGGGTTAGCAGAACTGGTAGCGATGATGCGTGAACCACCAGAGAACACGGTCAACTCCTGGGCATCGACGCTGACACGCAGGCGTGGCAGGAACTGATAGATTTCGTTGTCGGCAACGCTGATGAGGCTGTCAGCAATCTGGCGGGTGCGGGTCATATTGTCCCGCATGCGCATATCCAGTGCGCTGCGGCTGAGTTCGAGCGCATCGCCGAGCCCCTGCTCGACGCGCACGTTGAACCAGGAATCGATGCCCTTATCGAGGAACTCGATGGAGTACAGGTACACGACGGCGACCGGCGCAATCACCAGGGCAACGATGGCGGTTACCAGCCGCACTTTGAGGCGCGCGCCCGGGACGTCGCTGCGGTATTCGCGGAATGACCTGACCAGGTTTGCACCGATGATAAGAATCAGCAGTGCGGCGCCAACGGTATTTACAAGCAGGATGGCCTGGTAAAGACGACTGAACTCCTCGGCGTTGCGCGTCAGTTCACCGAGCAACACCAGCCCGCCGGCCGCAAGTAGCAGTGCGGCAACCAATGCCGCCGTCGTTACACGTCTGCGGACTACCTTGGTATCCACTTGTACCACTCACTCTCGAGACTGAAATCGCCCTGCCAGAAGGCAAGCATCTGCAGCGGGCCAGGCAGTTCCTCCTGGTCCAGTACCACGCGCATGCTCATCCAGTAACTTTGTTCCGGATCCAGTTTGGACGCTTTTATAAGATAAAAATCCTTGATCTGACTGAGGCTGCGCAATGCCGAATAAAGTGTCGCGTAACTTGATTGTTTATCGCGGGTCAGGTCGCGAACAACGTAACGCTGACCAAGTGACAGGTACTGGAGTTCGATGTTCTGGTTTTTGTCGGAAACGGTTTCATCGACCCAGAACCGGCGGACACGATGCACCTCGTACTGCAACTGGATGCGCAGCGTAACGCCGTTTTCCAACGCTTCGATTGCCTCATCGCTCAATAACAAATCCAGGCGCGCATCAACCAGCCAGTAATTGTTATCAAGCCGTGAACTTGCGCTGATGACTTCGAACCGGCCGCCTGCTGCAGACACGCCGGGCAGCATGAGCATAAAGAGCAGGCCTAATGCCAGCGTTGCGCGCCAACCACCTGACCTCTTCATGCTGATTCCCGCACAACAAGCTGTTTCTGTAGACACTCCCGACCGCATCCCGTATCGCTGTTGTTTTTATACCATTCGCTTTCGTGCCATTAGAGCATAATAAAACCCGTCGGTATCGCCACTTCCTGCTCCGGGCAGCAGTTGCAGGCCGCAAACCACAGGCAGCGCGGACTTCGGCCCCCCCGCCTGCACCGGGTCGAGGACTTCCATATCCGCTGTGCGGGCCAGCACCCGCGTAACCACCGCCTCGTTCTCCTCCCGCAACACCGAACAGGTGGAATAAACCAGGCGGCCCCCTGGTTTTAGCAGCGGCCAGAGTTGTGCCAGCATCTGCTCCTGCTGACCCGCCAGCGCCTGTATGTCGCCCGGGCGACGCAGAAATGCGATATCCGGATGGCGGCGCATGACCCCGGTCGCAGAACACGGTGCGTCCAGCAAGATACGGTCAAACGGTTCTCCATCCCACCAGCCGTCAGGGTCCGCGGCATCGCCCTGGATTACGGTTGCCGTCAGCCCAAGGCGGTCAAGGTTTTCCCGCATGCGCCTGAGGCGCGGCTGCGACCGGTCAACGGCAACAAGTCCGGCAAGTTCCGGACAATGTTCCAGTATGTGGGCCGTTTTCCCGCCCGGCGCCGCACAGGCATCGAGTACCCGCATACCCGGTTCGGGCCGTAACAAGGGTGCGGCAAATTGTGAGGCGGCATCCTGTACGCTGACTTCACCGGCCTCAAAGCCGGGCAGTTCGTTAACGCCGACCGGCCGGTCAAGTACCAGCGCCGCGTCCAGCTCTGGATGGGCGGTTCCTTTGGCAACGCCACTTTTTGCGAGTCGATCAAGCCAGCTGTTGCGATCAGTCCGGGCGAGATTCACCCGTAACCACATTGGCGCCTGCCGGCTGCCCGCTTCCAGCAGCGTTTCCCAGTCATCCGGCCAGTCAGCGCTAACGCGCTCGATGAGCCATTCCGGGTGCAGCCAGTGTGCATCCGGGTACTCGTCCACTTTTGCGAGTACGCTGTCCTGTTCACGCAGGTAGCGGCGGAGTATGGCGTTGACGGCGCCGCGCATGCCGGGCTTGCCCAAACTCACTGCGGCATCCACGGTCGTCGATACGACCGCGTAATCCGGTCGGCGAGCATCGCGGAGTGCAAACAGGCCGGTCGAAATGAGTGCGGCAATGACGCTGTCGCGGCGCCTGAACGGCCGGTCGGCCAGCAGGTCCAGCACACGCCGGTTGCGGTGTTGAGTACGCAGGGTACCGAATACCAGTGCGCGAACCATTGCCCGGTCGGCCTCATTGGTTTCGTCTATACCGGCATCGCTCAGCGCATCGTCCAGGTTGCGGCCCTTATTGAGAACAGCATCGACAGCGGTCGCCGCTACAGCCCTCGCAGCGACGCTACCCGTGTGCATGGCGGTTCATAAACATGCATTTATTCCCCGAGTACGACGTTAACCAGGTCGCGTGCCCGGGCAAACTCGCCTGCCGCCACCCGGTTACGGCCAGGCTCCTGCACGCGGGTCAGCAGCAGGCTCCCCTCACCGGTCTGGACCGTGATGCCTGCGGGCGTAGCGGACAATACAGCCCCGGGTACCGACGTTCCGGCTGCGCCGGAAAGCATAGCCTGCCAGCAGCGCAGCGGTTCTCCGTGCAGGCGTGTTTGTGCAACCGGCCAGGGGTTAAATGCCCTGATCTGCCGATCGATTTCTACCGCACTCCGGTTCCAGTCGATAACGCCGTCAGACTTATAAATACGCGCCGCATAACTGGCCCCTTCTTCCGCCTGCGGGCGAGCCTCGATGGTCCCGTCGAGGATGCCCTCGAGACTGGCTGCCAATAACTCGGCGGCCAGTGTCGCCAGTCGGTCATGCAACTCGCCGGCCGTCTCGGTCGGACCGATTTCGAGACGGGTTTCGGCATAGACCGGCCCGGTGTCAAGGCCCTCTTCCATCTGCATCAGGCACACGCCGGTTTCTTTATCGCCGTCGAGCAAAGCCATCTGAACAGGTGAAGCACCGCGCCAGCGGGGCAACAGCGAGGCATGCAGATTCACGCACCCAGCCCTTGGTAACGCAAGCACTGCGGATGGCAACAACAAACCGTAGGCAACGACGACCATGAGGTCGGGCTCCAGGCGAAGGAGTTCATTTTTGACCCCGGTTTCGTCCAGCGATTCGGGTTGCAGCACCGGAATCCCGGCTTCATCGGCCGCAAGCTTTACCGGGCCCGCGCGCAATTCTCGGCCCCGGCCGGCCGGTCTGTCGGGCTGGGTGAGTACGGCGACCACTTCATGCTGAGACCGCAGCAATGTTTCGAGGGTTGGGACGGCGAAATCCGGCGAACCGGCGAAAACGATCCGCGCTTTATTGGTCATTGGATTTGCACGTCGCTACAGCTCGCCCAGCGACGAGTCAGATTGCAGGCGTTCGGCGGGCTACCGGCTGATCGCCGGCGCGTTTACGGGCTTTCGATGCTTTCTTCTTGAGCCGCTGTCGCTTCAGCTCGGAAAGGTAGTCAACGAACAGCTTGCCGTTGAGGTGGTCTGTCTCGTGCTGGATACAGACCGCCAGCAGGCCTTCCGCTTCCAGCTCAAACTCCTTGCCGTGGCGGTCGAGCGCTTTTACCCGGACACGCTCTGCGCGCTCCACTTCTTCATAGACTTCCGGCACTGACAGACAGCCCTCGTCTCCGGACAGCGTACCTTCGGCTGCCAGGATTTCCGGGTTGATAAAGATCAGGGGCTGATCCTGATCCTCTGAGACGTCCATCACCAGCAGACGCTGATGGACATCGACCTGGGTAGCCGCCAGACCGATACCGGGCGCGGAGTACATGGTCTCGAACATGTCATCGATCAGTCGCTGCAGGTCATCTGTGATGTCAGTCACGGGCGCTGCGATCGTGCGCAGCCGCTTATCCGGGTATTCCAGTATCTCCAGTAAAGCCATTGCCTTTCCCGCTTTGCCAGCTATACAAGCCTGTCAAAAACTACCATTATTATGTTATATCAGCCCCCTGAATGCGGTTCAGGGCGAATGCACATGGCCGGAACCGGTTCACAGTATCCAGCCGGACTGTTGTGCAGAATTATAGCAGCGTCGGCTCACTGGCCGGCATGCTGATTACTGGGGATGGAGCGCTGATGAAAACCTGGCTCACTACTACCGGACGAACGAACGCCCTGCGTAGTTTCTTGATCGCAGCCTTACTGGGTATGGCTGCGGGTTTTGTTGCCGCTCAATCGGACGGTGTCGAACTCAACCCCGCTCACCCGGATAAATATGTCGTCAAACGCGGCGACACCCTCTGGGATATTTCCGGCATGTTTTTGCAGGATCCCTGGTACTGGCCAGAGATCTGGTACGTAAATCCCCAGGTTGAGAACCCACACCTTATTTATCCCGGTGACCTCTTGACACTTGTCTACATCAACGGCAAGCCGCGCGTGCAGCTTACCCGTGGCGGTGGCACCGACCGGTTGTCGCCGAGCATTCGTGCCAGCAACCTGGACGAAGCAATCTCGACGATTCCCTTTAACGTGATCCAGCCGTTCCTTAGTGGCGGCATGGTGATGAGCAAGGAAGAGGCTAACTCTCTTCCCTACATTGTCGCGCTGCGCGATCACATGATCGCGGGTGCCGGCAACGAAGTTTACGTGGCCGGACTCGACGAGGCTGTACCGGCCAATACCGAATACACGGTGCTCAGGCTCGATGACGAACTGTCGGATCCGGATGACGGTGAATTACTGGGTTACGAGGTCCTGGTTATCGGCGCTGCAGAAATGCGTACCCGGGGCGCAGCCGGCGAAGCCGCTACATTCTTTCTGACGAAGACCGATCGTGAAGCTTACAAGGGTGACCTCATCCGGCCGACAGACCTCAGGCTGCCGATGAATTTCTTCCCCAAAGCACCGGCCAGAGATGTCGAGGGGCGGATCATTTCTGTGGTAGACGGTGTGTCACGGATAGGCCAGTACCAGATGGTCATCGTGAACAGGGGCAGCGTTGACGGCCTGGAAGCAGGCAGCGTGCTGTCGGTGTGGCAGGCCGGCGAAACCATACGGGATACCGTCGGAAACCTGAATAGCCGCAAGAAAATCAACTTGCCGGATACCTTTGCGGGTAATGTAATGGTCGTTAAGGCATACGAAGACATTGCCTATGCACTGGTAATGGAAGCCGTATCCGAGATGCGCGTTCTCGACAAGGTGCGTAACCCCTAAACCTGTCGACCGGCGCGCTGTGTTGTAGCGCGCTGTTCCCTTTCTCTGCCGGATAGCGCGAGGTCATCGGGCAGAGTACGGGAACCTGAATGTCGGTCGAGTCCTGGCTTACCCTCTGTATTGCACCCGGTCTGGGTGTCGCAGGCACACAGCGGCTGCTCGAAAAATTTGGCACAGCTGACGCAATACTGGGTACATCGGCGGCCGAGCTCGAGGCAGCCGGGCTGGACAAAAACATTCGCGACGCCCTCGCGCACCCCGACAAGGAAACCCTGCAGAGCTCACTCGACTGGGCCGCGGGCGACAACCACCACCTCGTACACTGCCGCGACAACCGTTATCCGGGCCTGCTGCTGGAAACCGGCCAGGCACCGGTCTGCCTGTTTGTCGCCGGTGACCCGGATATCCTGAGCCTGCCGCAACTCGCAATAGTCGGCAGCCGGAACGCAACTCCCGGCGGCATTGATACGGCAAGTGAGTTTGCCAAGCACCTGGGCCAGGGCGGCCTGACGATTACGAGTGGCCTCGCTGCGGGAATCGATACGGCGGCACATCGCGGCGCACTCGATGCAGCCGGCAAAACTATAGCCATACTCGGTACGGGGCCGGATTTAGTGTATCCGCCCCGTAACCGTGCACTTGCTGAAGAAATAAGTGCACACGGCGCGCTTGTTTCCGAATTCCCTCCCGGCACACCTGCACGACGGGATCACTTCCCAAGACGCAACCGGCTCATGAGCGGTCTGAGCCTGGGAACGCTGGTTATCGAAGCGGGAATGCGCAGCGGCGCCCTTATAACGGCACGATACTCCGGAGATTACGGGCGCGAAGTTTTCGCGGTGCCCGGATCTATACACAGCCCCTTAAGTAAAGGATGTCACCGGCTGATCCGGCAAGGCGCAAAACTGGTCGAAACCGCCGCAGATGTTGCCGATGAGCTCGGGTCGCTGGCCGGCTCATTACAGAGCTTGCCTGAATCTGCTGCTGACCTGCAAAAATGCAGTGCACATAAGGATCCGGACTATGCAAAACTGCTGCACAGCATGGGTCATGACCCGGTCAGTACGAACCAACTCGTCCGGCGCAGCGGATTGACGGCGGAAGAGCTTTCCTCCATGCTCCTGATCCTAGAACTGGAGGGTCGGGTAGATACCTTGCCCGGAGGACGCTTCCAGCAACGTGTAAAGGTGGATCGAGCCATATGAACGAATCAGTACTCGACGTGCTTATGTACCTGTTCGAGAACTTCTCGGATCAGGAATACGAACACGCCCCGGACCAGATGGTCCTCAGGGAGGAGTTGCTGCAGGCCGGATTTGGTGAACTCGAAGTCGATCGCGCGCTGGACTGGCTCGAAGAACTGGCTGCTACCGAGGCCGAGCCCTTCGCTAACAACCCGGCGAAACGTTCAGTCCGGATGTTCAGCACCCGTGAACTGGCGCGTCTCGATACCGAGTGTCGCGGCTACGTGGTCTACCTTGAGCAAATCGGCATACTCTCTCCGGTACAGCGTGAGCTCGTGCTGGACCGCCTCATGGCGCTCGATTCAGTCGATATAGATGTGGAGCAGGTCAAGTGGGTTGTCCTGATGGTCCTGTTCAGTCAGCCGGGTCAGGAAGACGCCTTCGCGCGTATGGAAGATCTGGTATTTGAAGACGTAGGTGCTGTCCACTGATTTCCTGTTCGATTAAGTATAGGAAACACCTAAGCCGCGGCTATGCCCGCGGTTTGTCTTATATAGCTACTGTCACTGTAAACCGCCACTGTCCCGTACCATGAGCAACAGCGTCGTAGTCGTAGAATCGCCCGCCAAGGCCAAAACCATTGAGAAATATCTCGGTGGCGGCTTCAAGGTGCTGGCTTCCTATGGCCATGTACGCGACCTCATTCCCAAGGAAGGTGCGGTCGACACAGAAAATAACTATGCGATGCGTTACGACGTGATCGAACGCAACGAAAAACACGTCAAGGCGATATCTTCCGCACTGAAGAAAGCAGATACCCTCTACCTGGCAACTGACCCGGATCGTGAAGGTGAGGCGATTTCCTGGCACCTTTACGAACTCCTCAAAGAGCGGGGCGTACTCAAGGATAAGGAAGTTCGCCGTGTTGTTTTTTACGAAATTACCAAGCGCGCAATCCAGGAAGCCATGGACACGCCGCGTGAATTATCGAATGACCTGATATCGGCACAACAGGCTCGACGGGCGCTCGACTACCTGGTCGGTTTCAATCTGTCACCGTTGCTCTGGAAAAAAATTAAGCCAGGTCTGTCGGCAGGCCGGGTGCAAAGCCCGGCGTTGCGGATGATCGTCGAACGCGAAGAAGAAGTAGAGGCATTTAAACCGCGCGAATACTGGACATTGGAAGGCGACATCCGGGCCGAGGAAGGAAGTTTCAACGGCCGTCTCGCCGAGTACCGCAGTGAGAAAGTGGAGCAGTTCACTTTCGAGGACCAGGCCGGTGCGGAAGCAGCTCGTGATGCGGTGCTGGCAGCGGCAGATGGCAAGGTGCGCGTACAAAAGATCGACCGCAAGCAGCGTAAGCGGAATCCCGCGGCACCGTTTACCACTTCGACATTGCAACAGGAAGCGTCACGCAAGCTGGGTTTCAATACTCAGCGTACGATGCGCACAGCCCAGGGGCTCTACGAGGGCATCGAAACCGACGAAGGCACCGTAGGTTTAATCACCTACATGCGTACTGACTCGGTATCGCTTGCTGCTGAGGCAGTAGAAGAAATTCGTGATTTGATCGCCGAACGTTACGGCACGGAAAACGTGCCGGCCGAGCCCCGGGAATATAAAACTAAATCCAAGAACGCCCAGGAGGCACACGAAGGTGTACGGCCAACCAGCGTCGAGCGTACACCGGAGAGCCTGAAAGACCGGCTGGAGCCTGATCAGTTCAAACTGTACTCACTCATCTGGAAGCGGGCCGTCGCAAGCCAGATGGTACCGGCAATATTCAATACCGTTGCAATCGACCTCCTGCCCGAATCGAAGCAGGACGAGGCGCGGTTGCGTGCAAACGGCTCGACGCTGGTAGAGCCCGGATTTATCGCGGTCTACCAGGAAGGCAGCGATGACGTTAAGGATGACGAAGCCGACCGTACCCTGCCGCCGGTCGAGGAAGGCCAGGTGCTGGACCTGACCGATTTTCGCGCCGACCAGCACTTTACCGACCCGCCACCAAGATACACTGAGGCAAGTCTCGTAAAGGCGCTTGAGGAATACGGCATCGGCCGGCCCTCTACCTATGCAAGCATTATTTCCACGCTGAAGAACCGTGAATACGTGGAAATGGACGGCAAACGTTTCTTACCTACCGACATCGGCCGTATCGTCAGCAGTTTCCTGACCAACCATTTCACGCAGTACGTCGATTACGACTTCACCGCACAACTGGAAGACGTGCTGGATGAAGTTTCCCGCGGTGAGCGCGAGTGGGTGCCGGTACTTGAAGACTTCTGGGGCCCGTTCCACAAGCTGGTCGAGAACAAGGAAGAAAGCGTCAGCCGCGAAGAAGCAGCGCAGGCGCGCCAGCTCGGAACCGATCCCAAGTCAGGCAAACCGGTGAGCGTACGCATGGGGCGTTACGGGCCGTTCGTCCAGATCGGCACCAAGGACGACGAAGACAAGCCGAAATTTGCGGGCCTGAAACCGGGCCAGAAAATTACCGAGATCACCTTCGAAGAAGCGATGGAGCTGTTCAAGCTGCCGCGCAAGCTGGGCGAAACGCCTGAGGGCGAAAAAGTCTCCGCGAGCATTGGTCGATTCGGTCCATACGTGCGCTACGACGACAAATTTGTCTCTATACGCGGTGACGACCCTTACACAATAACGCTTGAAGCTGCGCTGGAGTTCATCAAGCAGAAGAAAATCGATGACGCCAATAAGCTGATCCTTGATTTTCCCGATGATGGCATCCAGGTGCTCAACGGCCGTTACGGTCCTTACGTGACCAACAAGGAGAAGAATGCCCGCGTGCCGAAAGATCGTGAACCGAATTCGCTGACACTCGAGGAATGCAAGGAGCTGCTTGAAAAAGCGCCGGTGCGCGGCAAACGTGGCAAGAAAAAGAAAGTAGCCAAGAAAGCGGCAAAAAAGAAGGCTAAGAAAAAATCTAAAAAGAAGAAAAATAAAAAAAAGAAGGCTAAGAAAAAAACCAGGAAAGCCGTGGCAGCCGAAGCTGACCCCGGGATCCCTGTCGAGTCCGAAACCGGCACCAGCCACGATACACCGGATGAAGCCACCGATACCTGAGCCAGGTTAATCATGCAGTCAACGTTAGTACGCCACGCTGCTCACGTTTTACTCCAGGGCGGTGTCATCGCCTATCCCACCGAGGGTGTTTACGGTCTCGGTTGTCTGCCCGACTATCGCGAGTCGGTGCAACACATACTGAACCTGAAAGGGCGCAGTGTAAGCGCCGGCCTGATACTTATCGCCGCCGACAGCGAACAGTTACAGGACTGGATCGCGCCGACCGCCGCCGAGCGAAAGCGCCTTGAAAAAAAAAGCAGTCAACCTGTGACCTGGCTGGTTACCGCGCGTGAGCATACCCCCGGCTGGCTGACCGGTGGACACAACACACTGGCTGTGCGCATAACCCGGCATCCGGTAGCGGCCGCCTTGTGTCGCGCGGCAGACAGCCCGCTCGTCTCTACCAGTGCAAACCGCAGCGGAAGGCCGCCTGCGCGAACGGCCCTGCAGGCCCGCCGCTGGCTCGGGAACGAACTGGATGCAGTAGTCGCAGGCCCGCTGGGCGATGCGTCCGGGCCCTCTGAAATCCGCATGGCACAAGACAATCGGGTCATTCGGGCGGCTGCCGCCGCCCAGCCGCGCTGAACGCTGTAAAATGGCGCGGGTATCGCATGAACAATCACTGCCAACCCGCTGCAAATAAATAGAATTACCGGTTGGTTTATCGCTTTGCAACCCGGGCACAGACCCGACAGACCCGACAACATGGACCGTTACTTCACACCTCGCTACGCACTGGCAGCATTCCTGGGACTGGCCACACTGGTCAGCTACGCCGGGGTGCGGGAAGTATCCGACGGCCGGGTTCGCCTGGACTCAGCCGGCAAAGCAGCAGGTAAAGAACGTCTGTACATCGTGCAGATGGATGAGCCTCCGGCGCTTGCCTTGTTTGATGCCGGAATCCGGTCAGGCTTACGGGCCAGTGGACTCGATAAACGCCGTATCGAACGCTTCGATCCGACGTCACCGCGCGTCAACCGCTATGTAAGTCACCTCAAGTCACGCCAGTCCGAAATACTGCGCACGGTCCGTGCGGAACACAGAAAAGTATACAGTTACCGCTATACCTTCAACGGTGTTGCGGTAAAACTGACGCCCCGGGAAGCGAACAAGCTGCGTCTGCGTAAAGGCGTAAACAAGGTCTGGGCAGACCGTCGGCGCAAAGTTACGACGAATTACAGCCCTTCCTTTCTCGGTCTGTTCGACACAGATGGCGGACTCCGCAGCGACCTGGGGCTGCGCGGCGAAGATGTAATTATTGGCGTCATCGACAGTGGTATCGCGCCAGGGCACCCGAGTTTCTCTCATCGAGAACAAATAGACCGGCGCACCCCGAAATTATGCAGGGGGAGTTTCGGCGATACGATCCTCGGTTTTTTCCTGTGCCGCAAATATCGCAGGCCCCTGCCGGTGGTTTACGGAGCATCCCCCGCAGACTGGAACGGGATTTGCCAGCCCGGCCGTGGTTTCGACGCCAACGACTGTAACAACAAGCTGATCGGCGCACGTTTCTATCGCGAAGGTTTTGACCTGCTCGGCGACCCCATAGATGAAAATGAGTTCAACTCACCGGCCGATGCTGACGGGCACGGCACGCACGTCGCCTCGATTGCCGCCGGTAACCTTGTGAATTCAAGTGTATTCGGCCGCAAGACCGGCCGCATCAGCGGTATAGCGCCGCGGGCACGGGTTGCAGTGTACAAGGCGTGCTGGCTGCCGGATGGTGCGACACGCGCTTCGTGCAGTATCGCGGATGCGCAGAAAGCGATCGAGGATGCGGTCGCAGACGGTGTCGATATTATCAATTACGCCATCGGCAGTGTCGATAACAGCCTGACCGACCCGGATGATCTTGCCCTGCTCGCTGCGGCCGATGCGGGCATCCTCGCCGTTACGCCGACCGGTAACGACGGCCCCAGCCCCGGCTCCATAGACTCGCCCGCGACGACGCCCTGGGTGATCAGCGTGGGCGCATCCAGCCGCGCGGGCAACCGCACGGCCGAAGGGCTTCGAGTCAACAAGCCCGAAGCGGTCGCGGGTGACTACGAGAGCAAGGAAGCTGCGTTTACGCCCAAACTGGCAGACACCGGCCCTGTTACCGGCAACCTGGTGCTCGCAGATGACGGCGAAATAATTACGCCGGAAGGCGAAGTCGGCACGGTTTTCGATGCCTGCGATGCGCTAATAAACAGCGACGATATCAACAACAACATTGCCTTCGTGCAACGGGGCGGCTGCGACTTCGACCTGAAACTGCAAAATGTTCAGGATGCCGGCGCGGTCGCGATGGTGGTATTCAACAACGACGCCGGTGTCTTACTGATGTCAGGCGACTTAACCGTTGCCACTGTCCCGGCCGCGATGATCGGCCAGGCGGACGGCCAGTTGCTGCGCGACCGAATCAATTCTGAAGATATTGTTGAAATCACACTCGACAAGGACATCTTTATTACCTTCGCCGAAGTCGGCGACGTGATGGGCAGCTTCTCGGGGCGCGGCCCCAGCTTCGGCGATCCTGATTTCCTGAAACCCGATGTCGTCGCGCCGGGTGTACAAATACTGGCTGGCCAGGCACCCGATGTCGCGAACGGCTTCAGGGGAGAAAAGTTCCAGTATCTGACAGGCACCTCGCAATCCGTGCCGCACGTTAGCGGGCTCGCTGCGCTCTTGAAGGAAGCGAACCCCGACTGGACGCCCGCCGAGATCAAGTCCGCGCTTATGACTTCGGCGCGCCAGGACATATTGAAAGAGGACCAGGTCACGCCAGCCGATCCTTTCGACATCGGTGCCGGGCACATCGTGCCAAATAATGCGGTCACGCCCGGCCTGCTGTTCGATATCGGCACCGATGAATATGATTCCTACCTGTGCACCGTCGGCCTGGAGCGCATTACGGCCGACCAGTGCCAGGCTTTGGTCGACGGGGGGTTAGACCTCGACGCACGCGACCTGAACCTGCCATCCATCGCCATCACCGAACTGGCAGCCGTCGAGACCGTCACACGCAGGGTGCGCAACCCCGGGGAACCTGCACAATACACGGTTGAAGTTCAGGCGCCCCCGGGACTCGATGTCACCGTAACGCCGGACAACCTGTCTCTCGGCACCGACGAAACCGCGGAATATACAGTGCGTTTCGACAACTACGGATCCTCGCTGTTTAGCTGGCTGTTCGGTGACCTGACCTGGAGCAGCGAAACATCCACGGTCTATACGCCTTTTGCGGTACAGCCGGTCGAGATAGCTGCCACCAGCGAGGTCCTTGCGACCGGCGCGACCGGCACCGCCGCTGTGAATGTACGCTTCGGCTACACGGGAGTTTATGGCGCTATCCCCATCGGCCTGGAACTACCCTGCGTACTGCCCGACAACACGCCGGACGATTCGATATGCACGAACACGACGACCGGAATCGTTGCTGACGACCCGGCTAACAGCTATGAGTTCGAGGACACGCCGCCCGGATCAGTGGCCCGTTTCATGGTGGAAGTCGTACCGGACGATCCGGCGAACGTCAACATGATCCTTCGAGTCGCGATGTTCGACGAACTGACCGACGGCAACGACGACCTGGATATTTACCTGTTCCGCTGTATAGACGCAGACAACGACGATATTTGTGAAGATGCCGTTACCGAAGACGATTGGAGGAGCCAGGGCGACGAAACGTCGGACGAACTGATCACCGTGTTCCATCCCGAGCCCGGCGAATACATCATCGACGTGCACGGCTTCAACACCCAAGGGCCAGATGCTCTATTTAACATTTACGTCTGGGCGCTGGACAGCGGCAGCAACGCCGGCAACCTGACCTTAAGTAACGTGCCAGCCAGTGCCGTCGCCGGAACCAGCGCAATGATCGCCGCCGACTGGGCAGGTCTGGCCGACGGTCTGTGGTTAGGCGGTATCAGTCACAACAACTCCCCGGACCGGAGCTTGGACGTGACTGTTATAGAAATCGATAACAACACCTTCCCGCCCCCGGCACCATAGTTTCAACTAACCAGCTGCCAGTACGCGGCATTGTTCATAGCGGTAACAACCGGTGACGTGGTCGTTGACCATGCCGGTCGCCTGCATGTGCGCATAAATAATGGTGCTGCCGACAAATTTAAAGCCGCGCTTCTTAAGATCTTTGCTTAAGGAGTCAGAAATAGGTGACGTAGGCGGAACCTGTTTTTGCGTACGCCAGCGATTCTGTACCGGCTCGCCGTCGATGAAGCCCCAGATATAATCGCAAAAACTGCCAAACTCAGCCTGCACTTCGAGGAATGCGCACGCATTGCTAACCGTCGCTGCAATTTTCAGACGGTTACGGATAATCGCACTGTTTTGCGCAAGCTTCTCAAGTTTTTTGGGCGTAAAACGACTGACCTTCTGCACATCGAAACCGGCGAATGCCTTACGGTAACCCTCACGTTTGTGCAGCACGGTCGACCAGCTCAGGCCGGCCTGCGCACCTTCGAGGATCAGGAACTCGAACTGCCGCTGATCATCCCATACCGGCACACCCCATTCCTTATCGTGATACTCCAGGTAGCTGTCGCTAACGCCCTCACTCCAGGGGCAACGCTGCTTCATCATCTCGCTCACCAGTCGGGGCCAAACTTACCAAACCACCCGCTGTATCCAGTGTAAACCGGCTGTTTCTGCGGTGCCTGATAAGAAAGCTTGGAAGGTACGCAGATTTGAGTAGAATTCCCCGCAGTACAGCCGGAAGACTAACCATGGCAGAGCCAGACCGCTACGCCGTAATCGGACATCCGATTGCGCACAGCAAATCGCCGATCATTCACCAGTTGTTTGCAGAACAGACTGGGGAACACGTGCGCTATGACGCCATGGATGTACTGCCCGAAAAACTCGGTGACGCCATCAACGAATTCGTATCCAAAGGCGGCCGCGGCCTGAACGTGACCGTACCGTACAAACAGAACGTGGTCGAACTGATGGATACGCTGACAGCCCGCGCGCAACTTGCCGGTGCCGTGAACACCATCAGCCGCACCGACGACGGCAAACTGGAAGGCGACAATACCGATGGCGTAGGACTCATTGCCGACCTGCGCGATAACCTGCATGTGGAACTGATCGATACAAGCATCCTGATACTGGGTGCCGGCGGTGCAACCCGTGGCATCATTCCACCGCTCATGGAACAGAAACCGGCGGAACTGATGATTGCGAACCGCACGGCAGACAAGGCACGCAACCTTGTAACCGCATTCGCCGATCTGGGCAACCTCGACGCGCGCAGTTTTGATCAGCTCGAAGACCTGAATTTCCATGTGATTATCAATGCGACATCGGCAGGCCTCGACGGTGAGGTACCACCGTTTCCGGATTCACTTATTGCGTCCGATACCGTTTGCTACGATCTGTCGTATTCGATGCGTGACACACCGTTCATCGCCTGGGCCAAGCGTAACGGCTGCAAGCAGTGTTTCCAGGGCTGGGGCATGCTGATCGAGCAGGCTGCGGAGTCATTTGCGATCTGGCGCGGCGTGCGGCCGGATACGCTGTACGTACGCAACCGCCTGCCCTGATTGTAAAACTTAGCACGCAAACTCAGCGCATCGTCACCAGTTCTTCCGCAGACGTCGGATGGATAGACACCGTGTCGTCCAGGTCCTGTTTGCGCGCACCCATTTTTACAGCCACGGCGAAGCCCTGCAGGATTTCATCCGAGCCCTGACCCGCGATGTGGCAGCCGATAACTTTTTCGTCTTCGCCCACACAGACCAGTTTCATATGCGCGCGGACTTTTTCATCTAATACGCCGTAGTAAAGCGGAACAAAATCCGAGGTATAGACCTTAACGGCATCGCTGTATTTCTCACGCGCCTGCGCTTCGGTCAGCCCCACTGTCCCAATCGGCGGATGGCTGAATACGACCGTAGGGATATTCTCATAATCGAGATACCGGCCTTCCATACCGCCGAATACCCGGTCGCTGAGGCGGCGTCCGGCATCGATAGCAACAGGCGTCAGTTCCAGTTGCCCGGTGACGTCACCAATTGCATAAACACCTTCTACGTTACTTTCCTGAAACTTGTTTACCACAACGTAGCCGCGGTCATCGACCTCGATGCCTGCTTCGGCGACGCCGAGTTCTGCTGTCAGCGGTTGCCGGCCGACTGCCCAGATGAGTTCATCGAAAGGACCGTGCTGCTTACCGTTTGCTGTTTCGAGCGTCAGCTCGCCACCATCGCGGGAAACGGAAGCGGGGATCGAGTCCAGGTTTACCCCGATACCGTGTTGTTCGAGGCCTTCTATGGCGGCGGACTGGATCATCTCGTCCATCGAACGCAGGATGCTGTCGTAACGCGCGAATAGTTGAACATCGGAACCCAGACTGCCGAGTACTCCTGCCAGTTCAATAGCGATATAGCCGCTTCCGACCACCGCCACGCGCTGCGGACGCTCAGTGCATGCAAAAAAACCATCCGAGCTAATGCCGTGTTCGGCGCCCGGCAGATCGGGTATGACGGGTTCGCCACCGGTCGCGATATAGATGTGCGGCGCTTCGTACTCTTTGCCGTCGACCTCGACCGTGTGTGCATCGACAAGCCTTGCAACCCCGGTAACCCATTTAACTGATTCCTTTTCGAGGTTGTGCTCATAGATACCATTCAGCCGCCGGATATAGTTTTCGCGGCGCTCAACGAGTCTTGCCCAGTCATGCGCGGGCTGAGTTACAACGAAACCGTAGTCCGTCGCGTCCCGGAAAGCCTGGGCCAGTTCGGCCGCGTGCCACATCACCTTCTTCGGCACACAGCCGACGTTCACGCAGGTTCCGCCCATCGCGCCGCGCTCTATCACCAGTACCTTTGCACCGTACTGTGCAGCCCGGCGGGCGGCAGCTACACCTGCGCTGCCTCCGCCGATGGCTATGAGATCGTAATTTTCAGCCATTTATTTCTGCCTGTAGGTTCGAGCCATGAATATTACGTCAGCCTGCAGCCGACGCCCACAAAGGTTTTGACGTCCTTCCGGTGTGTTAGGATGGCGCGCTGAAAATCAAGTCTGCTATTACTTTAATGACAAATCCATTGCTTGCTGAGACCGGCCTGCCCAGCTTCAGCCAGATACAGCCCGACCACGTCGAGCCCGCCCTCGACGAGACCCTGCGCCGTAACCGCGAGGAACTGGAGCAGCTTCTGGCCAGCGACGTCGAGTCCGATTTCCTTACGGCTATTGCCCCGCTCGAAGAAATGCAGGACCGGTTGCACCGTACCTGGTCGCCCGTAAGTCACCTGCAGATGGTCAAAACCTCCGATGAGCTGCGCGAGGCCTATAATCGCTGCCTGCCGAAGCTGGCGCGGTATGCAACCGAAATGGCACAGGACGCAAGGCTGTTCCGTTTATACAAGTCCGTAAATGATAGCCTGGAAAGCCAGGAAGAAACCCCCGAGCGTAAGCTGCTCGAACACGCGTTGCGTGATTTCCACCTCGCGGGTGTAGACCTGCCGGAAGATGAGAAAAAGCAGTTCAGCGAAATCATGGAAGAACTGTCGCAGGTGCAGGCCAAATTCGAACAGAATCTGCTCGACTCGATGGCCGCCTGGTCCCACCACGAAACCGATGAGCAAAAACTCTGCGGCATCCCGGCCGCCGTGCTTGATGCCGCTCGAAATGCAGCAGAAGAACAGGACATGGATGGATGGCTGCTGCTGCTCAACCAGCCTACTTACATCGCTGTGATCACCCATGCCGATAATGCGGAACTGCGTAAAGACTTTTATACCGCCTGGGTGACACGCGCATCCGACCAGGGACAAGCTTCGGATGAGTTCGACAATACCGCACTAATGGAAGACATCATGGGCCTGCGGCACAGGGCCGCAATCCTTGTGGGGTTCGACAATTACGCTGACTACGCGCTGGCGAGCCGGATGGCCGGGTCCGTAGCAGAAGTCACGGAGTTTCTAGAACAGCTGGCAAAGGTCGCTAAACCGGCAGCTGTAAATGAGTTTAAAGAGTTACAGGACTGGACCGGAAAAAAACTCAACGCCTGGGACGTAGCGTATTACGCAGAAAAACTGCGTCTCAAAAACTTCTCGATTTCTGACGAAGAATTGCGCCCATATTTTCCGTTAGAGCGGGTCATGGACGGCCTGTTCCAGGTTATGCAGCAGCTATTCGGATTGACAGCGCGCGAAGAGCAGGATATCGACCGCTGGCAGCCAGAGGTAAGGTATTACTCTTTGGTCAATGACCGGAATGAAACCATCGGCGGTTTTTTTGTAGATCTTTATGCACGGCGCAATAAACGTTCCGGCGCATGGATGGATGAGTGTGTGCTGCGCAAACGGTCGAAGTCAGGTGTGCAGATTCCGGTTGCACATCTTGTTTGCAACTTTACATGTCCTGCCAGCGATAAACCTGCGTTATTAACACATGAAGAAATCGTCACACTGTTCCACGAGTTTGGGCATACGCTGCATCACCTGCTGACCCGAATCGATTACCCAAGCGTTTCCGGCATCAACGGAGTGCCTTGGGATGCGGTCGAGTTACCCAGCCAATTCATGGAAAACTTTGCGTGGGACCCGGATGTCGTCCGGGATATGTCATCGCACTTCGAAACAGGTGAGCCATTACCGGATGACCTGCTGCTGAAACTACAGGCCTCGCGCGTATTCCATTCCGGGCTGCAAATGGTTCGGCAGATCGAATTTTCACTATTCGACTGGCGCATACATTCGGAGTACGACCCGGATAAAGGTGCGCGCATCCGAGAAATCCTGGGCGAGGTGCGCGATGCATACTCTGTTATTGAATCGCCCCCGTTCAGCCGTTTCGAGAACAGCTTTGCGCATGTGTTCGGCGGTAGTTACGCCGCAGGCTATTACAGTTACAAGTGGGCGGAAGTACTGGCTGCGGACGCCTTCGCGGCCTTCCGGGAGGCCGGCCTGTTCGATCGCAAGGTTGCCGACCGCTTCCGCGAAACGATCCTCGAGGTCGGCGGTACGGCCGACATTGGTGCGGCCTTTCAGGCCTTCCGCGGGCGGGCGCCACAGATCGAGCCGTTGCTCGAGCAGGCCGGCATCGTTACGACCGGTAAGCAATCATGAAAGTCGCGAGCTGGAACGTAAATTCCATCCGCGTTCGCCTTGAGCAGGTGCTGGAGTGGCTCGACGGTGAGGAGCCGGATGTACTCGGCTTGCAGGAAATAAAAATGCAGACCGATGATTTTCCGGTCGATGCGTTTAGGGAACTCGGCTATTACGCCGCTGTTGACGGCCAGAAAACCTACAACGGCGTAGCGTTGTTGTCGAAAACAGAAGCGCACGACGTACACCGTTCGATTCCCGACCTCGAAGATGAGCAAAAACGTGCGATCGCCGGCACCTTTGACGATAGCCGGGTGATCAACCTGTATGTGCCGAATGGCCAGAGCGTCGGTTCCAATAAATATGAATACAAATTGCGCTGGTTGAAAGCACTAAAGGCATGGCTCAAAAATGAACTGGCGCAGCACGAGAAACTCGTGGTCATGGGCGATTTCAATATCGCGCCCGACGACCGGGATGTGCACGATCCGGAAGAATGGGCGGGCAAGATTCTCTGCAGCGACGGCGAGCGCGAAGCCCTGCAAGAGTTGCTGATGCTTGGTTTACAGGACAGCTTCCGGCTGTTCGACCAGCCGGAAAGCGCCTTTAGCTGGTGGGATTACCGTGCCGCCGGGTTTCGTCGCAACCGCGGCCTGCGCATAGACCTTTTGCTGGTGAGTGATGCGGTCGCAAAGACCTGCGAGGCCAGCAAGATCGACAGGGAACCGCGTATGCTGGAACGGCCATCGGACCACGCGCCAGTGTGGGTGAGCTTCTAGCGGTAACTGACTATAGTCTGCGGCCGAACGATAAGCCGCAAATACTCAGACTGCATTGCCTTCAGCAATGCCTGGCTGCCCGGGTTCCGGAACCTGTGCGCCGCTGGTCGTTGGTTCATCGTCACGGGTAGCCGTCACCTCGAAAAAGTCAGGGGGCGAATGAAGCTTATCACTTCCAAACGTCGTATATATGCCATGCCGAATGTTGCAAGCACAGCTGCATCGGAGAGCAGTTCGCGGCGGTTGAACAGGGTTTTGGTATGTTTGTTATCCATCTCACTGTCCCCTGATAGCCATAGCAGCCCCATTAATATAAGTTATGGATTCGCTTTATTAGCAGAGGTTAGGGAAGCTCTCCCCATGCACCGCAGGCTGGTTGTAACAACGGTCGTGACCTTCTTGTTGCTGACGTTCTCCTGGGTGGCACAGGCCGCTGACAGGAAGCTGATTGTGCTCGGTATAGACGGCATGGATCCGCAGTTGCTGAGCGGTTACATGGAGGAAGGCCTGACCCCGAATCTGCAGCGACTGGCGGAACAGGGCGGGTTCATGCCGCTGGCGACGAGTGTGCCGCCGCAAAGCCCGGTGGCATGGTCCAGTTTTATCACCGGCACGAACCCGGGTAGCCATGGCCTGTTCGATTTTCTGGCGCTCGACCGGGCAACGATGACCCCCTATTTGTCATCGTCACGCACCGTGGCACCAGACTGGCAGCCCATCCGTATCGGTAGCTGGCAGCTGCCGCTCGGGTCGGCCGAGACCGTCCTGATGCGCAAAGGCACATCGTTCTGGGAAACGCTGGATGCCAACGGGGTAGCTGCCACGATGTTCCGGGTGCCCGCCAATTACCCGCCGGTGGCGACAGCCACGGGACGCTCCATCTCGGGCATGGGCACACCCGATATACGCGGCAGTTCAGGCACCTTCAGCTATTACTCGGACGATCCTGATATCGACTACGGCGAGGTATCGGGTGGGGTTATTACCCCGGTCAGGGCGCGCCGGGGCCATGTAAAAACGGTGCTCGAAGGCCCAGTTAACGCACTGCGTACAGATCTGCGCGCAACTACAGTGCCCTTGTCTGTGCGGATTGCACCTGACCAGCATAGTGCAAGCATTGAACTCGGCAAACAGCAAACTACGCTGAAACCAGGCGAGTGGAGTAACTGGCTGGAGGTTGAATTCGAACTGCTCCCCTGGGTTGCGACGGTACCCGGCATGGTGCGGTTCTACCTGCAGGCTACAGAACCTTACCTGCGTCTTTATGCAAGCCCCGTAAACATCGATCCACGCCAACCTGCAGTACAGATTTCCAGTCCGGGGGAGTATGCGCACGAACTCGCCGAACTGGCCGGCCCGTTTTATACGCAGGAAATGCCGGAAGACACCAAGGCACTGATGGCACACATACTTACTCCCGAAGAATTTATCACCCAGTCCGACCTGGTCCTCGACGAACGGCGCCGTTTGCTTGGCTATGAACTGGACCGGTTTAACGAACAACAGGGCGATGCGCTACTGTTCTTCTATGTCAGCAGTGTCGATCAACGCAGCCACATGCTGACGCGCCAGGCGGACGCTTCGCATCCGCTGCATGACATAACTGCGCCCCGGGGACAGCAGCGGGCCGTACGACAGATTTATATTGAGGTAGATGCGATGGTCGGCACCGTGCTCGCAAACCTGGAGCCCGGCACAGAACTGATCGTGATGTCCGATCATGGTTTTGCGCCGTTCAGACGCCAGGTCAACCTGAACACCTGGCTGGAACAGAACGGTTACCTTAAGTTGAAGAATCCCGCGCAGCGGGACGATTACGAATGGCTGGAAGGAATCGACTTCGCAAAGACCCGCGCATTTGCCGTCGGACTCAACTCTCTCTATATCAACGTACGAGGCCGCGAACGCGACGGCATCGTCGAACCGGCTGATCGGGCAGCCTTGGCGGCCGAGATTCGCGACAAGCTTGCTGCCTGGGTGGATGAAGACAGCGGTGCGGCCGTCGTTACGCAGCCGTTGTTACGCGAGGATGCGTACAGCGGCGCCTTTCTAGAGGATGCGCCTGACATCATTGTCGGCTTCGGGCGCGGTTACCGCATGTCATGGGCGGCGGCAGCTGGTGGAACACCTGAAGGATTGCTGGAAGATAATGACCGTGAATGGAGTGGCGATCATTGTATGGACGCACGTGTTGTACCCGGGGTAATTCTGAGCACCCGCCCGATGGCGGTGACGACAGCCGACCTGCGCGACCTGTCGGCATCGATACTTGATTACTTCACCATAGAACAACCGCCCGCAATCGAAGGCCGTTCGGTGTTCCGCCAATGAAGCGGCGGGAGGCCTGATCCGGTGTTAGCGAGGGCGCTGGGTGCCGGGATTGTCGCTGCCGTTGGCCTGACCTTCGGGCGCTGGCTGACATGGGAACCCTATCCGCCGGTACTGATGTACTGGGATACGGTACTGATTGCGCTCCCGCTGGTCGCATGGCTGACACTGCTAAACAAAATACAATCGGGCCGCCTGTCCGAAACCATGTTGTCGCTGATGGCCGCGCTGCCGGTTGTTATTTTCTACGTTGGGCTATGGGCCGATGCGCTCCGTGAGCTCAGTGCAGCGTTATCTGTTATAGCTGTGCTGTTACTGGTTGGTGCAGTCTTTCTCGTATATCGCCATGCGCGTAAAGCTGGCCGTATCGGCATGAGCTTCGAAAGTTTCAGCCTGACGCTCGGCAGCGCATTTGCAATCAGCCTGTGGAGTAGTACTTACCTGTCGGTCTTTGCGTTGCTGCTGCCGGTAACGCTCCTCCTGTTACTTGCCAGGGGTGTGCCCGGGCACAGGATAGCGGTGCCGGGGTACATCGGGACGGGTGTGGTCACTGTGTTTGTATTCATTATCTGCGCATTGACTATCCGGCCGGATTCGGGCGAACAGGTGGGCGCACCTTACCTGGAAGATGGGGCACCGGGACATTCGGTTATTCTGATCGTGCTCGATACTCTGCGCCGGGATCACCTCTCATTGTACGGCTACGAGCGCAAAACGACACCCCAGTTAGACGCATGGTCGGAAGATGCGCGCGTTTTTAGCGCGGCAGTATCCGCCTCATCGTGGACTTTGCCCAGCCACGCATCGATGTTTACGGGGCAATATCCGCGCACCCACGGCGCACACGGCTACCGGGGCAGCAAAGCCCTGGGTAACGCGTATCCGTTGCCTGACAAGCAGGAGACGTTGGCCGAGATTGCCTGGGAAAAGGGTGTGGTTACCGGTGCAATTATTTCCAACTGGATTTTTCTGTCGCCGGATCTGAATCTTGATCAGGGTTTCGATACCTATTGGGTAAAGCAACCGAAGTTCACTAACCGCGGCACCGGTATCGCAGTGTTCAGACCTGGTGAATGGCTGGCACAAAAGTTCAGTGCAGACAGCTATGAGCAATACATATGGAGCTATTACCGGGATTCTCACATTACGGATAGTGCGATTCGCTGGCTGAGTCAGGTCGACGGCAACCAGTTTTTCCTGTTCCTGAACTATATGGATGTGCACGGTCCCAATCGCCGCCCGCCCAACGAAGTTGTACCGCTGTCAGATGAGCAGCCAGCCAGTAAGGGTGCCGTGAAACTTCTCATCGAGATGCTCGACAAACCCATCAACCAGGCGTATCAAAACTACCTGGTGAATGCCTACGATCGCGAGTTGCTGCATCTGGATGCCGAGCTTGCGCGTCTCCTGCGGTTTATTGACACAAGCGGTCTGGGGAAAAACACCACGGTTATTATTACTTCGGATCATGGCGAATATTTCGGTGAACACAGATTGCTCGGCCATTCCAAGAATCTCCACGGCGAGGTTACCCACGTGCCATTTATCGTAAAAGGCCCGAATATCGAACCTGGCCGAACGGACAAACCGGTACACGGCATCGATGTTTTTCCCACCGTGCTGGAATTACTGGATATCGATCCACCGGATCAGACACCGGCACACAGTATTATCGATCAGGAGGCCAGCAGGCTGGTGTCAGAGTGGTATCCCTCGGTGATTAGCGCTGAGCGTTCGCCCGAGCTTGAGGGGCGTTACGATCGTGTTGTTCGGGCGCTCTGGGACAGTGGGCTCAAACTGTTGCACACCGAGCGTGGCGAGTCAGAACTTTTTGATCTGGATAATGATCCTGATGAACTGCAGGATATCGCCGCTGAGCGGGCTGCAGAAACCGCTGTCCTGGTCGACGACCTGAACAGCTGGCTGGCAACGACACCTGAGGCCGATCACGCACGGCTCGATAGCGATGCTATCAGCCAGCCGGAAACCAACCAGGAGATTCAACGCTTGCGTGGCCTCGGCTACGTCGATTAACCCAGCCCGTTTCCCCCACACCGCTTAGGTACCGTTATTGATGCGAACGGGGTACCTTGCTTATGGTTTACTCGTCTTGCGCGCAATAGACCTCGAATCGAATCTATGGATTGACTGGTTGATCAAACCACAGGGTTTGCCGCCCCCGCGACTGTTCCTGTCGCTCTTCGCCACAGCCGTAATCGTTGCCAGGCTAACAGTCCGATCCAACAGCAGAAATAGGGTCAAGCCACAAAATCAGACCCCGTAATGTCTGTAAAAGCAACGCAGTGGCAGCCGCATCATGGGTTAAAGGTCGCGCAATTAGTACACTGCTTGTCTCACTGTTTGTTTTGATTACGCCGCTGCATAGATGATAAACCCCCCAAACAAACAGGCCAGCAACCCTCCAATTCGACCAAACTTCGGGACAAGACTTAAACCCCAGATCACCAGCTGCTTGAATTTGGATTGACCGATAGCCCCAATTACTACTGCCGCTGCTAACGAGAGCCAGCCAAGTACCAGCAAGATAGCTGGAAACTTCGATGCTTCGGAAAAGTTAATAAGCGCAATACCTAATATGGCTCTGATAATGATTGCCAACAGATATAACCCCGATGAATCTGAATACCTTTGCATCAGGCCAAAAACCGGGTTGGGGCTGACCAGCAAAATAAGGCCTGTGAGCAGAATCAGAATACCGAATGCAACAACGATGTAATGCACTATAAGAAACTAATGGCAATGTAACGCCCGCAACAGGGATTGCCGGAAAAGCGATCCACGCCCTGCGCGGCACGGCCACACTTCTTGTATGGGTTACAGGGTGCCTCGCGTCACTCCAGAACTCATACTCGATTGATCTGCAATACAGGCAACTTTTCAGACAATCCCCTGACAGCCTTTACCCTACACTATCGCGATTCTTGGCAATGCGACTTCGCTCTCTGCTTCAATCAGCGGTATCGCATCGAGCACCCAGCCTTTATGCTCCCGGCGGGCCGGGCTGGGAATGGCGTAGGCAACCTTTAGACTGTTTCGCTCCACTTCTTCACTATCGATGCGCCAGCCTTTTGCCTGCCACTCGGCCACCCGTTTGCGGTAATGGGCGATGGCTGCATCGGCAGGGACAAAGACTTCCCGGTTATTGAGCGCGGGAGGCTGCACAGGTCGGAGCGGCTCCAATACCACCTGATCCTCGACAGCCACAAACCAACTGCGCTCATTGCACCGATCATCATCGGCCGGATCCAGCAGGAAATTACGCATGCTGAGGAGCGTCACCCTGGTATGGTTTTCGTCGATGGGGGTGTCGAATATATATTGATGGGAGTGGAATTCTTCGGTCAAATCTATGTGGGTCTTCAACGTCGAAATACCGTGATAGGCCATCAGCATATCAACGCGTCCAGGCTGTAATTTACCGGATTCCTGGCGCCATTTCTCATCCTTCAGCGCCTGCCCGGGAATCGAGAACGATGCTTCACCGCCCCACTCATTACCTTTGAAATCAATATCCGGGACGGGCCAGTTCTCACCTTCGGGCACCGAGACATGGGTACTATGGGTAAACTCGTTATGCCCCGGGTCAATACCATTCTCTATCGAACGCTGATAGTTAAAATCCCACTCAAACACACCGCAGGTGGCTCGCCACCCATCCTGCCCCCATTCGGAAACATCAACAATGGGCGGTCGTTCCTCCTCCGGCAGGTCACCAAGGAACGCAAATACCAGGCCATATTTTTCCTGGGTTGGATAGGCATCGACTTTTGCCCGATTGGGGATCTTTGCGTCCTTCCCTATAGAAGGAATATGCGTGCAATAACCATCGGCATTGAACTGCCAGCCATGATAGGGGCATTCGATGCAATCGCCTCTTATTTTTCCGTGCGCCAGAGAACCGCCGCGATGGGTACAGACATTACTCAAACAATGTGCAATCCCGTTGGAGTCCCTGAACAGAACGAACTCCTGACCCAACATCATCACGTGTAACGGTTCATCGGTCAGGGTTTTACTTTCCGCGGCCACATACCAGAAGTTGATAAACATGGACTGTCTCCCCGCGATATCGCGAATATATTTTTTTATATGAGAAACACTGTGCTATAGTGTTTGACAATATGATGACAACTTGTCAACTAATTGTCAACCAATAATAGGCTAAGTATATCCCTATGAAATTAATAGATAAATACTTGTCCAAAGAAGCTTCTACCCTGTACGAGCTGGTGGTGGAGGTTCACCGAACCCAGGTGGAGATGATGAACATGACCGAGACTGTCGCCAGGAGCCTGGGCACGACAGCTTCCAGGTCTGTAACTCTCAGTGTAATTTCCGGGCACAGCGCATCCATCACCGTATCCGAGATTGCACGCATCATGGGTGTAAGCAGGCAGAACACTCAGCGCACTACCGATACGCTGGTGGAAAACGGTCTGGTCGAGTACCTGCCCAATCCCCATCACCGTCGTGCGAAGCTGGTCAGCGTTACTGACCAGGGCCGTGTATTGGTAGAGAAGTTGACACAACTCGGAGCAGAATGGTTTAAAGACGTAGCCGATGGATTGAATCACTCAGAAAACCTTGCTGCTCTCAAAACGCTGCATAAGCTACGCGCAAAAATCAATGAATGAATCAAGCCGCTGTATACCAAACCGTGTCTGTTAGGTTATGTGGAAATCACGAGATTTAATATCAACGTTTCTGACTGGTCGGATGATGGCCTTATCACGCTTAGGTTGACCCATTAGGTTTGGCGCTGAAGCCGCATCCCTGTAGTGCTATGATCGTCACTGGACTTGGGATAAGAATCTACGTTGTAGTTTATGTTCGGTATCGGCTTCCCGGAATTGTTATTGCTCGCAGCCGTTGCGCTGGTCGTCGTCGGCCCCGACCGGCTGCCCCAGTTGTTGCGCCCGCTCGGTGAATGGACCGCCGCCGCGAAGCGCGGGCTGGCCGATTTTCGCAGACAGGTCGAAGACGAGCTGCACCTGGCCGAGATTCAGCAGGAGATCGAGGAGTCGGCGGCAGTCAAGGAGATTCGTGAAGCCCGGCTGGACCTCACGGAAATTACGCCATCTACCGATGAGTCCGCCGACCCGAGCCATTGGCCGGGCATGCCGCCGAACGGCCCCGACCACTGATTCCTGTCAGTACCCGAGGTCCTCAACGATGGCGACCAGGTCGGCAAAACTCGCCGCCTCGAGCTTGGTGATCAGCGCTTCCTTATCCAGTCCATCGATGTCAAATTGTCCGTCCCGGACATCATCGGCCATCTCGATAATCTCATACGGTGCCAGGTAGCCTGCCTCACAGACCTTCAGTAAACACTGCCTTTCCGCGGCCGTCAGGTCGGCACCATGCTGCCGCATGATTTCCAGGTAGCGTTCCGCGGCCCGGTTTAGCTTGCCGCTGACTTCCATCGTATTTTTCTCTTTCTCGGTCAGGACCACGAGCGGCGGGCCGAAATAGATAGGTGTCTTTTTATTCATAAATTTTGCTTAATTTTTGGACAATCCTGCATAGACAAGGGGTTGCGTTCTGTAGACAATGTGCGCCCATGCGAGAAGCCCGGTTTTGTACCGTAGCATATGAGCAATTTCGTATCAGGGGCAAGGGCTTCTGACAAGGAGATTTTCAGGTGACAGATCACAAATTACCTGTCGTGTACAACGCCGAGAAGGCCGCACCGGACGCCGAGAAGGCCGCGCCGGATTCGATGTCGCGGCGTGGTTTTGTCAAGAAGGCCGGCGGCGTCAGCGCGACATCGTTGCTTGGCACTGCAGCGTTGATGACAAACACAGATGATGCCCAGGCTAACACCGAGTGGGCCGAGTGGTTCCAGGGTAATTATCGGCTAATGTCGCAGGAAGAAAAAGCTGAGGCCGTTGCGAGGCTCGAACGGCGCTACTCGGCGGAGTATGACAAAAAGGTAACGGTCGATTCGACGCCGGCCGAAAAGGGTGTGTTGTTCGGCTACGCACTGAATATCCAGAAGTGCATCGGTTGCCGTCGTTGTGCAAAGGCCTGTGTCGAGGAGAACAATCAGTCACGAGGCGATCAGGAAATCGAGTGGATTCGTGTACTGAAGATGGAGAAGGGCGACTTCGATGCATCGAAAATGTCGGAAGGTTACCCGGACAGCTATGGAATCCAGGTCGGTGGTAATGCTTACAGTGCATCCGGCGTTGTACTCGAAGGTGAGCACTATTACGAGCCGGAAAAGGTGCCCGAGGAAGATGCATTCTACATGCCGATCCAATGCATGCAGTGCGAGAAACCGCCATGCGTGAAAGTCTGCCCGGTGCGCACGACCTATCGTGAGCCCGATGGCATCGTTGTCGTTGACTACAACTGGTGTATCGGTTGCCGCATGTGCATCGGTGCCTGCCCCTACTGGGCACGGCGTTTCAACTGGGGCGAACCGAAGCTGCCGAAAGAAGACATGAACCCGAAGACGCATTATTTAGGCAATCGACCGCGTATGAAAGGCGTCGTTGAAAAATGCACATTCTGCGTACAGCGGACACGTCACGGCCGTTACCCGGCCTGCGTCGAGGTCTGCCCGGTGGGCGCACGCAAATTCGGCAACCTGCTCGATCCGGACAGCGAGATTCGGCGGGTACTTGCGACTAAAAAGGTTTTCCGGCTCAAAGCCGAGGCTAACACCTACCCGAAGTTCTTCTACTACATGGACTAGGATTCACCACGATGAAAAAACTGATGAGCTTCGTTGTTGATTACTGGGTCTATGTCCTGAAAGGCGGCCCGAAGTTCTATGCCTGGCTCGGCTTTCTGTGTATTTTCGTGATCGGCTGGACCTACGGTAATTTCATGCAGCTGTCCGAGGGCATGATTGTGACCGGTCTGACGGACCAGGTCAGCTGGGGGCTGTATCTTGCCAACTTCGTATTTCTCGTCGGCGTGGCAGCCGGGGCGGTAACCGTCGTGTTTCCAGCCTATGTCTATAAGCACGAGGCGTTGCACGATGTTACGGTGCTCGGTGAAATGCTGGCGATTGCCGCCGTCGTCATGTGCATGCTGTTCGTCCTCAATCACATGGGTCGTCCGGACCGGCTGTGGCACATGCTTCCACTGATCGGTATTTACAACTTTCCGGGTTCGATGCTGGCCTGGGACGTCATCGTGCTGTGCGGCTACCTGGTGCTGAACATCGTCGGTGGTTTCTATTACCTCTATAAGAAGTATTCCGGGGAACCCCTTAACAAGGGCTTCTATATGCCGGTCATTTATATCGCAATCGTGTGGGCCCTGAGCATCCACACGGTTACGGCATTCCTGATTAACACGATGCCGGCAAGGCCGATGTGGCATCACGGCATGATGCCGATCAGATTTATTTCGACAGCCTTTGCAGCGGGACCTGCGTTGATCATCATCGTCTTCACGATCGTGCGGGATAACACAAAATTCTGGATCAAGGACGAGGCAATCGATCTTTTATCGCAGATTGTCGTCTGGTGTCTTGGTATTGCTTTATTCCTGACGCTTTCGGAAGTCGTAACCGAGTTCTACCACCCGACCGAACACTCACTCGGATTGCAGTACCTGATACTTGGCCACAATGGCTTGAGCGCCCTTGTGCCATGGTTCTGGTTCTCCATCATTGCGATGGTCACATCATTCATCCTTCTATTGATACCAAGCATCCGCAAAGACCACAAAAAGTTACCGTATATATGTGCACTCACGTTTGCCGGTATCTGGGTCGAAAAGGGCATGGGCCTTATAATCCCGGGTTCTATTCCTACACCGATCGGCGAATTTACGCAGTACACACCGTCGCTGATCGAGATTTTCAATTCCCTCGGCAACTGGGCGATCGGCTTCATCGTGTTGACGCTGCTGCTAAAAGGTGCGATCGGCATACTGCTGGGCGAGGTGAAGTATGCAAATGAATAAACGAACCCTTACAAATATGATTGTAAAGGAATCCAAAATCGTTGCTATCTTCTGTTTGTTGATACTCAGCATACCGTCGGCCGCGTTCGCCGAGGACAAAGTTTGCTTCGAGGGCCGGGAGGGCGCATCGACGGTTACACAGAGAGATATCGGCGAAGAACTGAAAAATGTCAGGTGCTCGGATACGACCGATGCCGTCTTGTGGTGGGGCGATCCTTTCGACGGTACCCAGCCGATGGGTGACATGCCGATCGAGGCGGACTACACGCACGGTGAAGCCGTCGTCAAGCCACGAACGGAGCAGCTGGGCCTTTATGCTGTTTGTGGCATAGCCTGCCATAACGGCACGTTCCCGCCGCCGGTGGAGGCTGACGCGCCACCGCGCACGCTGACGATGCACACAGACCTGGTGCCGGATGCCTTGAATCTGCAGCATGGCAACGGTGGCATCTGGTGCCTGGACTGCCACGATGCGAAGACGCGTAATAAGTTTGTCGACAACGCCGGCAACCTGATCGACTTCAACGAGCCGCAACAACTGTGCGGCAAGTGCCATGGCCAGGTCTATCGAGACTGGCGCGAAGGTATGCACGGCAAGCGCATCGGCGAGTGGGCCTCGACCGGCAAGAAACGCTGGTTCGTTTGCACCGAATGCCATAATCCACACGACGTGCAGCAGGGCGAGCGCAAGTCAGGTTTCGCGCAGCTGGCCCCGGAACCGGCGCCGCAACTGCCAAAGGGTATGGATAACGCCGACCACGAGCGTCACGGCAGCGGGCATTAGAGGGATCTGACCCCGTTGTTGCTGTTGTTTTCAACCGCTAATCATTGCCAATACCCGGCAGGGGCGGCACGAAGAACCGCGCGAGTAACGGCGAGAACAACAAGCCGAAGATCAGCATGATCGCCAGCGGTTGCACGACTCAGGTTCGATTTGACGGGTACGATGCCCGGATATCGTGGCACCGGTAGCCAACAAATTTAGTAAACGCCTTCCTTTATGGTCATTTTTTCATATGGTTTTCGGCCCTTCTTCCTGTTAGCGGGCCTGTGGGCAATTGTGCCAATGCTCACAGTATGGTTTTCCATTTATTCAGGACAGTGGCCAGCAGAGGCGATTCCGCTGTTCACGTGGCATGGCCACGAGATGATCTTCGGCTTCGCGGCCGCGGCGATCGCCGGGTTTCTGTTGACCGCGGTTCCGAGCTGGACGGGGACCAAAGCTGTCTCGGGTTTCCCACTCATCATCCTGGCCATCCTCTGGGTATTTGGACGGATCGAGGTGGCGCCGTTCTGGAGTCCGGCCAGTCTTCCTGTTCAGTCTCTGTCGGTCGCATTCTTTCCCATGCTCGCGGTGCTGGTCGGTACGCCATTGGTGCGCAACAAGAATTTCCGCAACCTGCCCATTTTGTTGATTGTGGGGATTCTTTTCGTTGCCGACTTTTTATTCCAGGGGGCGCATTTCGGCTGGTTCGAACCCCCGTCTGTCGACCCCCTGCGGCTCGCCATTAATGTTGTGCTGTTGCTGGTAGCCATTATCGGTGGGCGAATTGTGCCGGCATTTACCAACAATGCCCTGGTCGCTATGCAGCGGGCTAAACCGATCACGAGCACGCAATGGCTCGATCGGGTGGCCATTATCGGACTGATCGCAATCCTGGTCGGCGATCTTATTGCCAAGAATACGATGACGACGGGGCTGCTGGCTGGATTTGTGGCGCTGGTGTTAGGTTTTCGTATGACAGGGTGGCGCGGCCAACACACACTTGATACGCCGCTTTTATGGGTGTTGCATCTTGGCTATTGCTGGCTTGTCGTTGGCCTCGTGCTGAAAGCGGCATGGCTGATTGGTGGGTACGGCTGGTCGGCCAACTGGATGCATGCGCTCACCATCGGTGCATACGGCACAATGGTGCTGGGCGTAACTTCACGTGCGGGCCTCGGTCATACGGGTCGCCCGCTGGTCGTATCGAAACCTGTTGTGGTTGCTTATCTGTTCGTTAGCGTCGCGGCCGTCTTGCGCGTATGGGGCCCATCGCTGCTGCCGGATAACTATTGGAATGTCATCCTGCTAGCAGACCTCATTTGGAGCGCTGCTTTTGCATTATTTTTGCTGGTCTATGGACCGATTCTTGTTAGTCCGCGCGCCGACGGAAAGCCAGGTTAAAGTTTGGGGACAAGCGACCTTAACTTTTTGGTTACAGGTCGTGCTGTGTGACGTGGTGAGGGTAGTCAGGCCTTGACCGGCTAGGTCGCGACACAAACACTACTTTTTGCGCACCTTGCACCATGTGAATATCGCGCCAACAAGAGCCAAGAGCATACTTACCGGCACTACAAATAATATCCTGAGCGCTTCCAAACTGAGATCATCGGCCTTGCCGGGTTGTTGTGAAGCTTCGGCATACTAGTCCTGGTATTGCACGATGACCTCTCCGAGCAACCAATAAAAACAGATAAAGATTATGGCAAAGATTAAAAATGCTGTAATAACTTCCTTAGTCATAAAGCCACCTAACGCCTCGGGCTGCGGTGCGGTACGAAGTGCGCCGTCGAGCGAGCGGCTGTTCTAACTGGTTATTTGGTAAATTTTGGCTACTCAGCAAAGATACTCTCGATAACCTCTAGTGCGAACCTGGCAGAAACTGTAGCCGAACCACCGCCCATTTCCAGGTATTTGTTAGATAAAGATACCCCCTGTACAAAGCAGGCATGCAGATCAGTGTGATGATGCATTTGGCGGCCCCGCGGCCACTGACTTTTTATATCAGGTTAACCGGTTGTTAATCTGTCGTAACAGATAAGGGGAGCATCTGGCAGGTCGCTTTGTTGGCCACTTTCTTTTAGTCTGTATTACGGCCGCAGTTTCCTTTTTATGTGCACATGAATGCTGGGAACAGTCAGAAAGTGATTTACCCCTGTAATAATCAATGACGGCGCGTGTATTCAAAGGGCTTGTTGCAGTTTTAATTCTGCTTGCGGCATTGTTTGTCTACCGGGACCTTTTCGGACTGTGGTTTACGGATGTCGATACTTTCCCGCTGATCAGCACCGGTCGCATTGACTCCGCAGGCGCAGTCATCGACATTTTCACATCGCCAGTCATGCAGGGGCTCATGCCTAATGCGCTTTACTATCGCCCGCTGACGAGTATCAGCTGGGGTGTTGACGCATCAGTCTGGGGTTTGAACCCGCTCGGTTACCATCTCACTGATCTTGCTATCCACATAGCTAACAGTCTCCTGCTATTTTTTCTGCTCCGCGATATGGGGCAACGATTGCCGGCAGACAATGCGCCGAAAAACCCGCGTGTTACCCGGAACGATCTCGCGGCACTGGCCGCGGCTATCATCTTCGCGATCCACCCGGTCGCGATGGAAGTCGTCCCCGCGATCGCACGACGTGCCGATCTCCTGTACGGTCTGTTCCTGCTTCTCATGCTGCGCAGCCTCCACAAAGCCCTGACTGAGCAACGGGCACTGGATATCGGGCTGGCAACTTTCTTTTGCGTGCTTGCATTCGCCTCGAAGGATACAGCCCTGATCCTTCCGGCAATAGCGATCGCTTTCGTATTTTGCTTTGCGGAGGCGACAACGATTAGGAACCGTGTGACGCAGTGCGTGCGTGTGTGTTGGCCGTTGGTTATCTCCGCAGCCCTGTTTCTGGGCGCGCGCACGCTTGTATTGGGCGGAATCGGCGGTTACGCCGATGAAGAAGCCTGGGCCCACCTTCCTTTCGCGTCAGCGCTCTCCGGAAGCATTCGTCCAATCCTCTGCACGATCTTCTTATCCGGCAACCTCGACACCTGCGCCTACATTCCACGCAACCTGTTAATAGGTGTTGCAGCCGTCATCTTCACATCGTTCGCATTAGTCGGTTGGCGCGCGAGCCACGTTAGCACACCCTATCCGCCGCTACGATTTCTCGCTTTCGCGACACTCTCCCTGTTCGCTATCACCCTGCTTCATGCTGTCACGGGCACCCCCACCCAGATCCGTACGATGTACGTAGCACTTCTGTTTATCAGTATCGCGATGGGTTGGGGCTTTGTTATCTTGCTGCAGGCAATCTTGGCGCTCGGCAGGCTGCACGACAGCCGAATGACAGAACGGGCCTTGCATACCGTGGCCGGCATCATTCTGATCATAGCAACGGGCAGTGTGCTGCGCGGTGCCTGGAGCGGACAGTACATCGGGGAATGGCACACCAGTGCGGAGGCGGCGAAAGCTGCACTTACTGATATCACCGAGGGCATGGAATCCGTTCCTCCCGACAGTGTCATTTACCTGGTAAATGTCCCCTTTAGAGTGAGTGACGGGTGGAACCACCCGCACCCGATGCGGGAGCGACCGATGCTGCTGGAGCACAGTGTGCAGGGTTTCGTCGATCTCACCTATCCCGGCAAGCGTCTGGAAGTTTTCGCACTTTCCTATATCCGAATCCCCGGGGAAGATCCGGCTGCCGTGGCATCCACGATCAGCTTTCAACCCGAACCGGCCCGCCTCGACATCCAGACAGGGCCCGAAGGGACCCCGGCCCGCCTCATCTGGTGGACCGGCTACGCCAGACAATCGCCCTGGCGCGACAATAGCTACCGCAGAATTCGGAGTGAGCGCCGCATGCTAATAGACCTGAATCCGGATGTTGCAGTCAAAGATCAGGCCGTATTCTTTGTCTACACCGGTGACCGTGTCGTGCGGAGAGGAACCACGCCCTGGATTGTCAAGCACCTGCCGTCCGGATCCTGAGTATCCAGGCTGCGCATCTGCATTCTGACAGGAGCAGTCAGTCAGTCTGGCGCAATTCGGCGAATCGCACTAACAGCGCATAGATAAGTACGATCACGTTCCCGCATGCCACCACGATAAAAACGCCGCCCGGCATCCATGCATCGAATATCCATCCACCGATGACGCCGATGCTCAACAAACCGATTCCACCCGCCAGCATAAACAGGCCAATGACCGAACCTCGGAGTTCCTCCGGCGCTTCCTGGCCCACGAGCGCCTGCCCCGACAGAATCGCCCCAACTTCACCACAGCCGAGTAATAACGCGGCCGGGATAAATGCAAGGCCCACGGGGCTGGAAGACAGTCCGACCAGCATGTAGCCACATGCCGCAACAAGCATGGCAATACAGACTGCGGTCAGACGATCGATACGGTCCAGTATCAGCCCCCAAACCGGAGCCCAGCACAATATGGACCCCTGGATGATCGCGGCATACAGACCTGCCTGCTTCACAGCATCTTCCAGCGTCAACCCCTGATCCAGGCCTGCCTGCTTCGCCCACAGGCTAAAAAAAGTGCCGATTACCACGAGGTCACCCCGTGCAGCGAACCCTTCGATGTATGCAACGATCAGGCGCTTGTTGGCGCGGGTAGCTTGCAGTCCCTGGCGAAGTAACACGACCAGCTTTACGCCTTTATGAACTATCGCGCCGGCACCGGGTTTCAGCCCAAAAAATATGATGAATGCGGTACCCAATGCGATGATCGCAGCAACACCGTAGGAGAGCCGGCCGGCCACCAGTGTGTCGTAACCCAGCGAGGCAAACAGGCTCGGCAGACGTGAGAGCAACAAGACAGCCGCGAATGCCCCGAGGCCGTTGCACATACCCGCAACGGCTACCAGCTTGCCGCGACTCTGATTCTGCGGGTAATCGGCAAGTACCGTCGCGAGCATGCTGCCCGTTGCGGCAACCCCGACGGAAATGAATGCGCGGGCCGCGATCAATTGCGGCAGGCTTTCCGCCAGCGGAAGCAGGATGAAACCCACGGCAACCCATGAATAACCAAGCGCGTAGACGGCCCGCCGCCCGATGCGATCAGAGAGAGCGCCAAACACGGCGATCAGGGGAATTATTATCAGCTCGCTGGCTAGTACGAGCCCGCCACTGGCCTTACCCTGTTCTGCAAACGGAATGCTGAGGTTCTCAGTCAGCAGGTACGGCTGCAGGATGCTGATGCCGGCATTCAGGCCTACCGTGATAAATGCAGAGAGCAGAAACGTCAGGACATGCCGGCCCCGGACGCCTGTCTCAAGCCAGATTGGTCCAAGTTTGCCGGTTGGTGCTTTTAGCGTCGCACTGCTACTAGATTTTTCGATGACAGGAAATTCCGTTGGGTGAAGGGGTCGGGGTGAAGGGGTCAGAGTAAAAACTCGCGTGATTAGTGATGCTAGAAGACCCCTCCGGTCCCTTTTTCTTCGCAAGTTTTTACTCTGACCCCTCCTGCTTCGGAACTTATATCACTTTAAGCCTTATCAGCAGCTAAACGAAATGGCGACACGGATAGTCGTCTACCCGTGCCGCCTCGTCGTTAAGCGATCGGCTTTTACTCAGCTTCTTCCAGCTTCTTGCGCTCGGCGCGATCCTTGATCAGGGGAATCGCATCGAGTACCCAGTTGCCGGAAGTCCGGCGTGACGGGCCCGGGATCGCGTATGCCTTGGTCTTGCCATGACGGTCATTGAACTTGTCGATATCAATACGCCAGCCCATGTCGTCGAATTTCTCCAGCCATTTGCGGTAGGCCGCGACTCCATTGTCAGACGGTGTCAGGACTTCCTTCGTCGGGCTTAACGGTGTCCGTCCCGGACACATGGTATCCAGGATCTGGATGTCCTGCTGTGCGATAACCTTGTTGCGCGCATGGATCGGACCATTGTGCTTTGTTTCCAGCAGGAAGTTACGCATGTTCAGGAAGAAAATCTTTGTGTTGTACTCATCCACCGGCAACTCAAAGAAATACTGCCGGAACATCTTGTCATCTGTGATATTGATATAGGTCGGCATGGAGTTCGGGCCATAGGTGCCGCCGCCAACTTTCATCTGGACATGATCTTCAGTCCGCGTGTCACCCCACGGTGTTTCCTGACCACCGGCTGTCGCATCATCTTTCTGCGGCAGCGGCGGAGTATCGAACAGGTGCCAGAACCAGAAGCCCCAGCCCTGGCGATGATCTTCGGCTTCGTACTCGCGGACCCTGTAGGTTTCGCGGTCGATAGATGAGTGACCATGCGTCGGGTGGACGAACTCATTGTGCGCCGGATCGATGCCGTTCTCGATTGAACGCTCGTAGTAGTACGGCACCTCGAGAACCAGCACTTCGTTGGCGACCCAGCCTTCCTGGCCATATTCCTCGACGTCCAGAAGCGGAATCCGGGACTCTTCAGGCTCATCGCCCAGGAACGCAAACACGATGCCGTATTTTTCCTCCACCGGGTATGAATCGACCTTCGCACGTGCAGGGGTCTTTGTACCGTAGCCGATTGACGGGATATTTACGCATTCACCATCGCCGTTGAATTCCCAGCCGTGATACGGGCAAACGATGCAGCCATCAATAACTCGCGGTCTGTTGCCCTGGGACCAGGCGCCACCGAGCGACGCACCACGGTGCGTGCAGGTATCACTCAATACGTGAGCGTCACCATTCTGGTCGCGAAATGCGACGAGATCGATACCGAGCGCTCTGACTTTCTCAGGCTGATCGTAGCCCAGATCCTCGCTGCGAACGATCGGGTACCAAAAGTTGATATACATAACATCCCTCTTTCTTTATTAAGGTCGAAACCGGAAATGCACCAGGCATTTCCGGTCTCATCTGTCAGCTTACGCTGTTCGATTGGGGTGCCGCCGGGTATTTTGGTTCTCTTGTGAACTTCCCGACACTGGCACCAAACGGGGATGGTATCGTAGTTACCGGCCATATCCCACCCAAGTCGTATTTTTACCTATTTTCCAGCCCAAACCCGGAAAGGGCAGGTCACCCATCACTGTATGTAAAGGCATATCTAGCAAAAAGGTGCGGGGTTAGTGTATTCGCAGGATGCCCGAAGACGCCTCAGCAGAAACCAATCCCCCGGTCAGGTGGAGGCAGAAACAAAAAAACAGGCTGTCTGGCTTTCTGTAAGTGGAGAAACTAATCCTGACTCCCTGACTGGTCCTGCTTCTGCGAGGCTTTTTTATTATCAACTTGTTTTATTGACTTAAGTACAAAGACGAGAACGACCAGTACAAACACGGCTGCCAAGGCGAGTAGCGAAAGAATAACATCGCTCCAGTTCATTTTCACTCTCCAACAAAACAGGGAGCAAGCTTAATGCACTGCTCAGGTGACATTGCGACTCCGGCTAACCAGGTAACCAAACCAAAATATCTCTACGCAGACAGCAATGATACCGACAGCCGAGTACTCCGCAAAGTTGGCCCTGAGTACAATCAGGGGCACAAGAATGAACACCATAGTAGTCACAACTATCGGAGTGTTCGAGTACTTACGTTCAGGCCGTAATTGAATCGCCCGCTTGATTCTATACGTGCCTACTACCCCCCAAATGATAATTGCAAAATCCAGTGGATAGATAGCAGTCACCTAATGCCTGCATAGGCTGCGCATCAGACCGCCGAAGGCAGCATAGTTAATACGCCGGTTAGGCAGCCCATTCATATCGACTAACCCCCCACGGCCATGCTCCTGGCAAGCATATTAGCCTACCTTCCCGGTGCTTATTGCAGTGACCAATAATATCCTGATTTTGAACTAATCACCGCTCCAGCGGGTGTTAGCTGTCCTGACGAAGTTCAGGTCGACGATGCCCGTGCCCTGTTTCTTGGCCTTGTTGACGAAGACGCCGAGGGCGGATTCGAGAAACGGTGTCGGAATGACAACCAGTGCCGCGCAAGCCTCCCTGGTGAAGCGAACCGCCGGATCCAGCCTGTTGGCAACCTGGAATACGTACTCGGGTTCCAGTTCCTTGCCCCGGGGGATCGGGTAGTGGAACGGTTTCTCGTGGCGTGCAAACCAGAACTCGCTGCCACCGCGAAAGCCGTATGAAATCGGAATATCGGGAAATTCGTTGCGGTGATCGAGTTTTTTCTTGAAGCTCTCCCGCAGCATGATATTTTCAACTTTCAGCGCAATAAAATCCTCGACAAGCGAGGCCTCTATTTCTCGTTGGGGGTGGTATTCGAATTCACCGTCGACGACGCATTCAAAAACCTGGAAAGCCTCTTCGACAATCAGCGGATACTCCGGATCATCACGAAACCGTGGTGTCGGCGTTTTTATCATCGTGAAGGGCGTGTCTTCCATTTTCTTTTCTGGTAACACGCCCGGGTAACCGAGCCCGACGACAGATTCCAGCAGCTTCTCATCGAACTCGATGTAATTTAATGCACATTTTCCATTGCGTCGCAGGTTGGTCGCCGTGTTGGAACCGGCACGTGTGACCAGCAACATGGAATATTGCTCAGAGATTTGAAAGGGGAACTGCAGTGCGTATGGCCCGATACTGGTAAAGCCGTTCTCATTCGTGGTTGTGATCAGAGCGAAAGGCATCGGAAAAAATGCACAGGACTGGTAAAAATTATCTCGCAGCGGCACCGGTTTGAACGGGTCTTTGGATGCCTGTATTGAAGGCTTTGTGGCCATAAAGCTCCCTCTGTCTGGTGATTTCACGCCAAGTGCGAATACAGTGTTGAGGGAGGCTGGCATACTCCGGCTCGGGACTGAATACGTAGAAATCCCCAATAATTCTGCAAAATAGGGGGCCAACCTGGGATTTTTTTGAGTTCGACCCCCGGTCTTAGCGGTTCTTAACTCGCGCGTCCGCTACGGATAGCGCCAGCCCGGTCCGTCAGGTCCATTCTGAAATCTCGGCGGTCGGTAAGTAAAACTTCATTCTGTTGACCGGCAACAAGCTCCAGTTCTTCAATATTTACTGTTTCCGGCAATTGATAGCAAATGATCCCTACGGTGTTCAGAGCAATGATCTTGATGCAGCGGTCGTCTTTTCTTTTGATCTCCCCACGAAGCGATTCCCTTACCCACGAGTAATCCGAGAGCTTCATGAGCCCATTCTCATAGGCCAGAACCTCTCCCACGAATGCGCGTGGCTGATCATTTTCATATAGTCGGCGATGTGCCACGAGCATTTTGTCACCTGCACATAGAAACATAGTTGCGTCTCCAAAGAATCCTATCGGACCTTTCAGTTTCGAATTATGTAATGGGTGTCGAGACCAGTAACGGGAACTGGTTCACATTACCGAGCCTGTATAGACCTTGGCTCGTGCCCGCTTTAGGTTGAAAGCAGCCGCTCGCCTAAGGCCCGTAACGCCTGTGGCAATGGCGCGGGGCGAAGTCCCGCGTCAAGCGAACGCTAGTGAGCGGTTGCCCACACTGGTTAGGTGCGCAACGTGTATTTCGGTAGTTTCCCATGACGTCGAATATACTTTTTATGCAAGTATTCCTCTGCAGCCTTCGGGCAATCCGTCGTCGCCCAACGAATGACGAGTCTTGAAGTATCTACGGATTTGTTGATCCGTAAACCTGCTGAGTGCGGACGTTTACGCCTCACTAAATCCTGGCGTACACGATTACTTAGATTCGTTCCCTGCCCGATAGCAAGCCGTCGATCAGAGTGCCTGTCTCGTGCGACCTCGTATACTCCTGGATCGGATGGAATTGAGATAGCACCTTTCTCTCGAGCAGGAATCGCGATCTTTCGCCAAGTGTGCCAGTCGGACCAGCGCAACCGAATCTTAGGAATCGTCATTTGCTGCAAATTAGTCAAATCGCGCACCTAACAGCTTTATTCAAATGAGAATGGGGTTGTTTCGGGCATATTTTTCCACCCTGTTTAGTCATTGTCCGCCAACTGTATTGAATGTCAAAAAGCATCGCTAAATGTTGGTTTTTCTTTGGAGATAATGCGACTGGAACATGCGATTGGGTATTTATTTTCTTATTTTACCGCGCCTCCGCCACATTTCTTGTCCCCCATCCCTGTCCACCCTGTAGATTTAGACCGTTTCTTTGTGTCGCAAGTCCTTATGCACACTGTCTGGCAGCCCTTCGACGTGGGAGAATCACCGCCGTTCGGGGCTTCCATCGTTGGGGTCGCAATCGCGAGCCGGATTCCCCGCAGGCACGAATGGATGGGCGCGCAGGTAGCGAATGTTCAGGACAGCGGTTCTGCACCGCAGGTCCGAAGATTCGATTATGACGTAACCAACACGGTTGACGTCAGTTCTATCAGCGCGGTTCGCGATGCGACCGGCGAACTCTTCATAGACCTCTGGCCCGGGGCAAGCCTTGACGAGCTCTGGCTCGCCTTTCACGATTTTCGGCGCCTGTTCGAAGGCAACATGCCCGGCTATGAAGGGTGTGACACGGTCTACCACGATATCCAGCACACGCTGGATATGACGCTGGCAATGGCGCGCCTGGTTACAGGTTACGAACGCACCGTTGACGAACCGGAACAACTCGGTCCCGATCGCGCGGTACTCGGCGTGATTTGCGCGCTGTTCCATGATTCTGGGTATATCCGTGACAGCGGTGACGACCGGCACAGTAACGGCGCAGAATACACGATGTGGCATGTGACACGCAGTGCGGAATTTTTGCGGACTTACCTGCCACGGCTCAGGCTGCGCCACTTGGCACACATCGCCGCCGAGATGGTGCATTTCACCGGTTACGAAAGAAAATTCACGGGCATACAGCTGGACGATCCGCTCGACAGTATGGTTGGCCATCTACTCGGCACCGCCGACCTGATCGCACAGATGTCTGACCGGTGCTACCTGGAAAAATGCCGCGATCGCCTGTACCTGGAATTCGTACTCGGCGGAATTGCCATCGAGGACGAAGGCAACGGTTTGCAGCGGGTACGCTATCAGTCTGGCATCGACCTGCTGCTGCAGACACCGACTTTTTACAAAACGGTGGTCAAGAAACGTCTGGATGTGGATTTTGACAAGGCCTATCGCTACATCGAAGCCATCTACGACGGGCGCAACCCTTATCTTGAATTCATCGAGCGCAATATTGCATACCTGGAGCACATCATCGAAACGGGCGAGTGGCCCGCATTACGGCGCTCACCGCCCTGCTACACAGTCAACGAAGATCCGGTATCCGCCGCCAACGTGCTGGTCAACCAGAAGATTCTTGCGATGCGCAGCAGCCCCGTGCTGAGTGAAGTGCCCGCCTGACTGGTGCATAAAAAAAGCCGGACGACAGTTGTCGCCCGGCTGTTATATTCATCTTAATCAGAAGCTGAAGCGGGCCCCGACCTGCACCTGATCGAGCTCTATCTCTACTTCGTCTTCGTCGTATTCGAAGTATTCGTAGGCAAAGCTTATCCCGAAGGTGTCGTTGATATTCCAGAGGATGCCGGCATCAAGCTGCGTCGATTCTTCGTGATCACCGCCATAGACTCCCAGGCGGCCAAATATTTCAATCGAGTCGGAAACATTGTTGCGGTAACCAACCGCTATGCCAGGCCCCTTATATTCTGATAAATTGCGCCAGCCCCCGCAGGAGGCAACTAAAATATTGAGAAAAGCGATCCCCTGACTTGCATGCTTTATGTACACGACGGGTCGGAATCCTTGCGGCGCGATAGTATAGATAAACCCGGGAACCTTCAATTGGGACAACTACGTTATTACAACGACATAGGCCCTGTAGCGGGTCACACAGCAGATTGTCAGTCTTCCCCGTCCCAGTAGTCCACCGGGTTCAGTTTATAAAAACCACTCACGCCTGCATCACCGCCGCTCCAGAAATCCTTTGAGTCCAGCACACCCAGTTTGCCCGAATCCGGGTAATTAACGACTTCGGGCATGATCATGCTCGACATGCAGAGATAGATAAGATTGTCATCGCCGTCATTGACCAGTACGTGCGCGAAACCGGCACCGCGCGGCAGCATCACAAAATCTCCTGCTACCAGCGTCTTGCTTTCATCGCCCGCCGTGAGTGTGCCGGTTCCCGACACCACGTAAACCGCCTCGTCGTTGGCCAGGTGCGCATGCTTCGGAAATGCCCGCTTCCCCGGCTTTACGCAGAATGCGCCGCACCCCAGCAGGTTGTCGTCATTGAGATCGGTGAGCGGAATATGGCCGCGCTGAAAGTTTTCGCCATGTGAGGCTTCCGACCATTTGCCGGAAAAGATATTGGTTTTCTTGATCATATTTTTTTTAATTGCTGTTCCGGTACCAGTGCCAGGGTTCGTATGCCAGTCCTTCCGGGTTGTCACGCGGGTACGACATCGTGAAACCGTACTGAACCGCGTTCTCGTGTAACCACTCGAAGGCAGGTGATTCTTCAAATTCTTCCAGCAAAGGTTTATAGCCGGGCGTTGCGATATCAACCGCATCACCTGTGTGGTGCTGGCTGTAACCCGGCGCGACATTCACCTTGAGTATGTCTTCGATGAACTGGCCGGCGTCGAGCTTGCTGCGAATCAGGTCGGCCTGGTAGTCGAAACTGCGAAACCCGGACACGATCAGCAGTTCGACGCCTCCTCCTTTTGCCGCCAGGCACATTGCCTGCCATGTCTCCGCGGTGGCCGGCGTCAGTAACTGCATTCGACCCACTATATTCTCGCCGACTTCCTTAAGTTCCCTGGCTTCCGGATAGGTAGCCCGCATCGGGACAGTACCGTAATCCGGTGGAACCCCTAATGCCGCCAGTAATGCCGGGTCTGCAAAACGGGGGTGTTGTGTATCGGTCGTCATGTATTTACCCGGGTTCCATGCAACCGGCGATCAGCCTGTCACCACTGAATTCAAGCATGCCTTTGTCGAGTTCTTCAATATGTGCGAGTTGTGGGACCAAAACCCGTATACCGTCAAGCTCATAACAGACCACAGTCCCGAATCCCGAATACAGGTGTGCCAGCTCATCGACAATGTCCGAACTTACGGCCTGCATGCTCCAGGAGCCAGGCTCCCTCCCGCCGGTATTACTATAGAGAAGCGCAAGTGTAGGCTCGAAACTGACGAAGGATTTCAGGAAGACATCGATACGGTCGCGCGCCGCGGGACTGAAGTGACCGCCAAGCTGACCCGTTCCAGGTTCCGGCACAACAATTTTGCTGTTCCCGGGTTCTGCCATTTGCGCTAACCGTCTGCCTTGTCCCGACTGTTTAAATTGTTTGAATCGTTTGATTTGCCAAGCAGGATTTTAACCGCCTCGACAAAAACAGGCAGCCCTTCGTCCTCGACATCGTTAGCGGCAACTTTGTTCCAGCCCCCGCCCGAATGGGCTGATTCTAAACTCAGCCGGTTCGTCTTGCCGCTCCAGAAGAGCCTGTACTGCAAGCCGTCGCGTTCAAGATGCACCAACCAGCCACCGAAACCACCCTGGGCTGCGACATAGTCATCGACTTCATAACCGCAGTCTTTACAGGCGTCACGCAACGCTGGTTCGTAGCGCTCAGCTTCAGGCGCCTCACTGGTTTTGTCCTTGCTTTTTCCGGGCCCGCTGCCCAGCCAGAAAACGGGTTGTTCAGCCACTGCTCATCCCCTTTGGAAACGCCGCAATTCTAGCACCCCGGCAGGGTGCCGGCTGAACAGGAATTATTCTTCGAAGTCGACGTCGGTGAGCTCGGACTCGGATGAGCCGCGCCGGTCAAACCCGCTGCGCTTGTTGGCATCGCGTAAACCGAAACTTCCCTGTGAAAGCGACCCGTAGGGATTGCGGCGATTTTCGCGGCCGCGGCGGTCATTGTGGTTGATATAGGTGCACTGACACTCGGCAAGCCGGTCGCACCCTTCGAGTGGCAGGCGGGGGGAATTTTCGAGCAGAATACGCCTGCCGCAGTGCTCTTTAACCGCAGCACAGCAGTCCGGGCCTGACTTTATCTCGATGGCTTTGAAGTCTTTGCGACGGCCAGCTGCAGCTGCAGCAGCAATTTGTTCCAGCCGTGCCGACCTTTGTTTGTACCATGCGAAACCGCCCAGAAGAACGGCTAGCAATACACAAGTAAAGACAAATAGGAGCATCCGTATTAATTATTGTTGGGTAAATGGAACAGGTAGTCTGCCTTCCCTGCGCCGCATTGTCGCGAATGCATATCTCAATTTTAGTTTGGTTATTGTCAAATGGCTGCCAGCACAAATATCAGCGTGACGAAGTAAATGAACAGCCAGAAAGGATTGAGCGACGGCGTCGCCTCGGGGGTTCAGAACAGGTAGAAACAATCGCCGCTGAGGTTGAGCGAGGCAGGCATTGCCACCGCAATACAGGTGAGATACCCGGGTGCCGCGCAGCGATCAGAAGAAATAACGCGCGGTAATCGCCCCTTACTGCCGTCTCCCTGCGTTCGCTTATGCCGAGGGCTACTCGACAGTCACCGACTTGGCCAGGTTGCGGGGCTGATCAACGTCGGTGCCCTTCAGTACCGCAACGTGATAGGACAGTAACTGCAGGGGTATGGTGTACAGGATCGGTGCCTGGAAATCCTCGATGTGGGTGGGCATACGCATCAGGTGTACACCGTCGCCGTCGTCAAAGTGCACGTTCGGGTCAGCGAACACGAATAATTCTCCGCCACGCGCCCGGACTTCCTGCAGATTGGATTTCAGTTTTTCCAACAAATCATCGTTCGGTGCAATAGTGACCACCGGCATGTCTTCATCGACGAGTGCCAGCGGGCCATGTTTGAGTTCTCCCGCCGGATACGCTTCGGCATGGATGTAGGAAATTTCTTTCAGTTTAAGTGCGCCTTCCATGGCAACCGCATTTTGTGCGCCGCGGCCGAGGAACAGGGCGTGATGCTTTTCGGCAAAATGCCCGGACATCCTTTCGATCTGCTCATCGAGCCCGAGCACCTGCTCGATCAGGCCGGGTAATTCCAGCAACTGGGTCGTAAGTGCGCGTTCCTGTTCCGCCACCATGCCACGGCGACGCGCCAGTGAAAGCGTTACGAGTGCGAATGCCGCAAGCTGAGTTGTGAATGCTTTGGTCGATGCGACCCCGATCTCCGGCCCGGCTCGCGTCATCAGCACCAGCTCCGATTCACGTACCAGTGAACTTTCAGGCACATTACAGATAGCCAGCGTGGCCAGGTAACCGCTTTCTTTCGCTTTGCGTAGCGCCGCAAGTGTGTCGGCCGTTTCGCCGCTTTGTGAAATCGTAATAAACAGGCCGTTGTCCGGCACAACCAGGTTGCGATAGCGGTATTCGCTCGCGATCTCTACCGTGCAGGGAATGCCGCAATATTCTTCGATCCAGTATCGCGCGATGAGACCTGCGTGATAGCTGGTACCACAGGCCACGATATGCACGGCTTCGGTCTTATCGAGTATTCCACCTGCAGTCGGCCCCAACGCACCATCGAGTACCTTGCCGTCAGCTATGCGTTCAGCCAGCGTTTCGGCCACCGCGCGCGACTGCTCGTAAATTTCTTTCAGCATGTAATGCCTGAAGCGCCCGCGTTCAACCGCATCGGCTGACAGTTCGCTTTCGCTGACAGGACGATCAACTGGCGTGCCGGCTGCATCGGTGACACTGATACCGTCACGGGTCACAACCGCAATATCACCCTCTTCCAGGAACATGAATTTACGTGTTACCGGTAGCAATGCCGCAACATCCGATGCAACAAAGTTTTCACCGATACCGACGCCGATGACAACCGGACATCCCTCGCGGGCAAGTACCAATTTCCCGGGATCATTTTTACTCATCACGACAAGTGCATAGGCACCTTCGAGTTCATCAACGGTTTTCTTTACCGCAGCTTCAAGGATATTTGTCGACTGCAGATGGTGATGTATGCGGTGTGCGATGACTTCGGTGTCTGTTTCAGAGCTGAACTCATAACCATTTGCCAGCAAATCCTTCCGGAGTGCTTCATGGTTTTCGATAATACCGTTGTGCACGATTGCAATATCGGGGCCGGAAATATGTGGATGGGCATTATTTTCGCTTGGTATGCCGTGTGTTGCCCAGCGCGTGTGTGCGATGCCGGTGCGGCCGTCCATGGGTTCCGTGTCAAGCGTGCCCTGCAGTTCTGCAACCTTGCCAAGCGCCCGCCGGCGCATCACACCGTCATCATGGCGCACGGCAATGCCCGCGGAATCGTAACCGCGGTACTCGAGCCGACGCAGCCCCTCCATCAGGATGGGGACGACATTACGCTCTGCTGTTGCTCCTACGATGCCGCACATAATTTTTCCAGTTGCCGTTCAATATGTTAGTGCCAAAGCGGGTATTTTAGCCACGCCAATATTGCCACACTGCGACTAAAGTCCCATTACGCTTGGTTTCATCCGACAGCATACTTGCTGCCGGAGTTCTTCAGCGGCGACGCACCGCGTTGTCCGCTGTAAGACGGGCTATTCCTACCTAACTATTCTTCAGCGGCAGCGCTCTAAGCGGTCCGCTGCAAGACGGACTATTCCAGCCTAACTATTGTTTTGCTGGACGTTTCCAGCCCTTGACTGTGGCCTGTTTGGCGCGTTCCAGGGTCAATTCCCCTGCGGGCGCATCTTTACTGACCGTCGACCCGGCGCCGATCGTGGCCCCGGCTCCAATATTCACGGGCGCAACCAGTTCAACGCCGGAACCGATAAACGCGTTGTCGCCAATGACGGTTTGATGCTTGTTTGCCCCATCGTAATTACAGGTAATGGTGCCGCAACCGACGTTAACCCCGTCGCCAATCACTGCATCGCCGAGGTAGGTCAGGTGATTGGCCTTGCTGCCAACCCCCAGTATGGTCTGTTTAACTTCGACGAAATTGCCGACCCGTGAGCCTTGTTTCATTTCAGCCCCTGGACGCAGGCGGCCGAAAGGACCGATATCACAATCCTTGCCGACTACCGCATCTTCAAGCACACAGTTCGCATTCAGGGTGGTCCCCGATGCAATCCGGGAATTCTTTACGACGCAGTTTGGCCCAATGCTTACGTTGTCACCAAGTTCTACCTCACCTTCGAAAACGGCATTCACATCGATAATCACGTCGCTGCCACAATTCAGTGTCCCGCGCACATCGATACGGGCAGGGTCAACTATTGTGACGCCATCTGTCATGAGACTAGCCGCAACTCGCTCGCGATAGGCGCGCTCCGCATCCGCAAGCTGCAACTTGTCATTAATACCCATAACTTCGGTGGGTGAGTCAACCATGACTGCCGCGACGCTGACTCCATCTGCCACCGCGGCGGCAACGATATCGGTAAGGTAGTACTCGCCCTGGGCATTATCCGCTTTCAGTGCATCCAGCAACGGGCCTAACTGATTCACCGGGCAGGCTAACAACCCCGTGTTGACCTCACTGATGCGGCGCTGGTCGTCGGTCGCGTCCTTTTCTTCGACGATCGCACTCACCGCACCGGCCGGGTCGCGAACGATACGGCCGTAACCGGTCGGATCGGTTTCGATAACTGTCAGGATAGCGGGTCCGTCACTTGCGGCTTTTGCGAGGCTTTCGATCGTAGCGGGCAGGACGAGAGGCACGTCGCCATAAATAATAAGTACGGTTTCGTCTTCCCTGAGGTGCTGCATCGCCTGCTGGACCGCATGACCGGTACCAAGTTGCGGCTCCTGCAACGCCCACTGCACATCACGATCAGAGAAGTGCTCAAGCACCTGTTCGGCGCCGTGACCGTAAACCACGCAGACCTGGCGAGGTTTGAGTGTTTCCGCTGTGCTGATCACGTGTTCCAGCAGCGGACGGCCTGCCAGTGGCTGAAGCACCTTCGGCAGAGCTGACCTCATGCGGGTGCCTTGCCCCGCTGCGAGTATGACGACGCTGATGTCCACGGCCTGGGTTTTATCTCCCGTCTGTCAGTGCATTCCGAAAGCCCGACAGTTTATAACCGAATTAGCGTGTATTCGAACACGCAGGTCTCATAGTTGAAAAAGTGGCTCAGATCCGGCTTTAACCCTTGCGGCCCCTGAGCTTCTGCGCGGCCCGGTAACGTGCGGCGGCTTCTACGAGCTGTTGCTGCGCGTGCTCGATGTCCTGCTTCGAGGCGCTGGCCAGTTGCTGCTCGGCAGCTTCTTTGGCCACCCGGGCCATCTCCTCATCGAGCTCGTCGCCACGCATGGCCGTGTCGGCCATCACCGTAACAATATGAGGCTGCACCTCGAGTATGCCGCCCGTGACATAAAAGAATTTCTCTTCGCCTTCCGGCGTCTGCACGCGCAGGTCGCCGGGACGTAGCTTGGTCAGCAACGGTGCGTGCCGGGGCGCGATACCCACGTCGCCCTGGCTCGCCGGTGCAAACACCATGGCTGCTTCACCGGAGAAAATTTCTCCCTCTGCGCTAACGATGTCGACGTGCAAAGTTGCCATTTATTGAATCCCTTACCTTACGTAGCTGTTCAGCTCAAAGAGCTGCAACGCGGTACGAATTACTGCCACTACATATCTTTGGCTTGTTCTACGGCTTCTTCAATCGTGCCGCACATGTAGAAAGCCTGTTCCGGCAAATCGTCATACTCACCCGAGACAATGCCCTTGAAGCCCCGGATAGTGTCTTTCAGGCTGACGTACTTGCCGGGTGAACCGGTGAAGGTTTCTGCAACGGCAAACGGCTGCGAGAGGAAACGCTGGATTTTGCGTGCGCGCTGCACGTCCAGTTTGTCTTCCTCAGACAGTTCGTCCATGCCGAGGATCGCAATAATGTCCTGCAACTCTTTATAACGCTGCAGTACACCCTGCACATCGCGGGCTGTTTCGTAGTGCTCGGCACCGACGACGTTCGGGTCGAGCAGGCGGCTGGTTGAATCGAGTGGATCCACCGCCGGATAAATTCCAAGCTCGGCGATCTGGCGTGACAGCACCAGTGTTGCGTCAAGGTGAGCAAAGGTCGTGGCAGGGGATGGGTCGGTTAGGTCATCGGCCGGGACATAGACCGCCTGGAAGGAAGTAATAGACCCGGTTTTCGTCGAGGTGATGCGTTCCTGCAGCACCCCCATTTCCTCGGCCAGCGTCGGCTGGTAACCCACCGCTGACGGCATACGGCCGAGCAGTGCAGATACCTCTGTTCCGGCAAGCGTGTAACGGTAGATGTTATCGATAAACATCAATACGTCACGGCCTTCGTCGCGGAAGTATTCTGCCATCGTCAGACCGGTCAGCCCGACGCGCAGACGGTTGCCCGGTGGCTCATTCATCTGGCCATAGACCAGTGCAACTTTGTCGATAACGCCCGAGTCGGTCATCTCGTGGTAGAAGTCGTTACCCTCACGTGTGCGCTCGCCAACACCGGCAAACACCGAGAAGCCGCCGTGCTCTTTCGCAATGTTATTAATAAGTTCCATCAACGTAACGGTCTTACCCACGCCGGCGCCACCGAACAGGCCAATCTTGCCGCCCTTGGCAATCGGCATGATCAGGTCGATCACCTTGATACCGGTTTCAAGCAACTCCGTAGAGGATGCCTGGTCTTCATAAGCCGGGGGCGGACGGTGAATCGGCAGGCGTGCTTCCTCGCCGATCGGGCCCGCATGGTCGACGGGATCGCCCAATACGTCCATGATCCGGCCCAGGGTCTTCTGGCCAACGGGTACCGTTATCGGTGATCCCGTGTTGCTGACATCCAGACCGCGGCTCAGACCTTCCGACGGACCCATTGCAATAGCGCGTGCGATGCCGTCGCCAAGCTGTTGCTGCACCTCGAGGGTCAGACCCCGATCTTCCATGTAGAGCGCGTCATAGACATTCGGCAACTGGTCCTGCGGGAACTCAACGTCCACGACCGCGCCGATAACCTGTACGATTTTTCCGGAACTCATTTGTTTCGTCCTCTACGATCGATCCAATATCGATCAAATTTCAAATTCCTGTGGGAGGGCCTTTAGGCCCGAAGCTTCGCGGCTAAAGCCGCTCCCACAATTTTTAATAATCTTTAACCTGTCGCGGCTGGTCGCTCTCGGCCATCCCTGGCCGCCACGACATTCGGGCATCCTGCCCAGCAAAGCCGCTCCTACAAATTTTCTCTGATCTTTTACCTGTCGCAGCTGTTCAGCTCGAAGAGCTGCAACGCGGTCCAAGACCGGCCAATGTCTTATTCTGAAACCGCAGCAGCACCGCCCACGATTTCAGAAATTTCCTGTGTAATAGCCGCCTGCCGAGCCTTGTTGTAGTCGAGCTGCAGGTTGTCTATCAGCTTGCCTGCGTTATCGGTTGCACTTTTCATTGCAACCATTTTTGCAGCCATTTCGCAGGCCACGTTCTCGACGGTGCCACGATAAACCTGCGACTCTATATATCTTTGCAACACGCTGGTCAGCAGTTCAGTCGCTTCGGGCTCGTAGATGTAATCCCAGTGCTGCGGCAGCTCTTCTGCGTCGGGTGCTTCGACGGGAATCAGGGTCACCGACTGCGGCTTTTGACTCATGGTCGAATCGAAACGGTTGTGCACCAGGAACAGGCTGTCTATACCGCCTTCTTCGCCGCCAGTTTCAAATGCCTCGAGCATCATTGTGATCGAAGCGATAAGATCCGACATCGACGGGTTCTCGCCGATATTCGATGTGGCACCGACTACGTTTACGTCCAGGCTGCGGAAGAACTGCACGCCCTTCGAGCCAAGCAGGCACAGATCGGCTTCTACACCTTTGCTCTTCCACTCCCTCAGTTCATTCAGCAGCATGCGGAATTCATTGACATTCAGGCCACCACACAAGCCACGATCGGTCGTGATCACTATGTAGCCAACACGCTTGATGTCGCGCTCAACGAGGTAAGGGTGCTTGTACTCCGGGTTCGCCTTGTAAAGATGGCCAATAGCCGTGCGGATCTTGTCGGCGAAAGGCCGCGTCTGCCGCATGCGGTCCTGGGTGCGGCGCAATTTACTCGCCGCGACCATTTCCATTGCTGCCGTGATCTTCTGCGTATTTTTTACGCTGCCGATCTTGGTACGGATTTCTTTTAAGTTAGACATTTATAGAGATCTATTCTCGATATCAACGGCAGATCAATTCCTAATAGGCCCCATTCTTCTTAAAGTCTTCAATAGACTTTTTCATTGCTGCTTCGATTTCATCGTTGTAATCCGCACTCTCATTGATCTGGTCGAGCTGCTCCGCATAATTTTCACGCAAGTAAGCATGCATCGCCGCTTCAAACTCGACGATCTTGTTGGCATCGACGTCATCAAGGTACCCCTCGTTTGCGGCAAGCAGTGAGAAACCCATCTCGGCAACCGACAGTGGCGAGTACTGGTTCTGTTTCATCAGCTCGGTCACGCGCTGGCCGCGTTCCAGCTGTTTGCGGGTAGCTTCGTCGAGATCCGATGCGAACTGTGCGAATGCCGCAAGCTCGCGGTACTGCGCAAGTGCGAGACGCACGCCGCCGCCGAGCTTCTTGATGATCTTGGTCTGTGCGGCACCACCCACGCGCGACACCGACAGGCCGGCGTTGATGGCCGGGCGGATACCGGCATTGAACAGGTCAGTCTCGAGGAAGATCTGTCCGTCGGTAATCGAGATCACGTTAGTGGGCACAAAGGCCGACACGTCACCCGCCTGGGTTTCGATAATCGGCAACGCTGTCAGCGAACCGGTTTTGCCTTTGACGGCACCGTTCGTAATGCGCTCCACCTCGGCTTCGTTAATTCTCGAAGACCGCTCGAGCAGGCGTGAATGCAGGTAAAAAACATCACCCGGATACGCTTCACGGCCCGGCGGACGGCGCAGCAGCAGCGATACCTGGCGATAGGCCCAGGCCTGCTTGGTGAGATCGTCATAAATAATGAGTGCATCTTCGCCCTTGTCGCGGAAATACTCGCCCATGGAACAACCCGAGTACGGAGCGATGTACTGCATAGCTGCAGATTCCGCAGCGGCAGCGGCGACGACAATAGTGTGTTCCATCGCGCCGTGCTCTTCGAGCTTGCGTACCACGTTGGCAATCGTCGAGTTCTTTTGGCCAACGGCTACGTAGATACATTTAATGCCCGTACCGACCTGGTTGATGATCGTATCGACCGCAACAGCCGTTTTACCGGTCTGACGGTCACCAATAATCAGTTCGCGCTGACCGCGGCCAATCGGCACCATCGAGTCAATGGACTTCAGTCCGGTCTGCACCGGCTGATCAACAGACTTACGCTCGATAACGCCGGGTGCAACTTTTTCGATCGGTGACGAAGACTCTGCATTAATCGGACCCTTACCGTCGATCGGCTGGCCGAGCGAGTCAACCACTCTGCCGAGCAGCGCTTCTCCGGTCGGCACCTCGAGAATGCGGCCGGTCGTTTTAACCGTGTCGCCCTCGGAGATATGCTTGTATTCACCCAGCACCACCGCGCCGACTGAATCCTGCTCTAGGTTCAGTGCGAGGCCATAAGTATCACCCGGAAACTCCAGCATCTCACCGTACTGGGCCGAACCCAGGCCGTGAATACGCGTGATGCCATCCGTCACAGCAATGATGGTGCCCACGTCGCGGGCTTCGGCAGCGCTTTCGAAGTTACTGATACGCTCTTTAATCAGTTCGCTGATTTCAGAAGCTTTAATTGCCATTTCTTGTTCCTTTTCGCCCTAATGCGAAACGTTATTCGCCCGACGGCGATATATTTAATTTGCCAACGTAGTGGCGAGTTTTTCCAGACCGGTACTCACCGATCCGTCTATTACCAAATCATCGGCACGCAACCTGGCACCACCGATTAACTTTTCGTCCAACTCAAAAGTCAGGCTGACATCGCGACCGAAACGCTTCTTCAGTGCTTCGACGATCCTGGCCTGCTGCGTGTCATCCACCGGGTTGGCCGCAGTTAGCGTTACTTCGATGCGGTTTTCTACTTCTGCCTTGAGCGAGTCGTAGGCCCTCGCGATTTCGGG
>JASLMV010000038.1 GCA_030746435.1 Gammaproteobacteria bacterium | reverse complement strand
GCCTGCCCCTGTGCCCTGGTAATCAGTATTCCGGTCACCGTAGTCAGCGGGCTGACGCGCCTTGCACAACTCGGTGTACTGGTTAAAAGCGGTGCGCTTTTGGACCGCATGGCCGATGTCACCACGATTGCATTCGACAAGACAGGAACGCTTACGCACGGCAAACCAAGTGTGATAGGCATGCTGACCGCGCGGTGTGACCATCCTGCTGATGCACATTCCGAATGTACACCTTGCGACGATATCGTCGTCACTGCCGCATCGGTCGAACGTGCATCGGAACATCCGGTTGCCCATGCAATCGTTGAAGCGGCAGGCAGTCGGGGTGCAGGTCACGTAGCTATCGCAAAAGATGTACAGGCTCATCCGGGTAAGGGCGTCAGTGGCGTACTGCAGGATGGTGCCAGGGTATCAGTCGGTAGCCGCGATCTGTTCGACGACGCGCAAGCCGGCTGGAATGACGTGGCGCCCCATGCCGACGTTGCGCAAAATGCCGGACAGACGGTGATGTACGTCTCTCGCGAAGA
>JASLMV010000037.1 GCA_030746435.1 Gammaproteobacteria bacterium | reverse complement strand
GCCTGCCCCTGTGCCCTGGTAATCAGTATTCCGGTCACCGTAGTCAGCGGGCTGACGCGCCTTGCACAACTCGGTGTGCTGGTTAAGAGCGGTGCGCTTTTGGACCGCATGGCCGATGTAACGACGATTGCGTTCGATAAAACAGGAACGCTCACATATGGAAAACCAACGGTAACGGGTATGCGCACTGTAATCTGCGACCATGCCGCAGAGGATCACGCCGAATGTGATCCATGCGATGAAACGGTTGCGGCCGCGGCATCGGTTGAACGAGCCTCTGAACATCCGGTTGCGCACGCCATCGTGGCTGCTGCCGGGAACAGGCCCGGTGCAGGTCATATTGCGATAGCACACGACGTACAGGCACATCCGGGTAAAGGAGTGAGCGGCGTGCTTCAGAACGGGCAGAAGGTTGCCGTTGGAAGCCGAGACTTATTCAAAGATAGCCAGGAAGGCTGGAATGACGTGGCGCCTCACGCCGATGTCGCACAAAATGCCGGACAGACGGTGATGTACGTCTCTCGCGAAGA
>JASLMV010000036.1 GCA_030746435.1 Gammaproteobacteria bacterium | reverse complement strand
CTGCGTTCGCTGCGCGCATAACCCCGCTCCCACAGCAATTAGATCTATTCGCCCAATATAAATTACTTGGCGAAGACCTCTCGGCGCTTAATCCAGCCCAGCAACCCCAAACCTGAGCCGAACAGCCAGACCGCCGCCGGGATCGGAACTGCTCTTACAACGATATTGTCGAGCTCAGTGGTGGCGGAGCCGAATCCGAAACCGTTCCCTTCCGAGTGAAACACGATCCTTGTAAGGTCGAGCCAGTCGCCGGTACCGATCGGTACGGCCAGATTAGCCACGCCGCTGGTGGTCGAGCCGGAAATAGAAGTGAAGCCGGCGGGGTCGGAAACCTGAAATATATCGGCCGACAAAATAGCGAAGGCGCCACCGTCGGTACGTTCCATCTCGATTCTCGCAGTGACACCGAACGAATCCTGGCCAGCCCCGGAAGCTGTGCCGCCCCACGACTTCGAGCCGCTGTTGCCGATCAGGATCGACATGTTGGATAAAATCACGGTGCCTACAAAATCGTAGCCCTTGGACTGCAGCGGGTTACCTAGACCCACCGGGCTGGTACCGACGCTAAACTCCTCAAAGTCGACGGTGACAGGTGCAGCGAAGGTAATGCCCGGCAGCGCGAGCATCAGAATTAGAAATAGCTTTTTCATGACGTTGCCCCTTCTTGGTTTTTTCCGGGCCCCCGAACGTCATACAAATATTACGGGCTCGGTAAATTAATCACCATCATTTTCTCGATGCTTATGTCCCTGATTGTGTGGGGAATTCCGCCGATACCAAGGCCCGGTTCCCGCAAACCCGCGAAGGGCGTGGCGTCCAGGCGGAAGGCCGTGTGGTGATTTACCATAATGGCCGGGGTTAATACCTCCGCCGAAAGCAGCCCGCACGGCAGTCCGTCGACCCGCTCTTTCATCCGGCATAAAAGCCGCTCTCTATATAACTTCCTGCCCTTCCGGCTCGGGATATAGCTCGCTGACCAGCACCGAACGCCCGTTGTCCTGCACGATGCGGCAATGTTTACGTTCGAGTTTTCTTGGTTCGGCAACGCCGCATGAGTGCGCGATGATACCGATCTCCTTTTCCATGGTCTGCTGGTAACGGCGCACCCTTTCTGCCTTGTCTTCGGGGACGAGGCCGCGCTGCAGGTTTTTCTTGTGCGTGGCGATGCCGGTCGGGCAGGTGTTCTTGTTACATTGCAAAGACTGTATACAACCCAGCGCGAACATAAAACCGCGTGCAGAGATAACAAAATCTGCGCCTGCGCAAATCGCTGCCGCAGCCCTGTCAGGATTGATGAGCTTGCCGCTCGCTATCACCTTTACGCGGTCACGCAAACCATGCCGGATCAGTGAGTCGACCACCAGCGGCAGGCTTTCGCGACCGGGTAAACCGACGTTATCGATCAGCGCCATAGGCGCTGCGCCCGTGCCGCCGTCACCGGAATCGACGGTAATAAAGTCCGGTGCGCTCTGAAGGCCCCGTTCGCGGATTGTCCGACATATTTCGTTGAGCCAGGTGATGGTCCCGACAACTGTCTTGAAGCCCACCGGCTTGCCGGTAACGGTTCTGACCCTGTCGATGAAATCCAGTAATTCACCGGCATTGCTAATCTCGGGATGCCGGTTGGGGCTGATGGAGTCCTGCCCCTGCGGGATGCCACGTATCTCGGCGATCTGCGATGTAACCTTAACGCCCGGCAGGATGCCGCCTTTACCCGGCTTGGCGCCCTGGCTGAGCTTGATCTCAAACATGCGCACCTGTTCGTGTGCCGCGACCGCCGCGAGCTTCTCCTCGTTCAGGCTGCCGTCGTCATTGCGCACGCCATATTTCGCGGTACCTATCTGGAAGACGATGTCCGCCCCGCCCTCGAGGTGAAACGATGACAACCCGCCCTCGCCCGTGTTCATCCAGCAACCTGCCTTGCGTGCGCCTTTCGACAAGGCAAGCACAGCCGGTTTGGAAATCGCACCGAAGCTCATTCCTGAAATATGGAACAGGCGATCGGTCGTATAGGGCTTCGGACTGTCAGGGCCGATCGTGACAGGGGATGTCGGCGCCGCATCCTCGTCCAGTGTCGGGTAGGGGCAGTTCACAAAAATAACGGTACCGACCGGACGCAGGTCCTTGGTCGAGCCGAACGCAACCGTGGTGTCGACTCCTTTTGCTGCCCGGTAGGCCCAGGAACGCTCGGCACGGTTAAAAGGCATCTCCTCACGATCCATCGAGAAGAAATACTGACGGAAGAATTCACCCAGGTGTTCAAATACGTAGCGAAACCGGCCGACCACAGGATAGTTTCTGCGTATCGCGTGCTGAGTTTGCGTGATATCGACAAAGAACAGGAAGATAACCCACAGTACGCCCACGCCAACTACCATCACGAAAGTGTTGACAAGAAACTGAACGATCTGCGTAAACAGATCCAGCATGTGAAATCCTCCTGGCCGCGACAAAACCTGCCCGGCTATTACCCTGGTATCAGAATCTTCGGAACCGAAGGGTTCGACCCGTTCAAACGCAGGTCGTTCCGCAACGCTACCACGCCCGAACGATCGGCAGAAACCTAAGCGGTGCGCCACGCCGAAACAGTGACCTGCGTCTGGTCAAAACCTGACTTTAAGCGTACCCTCTCGCCTATGGATACACGGACGTACAGGGCCCTCGGCACCCCATTGTTGCTGCTGACTCTTGCAGGCTGTTTCGGCTCAGGACAAACCGGCGCAGTGGATTCCCTGCCCGCCAGGATTGCCAAGGAGGCAATCTCGGTGGAAACCCAGATATCGCCCGAAGATATCGTTATCACCGATATCGAAGCGATCGACTACCGGGACTCCAGCCTCGGCTGTCCACAGGCAGGTATGACCTACCTGCAGGTGATAACCCCCGGCTACCGGGTCAAGGCCCGGGCAGACACCCGCAAGTTCGACGTGCGTATTGCCGGTAACCGGGCCGTTATCTGCACACCCGAAAGAAGCCTGCAACGCCAGGTATCCGGGATGCTGATGGATTCGGAACGCTGCACCGCTGGCCCGTGGTCGGGTACGGTCTGCAAAGACTAAGCAAACCTTAAGACTGCCGCCGGCGCTTCCGGGCCTGCCGAAAAGTTACTTTGCGCCACGCCCGCCTGATTACCCGTAATGTACGTTCGATAATCGTCGGCCTGTACCACTGCTGATCCTCGTCGGAAACAGCCGAGTAATTCCGGTGGTATTTCAGTTTGACCCAGGCGTTGTAATCCACCCTGCGTACAAACCTGAATAACAGGCGGTCGATCAGGCCGCCGTCGCGCATCGCGGCCATACCGAAATCTATGACAAACGGTTGTTCGCCTTCGGCAACCAGCACATTCTCCTTGCGTTTCAGGTCGCCGTGCGCGACACCCGCCGTATGGAAGTCCTTAATTACCTTGTGTAACCGGTTATAGAACACTTCGGGTTCGCGGATAAACGAACGCTGGACTTTCAGAGTTCTCCCCTCGATGTACTCAAGCACGAGCCAGGTATCGTCGAGCATGCCGGGCGAATGAGGCACGCCTTCCACTTCGGCCAGCAACTCGTAGACGCGCGCTTCCCGTTGCAACATGCGCCGGTGTATCCAGCCGGTAAAAAAGCCGCTGCTTGCTTTTTTAATGACCAGCCGCCGACCACCGTGATCGTAAAGATATGCCGAGCCCTGGTAACCGGTACTTAACAGAGCCGCCTCGCGGCTCTTTTCATTGCTTAACCAGGCTCGCAGTTCCTGCTGCAGCTGGGTATCCATTTTGGGGAGGCGTCGCGTTTAGCCGGAGCCGGGCACGGCCGGCAGTTGCTGCCATGACCACCACAGCCAGAAAACGGAATAAATAACGATAGCGATTTCCCAGTTTTCTTTGGTGCTCTTGGCGAAAGACCAGCTACTGTCCTGGTCGCTGATACCGGTTACGGAACGCGGTATCAACGCGGGCGTGCGGTTGCTCCACTCCTGCCACTGCTTGCCGAACAACTTATTGAGCTTGCGGTCTTCGTATTCAATCGCCGGCGGATACCAGAACCAGAGGACAAACGCGGTAACGAGCCACGGCCACCACTGCCCGTTAGCGAGCGAGTAACCGGCGAACATCAGGATGTTGCCCGTGTACAGGGGATGCCGCACCAGCGCATAGGGTCCGCTGGTCGCCAGTTCCTTGTTTTTGATCACGTAACCGGAGGCATAAAAACGAAACAGGATTCCGAGCATTGCGATTACCGCACCGGGCCAATAGAGGTTGGCAACCGGGGCGGACCAGAAGCTGAAAACGGCGATCATTACGAACATGATGGCCTGCCGCGAAAACTCGTGGTAGCGCATCTCGCGAATGATGTGCGGCAGTCCTGTGAGTTCAGGCAGGTCCCTGGTGCGCCGTCCCATATTTTTTCCGTTGCTTGTCCTTCGGAGTGGCCGGAATTCTAGCAGTTATGCGGGCCGGATGAGCGCCCGGGAAACGGCCATTCGAAGCCCTCCGGGCCACCGGCTAGTGCTACAATCGCCGCCGCTGTTGCGCGGATATCAAGGGCCTGTAGCTCAGCTGGTTAGAGCAGTGGACTCATAATCCATTGGTCGTAGGTTCAAGTCCTACCGGGCCCACCAATT
>JASLMV010000035.1 GCA_030746435.1 Gammaproteobacteria bacterium | reverse complement strand
GGCAAAACCGAGCTTGCCATGAACATTGCGCTGGACTTTGCCGAAGCCGGTGGTGGCGACGTCTGGTATTTCAGCATGGCCGGCAACTCCCGCGATATCGCCGAGGAAATGGGCCTTAACCTTCATCCGCTCGAGTCCCACGAGCTGCTTACGGACGGCTGGTTTAGCCGCCGTGCATTCCGCGTCGTTAACGGTAACCGGGCACTTCCCCTGACGCTTATCGATGCCCGTCTCGCCCCCGGTGTTGCGCTGCCAAGCTGGCGGCTGGATTTTCCCAGCCTCGGGCACCAGAACCCGAAACTCGTTATTTACGATGGCGGCGATATTGATGTGACTGCGCTAAGCCGTCTCGAACAGCAGGTGATGTCGCACGACCTCTTCAAGCGCAAGCTGGAATGCAAACGTGTTTACGGGGCTACTATCTTAATGACAATGGGCATGCCCGGCAGCAGTGATGTCGAATCGGAAGACAAGCGCCCCACTTTCGCAGAGCTTCAGCGCTGCTTTGAGCAGCGCCCCGGCCGTACGCGTGTCGATGAAATCTACTTTGTCTACCGGCCGGGTTTGTACGAAGAGAACTGTTTTGGGGGCAGGCTGAACGCAATCGAACTGACTCGCTGCAACCGGATTCGCAAGGAAACCAGGAGCCGGCTGTTGGTTATGGACGAGGGCTCGGGCCGGCTGCGCAATCCCAACCACGAAGAAGTGGAACGGGTGATCGAGGAAAAGAGCGCGAGCCGCGCGGCGCGGGTTTAGGGGGGTATCAGCGGTGCTTCATCGGATGCACGAATCTGCTGAAATCCAGCCCGGGGCAGTTGATGCTCTGCAGGTAGTCGTCGTCTTCTGCGGACAGGATGCAGCGGGAGTCGCCCGGGGCCTTCTTTTTGAACAGCGGCATCAGCGCGCCGATTGCCTCGATGACCGGAATCCTCAGTACGACAAATTCTCCCTCGAACTCGGGCTCACGGCCCTCGCAGAATACGGTCAGTACATCGTCCGGGTCACGGATATCCCGCTGGGAAATGGGCAGGTGCCAGGCGCGGCGTGCTGGTTCTTCAGGATTGCTCCGCAGTTGGGCTACCAGCAGATGCCCAAGCGGCAAATGGTTGCGCTTGGCAAACATCTGTGCCCGCCTGCGAAGCTCCATGCTGCGCGGCGCCGGCTTTGCCTTTTGCCGCTGGTAGCGAAGCTCGTCGATGTTCTTGCGAAGCAGATCGACTTCATCCTGCATTTGTTTGCGCAACTCCGAAGTTGCCTCCGCAAGGAGGCGGGTTTTTTCGATCTCGCGCTCGCCCTCCTCGCGCATCTTCCTCTGCTGCTCCTGAAGTCGCTCAAGTTCCTGGTGGGCGCTATCCAGAACAGTCCGCGCACGTTCAACTGTATGGCTTGCCTCAACAGCGTCCGAACTTGCTTCCGGCGATCGCAACTCCATCAACTCAGAGACTTCCAGGTCATTCGCCATGTATCGCCTGCGGCTGCTTGCGCTGGCCAGGCGAGATTCAGGTACAGCCTCGGCCCAGGAATCCAAACCTGCACTGTCGAAATTATCCTCGCCGGGCGAAGCCCACATTTGACCGCCCGGCTTGTTTGTATCACTACCCTCGCCCACACCGGAAATATCCGCGAACACTGCCAGCAGTTTCCTGTTCGACTTCGAGGCTTCAATGATCTCTTCCGGGGGCAGGCTATTGAGAATTTCGCCGATGCCCTCAAGGGTCACGGACGGCAGCTTGCCGGCATCCTGCAGATCCCGGGCGCGGCGGATGAACGCAAGCCGGTCAACGAATTCCCGCCCGTAACGGGTTTTGGGCCCGCGGCGCCCTACCTTCGGAAGCAGCCCCCCGGAGATGTAATAGCTGATGGTCCGGCGGTCGTAACCGGTCAGTTCCTCCAGCTCGTCAATGCTGTAACTCTCGAGTTCTTTCATGGCCTGCTTTTTGCCGCGGCTGGGCGCCACGGTAGTGGAACTGACGAAACACTGTCAACTGGTGTTGACATCTCCATAACTGTAATTATACTGTCAACTACTGTTTAATACTGTAATTTCCGGAGGATGGCCATGGATACCATCACAAATAGCCTCAGAGCCGCCGAAGTCGGCCAGCCGCAACACTTTCGCAACCTCACCGCTTTCCCCCTGCTGCATAGCGGCGCCGGCAAGCCGGATTACATCACCCTGAGCAAAGCCGTGCAGCAGGAAACCGCCAGCATCAGCGAGATATCCGAGGGTGGCAGCGTCCCCAACCTGCTGCTGGACAACAAGGGCGACGAAGACGTGCTGATCCTCGACGGCGAGGAACTGATCGGCGCCAAGCAGAACCGGGTGGCCAACCTGACCATCCTCGCTGCCGCGCATAGCAAGACGGTCATTCCCGTATCCTGCGTGGAAGCCGGGCGCTGGAGCTACAGTTCACGCAATTTCGACGTATCAGAACGCGCGATGTTTCATCGCGGGCGGGCCGCGAAGGCCGCCGCACTAAGCCAAAACCTGAAAGCCACCGGCACCTACGGTGCCGACCAGGGGCAGGTCTGGGACGGCATCGCGGCGAAACATGTGCGCATGGACGTCGAATCAACGACCGCGGCGATGGCCGACATGTACGAACAGAACCATGGCAGCATCGAAGATTACGTCGGTGAATATAAATCGGTTGATGACCAGGTTGGCGTGTTGTTCGCCATCGACGGTGAAATCGAGGGCATGGACCTGTTCGACGCACACGCAACCCTTGAAAACATGTTGCCGAAACTCGTCCGGAGTTTTGCCATCGATGCGCTGGAATCGGCACACCGGGAAAGCAAGCAGGCTGACGGCGAGGCGGCCAGCCGCTTTCTCGACCGGGTGGCGGCAGCACACATGGACTCCTACCCGGGTATCGGTCTCGGCACCGACGTGCGCCTGTCGGCACCGCTCGTTGCCGGCGGTGGCCTGGTAAACGGCGATAAGCTGATCCACCTGGCCGCATTCAGAAACGAGGGCCCGGACCAGAGCGGCAACCGTAACGAGCAACGCTCACTGTTCGAAACCCGGCTGCGTTCGCACCGCTACTCGCGCATGCGTCGCCGTAACAAGGACTCGGACCATTGAGCGAGCCGCGCACATTCCCGTACAGCCTCCACGATGATCATTTCATCGTGGAGGCCGGGGCGCAGCGGTGGCTGCTGGATACCGGGTCGCCTGTAACAGTGGGAAGCGACCCCATACAACTCGGTTCGTTGACTCATGAAGCCAGCGATAACTACCTGGGTGTAAATATCGACTCGCTGCAGGAGATGGTCGGTGTGGAATTCGATGCGCTGGTGGGCATGGACGTACTTTCCCAAACAAGCCTGCTCATTGATAAGGCTGAAAAGCGCGTCCATTTCGGAGCGCCAGCAGGAGACGGGAACAGCCCGCCTCTAACATTCGCCGCTGGTATCCCGATCATTGAGTTGGCTGTGAACGAGTGCAATACCAAGCTGTTCTTCGACACCGGGGCGAAAATCACCTACCTGCCCTCCCGCCTGCTTGGCAACAGTCGGCAGGTGCGAACCGTAGATGATTTCTACCCGGGGCTTGGGCCATTCAGCACCCCTGTTTTTCGTGTGCAGGCGACCATCGGCGACCAGGAAACCGAAATCGAGACAGGCCAGCTACCGGAGCAACTGGAAGCCATGGTCGGACTCATGGGTGTTGATGGCATCCTGGGCAACAGCGCCTGGCATGATCAAGACCTGTGGTTCTCACCCGGCGAGTGTCAGATTGCATTTGATACCGCTACAGAACAACAATCTGCACATCCTTTCTAAGTTCGTTGAGCCTGTTTTGCAACAGGCTCAACGTTATCTCGTCGGCTGCCTCGACACCGAGGTAATCATTGCCGGGGCAGCAGCCGTCGTAAAACCGCAGATCACCCACCGCTTCCGCACCTTCCAGACCAACGCCGAAATCAAGGTGTTCCAGGTAGTCGTAGGCGGCGCCCCATGGAAAGTCGTAACGGTTTATGCTCTCGATTACAGTTTCCTCGTCAACGCACTCATCCCAGTCATAACCATCTAGATTGACTTTTTCTTCTTCGTCATGTCCTTCCATCTCGCGTACGTAATCTTCAGGCGAACCACAGTACTCAATTGCATGCTCGCGTAGGGTCACCTTCGATAATTCGAAATCAATCTCATCCAGCAACAGCTGGTAACCGCCATCCTTAAACTCCTTTCTGGCGTACGGGGTATGCGCAACCTGGACAGGCGCATCCAGAAGCGGCACGCCGCGAGTGTCGAGGAAGCTCAAAGCCTTTTGAAAATATGAAGGCAGAATAAGCCCCGCAGCCGTTCCCAGAAAAAATTGTCTTCTGTCTATACTCATGAGTGCTCCTCCGTCCGCCTGAAGCTGAACTGTTTTCCACGGCCCGTCATGCTGGCGTAAAAACACTTGATAAATGCTTCGTGGCGATCTTCCAGTTCCGGGAAACCAAGCTGAAACGGCCCGCTCCAGTCGGCAATATAGGTCTGCGGATTGAACTTGACGGTGTTGTACGGAATGCCCAGGCTGCGCAGCATGGACAACAATTCGTCCGTGCAGAAATCATATGCACCCCAGATCGGGCCATACTTAATCCAGCCATCCTGAATCAGCGCCAGGCCATCGTCCTGCACCGCAAATCCCTTGCGCCCGGATGGCGTATCAGCGCCCGCCAATGCCCGCACAACCATGCCGGGGTAAATGGGATTGTTTACATTCGGTCCGCCGTCGCCGTGCAACTCGAGGAATTCCGCGTCGGCCACGGTACAAATGTCCTCCAGCTCACTTTGCGTAGCAAGCGGCAGGTCGCGGATCGGATCAAACGTTACGCCGTCTTGTGATGGCACCGTGAGATCGCCCGCTGAACCGAAACCCGGCAGCACTACAGTTTGCATAGATACGCTCATAACAACTCTCCAATGTGTAAAAAAATTCACATCGGAGCTGGACGCGCGTGGTGTTCCCGTTTGGTTGCCGGGTTGGCCACATCCCCTTGCGGGTAACCACCTTGCCCGGGAGGCAGGTTGGCGGAGCGTCTAGCTCACTCTTGATGCGTGGTCGATTTTACACCAACTTGCTTTAAAAAGTAAATCATTCAATGGGCAAAATTGATACTAATAATTATTCAGGAACGCGACATTCTTTGACGCATGAAT
>JASLMV010000034.1 GCA_030746435.1 Gammaproteobacteria bacterium | reverse complement strand
GGTGAGTAATGGCGCCGCTTGGCGCGTGCGGATACAGGCCGGCGCACACCGGCGTACGCGGAACCTTGCAAAGTGGCGGAATCCCGGCTCGTTTGTCGCCCAAAGACCAGTATTTATGGGGTCCGGAGCCGTAACCAGCGCAAAGAAAAGCCGGCCCCGGGCCGGCTTCCGTTCCGCCAAGTCTGGCGCTCCGGCTAGTTCCGGGCCCGGTCCACCAGCTTGTTTTCCGTGATCCAGGGCATCATGTCCCTTAAGGCCGCACCCACGTTCTCGATAGGGTGTGCGGCGTTGGCCTCCCGGTAACGGGTCATTTCAGGATAGTTGGCCGCACCTTCTGCAATAAAGCGCTTCGCATATTCGCCGTTCTGAATATTTTTCAGGGCTTCTCGCATGGCCGTACGCGATTGTTCGTTGATCACTTTCGGGCCCGTGACGTATTCACCGAACTCCGCGTTATTCGAGATCGAGTAGTTCATGTTGGCAATACCGCCCTCGTACATCAGGTCGACGATCAGCTTTAACTCGTGCAGGCATTCGAAGTAGGCCATCTCCGGCGGGTAGCCGGCTTCCGTTAATACTTCGAAACCCATTTTCACGAGTTCGACCGCGCCACCGCACAGCACCGTTTGCTCGCCAAACAGGTCGGTTTCGCATTCATCCTTGAAGGTGGTTTCGATAATACCTGTGCGCCCACCGCCTATGGCTGAAGCGTATGCCAGCGCGGTCGCTCGCGCGCTACCGGATGCATCCTGCGCGACTGCAACCAGGTCCGGAATCCCGCGTCCCCGGGTAAACTCCGAACGCACGGTGTGGCCCGGGGCCTTGGGTGCGATCATGATGACATCGAGGTCGGCGCGCGGGATGATTTCCCTGAAGTGAATCGCGAAGCCGTGCGCGAAGGCCAGCGTGGCATCCTGGCGGATATTCGGCTCTATTTCATTGGTGTAGAGCTGTTTCTGAAACTCATCCGGGGTGAGGATCATCACGAGGTCGGCCGTTTTAACGGCCTCAGGAACGTCGGCAACTTTGAGTCCCTCAGCTTCGGCCTTCGCCCGCGAGCCGGAGTCCGGCCGCAGCCCCACCGTCACATCGACGCCTGAATCATTCAGGTTGCAGGCATGCGCATGCCCCTGAGATCCGTAGCCGATGATGGAAACTTTCTTGCCCCGAATGATCGATAGATCGCAATCTGTGTCGTAAAAAACCTGCATCGTTGTGGTCCTGTGTAAATGGGTGTTCAGCCCGTAGGCCGGGCAGCAGAACCACTATAGGCGTTCACTATAATTGCGTAAATTGAAATAATCACAAAATAGTATGCCGTAATATGCAATAATAGTGTACATGGACCCGAGGCTGCTCAAACAGTTCGTCAAGCTGGCCGACACCCTGCATTTCGGGCGAGCCAGCGAAGCGTGCCACGTGAGCCCTTCCGCGCTGAGCCGCAGCATCCGCCAGCTTGAACGGGAAGCCGGGGCGAGGTTGTTTGACCGGGACAACCGGTCGGTCAGGCTGACCCACGCGGGGGAGCTCTTCCAGGCGTATGCGCGCGACTCGCTGGTTCAATGGGACGTAATTCGTAATACGCTGATGGAAGAGTCAGGCGAGTTGCACGGTGAGGTCAGCATGTACTGCTCGGTCACAGCGAGTTACAGCTTCCTGTTTGAAATACTCAGCGCTTTCAGGCGCGACCATCCGCGGATTGAAATAAAACTGCACACGGGTGACCCGGAAGATGCAATCACAAGGGTTCTGGGCGGAACGGAAGACATCGCCATCGGCGCGAAACCGCCTGCTTTACCGGGCGGACTCACGTTCAAAACCATCACGGTCTCGCCGCTGGTATTTATAGCCGCCCGTAACCGTGACGAGTATCAGTGCTTATCGGCTGACGAGCCGGAAGCCGCGGCCTGGGCAGCCACCCCGATGATTCTGTCAGAAAGCGGACTGGCGCGGAGCAGGGTGGATGAGTGGTTCAAAAGCCTCGGTGTGCGGGCATCCATTTATGCGCAGGTCGCGGGCAACGAGGCGATCGTGAGTATGGTGAGCCTGGGCTTCGGCGTCGGTGTAGTGCCGCGTATCGTCCTGGAGAACAGTCCGCTCGTCGATACTATAACGGTACTCGACGTGTCGCCTGAACTCGAAGCCTACGAGGTCGGATTGCTGACCCTGGAAAAGAAACTCAAGAACCCGCTGATTAACGCACTGTGGTCGCGGCTCAGGTAGTTCTGCGGGTTCTGAAGCAGGCAGGCGTCAGGGATTAATCAGGCAGCTCGCAGAGCTTCGACGCTGAGGCGGTAACGATTCAGAATAAGAATACTTGCCGAATGCAGTATCGCCGGGCCGAGTATGTACATCAGCGTGATGCTGCGCACGGTCGCCTCGCTCTGTTCCGGAAAACCGCCACCTGACGATTCGACAAACCCGACTATGGACAACAGGCCGAGGAATACCGCGGCACCCAGTGCGTTACCGATTTTGTCTACAGCCGAGTAAACCGATGACAGCGCACCTTCGCGGCTGATGCCGGAGGTCTTGCGGTCGTAGGTAATCGTATCGGTCAGGACCGAGAATGACATCAGGATAAAGCCGCCGTTAAACAGGCCGATAAAAATTGCAACCAGCCATACGATCCAGAGTGATTCCGCCGTTGCAAAGAAATACAACTGGATGCTGATCGAGAACAGCAGCAGGCACCACTTGTACACGGGGAGTTTGCCGAACCGGGCGGCGGCCCAGACAAGCAGTGGCATCGCCGCGATGGATGCGACCGAGATCAGGATAATCCAGACGGGCAGGACGTTATACGAATTCAGCCCGAGTCCGAGTGAGTAGGCGAAAAAATACAGGCCGCCCGCATAGCCGATGCCGGCGCTGATGTACTGGACGATGTTAGCCGTGATTAGTACCAGGAACGGTTTGTTTCGCCAGGCGATCCTGAGTTGTTCCATCAGGGAGACCGTTTGTTCGGTCGCGGCTTTCTGTGGCGCTTTCGCCGTACCAAAGAAAATCCATAGTGTCGACAGCACGATCACGAGCCCGAGCACCAGGGCCATCAGTTCGTAGCCTTCGCGGGCCGTGCCCTGCAGGTCCTGGGTTACCCACGCGACTATCTTCGGCGCAAGCGCACCGCCTGCGATCAACCCGATCGCAAGACAGCCGTTGCGGAATGACATGATGGTGGTTCGTTCTTCGGGGTTATCCGACATTTCCGACGCCATCGTAAGGTAGGGTACCGAAAACATCGAATAGCCGGTGTTCAGGATGACATAGATAATCGTCATGTAGAGGAACAGCATAAGCTGTCCCTCGAACGAGGGCGGAAAGAACAGCAGCACAAAACAGCCTGCTGCCAGCAAGCCGCCGGCGAGTATAAAAGGTCTGCGGCGGCCCCACCGGGTCTGGCTTCTATCGGAGACGATGCCGGCGACCGGGTCGGCTATGACGACCCATATTTTCGCAATCATGATAACGAGACCGGCAAGCGCGGCTTCCATGCCGATAACGCTGGTCATGTAGAACGGCAGTATCAGCGCCGGCGTATCCCTGAGTATCTGTCCGCCTATCTGGCCGGCACCGTAGCCCATGTAAGTTGAAACGGGTAACAGCCCGTTAGGGCGGTTGCGCAGATTTTTGAAAAAATTACCGGCCACGGCCGCTTCCGTTGCGAAGTGATGTGGCACCTTATCACCCAAGTGCGGTTTGCCCAACAACTCAGGTCCGGAGGCTTTCAGGCTTTTGGAATAGCGTATGGTTGAGCGGACCTTCTGAACTTTTCGATGCCCTGTTACGCCGGGGATGGCGGACATGCCCTGCCTGCTGTTGCAAATAGCTGGAATTGATCGGGACGCTCGACTAGCATAGTTCATCCCGGCAGAAGTAAAAGATATGCATTTACGATCTGAATATCAGCCCGAGCTTGCCAACAAAGGCGGTTGGCTCACCGTATTTTTTATTTTTGCGACGCTCGCCTTTTTGGCTTACCTGCGAGGTGCTGCGGCGAGTGTGGTCTCCGGTATAGGCGGGGGCCTGGTATCGCTGGTTGTGGCTGTTGTGATACTGGTGGCACTAATCGGGTTGTTGTGGCGCAAGCGCTGGGCTTATTACGGATTCCTGTTAATCGGTGCATTTGTGCTGGTTCGCCAGGGGCTGGCAATGCTCAGCGCGCCGGACCAGTTATTTTTCACCGACTGGAAATTTGATCTGCCGATACTCTTCGAGTGGTTACTGGCGCTGGTCTGGATAATTTATTTCCTGCTCTCTAGACGCGTGTACTCTGTTGTTTTCGGTACCGGGCTGGCGGAATAAACCAGCGACATGCCCGGACCTCAGGTGTGTACCCAGCCGTAGGCCGTGTTGCTGGGTTCCGCTCCCTGTTCCGTGTAGGCCGTTTTCATTTTAGTGATCGCGTCACCCGGAATTTCATTACGCTTCGCTTCTATATCCACGTCATACAGGCGCGCAAGGTTTTCGCCGAAGATCAGTCGCCGGTCAGCATCAGTGATGGGCGCGTAACCAAATTGTTCCTGCAGGTGTTCAGGTATCTGGAAACGCCTGAAGGCCTCGATCAGCCACTGGGGCGAACCCCACCAGATACAGTCGGTCCCCCAGATCACGTGATCGGCGCCAAAGCTTTTAATGATCTGCCCCAGTAAATGCCCGCACACATCCGGATGGGTGATAACCGAGTAGCCGAATACGCCCCCGAGTTCCATGTATATGTTCGTCATGTCCGGGTCGGCGTCGCGCGCCCGGCAGAGGTCGGTGGTCCAGGGGATGTACCCGTCCGCGTCGACACCTGCAAAGCTGGCCGGCATCTGCGCCATCATGTGTTGCATCCCCGAGTGGTAAATAATGAAATTCATGTCCCGGAACTGTTTCGCAACGGCTGGCATATCGGTCGGCATGTAATAGGGGGTGATGCGGCCGGGCAGGGCGAGCCCCTTGTGGGTGCTGATATTCTTGGCGCCAAGTTTGCGGATGTGCTCGACCATCGGCCAGGCGATGTCCTCGTCGTCGAACATCCACGGCCCGGTCGGGTTGCCCGTGTACAGCTTGAAGCCGTCGATACCCAGTTCCTCGACCTGCCGTGTGGCCTCGTCCATGGCGCCTTCCCGGGTAGGGTCGATAATGCCGTGGCTCAGCATGCGTTGCGATCCGGCCGCATTATTGATGGAGTCGCGCGTCGCAATCATGTCTTCGATAGTCAAGATGTACTGCTCCGGCGGGCCGACTGCGGCGCCCGATATCAGGCCCATGACGGTGTCTGAATCAAAAAAGATTTCTTTCAGGAAATTGGCCCGGTGCAGGTCACCTGGTTTTGGTTCCACACCTATCAGGTCCGGGTTCATCCCGTATTTACCCGTGAGCCGCCGAAACATTATCGGCCCGGTAATTGATTCTTTCACATGATGGTTCTGCGCATCGAAGATAAATTC
>JASLMV010000033.1 GCA_030746435.1 Gammaproteobacteria bacterium | reverse complement strand
CTCCTCAGGTTAGGATGAACAAAAACACTCCTTTAAACTAGCCCTATATCTGTTCCATAGGTGCTGACGGGGTACAATTAACATAGAACACGCCGTACCAGTCTAAAAGCGGTTCACGAATAGATAGAGAAAAAAAGCCCGCCGCAATGGCGGTCTTTTTTGTGCTGCCCGGGTAAAATAGACACATGAACCGAATAACACCCCGGATAGCCTGCCTGGCATCTGCATTCTTTTTAGTATTACCTGGTATGGCGGCGGAAGAAGGCAGCTACCGGAACTTCGAAAGCCATCAGTTCAGGCCGCTGGCCATGTCGCCGTCAGGAGATCGCCTGTTTGTTGTAAATACGCCCGATAACCGTGTTGAAATTTTTGACCTGACAGACGAGGGGCCGCGCCACGTGGGTGACGTCATGGTCGGCCTGGAGCCCGTCGCAATCGCGGTGCGGACCGACAGCGAGATCTGGGTGGTGAATCACCTTTCCGACTCGGTCAGCGTTGTCGATCTGAGCAGTGTTCCCGCGCAGATCAAACGCACACTCTATGTCGGCGATGAACCGCGTGATATCGTATTTGCCGGTACCAATAACGAGCGGGCATTCATTACCGCGGCACATCGGGGCCAGAACAGCCCATACCAGGATCCCGTTAACCCGGGTGAATTGACCACACCTGGCATAGGCCGTGCCGATATCTGGGTGTTCGATGCTGCCGACCAGGGTGAGGTACTGGGCGGCAAGCCACTAACCGTCCTGGCGCTGTTCGGTGATTCGCCGGGTCCGCTCACCGTCTCGCCCGACGGCAAGAAGGTCTACGCAGGCGTATTCAAGTCCGGTAACCAGACAACTATTGTTGGCCGGGTGCTGATTTGCCCAGGCGGCATAGACGCCGAGCCCTGTGAAACCATGCGCGATGGCCCGGTCGCGCCTGGCGGGTTGCCGCCGCCCAATGCAAGCGTGGATGGCGTGCCTATGCCCGAAGCCGGGCTGATCGTCAAGTGGGACGGTGAGGGCTGGAAAGACGAACTCGACCGTGACTGGAGCAGTGTCATCAGGCTGGAGTTGCCCGACTACGACATATTTGAACTGGACGCACTGGCGATGCCGCCGCGCGAATCCCAAAACTTTGCCACGGTAGGCACAATTCTCTACGCACTGGCCGTAAACCCGAAAGACGGCAAGGTATACGTTGCAAATACCGACGCCCGTAACGAGGTGCGCTTCGAGGGCGAGCGGGCGAAGGACAGGCCTTACACGACCGTGCAGGGGCACCTGCATGAGACAAGGATTACAGTCGTAGATCCTGAGTCCGGCGAGGTTAAGCCACGCCATCTGAATCCGCATATCAACTACAAGAAATATCCTGTGCCACTCAAGGTGCGCGAGAAATCATTATCCATGCCGGTAGGTCTTGCGTTTACGTCGGACGGTAAAAAACTATACGTGGCGGCCAAGGGGTCGGACAAGATAGCGGTACTCGATACGCGCAAGCTGGATACCGGTCGCTACAAACCGTCCAAACGCCATCATATAGAAGTACCGGGCGGCGGACCTGCTGGTCTCTTGCTCGATGAGGCGCGCGGGCTTCTGTATGTGCTCACGCGCTTCGACAATTCGCTCGCGGTTATCGATACCCGAAGTAAAACGCTTGAGCAAAGCCTGCCGTTGTTCAACCCGGAGCCGGAAACGGTAACGGCCGGCCGCAAGTTTTTCTTTAACGCTTTCCTGACATCCGGCAACGGCGAGTCTTCCTGCGCAAGCTGTCATGTAGCCGGAGACAAGGATGAGTTGTCCTGGGACCTGGGCAACCCGCTGGCCCCGCTATTGGATAATCCGGGTGAGGTGTTCGGGCCGCTGTTGGGCGAGCCCGGTTTCCACCCGATGAAAGGCCCGATGCTTACGCAGACCATGCGGGGCATTTCTACCCATGGCCCCATGCACTGGCGCGGCGACCGCACGGCTGGTAACGAACCCGGCGGCGACCCGCTGGATGAGCGGGGCGCGCTGATGCAGTTCAACCCGGCATTCGTATCCCTGATAGGTCGCCACCGGCCACTGTCGCCCAAGTGGATTGACGCGCTCGTAGATTTTGGCCTGACGATGGTGCCGCCACCCAACCCGATCCGATCACTGGATAATTCGCTGAGCCCGATGCAGCAGGCGGGCAAAATCTTTTTCGAAACTGCGTTGCATAATATGGCGACCTGCTCGGATTGCCATGTTTTGAATGAGAGGCGTGGCTGGTATGGCACGCGGGGTTCGCTTACGCATATTATCGGCGGTCGGCTGACCAAGGTGCCCCATCACCGGAATACCTATGAACGCGTCGGCATGTTCGGGCGGGCGCCGTCACAACATCTGCAACGCGACGGGGAGCATATGGGGCCGCAGGTGCGTGGCTACGGGTTTACCCACGACGGTGGTGCGGATACCGCTATACGCTTCATGAGTTACCCGGCGTTTGTATTCCCGGAAGGGGATAAGCAACGCCGCGAGGTAGAGCAATACTTGTTTGCTTACGAGAGTAACCTTAAGCCCGTCGTCGGCCAGCAAGTCACCCTGACCAGGGAGAACCGGGAGCATACTCTGCGCCGCGCGAAGTTATTGATAGACCGCGCTGGTGCCGGTGATGCGGAGTTGATTGCCCGGACGGTGATTAACGAAGTGCGTGGTTATCTCATGCAACGGGACGGAAGTTTCCTGAGCGACCGTCGCAATGAAGCCCCACTGGATTTCGAATCGTTGCTGCAAAAAGCCCTCGATGCGGGCAGTGCCCTGACATTAACCGCGGTGCCGCCCGGTTCAGGTCAGCGCATGGCGCTCGATCGAAATGAAGACGGCGAGCTGGACGGGGATACGCGCCGGGGTCCGGTATCAGCGCTGAATACGCACGATGCGCCCTGAGCCGGTTGCCAGGTAAAGCCACCCGTCAGGACCCTCGGTCACTTCGCGTATGCGCTCGCCCCAGTCGGCCAGCAGCTGTTCTTCTTCTTCCACGACGTCGTGCCCATCGACAACAACCCGGTTCAGCCGCATCCGGTTAAGTGAGCCGATGAACAGGTTGCCCTTCCAACCGGGATAGCGGTTGGTTGAACTGAAACTCATCCCGCTCGGGGCGATGCCTGGTTTGTAATACCTGAGGGGTTGCTCCATGCCTTCCTTTGCCGTGCCGATCCCGACCGGGGTACCGGCCCTGCTTACGCCATAGCTGATTACAGGCCAGCCGTAGTTCTTGCCGGGCTGGATGAGGTTGATCTCATCGCCGCCATCGGGACCGTGCTCGTGCTCGAATAATTCGCCGGTTTCCGGATGGAAGGCAAGTCCCTGCGGATTGCGGTGACCGTACGACCAGACTTCGGGCGCAGCATCCTCGTCGCCGACGAACGGGTTGTCGTCCGGCACGCTGCCATCGGCATGCAAGCGCACGATCTTGCCGCAGTGGTTGGCCAGGTCCTGTGCGTTATCGCCAACCCGGCGGTCGCCCACCGCTATATATAAGTAGCGTTGCGAATCCATGGCCAGCCGCGTGCCCCAACGGCCGGCTTCTTCACTGGCATTGTTTGCGATAAAGATGTCCTGCAGGCCTTCCAGCCGGTTACCGGCCAGTTGAGCGCGCGCAACAGCTAACGCGTGTCCTTCGGGAGTCTTCTTCACGTAGGCGAGGTAAATAAAGCGGTTGTTCGCAAACCCGGGATCGACCAGCACATCAAACAATCCACCACTCGCAACCTGGTCGAACGGGCCGCCGCCCATAACCCGGTGCACAGCGGGGCCACCGGTAAGTTTCTGTGCTTTGCGTGTCTCCAGGTCGAACAACATGATGTCGCCACGCCTGACCGTAAAGATGATCGTTTGGGCATCTATGAAATCCAGTGCCCAGACGACGCCATCCACGTGGGTTAGTTCATCGAGGTAGAGTTGCATACCGGCCGATTCGAACGAGAAGTTACCGGTGTCGCTATTATTTGCAGCCGTAGCAAACTGTAGCTGTAGGCTCAATAGCACTGCGACCAGATAAAGAGTGCAGAGTACTAAGAGACGCATATCGATTTAGCTAGATTGGTTTGGGAAAATCTGTATTAAATGTAAAATCCTGAGTTACGAAAGTCGCCGGCGGCAGCGTCGACTGTCATCGAAAACAGCGACATTACCGTAATTATTATTATTCGCATCCCTAACTCCCCGGATTTATGCGTCCAGATGCTGTTATAGCCCTCCAGTACCAGCAAAGACGCAGGTTGTCTTACAGTAAATGAATACAGGGACAGTGACCGTAATTCCACTGCTGAATTAAGGTTACTGTCGCCCACGCATCGTATTGGCATCAGAACGATACATCTTCCGTGGCGATCTCCATCAGGTGACCGTAGTGGGGGCTGGTCATATCCTCGAGTGGATTACCGTGCCCATCCTGGGTCCAGTTCTTGGCATCAACAAGGAACCTGAAGGCGCGGCGATAGATAAGCCGTGCCCGGACATGGATAATTCCTGACCCTCCCGGAACGCTGAAGGTATAGTTCGTCATATCTGTTTCCAGCGCCGGGATTCGGTTATCAAACTGGATGCCTGTAGCGTCTGTGAAGAAAGTTGGCCCCTGCAGACTCGCGTCGTGGTTTACCTTGGCATAGAACTTGCCGGGCAGCCCGGCATAATATCCCTGTGCAGGATCACCGATACCACCGAGGTCGTGGATAGTTTGTGCGCCGGTATGGACGAGCGGATTAACCAGCGGATCCTGACCGTCCTCCCACGCTTCTACCAGCAGGATCATATTGCGAACCGTCACACCAGTCGGGACATGGTGTCCGGTCAGGCTGTTGTCAATTGACACATCAACCTGCAGCTCATTGCCGACCAATTGTGTCTGCATCGAAAGCTCGACTGCGTTGTCAAGATAGGCTGCCGTAGTACCCTCGATCGCGTGAGTACGTACCGTGTCTGGGTCCCTGGCCAGGGACGTGAAGGTGCAGATATCCGTATGGCCCGAGGGCGGCATATGGCAGTCGACACAGGTCCGGTATGACGGAGAGCCTGCATCGCCGTAGGGCGACTGAACCCACTCCGTATATGTTGGTTCGGATATGACGCCGGCAAATGTATGATCTTCATTGATGTCGTTAGCGTCCTGGTGGCACGCACCGCAGACCTCGGCCGCTAGCTGCGGCTGATAGGATGGCTCCATCGTCCCGGACAAGTTGTAATCGACGTCGGGCAGGAGACCGTATTGCACCTGGGTGCCGCTTTCAGGCTGATTGAAAGTAACTGCGCCTGGAAAGATGCCGGGGAAATCAATTTTCTGCGTATCTACGTCAGCGATCTTGTGGCAGGTATCGCAGGATATGCCGTGTGCGGTTGCCGCGGACGGATAACCGGCATCGTTGGGGCTCTCCATCCGGCCGGAGTATCCGGCGGTCACCCATGATTCGGGTTGGTGGCAGGCCGCACATTCCGAATTGGGATTGGTTCCGGCAAAGACCGAGTCGCGTGTGTAGACAAAACCACCCATGCCGCCCGGTGTGCCACTGCCATCATAGATGTCATGCACCCAGGTGTTGATGCCGGCGTTAGCCATCGTAGAGTTGTCCCATTCATTCTGCTGATCCGGGTGGCAGAACGCGCATGTTGTGGGTTCGACAAATGAGTAGCTCGCATTCGTACCGATGGTCACCGGTGTGAGCAGAATTTCTGCATCCGTTGTAGGCAAATTCGCCGTGACGGATGCATTGTAATAACCTTTACTGGCCCCCACGATAACCAGGTCTGTGCCACTAGCGATATCGAGCCTGAAGCTACCATCGGCTGCCGTTGATGTTTGCGTGGTCGTGGTCTGCAAGGTCACAAGCGCACCTTCAATCGGCAGCAGCGTGACAGCATCCTTTACGACGCCGGCAACAAAGGCATCACTGGGGTCAATAACGGTCAGTGTGAATGTCTCTTCGGTCGACAACCCTGTACCGGTATCTGTTACCGTAACCGTTACAGTGATGGTGCCGGCATCCCCCGGCCCGGGGGTCAATACCCAGGTGGCTGACCCATCGCCGTTATCTGTAAACAGGCCGTAAGGTATCGCTGGCACAACACTAAAACTCAGGTCATCACCCGAATACCCTGCCGGAGCACTCAGGTTCAAAATCAGCGTGCCACCTTCCACTACCGTCTGATCGCCGACTGCACCTGGACAATTGCCCAGGCTATTAATCCAATTGGTCAGGAGTAGCGCACCATCGGCATCTACGATATTACTACCCAGGGGCGGCATGCTGTCTTCATCACGGCGGTTCATACGGGCAAACACGATTGATCTGTCAGCTTCACCCGGTGCGATCAGGAGGGGGTCCGTGATACCCAGATCACCTGCCTGCGGTGAAATATTGCAGGCATTCATGTCCCCGAGCGGTGTCGTATAACGCAGGTCTATGGATGAAGGTGTGGGCCCGCCAGGCTGATGACACTGCGAACAATTTGTATGCAGCCATGAACGTGCGCGGTCGTTAAGATCAGCGCTCGTATCATATGGATCTGTAAGCTGTGGCAGGCTTTCCGGTGGCGGCAGCGGGGCGGTGAACAGGCTGATGTGATCCAGCGTGTGCAGCTGATCGGCGTTGCCATTACCTGGCGGCGGATAATTGACTTCAAGATTCATCTGCGCCGTTTCAGGCCCAAGGCTGAATCCCGCTATGCCTGTATGGCAAACCAGGCATTGCCCCTCGCTGGGGTAAACCCATGTCTGCCCGTTGACGCTACGACTTTTACCCCCGATTACGCGTGTCGCCGCTGTGCCTGCATCATTCCATTCGTAGGTATAGCCGCCCCATACGCCATCAGGATGACGCATAAACAGTCTTGTTTCTATAAGCTGGCCGTTCAATTGAAAGTTTTTCAGCAATACCGAACCGGATGGAAACTCCCAGTCA
>JASLMV010000032.1 GCA_030746435.1 Gammaproteobacteria bacterium | reverse complement strand
CCGCCTGGAAGCCTGTCGTCATTTAAAGCCGCTCCTACAGAGCATATTAGCTAGGGTCGCCGGCAAAGCCGATCCTACAGTCAGGCCAGTCCATTTTCCTGGCGTATCGCTTCCAGGTTCAGGTGGGCGCTGGCAACGCCGTCAACGGCCTTGCCGACGCTGATCATGGCTTTGTGCACCTTCTGGAGTTTTTCGCAACCGTAGTATTCGCAAAATGCGCAGTTCTCCAGCCCCTTGTCAGTGGTGCATTTGCGTACTTCGCACATCGCGCAATAACCGGTCTTCGGGCGCTCGTCCTTGCAACCAAAACAGTTTACGGTCGCGGGTTCGACCTTGACCTTGAACTGCTCCAATACCTTGTCCGCGTATTTCTGGCGCAGATCGTCATCGTCGAACGTGGTGGCCTGGTAAACCTCGCAGCCGGAGCAGTCCAGCCCGCAATAGGCGACGTGGGAATCTAACTGGGTTACATCGTTCATAGTTACCTCCGCCAGGTCAGGATCCGCCGGCCTCGGCCGCTTTCCGCTCTGCCTGTTCTCTTTTAATTTTCTCCAGGAATCTCTTCACTTCTTTGGCCGGGTCCATGATCTCATCCGAGTACATGCCCACGGCCTTGCCGACGTATTCATCGGAGTCCACCTGGGCCAGCGTGAACGCCGCGAAGTCTTCGTAAGTAATTGTGCGTTGCTTCGGCGTGCCGCCGTCGATCGTGAACTGCATGTCGTTGCGGGCCGGCTCCTCGACCAGGAAGCCCGGCCGCAGGAGTACGTACTCCAACCCACTCTCGCGGATCTGTGTCTCCATGGCAGCCATATCGTTATAGAGGAACCGTGCGTTGAACCGCCACTCATCCGACATCGAGTCGCCCTCGGGTTCGGTGGCCTCGTTCGGCACGCGATGCTCCACGCCCGTTGAGCTGGCCATGATCAGTTTTGTATTGCCCTTCGCTTTCATAGCCTTGATCAGGTTCTCGCCCATCGCCGTATACAGGTCCACCGGGCCGATTTCCTCGCTGGGGTTCTTCGGTGTCGGGTAGCCGACCATGCAGATCACGACTTCATCGCCGGTAAGTGCTGCCTGCAGCGATTCCACATCACGCACGTCGCCCCGGAACAGGGTCAGGTTGGGGTGCTCAAACCTGAGTTTCGACGGCGTGCGGGCGAGGCCCGACACGTCGTAACCGGCATCCAGTGCTTTCTGAATAATCACGCGGCCTGAACGTGCGGTGGCACCGATGACCACAATTTTTGGCGGAGCCTGCGGCACGACGTTGGCCTGGCCCTGTTTTTGTTGTTCGGTATCGGGCGGGGAGCAGGCGGTAAGGCCGGCCAGTAGTAACAGTGCAAACAACGTGCGTCTGTCCATGCGAGTGCCTATATATAAGGTGTGTTTCAACTCTTTTCTATTATCTGTCTTCTATCTGTCCGCCGGTACAAACCGCCACTCTTGTCATCGGTTGTCTACCGATCCGCCGGTATAAACCGCCACTCCCGCCACCGCTTGCCGTCGCGGTGTTCGAACACCACGAGTGTCGACACGGTTCTTTGCCCGCCGTCTTTTGTTTTAAACGTATCGTGTTCGATCTGCACCAGCATGTTATCGACCAGTGCGAGCCGGGTGACTTCCGAATCGATCCAGACGTCCGATGCAAACATCATGCCGAGTGCCGAGCGCACGGCTTCGATACCGTGCACGCGTACAACTGCACCTTCGTCTTTGATATCAATGAGCTGGTAGTCCTCGTCGAGTTTCTCGATCGAACCCTCGACCTCGCGGCGCATGAACGCAGCTTCGGAGGCCTGGATAATAGGCGCGTAACGGCTGCCGGAGTTGGCGAAGAATTCCTCGTCGCTTGAAGCTGCGCCGAAGGCGAAGCCCGCAACCAGCAGTAAGCCTGCAATAAGGCCTGCACTGGACGGGTGTAAGGCCAGGCGCTGCTGCCCGGACCGCTGCTTGGGCATGACTTCCCCCCTCGTTGTTATGCTTGTTGCAGCTACTTTACCCTAAACTAAAGGGGCCGGGGCGCAACAAATACAGCGAAGAATGCACCCGGCCCGGCCAGACCGGCAGCATGCGGAGCAGCGAATGAGCGGGCAGAGCAAAGGCATTTTTAACCGGCTGTACAAGTCGGCCGAAAAGGCAGAAGACCTGCCCTGGCACGAGGCCGATCCGCCGGAAGCACTGGTTAAAGCCCTGGACCAGCGCGCCACACCGGGCCGCGCACTCGATATCGGCTGCGGTGCCGGAACCTACTCTATTTACATGGCGGAACGCGGCTACCGGGTAACAGCGATTGATTTCATGCCGCAGGCGATTGCGATACTGAAAGCGCGGCTCGAAAGCAGCGAGCTTGCAATCGAACCTATGCAGGCAGACGTCGGTACGTGGACAACAAGCGAACCGTTTGACGTGATCCTGGACGTCGGGTGTCTGCACACACCCGGCACAATTAAATACGACGCCTACAAGCAGCAGTTACTGAGCTGGCTCGCCCCGGGCGGCGATTTTATACTGACGCATTTCGGCAGCCGCGGCTGGTGGGACTGGTGGCCGATAGGGCCGAGCCGGGTCCCGGTCGACAAACTGCGCCGGTTGTTCGCACCGGAACTCGAACTGGTCGAGGACCTGTCAGAGAGACGCAAAGGCATGCCTTTATTCATGGGGGGCTCAGCACTCATCGGCCACTACTGGTTCCGGCGCACTGCCTGATCAAAGACAAGGTTTCGGGCCGTACTTATTGCCCGGGGGTGCACAGAAATCACTATCGAAACGTTGCCCGATTAACTATAAGATGTTGCGAAAGAACCTATCGTCCGGGGCGATGAGCTGCCAACAATAAACGGAGGTGCAACATGGCATCCGACAACATAGAAACCGCACAGGTCCTGAAGCAACTCGACAAGATACTGGAACTCGAACTCGCAGGCGTCGTGCGTTACACCCACTACTCGTTTATGGTGCAGGGCTTCGGCCGCATTCCGATCGTTTCCTGGCTGCGCGGCTAGGCCGACGAGTCGATGCTGCACGCACACGAGGCCGGCGAGCTGATCACGCAACTCGAAGGTGAACCGTCGCTGGGCGTAGGCCCGCTTTTAAAAACCCACACGCACGACACGGGCAAAATCCTCCAGGAATCCCTGCAGCACGAAAGCGATGCACTGAAGGCCTACGAAGATCTACTTAACCTGGTTGAGGGCAAGTCGGTTATGCTGGAAGAATACGCCACCCGCCTGATCAGCGACGAAACACGGCATGCGGGCGAAGTGCGCAAGATGCTGCTGCCGCCCAACGACTGAGGAGCTAATACCGAGGAGCTAATCATGAACAGTCGTCTGGAAATTCGCAAAGGATTCCTGAGCGTCGCGCTGGTTTTAACCGGCATACTTGCACTGCCCGTATGGGCACAAGACGAGGCGCCGGACATCCCTAGCATCGATACGGAACTGTTCCGTGCGTTCCTGTCCGATCCCGAAACCTTAACGCTTATCGATGCACGCTCGTTCGCTGAATACGACGAACAGCACATTGCCGGGGCGGTGAATATACCGTTCGATAACCTCGACGAGAGTTTCCGGGAAATGCCGGCGAATCCTGTCGCAACAATAGTCGTTTATTGCCGCACCGGACGCCGCGCCTCGATCCTCAAAGAGCAGTTGGAAGAGATCGGCTACAGCGACGTGCGGGTGCTGCCGGCCGCGCAGGTTATTGCCGATGACGAAGGCATGGCCCTGAACTGCGGCACGGCTGACGAACCTGCGCGCTGCGAAGCTGCGGGTTAACTTAAGAAACCCCCGGTTCAACCCCGTTTATTCAATTTCCGTATCCAGGTACAACACGCCTGCATCCTGGGTGGTGGTGGTGGCTGCGCCCACGGTGTGAAACCGGCCGAGTCTGTTTCATGCTATGGTTTTTAAATACCGCAATTGCTTCTTTACATAATTTTTGTATATATTTTTTAGGCGTAATGCGGTAACCGTCCGAAGCTACTCTAATAATAAGAATAAGCAGGAGCATCATGCACGGACTGTTCACCCTACTGGCGCTGACCGGCATTGGTTTTCACTCTGCCATTGCGGTTGCGGAACCACTGTTAGACCCGATTCCTGAGATCATCGAACTCGGCGACAAACAGGTCAAGCTCACAACAATCGCCGACGGCATGGTCGCGCCCCTGCACGGAACCGCACCGGCCGGCGACACGAACCGCTTATTCGTAGCCGATCAGGTGGGGCTTGTGTACGCAGTCGACCTGGCCACCGGCGTCAAAACCCTGTTCCTGGATGTCAGTGATCGCATCGTGATCAACCTCGGTGGTTACGACGAGCGCGGTCTGCTCGGCCTCGCCTTCCACCCCGATTACGCGACCAACGGTTACTTCTATACCTACACATCGGAGGCGACAGACGGCGAGGCTGATTTTCCGTGGGACAACTTCACCTTCGGCCCCCACCAGAGCGTGATTACCGAGTGGCGGGTGAACAACCCGCTGAACTCCGCCGAGCTACCGGACCCTGCCTACGAACGGGAGATCATGCGTATCGACCAGCCCACCGGCTTCCACAACGCCGGTGCCCTGATTTTTGACCTGCAGGGTTATATGTACATTGCGCTGGGTAACGGTGGTCCGCTCAATACCGGCCAGGACAACACAAGCATCCTCGGTTCCATCCTGCGCATCATCCCGCACGCCGATTACGCACCCTACGGTAACCACTTACCGTCAGCGAATGGCCAGTACCTGGTCCCCGAGGATAATCCTTTCCTCCTCGATCCGGATGCGTTGGACGAAATTTTTGCACACGGCTTTCGCAACCCGTTCCGTATAAGCATCGACCCGGTCCACGGTGACATCTACGCGGGCGATGTCGGCAACAACGACATCGAGGAAGTCGACCTCGTTATTGCCGGCAACAACTACGGTTTTGCCATCAAGGAAGGCAGCTTCTGTTTCGTGGGCCAGGGCGGTCAACCCGACGGTTCGCCCGGCGTGGCCGATCCGTCCGAATGCGCTGATGAATCGGTGGGCCTCATCGATCCGCTGGCCGAATACGACCACGACGAAGGGCTCGCGATCATCGGCGGTTACGTTTACTGGGGCAACGGCAACCCCGATCTCTACGGCAGGTACGTGTTCGGCGACTACAACGGCCGGTTGTTTTACCTCGACGGCGCGACTATCAGGGAACTCGACCTGGTCTCGCCGGACAGCATCGGCGGACTCCTGCTCGGCATGGGCAGGGACGCTAACGGCGAGATTTATGCGCTGGTCAATGACACCGGGCGGACCCGCGGTACCAGCGGCCGCCTGCTCCGCATCGATGCGCCGACCCCTGTCGAAAAAGCGGCAGACAACATGAACGACCTGATGGATGACTTCTACGAGACCCAGGGCATCGGACCTGACGGCGCGGCTGCCTACAACGGCGCCATGGACAAAGCGCTCGCCGCCGCGGCATCGGGCGACACCGGTGAGCTGATGTACGCGCGCAGGTTCCTGGGCGCCTTTATCTCGGCCGTCAGCTGGGGACGCAACCGTTTGGGCGACCCCGTCGTGACAGACGAACAGGCTGATGCGCTGATCAACGCGGCGAAAATCCTGCTTGCCGAGTTGCCGGCAATCCTGGAATCGGGTCTGTACACGATGCAATCGGGCGGTGTCGAGCGCAGCTTCTGGGTGCAATTGCCGTCGGACTACAACGCGAATGACGCGAGCAAACCGCTGATCGTCGGCTTCCACGGTTCCTTCGGTTCGCACCGGAGCTGGGTGGGCCCCGACCGGCGCTATACCTTTAGCGATGTCGTCGGTGACGACGCGATCATGGTGTTCCCCGATGCGCTGCTGCTCGGCGCCGGTGGCATCAACTGGAATTTCGAATACGACTTCGACTATTTCGCCAACCTTATCGATAAACTCGATTACCGCGGGCTGGCGTACAACCGCAACGAGCTGTTTGTCACCGGTCACAGCAGCGGCGCCGGCATGGCTAACGAAGTTGGCTGTCGCTTCGGCGATATCGTGCGGGCTATTGCCATCAGTTCGGGTTCGCTGATCAGCAACCAGTGCATCGGGTCGGTGGCGGTGATCCAGAGCCAGGGCGAGGCCGACCTCGCCGTGCCGCTGAACATCGGCGACGTCGCGCATAGCTTCTGGGTCCTTTACAACGGCTGGGATAAAAGCCTGTCCGTACCGGGCGTCACCCCGCCGTGCATAGACCATTCCCTGTTGCCGCTGGGTGCGGAGAAATACCCTGTGCAATGGTGTTTGCACCCGGGCGGACACGCATGGCCCGCATTTGCGAGCGACGCTTTCTGGGATTTCTTTAGCGGCCTGCCCGATGCCGAACCCACCCCCGAGCCCCCGCCCGGCGGCGGTAATGACCGCGTGCTGGCGGCAGCTGACACGACGATCAGTTTTACGCTGAACTATCCCGAAGGCATGGGCACGATAACCGGTGGTGCCATTACCCTGTATCCGCCGGATTACTGCGCGGGCCTGTTCGCGGCACCGTCGGTATTTTTGAATACGGCGTGGTCGCCGGGCGACGCCGCACCGGGCAGCACAATCACGTATGAGAACGTGCCGGTCACCTATTTCGCCTTCGGGCCGTTCGCAACGCCCGCGGATTACCAGTTGCAGTTATCGATCTATGTCCAGGGCGGCAGCCAGCCGATCCCGACGCCGGGCGTCGACCTGATTGCGCTTGAGCCGATCAACATTCCGGACACGACCACGCCGCTTATCCTGGGTGAGTCACTCGATGTGGAATTCGTACCGCCGTTCATCGGCGCATGCCCTGCGGCAACGGCCGTGCCGCAAGCCCTGGACGGAAGAAGGGCGATTACGCCGGGCGAAGCGGCAGCGAGTATGCGCTAGCCGTCAAATAGCCATTAGATAGCAATCATGCCCATTGCTGAGCGGTTTAGTCCTGCACATATAATCAGTGCATGAACGGTCAGTTCGACTACTGGGGGTTGCTCGCGGGCATCGCGCTGTTCCTGTTCGCGATGGCGCAGCTCGAATCCGGCCTGAAAACACTCGGCGGCCGGTCACTGGCGTTCTACCTCAAGCGGCAGGCCGACCGGCGCATCAACTCTGTTATAGGCGGCATCGTCAGCACCGCCCTGCTCCAGAGCAGTTCGGTGGTAGGGCTGATGGTGCTCGCGTTTACCGGTGCCGGCCTTTTGAACCTGACGACAGCACTCGGCATCGTGTTCGGTTCCAACCTCGGCACGACACTCACCGGCTGGATCGTTGCGACGATCGGTTTCAAGTTTGAGATCTTCGAACTCAGCCTGCCGCTCATCGGCCTCGGCGGCCTGAGTTTCCTGTTCGGCCGTGGCCGCGTGGCCGAATACGGCCGCACCGTACTCAGTCTCGGCCTGTTGCTGCTGGGTTTGCAGCTCATGAAGACCAGCGTGGAGTCGATCGAGCAACTGATCGACATCACCGACCTCGCCGGGCTGGCACCCTGGCAGTACCTCCTGTTCGGCACGGCAGTGGCCGCAATTATCCAGTCCAGCTCCGCAACCATGATCATCACGCTTGCGGCGTTGCATGCCGGCATTATCGACCTGCCCAATGCCGCGGCCGTCGCCATCGGTGCCGACCTCGGCACGACGACGACCGTGGCAATCGGCGCGCTCAGGGGCTCACCCACCAAGAAACAGGTTGCGGCCGGCCATGTCATCTTTAACGTGGTCACGGACATTATTGCGTTTGCGTTGCGCACCCCGCTGCTCGCGTTGATCGCATTCGCAGGAATCGAGGACCCCCTGTACGCACTCGTCGCCTTCCACAGTTTGTTCAACATGCTCGGGCTGATTATTTTCGTGCCCCTGACCGGATCGTTCGCGCGGCGGCTGGAACAATTGTTTCCCGTACGCGAGCGTTTTGAGGCGAGCTACCTGGGCGAGGTAAGCAGCGGCGTCAGCGAGGCGGCCGTGGATGCAATCGAGCGCGAGACGTCGCTGCTGATCGCCCGTGCTGTGCGGCTCAACATGGCGCCTTTCGACCCGCCGCTGCAGGCGCCCGCGGGAAATCCGCCGGTACCGCATCAACGCGGTATCGAAGCGCAAAGCGCGCGCCCCTTCGATGAGTTGTATCGCGCGGCCAAGACGCTCGAAGGTGAACTGGTCGAGTTCACCATTCGCCTGCAGGCCGCACCTCTGGACACCGCCGATTCCGAACGCCTGGGCCAGTTGCTCAGTGCGGCGCGCGAAGCGATGCACAGCGCGAAGGCCATCAAGGATATACACCACAACCTTATCGAGTTCCAGAATTCCGGCAGCGAGGCTGCCGATCTTTATTTGCATCGCTTCCGCGAATGGATGAGCAACTTCATCGGCGATATTTACGGGCTACGTGAAGAAAACACGAACAGGGTATCGTTCGAAGACCTCGTATCCGTTTTGCAAAACACTTACAAGCGGCACGACGCAATACACGAAGACATTTATACGGATGTGCGCAATGATGAGATTGCGCAGACGCTGGTGTCGTCGCTGCTCAATGTCAATCGCGAACTGCTGACATCCAACCGCGCCCTGCTGCTTGCGCTCGGTGACTACTATCTCGACACGACGGCGGCGGAAGACCTCGAACGCATCCCGGTCTGATCGGTTGGTCTTATACGTATCAGCCTGGTTGAAGCAGCTGCATGGATCGTGGCAGGGCTTAGCGTGCACCGGCTGAAAAACAGCCCTGCCTGGCACCGCCAAGGCGACGCCGTATACATGCACCATCGGTCGGCTATCGGAGCCGAATTGCACTGTCGGCGCGGCAGATTGCCAGTAGAATGGCGGCATTAGAAAAACAACAGGGAACTCCCATGCCGCACGCCTTCTCACGCACGGTACTTTTATTGGTAGCCGCACTCAGCGTTGCCTGCACGACTGCCCCCCGGAACACCGATCCGTATCGCGTCGAAACCCTGGTTAGTGGCGGACCGCTGCACGGCGCCAAGGGCATACGCTTCGGGCCTGACGGCGGTCTGTATGTCTGCAGCGTGTATGCGCAGACCGTTTATCGCGTGGACGTCGATACCGGCGAGGTTACCGTCGCCGTCGGCCCGCCGCACGGTACTTCCGATGACGTCGCCTTCGCGCCGGACGGTACGATGGTCTGGACAGCATTACCCGACGGGGAGATCCGCGCGCTTGAGCCCGGCGGCGAACCTTATGTACTGGCCGACAAGCTGCCGTTGATAAACCCGGTTAACTACACCAAAGACGGCCGGTTGTTTGCCGCACAGATCGGCCTCGACCGGTTCCTGGAAATAGATACCACCGGAAAGGAACCGCCCCGCCTCATCGCCAAGGGCATCGGGCACCTGAACAGTTTCGAGATTAACGCGGACGACCAGCTCTACGGCCCGCTCGCAGGCATCGGCACGCTGGCCCGAATCGACCTCGCCAGCGGCGAGGTCACGCCGGTTGCCGAAGGCCAGGATGTACTGTCGGCAGTAGAACTAAATTCCCGCGGAGAGATCTATGCCGTTGCATGGGCGAAAGGCAATCTGCTGCATGTAGATGAATCGACCGGCTCGACCAAACTGATCACAACGCTGGCGCCGCCGCTCGATAACCTTGCTATTGCTCCCGACGACAGGATTTATATCAGTCAGCCGGCACTCGGCCGGATTGTGCGGGTCGACCCGGCGACGGGTGAGCAAACAATAGTCGTTCCCGGCAACATGTCCATCCCCGGCGGGCTGGCACTCGGCACCGTTGATGGAAGGGAAACGCTGTTTGTCGCCGATGACTTCGGCTTCAGGCTCGTCGATACCGAAAGCGGCAGGCTCTGGGTGATAACCGACCTGAGCGAGTTTATCGACCCGAGCGCGGCCACCGATATCGCGGTTAACGATGAGGTGGTCGTGATCAGCGACGTCACCCGCTCGCGCCTGGTGATGCTCGACCGTACCAGCGGCGAGAAGCTCACGAAATGGAACCGCATCGGCACGCCCTACGGAATCGTGCTGACAGACAACGGCAACCCTGTCGTGGCCGAATTCGAAAGCGGCCAGGTGATACGGCTGAACAAGGAAGACCGCAAAGCACGAAATATTGTTGCCGACGGATTAAGTGGCCCGGTGGGGTTGGCCACGGGTGGCCCCGGCATTCTGTACGTAACTGAAGCAACGGCAGGACGAGTCACCCGCATCAACCGCGGCGACGGCAGTAAAGAAATTATCAGCGACGGTTTGTTGCAACCCGAGGGTGTTACCGTCATGAGCGACGGCCGTATTGCAGTCGTTGAAGCCGGCCGGCAACAAGTCATTGCCATTGAACCTGAAACCGGTGCAACAACCGTGCTGGCCACCGGTTTACCCATAGGCGCCGTCACGCCTGAAGCACCCGCACCCGTGTACACCCCGAATGGCATAGTCGCCGGCGCCGGCGGTGTTCTTTATTTAAGCAGCGACATAGACCACAGCCTGCTGACCCTGGTACCCCGCTGATAAACGCGGAGTCCGGCCATGCAAAAATTCGTACGCATAGTCTTCATTGTCGTCATCGTTCTGGTCGTCGGCATTATGGGACTCGCAGCCTGGAACGAGTA
>JASLMV010000031.1:4604-11577 GCA_030746435.1 Gammaproteobacteria bacterium | reverse complement strand
TTTTTAATGCATGAAGAATGCGCTCAGCTTTATTCGGCTACCAGAGTGGCGTCCACTTCATCCTGCTGCATCTCGAACATCTTGGCGTACCACCCACCTTGCTGTACGAGTTGTGAGTGCGCACCACGCTCGGCAATCTTGCCTTCCAGCATGACCAGGATTTCGTCCGCATCGACAATAGTCGAAAGGCGGTGCGCGATCGTCAGGGTGGTACGTCCCTTGGTCAGGCGCTTGAGCGCAGTCATGACGCTCAGTTCCGTTTCGATATCGAGACTGGATGTAGCTTCGTCCAGCAAAATTACAGGCGCATTTTTCAGAATAGCCCGGGCGATAGCCACGCGTTGGCGCTGACCACCCGATATCTTGCTGCCACGCTCTCCGCACTGGGTATCGTAGCCATCCGGCGACGCGGCGATAAACTCTTCGAGTCCCGCTTCCCTGGCTGCCTCGGTAATTTCTTCGTCGGTTGCATCGAATTTACCCATGCGGATATTTTCTTTAATCGTGTCGTTAAAAATAAAGCTGCGTTGTGACACGACTGCAAACTTTCTTTGCAGGTCCGCGAGTGGAAAATCACTCAGCGGCCGTCCGCCTAAAGAAATAGAGCCATCCTGTGGGTCCCACTGCCGGAGCAGCAGGTTGACTACCGTTGACTTGCCGGTGCCACTCGGGCCAACAAGGGCAACATGCCTGCCAGGAGCAATGTCCAGTGCAAAACCGTCAAAAACTTTCTTCTCCCGGCTCCAGTCCGCATCGTCCGCGTCATACTCAAAACTGACATTGTCAAAATGCAGGGCTGCTTCTACGGTTTCGATAGCCTGGCTTGCCTTGTCATCAACAGCGGGTGCCTGATCCATCATCGAGAACAGACGACGTGCCGAAAAAAGTGATACCCGAAAGTCGGTGTAGTTGTTGGCCAGACCAACCGAAAGATAGAAGCCGACTATCGAAACGGCGACCATTGCCGGTAATTCGATCAGCGGGGAAATAACGCCGGCCATCGCCAGCTCCGTGCCCCACCATGCGGATGCGAGTATACCCACCGTTATGAATATTTCTGCAAGCGCTCGCTGGTTCGCATCTGCCCCGTACAATTTATCCTGACCGGCCTGCATGGTAGCGCCGATATCGAACAAATCCTTGGCCCGCTGGTTTTCGAAGCCGAACGCAACGGTGTCGCGCACGCCCTGAATACTCTCGGACACGAATGCGTTTACTTCACCGATCTGTTCACGGTACTCAATGCCGTCGCCGCCGAGCTTCGCAACGAGCCACGGAAGGAGAGCCGTGGTGCCTAAATAGAAAGGCGCCAGCACGTAGACAAAAGTCGGTTCAACCGTCCAGCACCAGGCCAGGATAATCAGCGGCACCACGATGGCGGTAACCGCAGGCGCAATCGTGTGTGCGTAAAACGGCTCAATGCGTTCGCAGTCCGTCATCACGCGAGACACAGCATCGCCCGATTGCAGTTTTGCCGTCTTGGCAGGCGCCAGTGGCAACATCGAGTAATAGAAAGAATCCCGGAATGCGGCAAGAATGCGGAACGCTACATAATGGCCCGTGTAGTTCTCGATGTACGAGGTGATGCCCACAACAGTGCCGGCCAGCGCAATCCAGCCGACCTGCGTCCATATGATTCCCCAGTTTGTACTTTCGAGGTTACCGGTCATATGGTCCCAGAAGGTTGACCAGTTCATTACTTCGGTAGCCACATAGCCATCCATATAGACACCTATGCTGGCCGCAGCAACCCCCAGGACAGCTGCCTGGCCGATAAACTTGATTGCACGCGCAGTTAGCGACGTAAACATGATCAGGTTAAACGGCGTCATGAACGACAGTAGACGCCGAATAATCTCGTAGTTGCTGGCCTTTGGTGCTGCGCCGGCGGTTGCTTCCATGGTGGTCATATCTGTTACTCCGAATCTTAAACAGCAGCTGCGGGCTTCAGTGCCGCAGCATGCTCGATTTCCTGTTTGGTCCGAATCATGCTGGCGTAAATTCCGCCCTGGGCCAGCAGCTCATCGCGCGTACCGGCTTCGGCAACTGTGCCCTCATCCATTACAACGATGCGGTCGGCCTGCTCGATGGTGCTTAAGCGGTGCGCAATCAAAAGGACAGCCTTTCCCGCGCAAAGCCGCTCGAGCGCCCGGTGGAGCAGGGCTTCTGTCTCGACGTCGATTTGTGAGGTCGGTTCGTCGAGTACTACAACCGGGGCATCCTTGAGTATGGCCCTCGCAATAGCGAGTCGCTGGGCCTGGCCGCCAGACAACGCCATGCCCTGGTCGCCGACCTTCGTGTCCAGCCCGTCGGGTGACGCGTCGATGAAATTCTTGAGTTCAGCCCCCTCGATCGCGTGCATCAGTTCTTCATCTGTCGCATCCAGCTTGGCCATCCGCAGGTTGTCCGCGATAGTCCCGTAGAACAGGAACGGATCCTGGGGCACCAGGGCAATCTGCTGGCGGAGCCACTCGAGCGTCAGTTCTTCCGAATCGACGCCGTTCAAGTGTATCGTGCCCGAATCGGGATCGAGCGTACGCAGCAACAGGTTCGTAACGGTGGTCTTGCCCGATCCGCTTTTGCCGATCAGCGCTACCGTCTCATTGGGGCTCAGGCTCATCGTAAAGTTATGGATCGCGGGAACCGCCGCTCCTGGATAGGTAAAGTCCACGTTCTTAATTTCAATGGTAACGGCCTGGCCGTCCTTCTCACCGGGATGTGCATTCTCTGCACTCCGCACCGGCGCCTCTTCATCGAGGAACTCGAGAACGCTCTTGGCTACTTCGCGCCCCATAGCGCCGGCAAAAAAGAACTCGCCGATCAGGAGCAGCGTGCGGCTGAACTCGAGGCTCAACAACACGCAGGCAACAACTTCACCGGGGGTCATGAAGCCGTTCGAAAATCTGAATATGGAAACTGCAGCGGCCACCGCTGTTGAGAACAACGCGAAGCCGAGCTCCAGTGGAATAAACTGCAGCTGCGCCACCAGCAGGAGTTTCATCGTCGTCTGCCGTTGAATCTCGCTGTCATCTTCCATCTGCTTGCCGCGACGGAGTTCCTGGTTGAACATCTTCAGCGTGGACATGCCCTGGATCGAATCCAGGTACTGCGCGCTGTTGTGGTTCTTGACGTCCTCATTTTTCGAACTGATGCGGCGGAAACCGCGTGCCGAGGAACCGACAAACAACGGAGTTAGCGGTAGGCCGGCCAGCATCCACCAGCCGACAATCGGATCAATGATGAAAATAGCCGTGCAGAGGAAAAATGGAATCGCGATAGCGACCCAGATCTGCACGAAATAAACGCCGAAATAATAATCGAGATACTCCACGCCCTCGGTTGCGGTATTCGAGACCTCACCCGTACGCCGTTTGCCCAGGATGCCCGGCCCAAGTTTTACGACCTGTTTGTAGATCTGGTCGCGCACGTTCAGCTTGGCTTCGCTGGATGCACGGAACTGTCCGGTACGGAAAGTCCAGGCCAGCACGGCCTTCAGCAGCACCAGCAGAACCATCCACGGCAGAAACTGGTTGATCAGGTTGAAAGCGTTGTTCGCGTCACCGCTTCCCCAGGCCGCGTCGACAGCCATACCCAGTACGTAATAAAGGACGATGGTTGCCGGAATCGACGCCAGCCCGGCTATGAGTCCGACCTTTACCCATTTCATAGTGCCCGGAGTCACTAGCCTGTCATCTACACCAATCATTGTGTTGCTCCAAAAAGGCCGGTTGGACCCGGCCTGCTCATGCGTTTATTCAGCCCGATTATTGGGGGTTTCGGGGATTGTGTGAGTTTATCCTACGCCCTAAAGTACACTTCAAGGTCAAGAGAGGATTGTTATATTGGCATTGACCGTATCGGTTACGCTGCAGTACAGCCTGAATAAAGTCTGCCATGGTTGAATCAACACTCACGATAGGCCAATTGGCCAAGCGGGGCAAAGTCTCGACCTCCCTGCTGCGCTATTACGAGAAGGAAGGCCTGCTGGAGCCGGTGGGCCGTACGGCCGCCGGTTACAGGCTTTATTCCCCCGATTCGGTCCGTCACCTCCGTTTTATTCGCAAGGCACAACGCTACGGATTTTCGCTGAATGACATAAAACTGATGCGGGGCGCCGCACATGATACCCCTGCGTCCAAGCACGACATTCGTGATATTGCCGAGCAGCGCTTCATGGAGATCGAGCGCCGGGTGACCGAAATGCTCGTGCTGCGCCACGAGCTCGAATTGTTCCTGGACGACGTAACCACCCAGATTGGTGAGACAGCGGGTGAGGACGTGGGCAACCAGTACCGCGAGCTGATGGAGCAGGTTTGCGGCCATGACCATTCGGGCAACAGCCAGACCTCGCTGAAAAAACTAATCAAACGGCTGGGGTGCAACCTCGCCTCCGCCGAGTGGGAAAACCTGTTCCGTGACCTCCGGGGCGAGCATATCCATGTCTGGCGGGATGAGGACGACGGCTACTCGATACTGTTTGCAAACGACAACCCCAGGATATCCCGGGCATTAGAGCAGCTCGCGGCAGGAGAAATCGGCTGCGATGCGCATATCGAACCCGAAGTGTCGGAGGCCGACGATGGCATATTATTCACCGCGCGCGGCGACAATGCCTTCCTGTTCGTGCAGCTTTTCCTGTCGCTGGAAGCCGGCGAGGGCTGACCGCCGGACAAAGGACCCCCCCTCCGGGGCGGCGAAACCGCCACCGGCTGCGGGCTGTATAGCCTGTGCTAAGCTTGGCCGGGCATGCACGATCTCTAATGCAGCGGGGGAGCTTAACCGGGTACTGAACAGTGATCTGATTTCCGGACCGGACCAGCCAAACTCTAATTATATTCCTGCTATAACAAATGAATTCATAATGGAGATGTTGGGAATGAAAAAGCATCTGGTTTTTGCAGGCATTCTGGTTCTTGCAAGCCTGGGGGCGCAGGCAGAGGATATTGCCTTCGAAGGCTGGTACGCCGGCGGCACCCTGGGTGTTACTTCTGTCGACGATGACGGTGCGTTTGACTTTGACGGCCCTTTCGGCGCGAGTTCGTTTGATGACAACGACGGCGGTTGGGGCTTTTTCGGCGGTTACCGGTTTAACGATCACTTCGCGGTAGAAGGCCGCTGGAACGAACTCGGCGAGTACCGTGTTTCGATACCCTTAAGCACTACTGATACAGTGGAAGCAAAGGCGTTCTCCTTCCACCTTGTCGGGTTGCTGCCCCTGAACGATAAGTGGGAATTAACGGCAGGGCTCGGTGTTGCAAGCGTCGATACAAATTGTCCCGGCTGCTCCACGGAGGACGGTATCGTTATCGGTATAGGTGCAACGTACCGGACCTCACCAAACATGTCCTTTTTCTTCGGCTTTGACAGGTATGCTTTTGAAGACGACGCCGGTAGCGGAACCGAATTCGATTTCGAGATAGACCTGACGCAGATCGGGCTTCGCTATAACTTCGAGTAGGCCTCCGTTACAAATGCTTTTAAATATTCCCGCTACGGCGGGATTATTTTTGCGCGGGCGAACAGAGCGAACACCGGGTCTTTAACGCTTCTGCACCGCAACCCGAATGAGGGGCTTGACCTTCAACCCGCCTTGAAGGTCTAGGGTACGCTGCATACAAGTCCCGTGCGAGGAACAGGTATGAACCAGGCTACTGCAGCCATTGATTTGGATAACCCGATCAAAGTAAAGATTGTCGGCATGGATTGCGGCAGTTGCGCCATGACTATTGAGAACAGCATGCGGCAACTACCAGGCGTGCAGGATGCGTCCGTCAGTTTTACGACGGAAAGCATGGAAGTCACCGGCACGGTTGAGTTGGACGAGATCGAACACCGCCTGCGCGAACTGGGTTATCGCATCGCGGATGAGAGTGATGCCGCAAAAATGGCTGCTGCACCCGAACATCGCGGCCTCAAGGGCTTCCTTGTATTTCTCTGGGAACAGCCGCCATTGCGCATGGCGTTGATGGTTACTGCTGCTGTTGTGGCAGGCATCATCGTAATCCCGACCATAGGGTTAGGACCCATTGCGGGAGTACCTGCCTTAAGCGTCCTCTTCGGTGCCGGGGTACTGGTTGCCGGCGCTTCTGTATTTATAAAGGGTTTTCGCGCACTGCTGTTTGCACGGCGCATAACAATAGATCTGCTCATGGCAATCGCTTCCATCGGCGCTATTGGTATTGGTGAAACCGGTGAAGCAGTTACCGTTATTCTTTTATTTATGCTCGGCGAAGCGCTCGAAGCCTACAGCGCGGAACGGGCGCGCGATTTGCTGCGTACGCTTATGTCGCTGCAACCCGAGGAAGCGACCGTACTGCAGGCCCATGACGACAGTCACAATGGACATGAACATGGCGGCCACGATCATGGTGATCACGAACACGACGATGCACACGGACATGAACACGGCGGCCACGATCATGGCGAAGAAGCCCACGACCACCAGGTCATCATGCCGGTGGAACAGGTCAAGGTAGGCGACCGGGTGCTGGTTCGTCCTGCGCAGCGTATTCCTGTCGACGGCGAAGTCATCAAAGGCATTTCATCTGTAAACCAGGCCCCTGTTACGGGCGAGGACATCCCGGTTCTCAAGGAAGTCGGCGACGAGGTCATGGCCGGTACTGTGAACGGCGAAGCGGCGATGGAACTCCGGGTAACGAGGCCTTCGTCCGAGGGCACCATTGCGCGGATCGCAAAACTGGTCGAGCAGGCACAGGCGCAACGTAGCCCGGCTGAGCGGTTTATCGACCGTTTCGCCCATTGGTATACACCGGCGGTCGTAGTGCTTGCTGCTCTCGTGGTTGCAATTCCTGTCCTGTTATTCGGCCAACCTTTCCTCGATACACCGGACGGCACGCACGGCTGGCTATACCGTGGCCTGACTCTGCTGATTATCGCCTGCCCCTGTGCCCTGGTAATCAGTATTCCGGTCACCGTAGTCAGCGGGCTGACGCGCCTTGCACAACTCGGTGTA
>JASLMV010000031.1:0-4230 GCA_030746435.1 Gammaproteobacteria bacterium | reverse complement strand
CGGCTGGAATGACGTGGCGCCCCATGCCGACGTTGCGCAAAATGCCGGACAGACGGTGATGTACGTCTCTCGCGAAGACAAGGTTATAGGCTACATAGGCGTGCAGGACGAAATTCGTAAGGATTCCGAAATTGCACTGACTGAACTCGCAAACATGACTCCGCCCGTGCGCAAAGTCATGCTTACCGGTGATAACCTCCAGGCTGCGCAGCGGGTTGCCGGCCAGATTGCCGGCATCGACGAGGTACATGCCGGATTACTACCCGATGAGAAGCTGGCCGAAATCGAAAAACTTGGTAGCGAAGATTCAGCGGTTGCGATGGTTGGTGACGGCATTAACGATGCACCTGCTCTCGCCCGTGCTGATATTGGAATCGCAATGGGCAGTGGTGGTACCGCCCAGGCGATGGAAACTGCTGACGTGGTTCTGATGCAGGATGATTTATCACACGTACCGTTGGCTCTGCGTATGGCTCGCAAATCCCGCCAGATTATCAAGCAGAATATTATGCTCAGCCTTGGGCTGAAACTTGTATTCCTGGCGCTTGCGATACCTGGAATCGCAACGCTGTGGATGGCCGTCATAGCAGACGTAGGTGCGACGATGCTGGTAACACTCAACGGCATGCGGATGTTGCGTCAGTCCTGACACACCGCTTCGGCAGCGTTCAAATCTCCATGAATTCAACAAATACCTTTGGTCCGATTAGATTAGCGCCCGGCGTCACCGTACGGCATGTCCTTTGTTACTTGTTTGCGGCCGGTATCAGCATCGGCATGTTTACCTACCTGATGACGCTCACGCCCTACATCCTGATAGAAAACCTTGGGATACCGGAAGCGGAACACGGCCGCATCATCGGCAACCTGCAGTTTCTTCAGGAGATCGTGGTTCTCTCATGTATAGGCTGGTGGGGAGCGATGTCCGACCGCTTCGGCCGCCGTTACATATACATAGTCGGCTGGCTGATCATGATGACCGGCTATGGGATTTATTCCTTCGCAACTTCGCTCCCGGAACTGTTTATCTATCGCATGGTGTTTGCGCTTGCGGTGGCTGCAACCACAACTAACCTCTCCGCCATCCTCGCCGATTACCCGCAGGAAGTATCGCGCGGCAAGTTCACTGGCATGGCCTTTGTGCTTAACGGGGCCGGTGCCGTCGCTTTTTTCGTCGGTATGACCCAGTTACCCGGAATTTTCCAGGACCAGGGTGCAGACCCGATCTGGGCGGGACGTTATGCGTATCTGTGCGTCGCGGGGCTGGCGTTCATCGCCGCGGTCATTATGACCGGGCTAAAACCCGGACTACCTGAGGGAGTTGAGCCCAAGAAACCGGTCCTGCAGCTGATCAAGGAAGGTATAAAGGCAGGCAGAAACAAACGCATTGCTATTGCTTACCTGGGCGCTTTCGCGGCGCGCGCCGACATGGCAATAATCACGCTCTTCGTAATCCTGTGGGTCATCCAGGCCTCGGGTGCTGCCGGGCTGGATACTGCAGCGGCCCAGGCAAGAGGCGGGATGTTCGTTGGTGTATGTTCGATGTCGGCGGTCATCTGGGCACCCATTTTCGGTTTCCTGTCGGACAAGCTGGATCGCCTGACCATTACTACGCTCGCGTTCGCCCTGGCCACTATAGGTTATGGCTGGCTCGGGACCCTGGACGACATACTGTCACTCCAGTTAGCGATCCCTGCCCTGATTCTCGTCGGCATAGGCCAGTCGAGTACGGCACTCGCCTGTATCGTACTGCTCGGCCAGGAATCGCCGAGTGACTTGCGTGGTTCCGTGTTCGGGCTACAAAGTTTTTGCGGAGCGCTCGGCATACTGGCGATCTCTTCAGGCGGTGGCTACCTGTTCGACCTGGTAGGACCCGGCATGCCGTTTATCGCGGTCGCAATTGCAAACGGCGTGGTTTTTGCGGTTGGCATAATCTATCGCAGGCAGGAACTTAAAGAAGCGATTATTCAGCCGGCCAGCTAGTCTCTAAGTAACCTCAAACAAACCGGCGGCGCCCATACCGCCGCCTATACACATCGTTACGACTACCAGCTTGATCCCCCGACGCCTGCCTTCGATAAGCGCGTGGCCAACCAGGCGTGCGCCCGTCATTCCATAGGGATGGCCAATTGAAATACTGCCGCCGTTTACATTGTAGATTTCAGGATCTATTTCCAGCTGATCCCGGCAGTACAAAGCCTGGCAGGCAAATGCCTCGTTGAGTTCCCATAACCCAATATCAGAAATATTCAGCCCGTGTTGTTCGAGCAGTTTCGGGACCGCGTACATGGGCCCGATGCCCATTTCTTCCGGCTCATTACCCGCAACTGCCATACCGCGGTATATTCCCAAAGGTTCAATACCGCGCTTCGAGGCGAGGCCGCTTTCCATGAGTACGCAAGCCGACGCACCGTCGGATAGCTGGCTCGCGTTGCCGGCAGTAATAACGCCACCTTCTATTACAGGCTGCAATGCCTGCAGGTTCTCGAGTGTTGTTTGGGGACGGTTACCCTCGTCCTTTGCCAGTGTTACGTCCTCGTAGCTAACTTCGCCCGTTTCCTTGTCTTTGACTGCCTTTACAGCCGCAAGCGGAACGACCTCTTCATCGAGCTTGCCCGCCGCCTGCGCGGCCGCCGTGCGTTGCTGTGATGAAAGTGCGTACTCGTCCTGGGACTCACGTGTAATGTTGTATTTCTTACAGATGTGCTCGGCTGTCGGAAGCATAGGCATGTAGGCATGCTCGGCATGCAGAATGACGTTCTCATCTGTTGCCTCCATGGCCCATTCGTAATGCCGGGTTTGAATTTCCGAGATATTGTCCTGGCCGCCCGCGACAACTACCTGCATGTTATCAATCAGGATCTCGCGTGCCGCAATAGCAATCGCCATCATGCCGGATGAGCATTGACGATCCACTGTCTGGGCGGGGACGGTAACCGGCAACCCGGCGGCAAGCCCGGATAAACGCGCAACATTTATCGCAGCACTGCCGGCATTCAGAACGGAACCAAATACCAGGTCATCAATTTCATCGTCCGCGACACCCGATCGGTCAACGGCATTCCGTATAGCATGGGCCGCCATCGTAGGCGACTTGATGTTGTTGAAAGCACCTTTAAACGCCCGCCCTATCGGCGTACGGGCAGTAGAAACGATAACTGCTTCTTTCATGAACTTTCCCTCGCTACTTCTAATCTACGTTACCCGTCCCGGGGTACAGCGGCTAATGTTAACAGTGTCTCAGAACGGCTTGCCGCGAGGAAGTACGGACGAAGACCGGTCCAGCCAGTTGCGTCGCTTGTGCCATGTCTTTACCATGGACAAATACTAAAATAGGACCGGATTCTGCCAATCAGGCAGAAGCAAGACTAAGCAATAAATCAATAGTGCATATTTCCAACCGCCACTTTTTCCCGACATCAATTCGTCACCGGTTTTTTGCCTCGCTGGCCATTTTTCTATCATTCGTTACCTGCGCCGCGAACGCCGGGCCATGGATTGAAGTCGGGGACTCACAGCTACGCAGCGATATCCAGATTCTTGCGGATGCCGGAGTCATTCGCGGCCCTGTTTCAACCTGGCCCCTGGCCTGGGGCGATATCGCCAATCAGCTGGACGCCTCGGTTTCGCTGGAACCGTTTGAAATGGCTGCACTAACCAGGGTTCGAAAGGAGTCAAGGCGACAAATTGCAATTGACAGACTGCACCTTGACGGACGTATTTCAGTGGCCAGTAATCCGATAGAGATCCGTGGCTTTGAGAACACCCCCCGAGAAGAAGGAGAAATCGGGATCAGTGCTTCGTGGACCGGAGAAAACACTGCGTTCAACCTGCAGGTTACAAATGTGGACGATCCTGTCGACGACAGGGATTGGCGAGGCGATGGCAGCTACGCTGGTTTCTCGATCGGTAACTGGATGTATTCAATATCGGCACAGGATCGGTGGTGGGGGCCTGGCTGGCAGGGAAGCCTCATCATGTCCAATAACGCTCGCCCTATACCGGCGCTGGTTCTCGACCGAAATTCGACCCACCCCTTCAAAACCAAGTGGCTTAGCTGGCTGGGTCCATGGGACCTGTATGTAATGTGGGGTCAACTTGAAAGTAGCCGCGATGTTCCGGATGCAAATTTTTTCGGCGCACGCCTCACCTTCAAACCTATTCCCAGCCTGGAAATCGGACTGAGCAGGACCGCCCAGCTATGCGGCGATGGCCGGCCGTGTGACTCCG
>JASLMV010000030.1 GCA_030746435.1 Gammaproteobacteria bacterium | reverse complement strand
TCAGGTCGATGATGACGCCGCCCGCAAGCAGCGCCAGCACGCCGACGACGGGCGGCAGAAGCGGGTGAAGCGAGTCAAGTTGTTCGAACATTTAGCTGGGAATCCGGAGTGAGTGCGCGGAGATAGTATCACTCAATCGTTATTGTCATTCAGTTGAGCGGTCATTTCAGGTTAGTCACAGATCCCGGTTTGAACGACCGCTACTGCTCCCCTGCGGACTGCCCTGCTTCCACGCGATAGACATTGAAATTCTGCAGGCCTTCCTGTTCCACCGGAACCAGCTCACCGGTCACCTGCGGATACCTGAGGTAGGCCAGCCTTTCGGGAGGGGTACTGAATTCATGTCTGCGTATACCACCGTACTTCGGCATGGCCACGTACTGCATAGTTTCCGGCAGATACGCACGATATCGATCGGCACTCGGCGGCAACCCGGCCCGGTGGTAGTCGAGTACACCGAGGTCGAAGTGGTAAAGCCGACCCTCGGCCATCAAACTGGCGAGCGGCAACCAGGGGAAATACACTTCGCCCGGATGAGCCCTCGCGTAGCGATAGGCTTCTTCGACCGGGTTGCCCCCTCTTGCAACAGCCAGCATACGATCCAAAGCAGTGATAGCAGGTACCGTAGTCACTAATCCGACCACAAGTAACACCATAGCCACCCACGCTTGTGCACGCTTCCACAGAGCTGTGGCGTTCACGCCCGGATGTTGCACAAGTGCGGTGGCGGCAGCGGCCAACAGATAATAATTGCTGTGCAGGTTATTGATAAAACCACCTGCCTTGAGATGTGCAGCAACATTGGTCGGTAATACGAAAACTGCCAGCAGTGCCGGCAATACCCATGCTTCCCTGCGAAACCAGTCGCGCCAGTTCAGGGCTGTCCGCCTGTTCACTGAAAAAGCCGCGACCAGGATGATGAGTACTGGCACGAGGGATTCAGAAAAAATCAGCCTGAGCGAGTGCAGTACACGCTCGAAATCCAGTGCCACATCATGACGACTGGGTAATACAATCATATTGAACCACAGCGGTTCCGGGCCAAAAATTGCTGCGAATACAACCCCCATCAACGTCGCGGCCATAACAACAAACAGCAGATAACGGCTAACCCTTTGCCAGCCCCAGGCAACGAGCAACCAGAATCCCTGTGCGATAACCAGGGGAATGGCTGTCTGTTTCATCCAGACAGCCATGGCAGCCAGTATCGCAGCCGCCGCAAGCGAACGCGTCCTGGTCCTTCCTGCGTTGTACAACAAAACACAGGATAAGAGGCTCAATCCCACGACCGGCCCGTCAGCATGCACCTGCGAAACGATAGTTCGCGTAATTGGATTGCTGTAAGTTGCGGCAATTACCAGTGCGAAGACAGTAACTTTTAGCAATTGCCCGCTCACATCTGTACGCTCGCGCACGGCCGTTCCAAGCAACAGGTACAACGGCACAAAATAAAATAAAATATTGATCGCCACCGCGATTAACAGGGCACCCGTTGGCGTAGCGGCAAAACTTGTCGGCCAGAAAACCAGGTAAGCCAGCGGACCGTAAATGGTATTTAGAATCGGGCCGTCATCTGCACCATAAAACAGTCGGTACCCGTACTGCAGGGCAATTGTGGGTGTCAGTTTGCCGGCACTGTGGTTGGTCAGCGCCCCCTGAATCGACCATCCGAGCAGCAGCAACAACAGGGCGGCAAAAGCCGGGGGCAGGACAAACAAATTCAGGCGCTGCGCCCGCCCCCAATGCCGGTAGCGCCAGACAAGCACGATACCCGCGATCAGCCCCAGGCCCAGTAAAAAAAGATTAGTGCCTTAGCCACAAGATGACGGCTCCCAGATGCAGCATACGAGTCTAAACCAGGTTATTAATACGCACTATGAGTCTTCCACCCCCCCCCGGGCCAAGGCTTCACTAATATATTGCAGACAGATGCAGTTAACATAGATAAAATCCCTCTAAATTGATAACAAAGAGTGCCGCCTGGCCTGGCTCTGCGGCAGAGTCTTTCTATATATCTGCCAAGCACAATAACTACACATACCGGCATGTACTGGTATCGGGAGAATTAGGATGTATGTTTGGCTGCACAAATTCAGTCCGGTTCATTTGGTATTAGCAACCACCCTGCTTTGCTCACTGAATATTTCGGCCGACGAGTCAACAAACAACACGATCGCACCCGGCAAAGTCGTTTCTCTGAGCTATACGCTCAGGCTACCGGACGGCAAGGCCATAGGCAGCAACGTAGACACCTACCCGATTAAATACAGACAGGGTGACGGTAAGTTACTGCCTGCCCTCGAGGCCGCAGTGGTGGGCCTGGCTGCCGGTGATGAAAAATCCGTGACGCTAGCCCCCGAGGATGCCTACGGTCCGGTCGACCCGGCTGCCATCCGGGAGGTGCCGATCGAGCAGGTTCCGCCCGAAGCACGCAAAGCCGGTGCAGTGTTCAGCACACCGGGGTACAGCGGCCTCATCCGGGTTACCGAAATCAAGGAAGACATGGCAATCCTGAACCTCAATCATCCCCTGGCCGGCAAGATACTGACATTCGACATTAAGATTCTTTCGGTCGAGTAGATCGACCGACAATAAAAACCCCGCTTAAAGCGGGGTTTTTATCACTCAGCAATATTTGTTTATATCAGGGGCACCAGTTCCCGGTCCGTTGCAGGCAATCGAAATTGTCATAGACCTTCTGCTCCTGGTGCGGTCCCGGTGCTCCGGTCGGCGGCGTCTCCCCGAAGGCGTTAAAGCTAACGTCCCGGATATGGCCGCGCGGACCATCCGCGAGCACGAGCATGTTGCTCGGCGGCTGATGCTCGATATGCGTCGGGAAGGCCTGGATGATGTCGTTGCCCTCCGATATATCGCCGTTAGCCGGGAACTGGTGCACCGGGCACAGGATATAGCGTGGCCCATCGGGACCTCCCGGCACTCCGTTGGCGCCTAACCGGTAACGGATCGACACGAGCCCGCGCTGGGTCAGATCGAAGATGTTATCACCCGAATAGATCAGCGGGTAACCGATGTTCTGGGAACTCGTGCCGTTCTCCGCAAGCAGGTCGTTCTGGAACACACAGTCCGGAGTGACGAAATCAGACCGGCAGGCCGCCGCTTTCGGCGTGTACTGGATCAACCCCATGCGCCAGATACCGAGTGGACTGTCCTCCCAGTAAGAACCGGAGGCAGAATCGCCGTCGAAATCCGCCCGGGTATTCATGATCTTTGTCTGCGTGCCGACCGCGAAGCCACCGGCAAACGGGTCCGTGAAGATCGGTGCCGGGGCATAACCGTCCGGCCAGAACGGACTCGGTGGAGACGGTTCCAACTGCTGCACGACCTCGTAGAACACGAAGTGTTCGCCGCGCTCGAATGCGCGCCGCCCGGCTTCATCGTCCGTGAACGCATCCTGGTCCATCTGGCCGTTCGTCGTGAAGTAACACGGCGTGCCGTCGTAGAAGTGACAGCCCTCGTAGCGCGTGCGGCGTTTGTGCGTATGGAACTCATCGCACGGCACCGGGTCACCAGATCCGTCGAGGTCCCAGGTCCATGGGGCCGGCGTGCCGCTGTTGCCGGTACCGTCATCCGGCGGGAATGGTGCGCCAAACGTCGTCAGGATCTTGTCCGGATCCACCCCGAAGGAACGCATGACGTCCGGATCGATTTCATACGGTACACAGCGGTCATTGAATGTGAACGGCACCGGGTCATCAGCCTGCGCAACATTTCCGAGGAACAGTGCAACGAGCAATACCGCACCTGGAATTATTTTTGTTCCCATTGCTTTCATTTTGTTCTCCTCGACAGGGATTTCCAAAGCTTTATTCGAACTAAAGTTCATTGCACTCACCTATCTGGTCCTAATCATCATCGTCGTCCTGCCTTTTTTTTCATGAACGGCAGCAGGCACTTGCTCTCTTTCGTGCCCTTGGCACCCACCTGCCTGATGACCGTGGTCCGATCTTTACCCTGACCGCTGCCGTCATCCTTGAGCATGCCGTTACTGAACTTCTTGTGGAACTTCTTGTGGCCTTCCGGCAGGATGATTTCCGGATGATCGAACGGTGCGCGCTTGCAGCGCACTCGATCGTCGGTCAGTGCCTCGAGGAATGCGACGAGGTCATCGATCTGCTGGTCGTCGAGACCGAGCGGATCGATATTCGGCGCCAGGTCACCGAGGTTCTCGATGGCGAAGTCGCCACCACGGTTGTAGAACTCGACGACCTGCCGGAGTGTGCCATGTCCGCCGTTGTGGAAGAACGGACCCGTCAGCGAAACATTGCGCAGAGTCGGCACCTTGAATGCACCGTCGAGGGCCGTCGGCATGTTCATGATCGCGTCGTAGTTAGCCATGTTGAACGGCGAGTAGGCCGGTACGGCATCATCGCCCCGGCCCGGCTTCGGCGGGAAGAACTGGGGCGCATTGACGAACTCCGCCGGAATAAACCAGACGCCACCAGGCGGAAACGCACTCTCGCAATCTGCCTGGTTCGTGGCCCCACTCGGGTGAGGCGGCCCACCAAATCCCAATCTACATTCGGGTGGATCGCCCCAATAAGGCCCGGCCCCCGCGTTTGGGTTGGTGCTTGAATTCGGCTCCTGGCGATGTGTCAGCCAGGCATAACCGTCGAAGCCGCCCGGGAAGAATACCGCGTCACCCAACCAACTGAACGGCTCTTTGACCCGTGCGAAGTTCAGGCTGTTGAGCGCATCAACGTCCGCTCCCGGCATACCGAGCAACGAGTCGATCCATTGCTGCGTGAACGACAACGGATTGCCGAAACCATCGCTGGCCCCGATGCCGGGGTCCTCGGCCGTCGGCCGCACGCCGATGTTATAGAACGCCGTGTCATACAAGGTCGGCATTTCCAGCGTGAAGTCGCCGGTTCCCACGCCAGCCGGTATGATTACTGGTTCTGCGCCGGGAAAGAACGGGTAGGTGCCCGGGAACGGCGGTCGCACACCTTCGAAGACCACGGCCGCGAGCGAAATCGTGTCCCCGGGTCCGGGCCCGTTATCGACGATCGTGATTTCAAACTCGGGTACCGGCGGCGGGAAACACGCCATGCGGATCACCACATCCCTGGTCGTATAGTCCGCATGATCAGACGGTCCAGGCGGTTCCGGCGGAGGGCTGCGTGGCGGACCTAACGGATCAGCAGGCCCCGGTGCATTACCGTCCGGGGCACCGGCAACTCTGTCCTGATTCATCAGGAACGAGGTGATCTTGCACGGGTCACCGTTCAGCGTCATATCACCACCAACGGTAGCCGAATAGATGTTCGGCAGTTCCCATGAGCCGGCGCGGCCTTCGAGCGTGAAACCGGCGACCGTACCCTCCCCGTGAATGAAGTACCGAAACAGGTTCTCGGCGACGTTGAAGCCGTCACCACGGCGCATGCGTTCGACGAGCTGTTCCCGCTCGGGGAACTCGCCGGACTCGGCTTCTTCCGTGAACGGGAAGGTCGCCGTCGTAAACAACGGACCCTGGTGGCACGTGACGCAGTTGCCGCGTTCACCGATCGTGTTTGAGAAGAACAGGTCCATGCCGCGCATCTGCGACTCGGTCAGGATGCCCTTGGTATTCGTCACCACCGGTGACCGGCCACCCGGCGCCTCGGCCCACTGATCGTATGGTGCATCGTCGGAAACCAGCGTGCGAACGTAGCTCTGGATCGCCAGGCCCCAGATCATCGCGAAATTTGCCTCGGTGAGCGTGTGCTCGCCATCGACCAGCCCGGGATAATCCCAGAAGCGGTCAGAAATAGCGGCCTCGATCAACGCCTGGTAGCTGACGTTCAAACCCCTCTGCCCGCCCTTGCCCTTATACGGACCCAGGACGCTGTCCTTCTTGTGAACCTTTTGCAGGGCAAGCGGCTGCCCGCCCTTATACGGACCCAGGACGCTGTCCTTCTTATGCACCTTCTGCAGCCCAAGCGGCTTCAAGGTCAGCAGTTTCTGGCCGATATCGGGGAACACGCGGCCGGCACAGGACATCTCGAAATCCGAGAGCGGTGGTCCGACGGCCTGCGATGCCAGGCTCGAATTCTGCAGTGCAATCTGGATCTGCACAACACTGCCGCCCTGGTTCTCGCGCACCCGTGCGGCCGTGTTGCGCTGGCCGAAAGGATCCACGCCGTTGAAGATATTGTTCGCACGTCCATCCCAGAAGTTGCGATGGTTGAACGCCGCGTTGATGGTCGTCGGCGTGTTGCGCGGTTCCACGCGCCGCGTATTGATGCCATTGATATGAAAACCGACCGGATCGGGTGTTATCGGTGTGCAATCATCGATCGGATCGCCGTCGATAACATCGTTGAACGCTGAGAAGAAAGCCCCCGACGATGAAGTCACGTCGTCGGTATCGAACAGCACGGCCGAATCACGATCGGCCGGATCGGCCAGTTCGTGAAACGGAAAATCTCTGGGCCGCAGCTTGTTATTCGGCCCGATCTTACCGGTCCTGGTCGGATCAAAGACATTGTTGCCGCCCTTGAGCCCCGGACTCAACTGGTTCCTCTGCCGGTTATCTGCTCCCGCGTGATAGTGACAGGTCGCACAGGCGACTTCGTCGCTACCGGCCTGCATATCCCAGAACAAGGCCTTGCCGAGCACGATCGCGGCCTGCTCGTCCTTGATAAAGCCATTGGCACCGTCAGGCGTCGCCTCGTCGACCAGCGGCAGACCCGAGATGGTGTCCAGAACGACCGGCAGGTCGAGACCCTTGGCCGACGGCGGCGGCGGTGCCGGTGTTTCGATGAATTGGGCAACTGCCGCGGTAGCTAGGAGCGCGGCCGACAACGACGCGGTAATCGCAAAGGACGACTTCATGATGGATCCCCCTGTCAAGCCGCTCCCTGGCGCACATGCCATTCACGATCCATGATGAATGGTTCTTGTCCCAGTACGACAAATACCGCACCGGAATCTTTATCTATTGCATTTTTTATATCAGTTTCTGTTTGCATTTTCAACGTATTGCATTTGCAACGCATTGCATTTGCAACGCAAGCTCTGCTATACGGCCATTTGGCCCGGCGGCGAAGCACTGCATTATGACAAATCAGCATTTCCTGATGACGGGCATGATGGAGAGAATCCTCTAAAAACTAGAGAGCTGTCATACTAATCAAGAAACTCTTTCATATACCCATTGGGCAAAGCTGCAAACCGGTAGCCACGCATCTGCGCTGAATGACTGCAGACGGGAGTACCGGCAAAACCCGCATGTCCTTGCCTCACACGACAAAACCGCAATCCGGGGCAACCCTTACCGGGTTGGTCTTTTAAGCAGTCTTTCGAAGGCCCTAACTGAGGCTGCACAGATAACTCAATACGCCGCTTTTTCTGTAGAATCCGGGCAAAACAAAGAACGATAACCAGTATTTCAGGAAATCACTTATGACTAGTAACGGAAACGGCGCCAGCGCGCCTGTTAGTGTGGTCGTGATCGGTGCCGAGAACCTCGATGCCTCACTTGAATTCTATTCGGGCACCTTAGGGCTGGAAGTGGCCGAGACCTGGATATGGCAAGGGCCCGAATTTGAGCGTTACTGGCATGTACCTGAAGGAACTACGGCCCGCTGCGCTTTACTCGAACACGGCGCCGATCCCGTTGGTCGTATTCAGCTCATGGAATTCGATGCACCGAATCACGACAGAAAACTCGTGAGACCATCAGAAATTCACCGCGCGACGGGGCTTTTCAACCTGAATATCTATTCGAGCGACATAGACAGGGATTGTGAGCAACTCAAATCGCAGGGCTTCAATTTCTGGGCTGAGCCGTTGCGTACCGATTTCGGACCGGCCGTAGGCGAAATCGTCGAGGTCGCTTTCGACGGCCCGGACGGTGTCGTTATCAACCTGGTTCAACTACTCACCGAAGACCCGAAAACGCTAAGCGGGAGCATCCTGCATTTTATCGAGGGATACGGCCGCACACGGACCGGCTTTACATCAGTAGCCACGACATCCCACGGGGTGATCGACATGGAAAAAGCACGGGCTTTCTACATGGGCCCGCTGCACATGACCTTATTTATGGAAACCGTACTGGAAGGCGCGGAGACAAATCGCACGATGGACCTGGCCGAAGACGCCCGGACACAAAGCGTGTTTGTCCAGGGAGATCACGAGTACGGCAAGATCGCCCTGTCGGCGCCCATGAATTACGAGATCCCGAACCTGGTGCCGGATGCCGTGCCGCCTAATATCGGTTACCTGGCCCAGTCCTTCCAGGTTGATGACCTTGACGAGGCAGCCAGTGCCTGCGCCGCAACCGGCGTGGAGGAATTCTCGGCACCGGTTGAAACCGATCTGCCGGGCCGCGGCAAGTGCAAGACCATGCTGGTCCGCAACCCGGGTAGCGGCGCACTGCAGGAACTGTTCCAGATTATTTAGCTTTTGGGGACAGTGACCTTAACTCCTGAAAGGGGCCACCGTGGAGTTATGGTCACTGTCCCCACTGACATTTGTCATTACGGGGAGAGTCACGGGGTTGTAGTCTAAAACAACGCCTATCGCGCGGCAGCCTGCGCTATTTGCGGCACAACCACGCCCGTACCAGGAGGTTTATATGAATTTTTCGTTAATACTTTGGGGAATGGTACAAGCGCTGAGAGCGACAGCTCTCCTGCACCCCGAGTTCGCGGAACGCCTCAAGGAAAGAAATCTTACTGCACAGTTCAAATTGCAGGACAAGCCGGTAGGCCGCTGGGTAAAGCTTGAAAACGGCAAGGTAAGCTCGCAAAGCGGCATTCACGAAAGCCCGGATATAACCATCTTTTTTAAGAACAAGGCCATTGCGGAAGAGTTCCTGACGCCGCCTTTCGACCAACTAGTGCGTATCGATGCCGCGAAGAATTTCAAAATCGGCATGGAAGGTTCGGATGAATTAGCCGTATGGTTTATGGCCACGCTAACCCGCATGGAAACAATCATGTGGAAGAGCGGGACCGATATGGGTAACGGCGTCACACGTTACACCAACGGCACCAACGGCGGACCGATCTTTGTCTATGTGAAGGACGGCAAGATTATCAGAACCACGCCCATGGATTTTGATGATGACGATGCGCCGTCATGGTCGATAAACGCCCGCGGCAAAACCTTTACTCCGCCCCGCAAGACGACTTTGGCTGCACACGGTCAGTGCCAGAAGTCCATGGTGTATTCCAAAGAACGTCTGCTGTATCCCATGAAGCGGGTTGATTTTGATCCGGATGGCGAACGTAATATTCAGAATCGCGGCAAATCAGAATTCGAAAGGATCAGCTGGGAAGAAGCGCTCGACATCGTTAGCAAGGAAATCAAGCGTTGCAAGTCGGTGGGCCCCGGCGCGATCGCTGTCGCTAACGGTTCGCACCACCAGTGGGGCAACCTCGGCCATTACCTGAGCGCCTTTAACCGGTTCTGGAACCTGATCGGTGTAACCAAGCTGGTGCATAACCCCGACAGCTGGGAAGGCTGGTTCTGGGGCGCGATGCACCACTGGGGCAACAGCCTGCGTCTCGGCGCCGCGGAACCCTACGGCACCGTCGAAGACTGCCTGAAAGAAGCAGAAATGATCGTGTTCTGGTCCAGTGATCCCGATGCGACCTATGGGTTCGAGGGGACCATACGGCGTGGCTGGGCCAAGGAACTGGGCATCAAGATGGTGCACATCGACCCGCACATGAACTATACGGCCGCACACCTGGGCGGCAAGTGGATAGCGCCCAAGGCGGGTACCGATGCAGCGCTGGCCCAGGCGCTTTGCCATGTCTGGATTACCGAGGACCTCTACGACAAGGAGTTCGTGGAAAACAGAACCACCGGGTTCGAAGAGTGGAAAGCCTACATCCTTGGTCAGACGGACGGCACGGCGAAGACCCCCGAATGGCAGGAAACAGAAACCGGTGTGCCGGCTCGCGAGGTCAGGGCGCTGGCCAGGGAATGGGGCACCAAAAAAACCTATCTTGGCGCCGGCGGTTGGGGCAGTGGTGTCGGCGGCGCATGTCGCGGGCCGATGGGCGTGCAATGGGCCCGAATGATGACCATACTTGGCGCGATGCAGGGCATGGGACGACCGGGTTCCAACTTCGGTAACCTGCAGTTCGGCACCCCGCTGGACTTTAACTTCTATTTCCCCGGCTACGCCGAAGGCAGCATGTCGGGCGACCTGGCGTACAGCGCCAATGCGGCCAATAACTATCAGCGCATGCCGCACATCGTGACCATGAGTTCAGTCAGGCAGGCTATTCCCCGGATGTATCTGCCCGAGGCGATCATGGAGGGGAAAGCGATGGGTTACCTGACCGATGTGGCGTCGGTGCAGGGCCAGTTTTTCCCGTTCGGCTATCCGTCACCCGGGCACGTACCGGTCGAAATGCTCTACAAGTATGGCAGTGCTTCTTTCGGCACGATGGTCAACTCGAATCGCTGGGTGAGGATGTATCAGCATGAGAACCTGAAATTTGTTGTCAACCAGTCGGTCTGGAACGAAGGCGAGACGAGGTTCTCGGATATTATCCTGCCCGCGTGTTCGGTATTCGAGCGCTGGGATATCGGCGAATGGCTGAACGTGGGGCCGGCGTACGTGCATCATATGTATTCGATGGTTAATCACCGCGTGATATCGATGCAGCACAAGTGCATCGAACCGCTGGGTGAGTCCAGGTCCGATTACGATATCTTCCTTGCCGTAGCAGAAAAGCTCGACATGGGGGCAGTGTATTCGGAAGGCGGTAACACGGAGCTCGACTGGTGCAAGCGCGTGTTCGACTCATCAGATATGGCCAAGCACACCACCTGGCGAAAATTTTTGAAGAAGGGTTATTTTGTCGTGCCCCCGGAACCGGAAGCGTCGCGGGCGCCGACTGCATACCGCTGGTTCTACGAAGGCCGGAAAAAGGATTTGCCCGAGCCCAGTCCGCTGCCGTCGGAATACATTGGTAATTACGGCGAGGGGCTGCAAACACCTTCGGGGAAATTTGAGTTTATTCCCGAGACGCTGGGGCGGTTCGATGATCCGGATCGGCCTCCTTTAAATAAGTACATGCCTGTGTACGAGAATCCTAAGAAGGATGCAGAACTGGCCGAGTATCCCCTGCAGTTGCTGACGCCACACTCGCGGTATCCGTTCCACGTCATGGGTGACGATGAGGGCAGTTCTCTCCGCGACATCAGGGAGCATCGTGTCCTGGTCGATGGCCATTATTACCTCGTCGCCAGAATCAGTCGGCAGGACGCGGATGAAAGAGGGATAAAGGACGATGACCTCATACGCCTGTGGAATAACCGGGGATCGGTTGTCTGCGCCGCTCAGGTTACGGATCGGCTGCGGCCGGGCACTGTGAGTGCCGCTACTGCATCGGCCGAATACCGGCCCGCAGGCGAACCCGGCAAATCGACCGATCTGGGCGGGTGCACGAATATGCTGAACCCCAGTAAATCCATTACCAGGAAGTCCCACGGCATTAAGCCAAATACAACGCTGATCCAGGTTGAGAAATGGACCGGGGTCGATACCTGGCGACCTGCAGAGGCAGTGTGATGACTCAGAAATGGAACATGATCGTCGATGTCGAACGCTGCGATAACT
>JASLMV010000002.1 GCA_030746435.1 Gammaproteobacteria bacterium | reverse complement strand
GAACTCTTATTACGTTAACGGTACCCCGACAGACTGTGTGCACCTGGCCATTACCGGCTTGCTGGATGTGGAGCCGGACATGGTTATTGCCGGAATAAACCACGGCTCCAATCTCGGCGATGACGTGCTGTATTCAGGGACCGTCGCGGCGGCGATAGAAGGGAGGTTTCTCGGCCTGCCGGCCATCGCGGTTTCGTCATGTGCTGAGAATCCGGATCATTTTGCGACGGCTGCCAAAGCTGTCTGCAAGCTCCTGGGAAGGCTGACGTTGAAGCCCTTACCTACCGACACCATCCTGAACGTCAATGTGCCCGATTTGCCCTGGGAAGAAGTGAAAGGCTTTAGCGCAACCCGGCTCGGTTTCCGGCATCGCTCGGAGTCGGTCGTAAAAACCACTGACCCGAAGGGGCAGCCAATATACTGGGTCGGGCCGGCCGGCCACGGACAGGACGCTGGTCCGGGGACCGATTTTCATGCAGTCGAACAGGGTTTCGTTTCGGTGACCCCGCTGCAGATTGACCTGACCCACCACGATTCGATGGCGGACCTCGAAGAATGGGTGCACTTTTGACGGGCGGCCAGGAAAATATCCGGGGGATCGGGATGACCTCCGCACGCACCCGCGACCGTTTGGTCGAAAGGCTGCGGCAGGAGGGAATCCGCGAGGAGAAAATTCTCGAGCGTATCCGCAATGTTCCCCGTCACCTGTTCGTCGACGAGGCGCTCTCGAGCCGCGCCTACGAAGACTCTGCATTGCCCATAGGGCAGGGGCAAACCATCTCGCAACCTTATGTCGTCGCATTGATGACCCAGGCCCTGCTCGAGGACGAAGATGGCCTGCGCCGTTTGCCCAAGGTCCTGGAAATAGGCACCGGTTGCGGCTATCAAACTGCCGTCCTTGCGCCGCTGGTGCGCCAGTTATTTACGATCGAAAGGGTGGCGCCCCTGCTCAGCGACACACGCGAAAGGCTGCGCTCCCTCGGTATAAGCAATGTCCGCTTCCGCCACGACGACGGGTTTCGCGGCTGGCCGGGCCAGGCACCCTTTGACGGCATCATCGTGACCGCAGCCCCGGCCGAGATACCGGAGAAACTACTTGAGCAACTGGCGCCACAGGGTCGCTTGGTGGCCCCGGTGGGGCCGACCAGGGGTATCCAGCACCTCTACAGAATTACGCGAACTGCATCCGGGTTTAACAAGGAGAAACTCGGTAGTGTCTCCTTTGTGCCAATGCTGGAAGGCAAGGAGAAAAGACAGGGACGATGAAACTGTTTTCCCGATTATTTGAACTGGTGCTCCGGTGGTCCCGGCATCCAAAGGCGCCGTGGTACCTCGGCGGCCTGAGTTTTGCCGAATCGTCTTTTTTCCCGATACCGCCGGATGTCATGCTTATGCCAATGGTTGTGGCGCAACCGGACAAGGCCTGGCGCTTTGCAACGCTGACGACGGTTACATCGGTGGCGGGCGGCCTGGCCGGGTTCCTGATTGGTGTACTGGCGATAGATGCCATCTCACCTGTCCTCCGGGACCTGGGTTACTGGGACGCGTACGAGCGCGCCCATGCCTGGTTCCGGGAGTGGGGCTTCTGGGCCGTGCTGGCCGCCGGGTTTTCGCCCATTCCCTACAAGATATTTACGATCGCAGCCGGTGCGATGGGCATGCCGGTACTGCCGTTCTTTTTATCCTCTCTGGCAGGCCGCGCATCGCGTTTTTACCTCGTTGCCGGGTTGCTTTTCTGGGGCGGGCCCAGGGTTGAGTCGGCCTTGCGCCGGTACGTAGATATTATCGGCTGGATCGTTGTAGCGCTGATCGTAGTCGGTTATTTCCTCTTTCGCAGTTGAGAAAGCGTCTGCCAGGACTGGTTTTACTGGCGCTGTGCGGACTGCTGGTCGCATGCGAAGGGGCGCTGCGGTGGTCGCGGGATTACCACACGGTCAGGGCCGGGGAAACGCTTTATTCCATTGCCGTTAACTACAACGTCGACCAGCGTGACCTGATCCGCTGGAATCGCCTGGGCGACGGTACTTATATACGCGAGGGCCAGAAGTTACGCCTGAAGACCCCTGTCCGTGCAGGATCGATGCAGACAAGCAGTCGTGTTGTCAGTCAGCCGTTGTTGCCACCGCCACGCTGGCACTGGCCTACCGCCGGTGCCGTGGCAATGGCTTTCGGCACCTCGGTCAAAACAGAATCGGGAATCAGGATCGCCGGCAAGGAAGATCAGACCGTCGTTGCGGTGGCCGGCGGTGAAATAGTGTATGCCGGTGACGGACTGTCGCACTATGGCCAGTTGCTGATCATCAAGCACAATAATTCGTGGCTCAGTGCGTACGGATTGAATTCATCGCTGCTGGTCCGCGAGGGCGACCGGGTCCGGGCCGGGCAGGCAGTAGCGCGAATGGGTCGTGAAGCAGGGGGCAGCGCGCAGCTGCATTTCGAGATTCGCCGTAACGGCGAACCTGTCAATCCGCTGCGCTACCTGCCGCGCAGGTGAGTTAGCCGACCAGAAGTGCTGCTACCGCAGCCCGGTGCTCGCCGATCAGCACGTTGAAAGTCCTGCAGGCGGCATGGGTTTCCATGACCTCGATCGCAACTCCACTGCGCATGATTTCCGTCAGTACCGCAATATCCGGGAAATGCTGATTGATACCCGTGCCAAACAGAATAATATCGGGGTTGAGTCCGAGGGCGGGGCGGAAGTCCTCCAGGCTGATTTCTGCGATGTCAGGCGGGTTCCAGTCGGCGATTATCCGGTCGCGTGAGATGATCACATTCGTATCGATGATTTTATCGTGCAGGCGAATCTCTCCCGGGGAGAAAGAGCGTATAACGTTCCCGTCGGCAGAGTCGGCAGTGAATTTCATGTTGCAGATTACAAACCCAAATAATAAGTAATTGTATGACACAAATTACCGCCAAGCTGATTGAGCGGCGCAAAGCTTCCACCGGGTTGCTCGATAGTCTTCCGGATGATTTGCACCCCGTATTGCGCCGTGTATATGCGGCCCGTGCGGTTGACCCGGGTGCGCTGGACACTTCGCTAGCCGCGATGATCCCCGTGAGCCGTCTCGAGGGCTGTGACGCCGCTGCTGAAAGACTGGCACTCGCGAGAGCAAACGGTCAACGCGTGCTCGTACTGGGCGATTTTGACGCGGATGGGGCTACTGCGACGGCACTTGTTATTAGCTGCTTGCGTGCTTTTGGTTTTACAGATTCTGCTTACATGGTCCCGGACCGGTTTCGTTTTGGTTACGGGTTGTCGCCGGCCATAGTGGCAGAAGCAGCAAAACAGTCCCCCGACATCATTCTTACCGTCGACAACGGGATAAGCAGCCAGGCAGGCGTAGCCGCCGCAAATGAGTGCGGCATTGACGTAATAGTCACGGATCACCACTTGCCGGGCGAAACCCTGCCGGACGCGAGTGTGATCGTAAACCCGAACGCGCCGGATAACAGTTTTCCGAGTAAACACCTGGCCGGCGTCGGCGTGGCCTTTTATGTCATGGCTGCCCTCGGTCAGCGACTGGCTGCGGACAGCTGCATAAGTGCTGAAACCGCCCGGTCGGCCGTAGCGGAGTGCCTGGACCTGGTTGCGCTGGGTACGGTGGCCGACCTGGTCCCGCTGGACCAGAACAACCGGGTGCTGGTAAGCCAGGGGCTTAAACGTATACGTGGCGGCCGTGCCCGGCCGGGGTTGCAGGCACTGTTTGCAGTTGCCGACCGAAGCTGCACGGATGCCGCGGCCACCGATCTGGGCTTTGCAATTGCGCCGCGCCTGAATGCCGCGGGCCGGCTTACCGACATGACGCTGGGCATCGATTGCCTGCTTGCGGAAAGTTTTCCGGATGCGCGCAGGCGGGCCGGACATCTGTCAGAACTGAATACCGAGCGTCGCGAGCTGCAGGCAGCCATGCAGGCAGAGGCCGAAGATCTGTTGCTGGGTCTTGAGCAAGAGCAGGTCGGGCCGGGGGGCAGTGCGGTTTGCCTTTACGACGCCGGCTGGCACCAGGGTATTGTGGGGCTGGTCGCTACACGCATTCGTGAGCAGCTGAAGAAGCCGGTGATCGCTTTTGCGCCGGGCGAGGACGACACCACACTGAAGGGATCAGGCAGGTCGGTTCAGGGGGTTCATATGCGCGATGTTCTGGCCGGCATCGATGCCCGTCATCCCGGGTTACTCGGCCGTTACGGCGGCCACGCGATGGCAGCAGGCCTGAGCCTGGATACGGATAAGCTGGAGTTATTCAGGCAGGCATTTGCGGCCGAGGTTGAACTGTATGCGGATCGCATCGAGGAGTCGGACCGTATACTCAGCGACGGCACACTTGCGGCAGAGGATTTAAACCTCGGACTTGCGGAGACCCTGAGGTTCTCCGGGCCGTGGGGTCAGGGCTTTCCTGAGCCGTTGTTCGATGGCAGGTTTGAGCTTGTTTCCCAACGCGTGGTCGGCAAGCGGCACCTCAAGCTCACACTGAAACCCAAAGACAGTAGCGCGACCGTTAGCGGAATTGCATTCGACCAGCCGAAACTGGATGTCCGGCCGAATTATCCCGAACTTAACGTGGCCTATCGGCTCGATGTCAATGAGTTCAGGGGCATACGCGAACATCAATTGCTTGTCGTTCACATTGAATGCGTCTAGCATACCGGCCACGTACAGACACCCCGGCGGCCCCTTTGGAAGCGTATGGAACTTAACCAGTTACAGTCCGTGATCGATGACCTTAAAGAGCGCAGTGTTGCTCTAAGGGGGTACCTTTGACTTCGAGAACCAGCTCGACCGCCTGAATCAGATCAAACAGGACCTGGAAGACCCCGATATCTGGAACGATCAGCAAAAGGCCGAATCGTTGGGGCGGGAGCGCGCCCGGCTCGAAGCGATGCTGATTCCGCTGGAGCAGGTGGGTAGTGGCATCGTTGATGCGAACGACTTGCTGGCGCTGGCTACCGAGGAAAACGATACGGCCATCCAGCAGGAAATCGCGGCCGATGTAGAGCGTATGCTGGAGCAGGTTGAAAAGCTCGAATTCCAGCGCATGTTCAGCGGCCGCGCCGATGCATCCAACGCCTTTCTCGATATTCAATCCGGCGCAGGCGGAACCGAAGCGCAGGACTGGGCCGAGATGCTCCTCAGGATGTACCTGAAGTGGTGCGAATCCAATGGTTTTTCAGCCGAACTGATCGAGGCGTCGGCCGGCGAGGTCGCGGGCATCAAGAGCGCCACGGTGCACGTAAAGGGCGAGTACGCTTATGGTTGGTTACGGACGGAGTCGGGCGTACATCGCCTCGTGCGAAAGTCGCCGTTCGATTCCGGTAACCGGCGGCATACGTCCTTCGCAGCAGTTTACGTTGCGCCCGAAGTTGAGGACGATATAGAGATCGAGATCGACCCGTCAGACCTCCGGGTGGATGTCTACCGGGCCAGCGGAGCGGGCGGGCAGCATGTCAATAAAACCGAATCCGCTGTAAGAATTACCCACAATCCGACCGGGATCGTGGTGCAATGTCAGAACGACCGGTCGCAACACAAAAACCGGGCGACTGCGATGAAACAACTCAAGGCGAAGCTGTACGAACTCGAAGAGCAAAAGCGGCGGGAAGAGGTGCAGGCGGAAGAGGAATCGAAATCGGATGTCGGTTGGGGTAGTCAGATTCGTTCTTATGTACTCGACCAGTCGCGGGTCAAGGACGAGCGAACAGGGATTCAGTCCGGCGACCCGGATTCGATATTGAACGGGGCGCTGAACAGGTTTATTGAGGCAAGTCTCAAGCAGGGTCTGTAAGGACCGGGTTAATCACGATGACAGCAAAACCCAAGGAAGAAAATAAGCTGATAGCAGAAAGGCGGCGCAAGCTGGAGGATTTGCGTGCCGAAGGTTTTGCCTTCCCGAATGAATACAGGCGTTCGGCCCTCGCCGGCCAGTTGCAGGACATCTATGCCGATTACAGCAACGAGGCGCTGGAAGAAAACGATATCGTCGTTGCAGTGGGCGGGCGCGTAATGACCAGGCGGGTCATGGGCAAGGTAACTTTCGTTACGATCCAGGACAGAAGCGGGCAACTGCAACTCTTCGTCCAGCGCGATGCACTTGCCGAAGGGCATTACAAATCTTTCAAGCGCTGGGACCTGGGGGATATCGTCTGGGCGACGGGCAGGCTGTTCCGGACCAAGACCGGTGAGCTGTCGGTGCGGGTGGAAGACATTCAGTTGCTGACCAAATCGCTGCGCCCGCTGCCGGAAAAATACCACGGTCTGAGCGACCAGGAGTTGCGTTACCGGCAGCGCTATGTCGACCTCATCGTTAACGAAGACTCGCGGCAGGTTTTCCGGGCGCGCTCACAAATCATTCAGTCCCTCCGTACTTACCTCGACGCCCTGGATTTCCTCGAGGTGGAAACGCCGATGATGCAGCCTATCCCCGGTGGGGCGGTGGCGCGCCCGTTTGTGACCCACCACAATACCCTGGACCGCCAGTTGTATCTGCGTATCGCGCCGGAGCTGTACCTGAAACGCCTCGTCGTGGGCGGTTTTGAGCGTGTTTATGAGATCAACCGCAGTTTCCGCAACGAAGGGCTGTCGACACAGCACAACCCGGAGTTCACGATGCTGGAACTCTACATGGCGTATGCGGACCAGAACATACTGATCGATCTGCTCGAGAACCTGCTCAGGAATATAACCGAAACCATTCTCGGTTCGGGCACTATTACTTACCAGGGAAAAGAATATGACCTGTCGGGTTCTTATGAGCGCTTGACAATAGAAGAGTCGGTCGCACGCTTCAATCCCGATCTCGATGCTGCCCGCCTGCGCGATCGTGAATACCTCGGCGAAGTCTGCACGAGGATGGATATACCGGTTGTGGATGACTTCGGTAGCGGCAAACTGCTTATAGAGATATTCGAGAAGACGGTCGAGAATCGGCTCGATCAGCCTACCTTTGTTACTGCTTTTCCCACCGAAGTCTCGCCCCTTGCCCGACGTAACAGCGATGACCCCTGGCTGACGGACCGTTTCGAATTCTTTGTCGCCGGCCGCGAAATTGCGAACGGGTTTGCAGAGCTCAACGACTCCGAGGACCAGGCCGAGCGTTTCAGAGCCCAGGTGGAACGCAAGACATCCGGTGACGAAGAGGCCATGTTTTACGACGAGGATTACATTACCGCGCTGGAGTACGGGATGCCTCCGACGGCCGGCCTGGGGGTTGGCATAGACCGCCTGGTCATGCTACTGACGGACGCACCTTCGATCCGCGACGTTTTGCTGTTCCCGCACCTGCGCGAACAGCAGGCGCAGTGAAGGCAGGCATGGAGCAGTCGCGTTTGCCAATTGGCATATTTGACTCCGGCGTTGGAGGACTGACTGTAGTGCATGCAGTTCGTGACCTGCTGCCAAACGAAGAGCTCCTTTACCTGGGTGATACAGCGAGGGTGCCTTACGGCACCAAGAGCCCGGCTTCCGTGCAACGCTATGCGACACATGCGGCCGACTACCTGGTCGGACAGGGCATCAAGCTGTTGGTCGTTGCATGCAACACAGCTTCTGCACTGGCCCTGGATGAGTTACGGCAGCGGCTTGCGCCGGTGCCCGTGATCGGGGTTGTGCAGCCGGGCGCGGCCGCCGCCGTTAACCGCAGTAGCTCCCAGCGCCACCTCGTGCTGGCAACCGAGTCGACAACGAGTCAGCTCGCTTACACGCGGGCGATCCTGCAATTGGATCCCGATGCCGTCATCGAGGAGTTGCCCTGTTCACTGTTTGTCGCACTGGCGGAAGAGGGCTGGAACACCGGTCCGATTGCGGATGCGGTCGCGGGTCAGTACCTGGCGGGTATACGCGAACGGAGTGATGTCGAGCGGCCTGATGTGGCGATCCTCGGCTGCACGCATTTTCCCCTGTTGCTGGGGCCCATCGGTAATGCGCTGGGCCCGGGCATAGAGATCGTCGATTCCGCGACGACGGCAGCCAGTGCCGTTCGGGAAGAGCTTACAGCAAGCGGTCTTGCAGCACCCGAAGATGCGAACGGCGGGATACGGCTAATCGCAACCGACGGGGCGGCACGATTCGCGCGCATCGGCAGTGCGTTCCTCGGCTGTGAATTCGCTGCGGACGATATCGAACTGACAGATATACACCCGGCCGATACCGGTCAGACTTAGCCAGGCTGTTCGGGCACCCGGTAGGGAAGCGCTACGCGATCGAGCGGCACCTCGTTGTCCGGATCGAGCCAGAGGGGTTCGTTGAGTTTCTCAATCGGTACGACGGCAAGCAATTCCGTGCGCCCGTCCCCGCAGACTGCATCGACCAGTTCGCCGGTTTTTTTGCCGTCGCTGTATAGGTCCGCACCCGGCCCGGCGTGATGCTCGCCGTCTGCAGTGAATCCATACATACGCCGTTTTATGCGCCCAAGGTTCTGCGTGCGGGCGACTATTTCCTGCCCGACATAGCAGCCCTTGCTGAAACTGATGGCATCGAGCAAATCGAGGTTAAGCATTTGCGGGACGAACATCTCACTGGATTCGGGCCACACTGAGGGTAGGCCGGCCCGCACGTTCTGCCGGCGCCATGCCTGCCAGTCCGTCGGCCCCGCCTCCGGTGCAGTCGCCGGTTCGCTCAGCAGGAGGCCCGTCTCCGGGAGCTGTTCGATAGCAAGAAACAGGTAATTATCATTGTAAATACAGTGGGTAATCGTTTGTTTATCAGGATTAACCTGAAGGTTTTCCACTGCCCCGAGCTCACTCCTGTGCAGGGCGTGCACGCCGGTCGCAGGGGTCTCGATCTGCACGTCGGCCCGCAATACGTACGGGGCGAGTTGCCTGGCGACCGGAACGCCGAGTGCCTGCGGCAGGATCAGCCATGCAGCGTCATGCCAGTCGATTACCCATGCGAGGCAACGGAGCCTTCCCTTGGGCGATACCCAGCCCGCGAGCAGGGGGTTTCCCGGCGTCAGTTCGTCGATATCCTGCGTAAGCTGACCCTGCAAAAAAATCCGCCGGTCAGCGCCACTGATTCTTATGACGCCAAGCCCTTCGGAAGGGTTGTTACCGGCATCCGGATGTGTGCTCATGAAATCTTCTGAAAGCCTTTAAAGGGCGGGCCCGTGATGCAAAATCAGGCGCATTCTGGCACACTTCGCGCCATGCCGGAGTATGCCCCTGAAAAAGAACCCAAGGTGAACGTGATACTTGCAGAGGATACGACCGCAAACCGGTCTGGTCCGCAAGTCATTAAGCCGGACCCGCAGCCGGAAATCGGCGGTCCAGCGGGACCCGAGCCCACCCGCTTTGGAGACTGGGAGCGCAACGGTCGCTGCATAGATTTCTGAGGGAATCGCAGCTCCGGTAGTCGTAAAGTTGAGTATCCGGGAGCACCCGCATTGTCACGGATGAGGCAACGGACGTAGCGGATGTTGCCTGTTTTTGTGTGTGTATCCAGGGTGAATGGAAATGCCAGAAATAAAAAGACCGCTGTCACCGCATCTGGCTGTCTATAGCTGGCAGACAAGTAATACCCTGTCGATACTGCATCGTATGACCGGTGTGGCGCTGTCGTTCGCTGCGCTGGGGCTCATTAGCTGGATCGTAGCAGTGGCTGCCGGTGAGGCGGCCTACAACAGGGTGCTGAGTGTGCTCAGCAGCCCGCTGGGGTACCTGGTCCTGTTCGGGTTTTCCGCAAGTTTGTTCTATCACCTCGGGAACGGTATACGCCATTTGTCCTGGGATGCGGGCCTGGGCTTCGAGAAAAACTTTGCGCGGCTTTCGGGCTGGTTCACGTTGCTGATTGCGGTTATCGCAACGGTGCTTTACTGGCTGGGGGCGTTCGCATGAGCCTGCAATCGATGCTCGGCATAGCAGTCGAGGGGGCTACCATGCACTGGTGGGCCCAGCGGGTAAGCGCTATCGCCCTGATCCCGCTTACGCTCTGGTTCGCACTGTCACTTTTGGGGCTGGAAAGCTTCGCGCATGAGGTTGTCGTGGCCTGGACCGCCGAAACCTTTAACGGCGTCATGCTGATCCTGCTGCTTATAGCCACGCTTTATCACTCGCTGCTGGGCGTGCAGGTCATCCTCGAAGATTACGTACAAGACATCCGGATAAGGGCCGCAAGTATGACCTTCTCCAAACTGGTACACGTCGCGCTTGGCCTTGCGGGCATAGCCGCGATCATTTCGATCTCCAGCGGCGCGTCATGAGCGGCGACTATACATTTGTAGACCACACTTATGACGTCGTTGTCGTCGGCGCCGGCGGTGCCGGCTTAAGAGCGACCTTCGGCCTGGCAGAAGCCGGCCTGTCGGCAGCCTGCATCAGCAAGGTGTTCCCGACGCGCAGTCATACGGTTGCGGCACAGGGCGGGATCAGCGCCGCACTCGGCAATATGGGTGAGGATGACTGGCGTTGGCACATGTACGACACCGTCAAGGGCTCTGACTGGCTCGGCGACCAGGATGCAATCGAATACATGTGCAAGGAAGCGCCTGCCGCGATCATAGAACTGGAGCACTATGGCGTGCCGTTCTCGCGTACCGGGGACGGGCGAATTTATCAACGCCCCTTCGGCGGTATGACCACGCGCTTCGGTGAAGGTATTGCGCAGCGTACCTGTGCAGCTGCCGACCGCACCGGGCATGCCATGTTGCATACCCTGTATCAGCAATCTTTAAAACACGACGCAAACTTTTACATTGAATATTTTGCCATCGATCTGATCATGGAAGCAGGCGCCTGCCGCGGCGTCATAGCCATCGATATGGCTACCGGTGAACTGCATCGCTTTCGAGCACACAAGGTAATTCTTGCTACAGGCGGCTATGGCAGGGCTTACTTTTCCTGCACCTCCGCACATACCTGTACCGGAGACGGCAACGCGATGGTATTGCGTGCCGGCCTGCCGCTGCAGGACATGGAATTTGTGCAGTTCCATCCCACCGGAATCTACGGTTCAGGCTGCCTGATTACAGAAGGGTCGCGGGGCGAGGGTGGTTATCTAACCAACTCTGATGGTGAGCGCTTTATGGAGCGCTATGCGCCCAATGCAAAAGATCTTGCTTCACGTGATGTTGTCAGCCGCTCCATGACGATGGAAATCCAGGGCGGACGAGGGGTCGGGCCGGAGAAAGATCATATCTATCTGCACCTTGAGCACCTCGGGCCGGAAGTAATCGAGGAAAGGTTGCCCGGTATTGCCGAAACCGCGCGTATCTTTGCCGGCGTCGATGTGATGCGCGAACCCATCCCGGTGCTACCGACCGTTCACTACAACATGGGCGGCATACCCACGAACTACCACGGTGAGGCACTGGACGGCACCGGCGGTGAAGTTGACGGACTGATGGCCATTGGCGAAGCAGCCTGCGTTTCGGTGCACGGCGCCAACCGGCTCGGATCCAATTCACTGCTGGACCTGGTCATCTTCGGCCGGTCGGCGGCCAGGCGCTGTGCGGAGACGATACAGCACAATGCGGAGCAGCGGCCGCTTGCCACGGACGCCGGACAGAATGCCATCGACCGGCTGGACAAGTTGCGCAATGCAAACGGGAGTCGCCCGACCGCCGAACTGCGGCTGGAAATGCAGAAAATTATGCAGACGCACGCTTCTGTATTCCGTACCGGAGAATCACTGCAACAGGGCATACAGAAACTCGGTGATACTTATGCTGCATTCGGCGATGTCAAAGTAAATGACCGGTCGCTGGTGTGGAATACCGACCTGATAGAAACGCTGGAACTGGAAAACCTGCTGATGCAGGCAACTGCCACCATCAAGGCGGCGAGCAATCGCAAGGAAAGTCGCGGAGCTCAGGCGCGGGAAGACTACCCTGACCGTGACGACGACAACTGGATGAAGCACACGCTGTGTTGGGTAGATCAATCAGGTGACGTGCGGCTGGACTACCGGACCGTGAATCTGGAAACGCTAACGGACGAAGTGGAAACGGTGCCGCCCAAGGCCCGGGTTTACTGACAGGTTTAGGAGAGATTCGAGCATGGTCGAGTTCACGCTCCCGCCAAACTCCCGGGTCAAAAAGGGCAGGGTTTTCAGCGCGTCGGAAGATGGCGCGAAAATGCGGCGCTTCGTCATCTACCGTTATGACCCCGACAGCGGTGAAAACCCACGCCTCGACACCTATGAAGTGGATACGGCCAACTGCGGGCCCATGATCCTCGATGTGCTTATCAAGATCAAAAATGAAATTGATCCGACACTGACGTTTCGCCGTTCGTGTCGCGAGGGTATCTGCGGTTCCTGCGCCATGAATATCGCCGGCACCAATACGCTTGCATGCACCCAGTCGACGGCAGACCTGAAGGGTGATGTAAAAATCTATCCGCTGCCGCACATGTCGGTGATCAAGGACCTCGTTCCGGACCTGACAAATTTTTATGCGCAATATGCGTCCATCAAACCCTGGCTGCAGACTCGCACCCCGGCGCCGGTCGACCATGAGCGCCTGCAGTCCAAGGAAGACCAGGAAAAAATAAACACGCCCTCGGCGTGCATACTGTGCGCATGCTGTTCGACGAGTTGTCCAAGTTATTGGTGGAACAGTGACCGGTACCTCGGTCCGGCCGCATTACTCGCAGCCTATCGCTGGCTCGTCGATACGCGTGACGAGGCCGGGTCGGAGCGACTGGATGGTCTGGAAGGTCCTTTCCGGATGTTTCGCTGTCACACCATCATGAACTGCACATACGCGTGCCCTAAAGATCTGAATCCGGCCAGGGCTATCGCGGAAACCAAGAAAATGCTGGCCCTCCGTCGGAGCTGACCGGCCACTGCGCAACCGGGAACATGACCGACACCGAACTTGCAAAGCTTCGCTGGCGCTGCCGACGGGGCATGCGTGAACTCGATATGCTCCTGCTGGATTACCTGGACCGGCACTACGGTGCCGCCGATGCAACCGAGCAGGGTGCTTTCGAGAAATTGTTAACTGTGCCTGATCCCGAGATACTCGCCTTGCTAACCGGGCAAAGTAAGGCTGACGATGAAGCTTTGCGCAATGTCATCGAACGGCTTCTTAGCGGGGGCAAGCCTGCATAGTCTGCCCGTCATCTCCTGGCGGGGGCATGTCTGCACGGCGTCTCTGCATCTTGAGGCGGGCGCACCCGGGGAGTGGGCCGCATGGATCAACCGTGCTCGTCAGCCCGTGCTATTGTTGCGCCACAGAAGTTGCTGGGGTGGCCGTATTGCCGGCCTTAGTCTGCGCACGGCTAACGGCCGGATTGTTAGCGCCTGGTTTTTGCTCAGCAAAAATGACCACAAAAACTGGCGCCGAATGCGCGTGCGGTACCTGTTTCCGTAATCAAATAACCGCCGGATGATGCAACGCAAAAAAGAATACTTTGATCAGCACTGTGATCCGATTCTCAAGCTGGCTGTCGGACGCGAACTTTCGCACCGCTGCGGGGTCTATGCGAGTGCAGAAACTCAGGCTGGCGGGGTGCTATGAGCCAAACAGGCAACCGTGCCAGCGATCAGTTGCTGGTTGACCGCGTTAAGGCGGGGGATAAACATGCTTTTGATCTCCTCGTCCTTAAGTACCAACACAGGATCATCAAGCTGATCATGCGTTATGTAAAGGATCCTTCAGAGGCCATGGATGTGTCACAGGAGGCATTTTTAAAAGCTTATCGGGCAATACCAAAATTTCGTGGAGAGTCCGCGTTTTATACATGGATGTATCGCATTGCGATTAATACTGCGAAAAATCACCTGGTTGCTGCGCGGCGCAGGCCGCTGGACCATGCCGCGGAGATATCGGAGCCGGAAGAGTTTGAATGGCACGCTGGCCTGCAGGAATCCGATTCGCCCGAAGGCAAGGCGATGGGCGAAGAGCTGCGCGAAACAGTCGAGCGGACTATCGTGGAGTTGCCAGATGAACTGCGTACAGCAATAGTGCTGCGTGAAATTGACGGCCTGAGCTACGAACAGATCGCGCAGGTAATGGAATGCCCGGTCGGCACCGTGAGATCGCGTATATTCAGGGCACGCGAAGCGCTTGACCGGAACATCAGGCCCATAATGGATGCGGGTTGAGAGAGACCGATGGAAAAAGATGTAACACGAAATATTGAGGAACAATTGTCCGCTTTTCTGGATGGCGAATTGCCGGAAGAAGAGTTGCAGTTGCTCGTGCGCCGTCTCGAAAGGGATCAGGAGTACCGCGCTACACTGGCCCGGTATGCAGCAATCGGGAGTGCCCTGCGTCGCGATCCGGTGCAGGTAACCGGTGATGACCTCAGGCAGCGCCTGATGATGGCAATGCGGGATGACAGTTCGGGCAGCCAGAATTCGGACGTGTCGGGCACTCCCGTTTCGAGCCGCAAACGTGGATTGCTGGCCGCAGCGCTGGCCGTACTGGTGGTTGCCGGCCTTTACACCGGTAATTTCTTCAACGACGAACAGCTTTCCTTCGATGCACAGCAGCCGACCGAACTGGCACGTATTGCGCCTGTCGATGCTTCCTCGTCACCGGCTAATTTGAGTGATCTGCCTGCGCGCAGTGCGCGGGTACCCGCAGACTTCCAGCGTGCGGTGCTGCAACCGGAGCGCATGACCAGTTACCTTGTATCCCATGGCGAGTTTTCGAGATCTTTCCAGGGGGCTATCGTTGATTCGCGGATTTTCGTGCAGCAAGCGAGTTATGGGGAATAGCGGCACACCCGGTTTCTCTCGCCGTTTGGCCAGGTCCGTGTTGCTATGCATGTTGATGCAGGGCGCTGTTTACGCGGATGATCCGGAAGAGCCCGAGGCCTGGCTGAATCGTATGGATGAAGCGGTTGAGTACCTCAACTATCATGGCACCCTGGTTTATATGCGGCCCGGCAAAGCGGATATGTTCCGCGTTTATCACCGTGTCGCGGACCACGAAGTCACCGAACGGGTAGTAGAAATGGATGGTCTTGGTGCCGAGATCATCCGGACCAGCGATGAAGTTATCTGCATTTTTCCTGCACAACGCTCGGTCGTTGTCGATAAGCGTACAGCGCTGCCCCGTAAACAGAACCCCCTCAGGGCAAACCTGCCAGAGTATTCGGCCTCGCTGGCAAGCCACTATCAGTTTGAGCTGCTGGAATCAGAACGCCTGCTGGACCGGACGGTTGTGGTGGTCGCGATTCAGCCGCGCGATGAATACCGCTACGGCTACAGACTCTGGCTCGACTACCAAACTGCGATGCCGCTGAAATCGCAGATGATCGGTGCCGATGAGAATATGCCTATCGAGGAAATCCGGTTTTCGGCGATCTCGATGCCGCCCCTCGTCGGCGAGGATATGGTGCGTCCCAGCCGGGATACCACGGGCTATCGTCTGATCCGGCATGGGAACGCGCCGTCCCACACGGCTACGGCAGCCAGGATTCCGTGGCGGGCCGTGAAATTGCCGCCCGGGTTTATGCAGACTGTCGCGATGCGTGAGTACATGGAGGGTGTTTCCGAGCCACGCGTGCACCTCGTTTATTCCGACGGGCTCGCATCCGTTTCGGTATTTATCGATGTCGGGGTGGCCGCCTCGGAACAAGTGGAAGGTTTGTCGATGGTCGGGGCTTCGAATGCCTATTCCGTTATGAAAGAGGGGATGCTGGTTACCGCGATAGGCGAAGTACCGCCCCCTACGGCGCGGCAGATCGCGCTTTCCATGATAATGACCAGCGAATCCGACTGACCTGGAAGTCGCCAAACTCTTAACTTAAGCTGTTGGCCACCGTGCGCATGTTGTGATGCAAAGCGCCGGCGCCATCGAAAACCCCGTAATATTGGTGACTTGTGGGCACGTTGCGACTCTCGTAAACTCCACATCCGTTTGTTCACTCCGCCGGATACGCTCTCCTCGGCGGATATAAATAATGAGTGTTTGTGCATGCCAAGAAAGCTGGGCATAACTCTGGCGTTCGTCGTTCTGTTGCTGGTCGCAATTGAGTTCTCGTATCGTGTCTATTCGGCCGGATTTGCGATCACGATTAACCCTTTCCGGTTTAACAGCATGAATATACTGCCGAGAAGCGGACTCGTCCGGTTGTCGGAGCACCCGGAGGTTTACTACGAGTTGAAACCCGATCTGGATACCTGGTTCCAGGGGGAGCCCATTCGTACCAACTCCTACGGGCTGCCCGACAAGGAATACTCGCTCGAGAAACCGGACAACACCTTTAGGGTGGTTGTGATCGGGAGTTCTTGGACGATGGGGACCGGGGTCGATCAAGGCGACACTTATCATTCCGTTATGGAAGACCGGCTGAACAAGGCCTATCCCGACAAAAACTTCGAGTTCATAAGCTTCGGTGTAGAGATGTACGGTTTACGTGAACTCGTGGGCACGCTCAAACACAGGGCGCTGGCTTGGGATCCGGACCTGATCATCGTGGCGATAACCAGTTTTACTGCCTATGTTGACTGGGTAGAACCCCGGGCGGACCAGGTTCTGCCGGACCAGACCTATCCTTTTTTTATGTCCTTCGCCTGGCGCCAGTTAGACAGGAGATTTGGGCTCGGCACATTCGAGAGGGGTACCCCCGGAAGAAGAGTTCTGCGCGATGATCGAAGGGATGAACTGGTACCCCAGATCAAGCGTGCCTACGGGGAACTGGCTGCGCTGGCTCATTTAAAAGAGATCCCTATCGCTATCATGTGGCTCGCGTACGGTGAGCCCGGTGATTTTGAGGATGAGCTTATCCAGACGGCCGCGGAACTGGACGTGCATTACATCGATGCGTTCAGGGCCTTGTCGGGCACCAGGGAAATAATTGAAACACGTATGGTGAGCCGCTTTAATCCGCATCCGAATATAAGGGGTCACCAGAATGTCGCTAATAAACTGTTGACCGATCTTGCAGAGCTAAACCTGCTTCCCGCGGTGCCGAATGAATCCTAAAGATTTAATGAAGGGGCTGGCCGCTGCCGGTATTTCCTTACTGATATTTTTTGTCATGCTGGAGCTAAGCCTCCAGATCTACACCCGTCTGTACATTTACTATGACGTGGAAATGTCGCGCTATGCCACAGAAGTTAAAGAGAAAGCGGAAAATCCGAATATCGGTCATATGCACAAGCCTGATGCCGAAGCCTTTCTGATGGGTGTCGATGTCAAGATTAATTCTGACGGCCTGAGGGACGAGGAGTACAGCGTAGAGCGTAATGACAAGCAGCGTATCGCAGTACTGGGTGATTCACTAACCCTTGGCTGGGGGGTAGAGAAGGATGCTACCTACGAAGTGCTGCTGGAGTCCATGCTCAGTGAAACCCGGCCGACAGAGATGATCAATTTTGGCCACGGCAACTACAACACCGTACAGCAATTAAACCTGTTTAAAGAGAAGGGGTTGAAATACAACCCGGACAGCGTAGTTGTTTTTTATTTCATAAACGATGCAGAAGTAACACCCGTGCGATCAAAGTGGACACCAATCGCCCGCCTGAGGTCTGTTACTTTCCTGTGGTCACGGGTGCGGGGTCTGCTGACCCGATCTGAAGGAGGCACAACCTTCGAGTCTTTCTACAGTGAGTTGTATGAGGACGATCAGCCCGGGTTTGTTGCCCTCAGGGAAGCTTTTCTTGAGCTTAAGAAAATATGTACCGAACGGGGAATCGGGTTGCAGGTGATCATGCTGCCCGAATTGCACAACCTTATCGATTACCCCTTCGAGGCCGAGTACAGCAAAGTTGAAAGTTTTCTTGCGGATAACGGTATTGCAGTAATCGACCTGACCGATTCCTTCCGTGGTTATGCAAACCCGGTTGAACTCTGGGTAGCGACAGATGACGCGCATCCCAACGCTCTGGCGCACAAGATGATTGCAGAGTATTCTCGTGACTTCCTCAAAACCGGTAACTTTTCCGATGAGTGAGTCGAAACAGGGCTTTTTTGCCCGCTACAAGCGATGGCTTATTGCTTTCTTTCTGGTTTGGGCATTGCTGCTTGGCATCCTCATCGTGAGCGGTGACGGTGGTAACCTGCCGTTCCAATACCAGGTATTCTGAAAGTCGGGGAGTGTGATGAACACTTCTCTCGTTAGCAAAGACGCGGTTGTTTGCGCCAGCCATAGTGGCAGCCCGGACCTCCGGATGCCGGATTTTGCGCACGGGCAGGCAGTGCGATTAGAGTTGCCGGCGCGCAGCCTCACCTGGCTTGCTGTATTTCATTACCTCACGGTCCCGGTGCTGACGACCCTCGGAGCGTTGCTCGCGTCCCCGGGCCTTGAGCGTGCGGGCGAGGGCACAGTAATGGCAGGCGGTCTGGCTGGTTTCATTGTGGGCTGTGCGGTGCTTAGGCTGTATGATTCGCGTGCTGGCCGGTACTGGTTGAGCCAGCTTGAGGTGCGGCGGCCGGACTAACCGGTCCTACGGACGCGGCACCCTTTTCCTATGGATTTTTTGTGCGTAACTTTGTGCTCTTCAGCCGTCGTGGCTGTCACTTGTGTGAACAAATGCTCGAAGAACTCGAGCCGCTTTGCCGTGGCCGCGTTCACCTGGTCGTAGAAGATGTCGACACCAGGCCGGAGTGGCAGAAAACTCACGGTGACAACGTACCGGTACTCGTCGCAGACGGTCAGGAAGTCTGTCGCTACCGCCTTGATCGTGGCGCAGTACTGGAATTGATCAGGGACACCGACCAGGACACTTAATCCGCGTTGCGGCGCTTCCTTAGTATGACCAGCATTCGAAATTTCTCAATCATCGCGCATATCGACCATGGCAAGTCCACGCTGGCCGATCGGTTCATACAGGCCTGTGGTGGACTGGAGGACCGCGAAATGGCGGAGCAGGTGCTTGATTCCATGGACCTGGAGCGTGAGCGTGGCATTACCATCAAGGCCCAGAGCGTTGCCCTCGATTACGTTTCCCCTGACGGCACCGCTTACCAGTTGAACTTTATCGATACACCCGGACACGTCGACTTCTCCTACGAGGTTTCACGTTCACTTGCAGCCTGTGAGGGCGCTTTACTCGTGGTTGACGCAAGCCAGGGTGTCGAGGCCCAGAGCGTCGCCAATTGTTATACCGCTATCGAACAGGGGCTGGAGGTCATACCCGTCATTAACAAGGTCGACTTGCCGTCAGCCGACCCCGACAGGGTCAAGCAACAGATCGAGGATGTCATTGGTATCGATGCCCAGGATGCGCTGCTGGTCAGCGCCAAAACGGGAGAGGGCGTCCCTGAATTGCTTGCGGCACTTGTAGACAGGATTCCAGCCCCGCAGTCGGACTCACAGCCACCGGCTCAGGCCCTGATCGTGGATTCCTGGTTCGACAATTACGTCGGCGTGGTTTCGCTCGTGAGGATCGTCCGCGGCGAACTGCGCAAAGGGGACAAGATCCGGATAATGTCGACCCAGAACGATCATCTGGTCACCGATATCGGTGTTTATTCGCCGAAGCAAACGCCCCGTGACAGGCTCGGAGCAGGTGAAGTCGGCTACCTGGTCGCCGGCATAAAGGAGCTACATGGCGCGCCGGTCGGAGACACCGTTACGACAGCTGCCAATCCCTGCGACGAATCTCTGCCAGGCTTTCAGGAAGTGCAGCCCCGGGTTTTTGCAGGCATGTTTCCGATCAGGTCCGAAGATTTCGAAGACTTTCGCGATGCCCTGAACAAGCTGCACCTCAACGACGCGGCGCTGCATTTCGAACCGGAATCTTCGGCGGCGCTCGGTTTCGGGTTTCGTTGCGGCTTTCTCGGCACGCTGCACATGGAAATCGTCCAGGAGCGGCTCGAGCGGGAGTACGGTCTCGAGTTGATCGGGACCGCACCGACGGTGGTATACGAGATTCTGCGCAACGACGGGGCGACAGAGAGGCTCGAAAACCCTGCCGGTTTGCCGGAGCCATCAGTAATCGACGAAATCCGTGAGCCCTACGTGCTGGCCTCAATACTTACGCCGTCGGAGTACGTTGGCAAGGTCATGCAGCTATGTATTGACCGCCGCGGGATCCAGAAGCGCATGCAGCACCTTGGCTTTCATGTGCAGATCGAGTACGAGTTACCCCTTGCCGAAATCGTGATGGACTTTTTCGACCGGCTTAAATCTGTCAGCCGTGGTTTTGCCTCGCTTGATTATCATCTGCTGGAATTCCGTGCCGGAGATCTCGTACGGCTGGATATCCTGATCAACAAGGAACTGGTCGACTCACTGTCGGTAATTGTGCATCGGGACTCAGCCTACACGCGTGGCAGGGAACTCGTGGATAAACTGCGGGAACTGATTCCGCGGCAAATGTTCGAAGTAGCAATCCAGGCCGCGATCGGTGCGCATGTAATTGCACGATCCAGCGTAAAGGCGCTGCGCAAAAACGTTACTGCAAAATGCTATGGTGGTGACATCACGCGTAAGCGTAAGTTGCTGGAAAAGCAGAAAGCCGGTAAGAAGCGTATGAAACAGTTTGGCTCGGTGGAAATACCGCAGGAAGCCTTTCTCGCGGTGTTAAAGGTTGGCAGCGGTAATGGCCGGAAATAGTTTTAGAGGCATGGACGCTAGGGGATTTTGCTGATGGATTTTGCACTGGTACTCGTAGTGCTCACGGGGCTTAGTGGACTTGTTTGCGCCGCCGAAATTGTAATCCGTCGTATAGCAAATTCCGAGAATGCTGAACCCTCGAAAAATGTCGCAGTCGAGTACTCCCGGTCATTCTTCCCCGTATTGTTACTGGTGCTGGTCGTCCGTTCGTTTCTCTTCGAACCTTTCCGGATTCCCTCCAGTTCGATGGTCCCGACACTGCTGGTCGGCGATTTTATATTTGTGAACAAGTTCGCATATGGCCTGCGGCTGCCCGTTCTGCACAGCAAAATCATGGATAACGGCGATCCTGAGAGGGGCGACGTTATTGTATTTCGGCTGCCAACTGACCCGAGTGTGAACTACATCAAACGTTTGGTCGGGCTTCCGGGCGATACTATCGCCTATGTGAACAAGCGTCTCTATATCAACAATGAGCTCGTGGAGCTCGAGCAGACTGATATGGAGATGGATGCGAGTTCCGTTATTGCTTTAGAAAGGCTGGGCGACATTGAGCACAATATTCGCCTGATGCGCTTCAAGGCAGGCAGTGACGGAAAGTATGTTGTTCCGGCGGGCCATTTTTTCATGATGGGTGACAACCGGGACAACAGTCAGGACAGCCGTTTTCCACAGGTAGGCTTCGTGCCGCAGGAAAATGTTGTCGGAAAGGCTGTCCGGATATGGATGAATTGGGATTTCCCGGAAACGCCGCAGTGGACGAGGATCGGGAACAAAGTCGAATAGCTTCGATCAGGCTGGAGTGTAAATATGCGTAAGCAGCAGCAAGGCATGACTGCGATAGGCGTTGTCCTGGTGCTTCTCGTGCTCGGTTCGATAGGTTTCGGGGTCATTCAGCTTGTGCCCGTTTACCTCGAGAACATGAGGATCGTGCAGGTCATGAACCAGGTTAAAGCGGACCTGGAAGGGCAGAATGCGACCGTTACGGATATTCGCAAGGCGTTGGGCAGGCGGGTAAATATCGAGGATCTGCGCGACGTTAACCACCGTAAGGATTTCGTTGTAAAGCGCAGCGCCAGCGGATACAAAATATCGATAGAATACGAGCGCCGGAAAGTCTATTTCGGCAATGTTTACCTACTCGCAGAATTTGATCATACGGTAGAGATATTTAAGTGACCGAACCGGGGGTCTGGTCTCGAAAGCATCTGCAATACGAATTTAAACAAGCAGAACTGCTGGCAAGAGCGCTAACCCACAGAAGCAGATCCGATAACAATAATGAGCGGCTCGAGTTTCTCGGCGATGCCGTACTCGGGCTCGTTATCGCGGACAAACTCCACAAAGACCTGCCAGATTCCGATGAAGGTAGTCTGAGCCGGCAGCGGGCCGCCCTGGTCCGCAAGGAAACCCTTGCCGACATATCGGGCGGCGCAGGACTGGGCGATGCCATGTTGCTCGGAAGCGGGGAATCGCGTTCCGGCGGCCATCAGCGTACCTCTATACTTGCCGACGGCCTGGAAGCCGTATTCGGAGCTGTATACCTTGACGGTGGTTTTGAGGCCGCTACAAGGGTGATTCTGCACCTGTATGGTAAGCGGCTCGAGGATCTGCCCGAAAGCGAAGCTCTGAAAGACCCGAAGACCCGCCTCCAGGAAGCATTACAATCAGCGGGACACGCGGTGCCCGTCTATGACGTCAAGAGCGAAGAAGGGCCGCCGCATGCCCGGAACTTCGAAGTTGTATGCACGATTTCGGGGCTTGATATAAGCACTACAGGTAACGGAAGCAGCCGACGGAAAGCCGAACAGTCGGCAGCCACTGAGGCACTGAATATTCTTAACAATGGCAATAGCGGATCACCGTAGTGGATATGTCGCCGTCCTGGGGCGGCCCAATGTCGGCAAATCGACCCTGGTAAACGCCCTGGTCGGCCACAAGATCAGTATCGTTAGCTCCAAGCCCAACACGACGCGGCACGCCATTATCGGTGTACTGACGGACGCCGGGTACCAGTTAGTATTTATCGATACGCCGGGCCTGGAGTCGGCCTCCGGACGGCTGATAAACCGGGTGATGAACCGGGCCGCCGTTGGTTCGCTGGAAAGTGCGGATGTGGTGATGCTCGTGGTCGAGGCGGGGAGCTGGAAAGAGGGCGACGACCGGGCTTTGCGGCTGGTCGCAGAAGCGGGACTCCCCTGCATCCTGACCGTGAACAAGATAGACCGTGTTAAACCGCGTGACCGCTTATTGCCGATCCTGGAAGAAGCCGCGGGGCGCGCAGAATTTGCCGCGATTGTGCCGGTATCGGCCACGCTGCCCGAAAACCTCGGTATGCTGACAACGGCTTTATACGATCTTCTGCCGGCTCAGGAAGCGCTGTACGGATCAGAAATTGCCACCGACCGCGGACTTCGCTTTCGTGCTGCGGAAATCCTGCGCGAGAAACTGATGCAGATGCTGCACAAGGAAGTGCCCTACGGTGTCGGCGTAGAAATCGAGGACCTCGAGGAAGACGAGCAGGGCAGGTTACGGATCAACGCGACGATCTGGGTCGACAGGGAATCGCACAAGGGGATCGTCGTCGGCAAGGGCGGGCAGCAGATAAAAGCCATTGGCCAGGCCGCACGGCTGGACCTGCAGGAAACCCTTGAGCGGCCGGTTTACCTTGAGTCGCACGTCAAGGTAAAACGCAACTGGTCCGATAGTGCCCAGTCACTCCGTCAGCTTGGTTACGATGCTGAGCAATGAGTAATCCCGCCAAGGTCGACCTCGAACCTGCATACGTACTGCATGCGCGATCCTACCGGGAAACCAGCGAATTGCTGGAGGTATTCACCGCCGGCCACGGCCGGGTCGGCCTCGTCGCCCGGGGCGCGCGCCGGCCCAAATCGCCGTTCCGGGGCGTACTCAATCCGTTTCAGCCGCTGCGGGTGTCATGGTCGGGCCGTGGCGAGCTGCAGACCCTGCGTGCTGCCGAATCTACCGACGCTGCGGCTGTATTGGCAGCGGACCGGATTATGGCCGGGTTCTATGTGAATGAACTGCTTATGAGGCTCCTGCACCGGCATGACCCACACCCGGAATTATTTATGCATTACGGCTCGGTGGTGGCGCAACTTGCGATCTGTGAGGACGTCGAAGTGCTGCTGCGTGGTTTTGAACTCGAATTGCTGCGCGAGATCGGCTATGCACTCAATCTTGAGCAGGATTCCGTGAGCCAGGAGCCGCTTGTGGAGACGCGGCAATACGAATTCCGTGTGGAGCAGGGAGCGGTTGTTGCTGAACATGCGCAGGACGACGGTTCTTGTTTTAGCGGAGCCCAGTTGCTGGCAATCGGCCGCCGTGAGTTTGACGATCCGGTTGTACGCAAGCGGGCAAAACATCTGCTCAGGGCGGCGCTTAACTATCACTTGGGGGAGCGTGGTCTGGAGACTCGCAGGATTGCCGCGGCCATGAAACGCTGAAGCTTCGTTGCGGCAACGCTGGCCAGGTGCCAAAATTACCTGCTCTGTAACAAGCACAATAAAACCGGACAAAGGCAAAAGCATGCTCCTGGGTGTCAATATCGACCATATCGCAACCCTGCGGCAGGCGCGCGGAACGTATTACCCCGATCCCCTCGAGGCGGCGCTGATCGCACGGCAATCTGGTGCGGACAGCATCACCGTGCACCTGCGAGAGGACCGGCGCCATATCCAGGATGTCGACGTCGTGCGGCTCAGCGAAGTGCCCGATTTGCGCATCAACCTTGAGATGGCGGCCACCGGGGACATGCTTTCGAAAGCGATTGAATACTTACCGGCAGACTGTTGCCTGGTGCCCGAGAAACGTGAGGAGCTGACAACCGAGGGCGGTTTGAATGTGGCGGCACAGGTTGACGAACTCACCAGAGTCTGCGCCGAATTGCAGTCGGCCGGCATCAGGGTCGCGCTGTTCATCGACCCGGATCAGCTGCAACTGGATGCCGCCAAACAAACCGGCGCAGAAGTCGTTGAGTTACACACAGGTTGTTTTGCCGAAGCCGGGCCCGGAGACGCGCGTGAGCAGGAACTGCAACGTGTAGTAAATGCTGCCGAATATGCGGCGGCGATCGGTCTCCGGGGGCATGCAGGACACGGGCTGAATTACACTAATGTCAGTGATATTGCGGCAATACCGGAACTGTTTGAGCTGAATATAGGGCATTCTGTAGTGGCGCAGTCTGTCTTCAGCGGTTTTGCCGAAGCGGTCAGGGAAATGAAGCGCCTGATGATGGAGGCACGCCGGGAATGATTTTTGGCATCGGCACGGATATTTTGAAAGTAGAAAGGGTCGCGGCGACTTACGAACACTTTGGCGAGCGTTTTGTCGAGCGATTGTTGTTGCCTGACGAGCGGCGCTTGTTCGCCTACACGAAAAACAAAGTGCGCTTCCTGGCGATGCGCTTTGCCGCCAAGGAAGCGATCGTAAAGGCGATGGGCACCGGTTTCTCGAACGGGATGTGGATAAGGGATTCCGGCGTGATACCGAACCGCCTGGGGCGGCCCGAAATTGTTTTTTCCAGCCGCGGCAGGGCAATGTGCCACCAGCTCGGTATCGGCGGGGGCCATCTCACCCTGAGCGATGAGGCAGGTCTCGTGGTAGCGGTTGCAGTCCTTGAAAAATCGGGGAAAGATCTTTGAGCAGCCTGACCTTTGACATAGAAACCGTTCCGGATACCGAACTCGGCGCTAAATTGCTGGGACTTGACGGTATCGGCGACGAAGATGTAGCGAAGGCCATGAGCTTTCACCAGATGCAGGAGAAGGGTACCGATTTTTTGCCTTTGTACCAGCACAGGATCGTGGCTATTTCGGTAGCTCTTAGAGGCCCTGATAGTTTTCGGCTCTGGAGCCTCGGCGATGCGGACAGCGATGAAAAGGAACTCGTGCACCGCTTCTTTGAGGGTATAGAACTTTATACACCGGATCTGGTTTCCTGGAACGGGTCCGGATTCGATTTGCCCGTTTTACATTACCGTGCGCTCCTGCACGGTGTGCAGGCCCCGCGTTACTGGGAACACGGCGACGATGACCGCAACTTTCGCTACAACAATTACCTCTCCCGGTTTCACTGGCGGCATATAGACCTGATGGATGTGCTTGCCGGTTTCCAGGGGCGTGCCCGTGCAAGCCTGGACGCTATAGCGACCATGCTGGGGTTTCCCGGCAAGATGGGGATGTCAGGTGACCAGGTCTGGGACAGTTATCGTGCCGGTGGAATTGTCGAGATCAGGAACTACTGCGAGACGGATGTACTCAATACCTACCTCGTATATCTGCGTTTCCGGCACATGTGCGGCCTGCTGGACGATCCACACCTCGAGAGCGAGTACCAGTTGGTGCGCGACATCCTGAAAGACTCAGGGGCGCCGCACCTTGCCAAGTTTGTCGATGCATGGTCGGCTGCATGACGGCAATGCGGGCTATCTGAGGTATGGGCAAATGGATCGACAACCCTGAAGAAACCGCAACCGTACGCGATGCCATGATGGACGGTCGTGGCGTGGTCGATGTGCCGGGCAAAATCGTGTTTGTCGACGCATCCATTAGCGGCGAGGTCGTGCGTTTTCGCAGGCAGCGACGCCGCAAGAACTATGATGAGGCGGAGCTGCTCGAGGTCATCGAGGCGTCTCCGGATCGGGTAGAGCCGGCCTGTGCGAATTTTGGCGTGTGCGGTGGGTGTTCGCTGCAGCACCTCGGACCTACTGCCCAACTTAAGGCCAAGCAGGCGACGCTGCTCGATTCGTTCCGGCGCATAGCGGGCGTGCAGCCAGAGCATGTGCTGCAGCCACTGGCGGGCAGGCCGCTGGGCTACAGGCGGCGAGCCCGTTTGGGGGCAAAGCTGGTCGACAAGAAGGGCCGTGTCCTCGTGGGTTTTCGCGAGCAGCGCAAACCCTATGTTGCCGATATGCAAAGCTGTGAAACACTGGTGCCCGAACTTGCTGCAATGATTCCCGGGTTGTCGGCATTCATCGGCTCGCTGGATATCTGCAGGCAGATTCCGCAAATCGAACTTAGCCACGGCGATAACGCGTTCGCGCTGGTGTTCCGGGTACTGGAGGAGCCGGGTTCCGCGGACCTTGCGCGCTTTGAAAAGTTTCAGGATCAGGTTGGAGCGCATGTCTGGTTGCAAAGCGGTGGCCCCGACACCCTACAGCCGTTGAACACGACAGGTAGCCACCAGGACCTGTGGTACGAACTGCCTGACTACGGACTCAGGCTGACCTTCGGCCCGCTGGATTTCATCCAGGTTAACCAGGATATGAACAGGCGCATGATCCGGCAGGCACTCGCACTGCTCGAACTCACGGGCACTGAACATGTGCTGGACCTCTTCTGCGGCATCGGGAACTTCACCTTGCCGCTTGCGCTGAACAGCATGCAGGTCACCGGTGTGGAACTGGATACGCAAATGGTCTGTAAGGCAGAAGCGAATGCGCGTGCCAACAACCTGACGAATACTTCATTCCATGCTGCAGACCTTAGCCGGGAAGAACAGCCGGACTGGTGGCGTGAGGATTTCGACATCGTGGTTCTCGACCCTCCGCGGATCGGCGCCCGGGACGTACTGCCGGCCGTTGCGCGGACCGGTGCGGCCAAACTGCTGTATATTTCCTGCCATCCCGGGTCCATGGCCCGTGACGCAGGCATACTCATAAGCGAACACGGTTTTAGCCTTAAGGCAGCGGGTGCGATGGACATGTTCCCGCAAACCAGCCATGTAGAAGCGATGGCCTTATTCGAGCGTTGAGATGACTCTTGGCCCACTGATGATCGATGTAGCTGGCGAAAGCCTGAACGCTGAAGATCGCGAGGTTTTGCAGCATCCGTTGGTCGGCGGCGTCATCCTTTTCAGTCGCAACTACACCGGCAGAGAGCAGGTAACAAGACTGGTGGATGAGATACGCAGCTTGCGGTCACCGCCGTTGCTGGTCGCCGTCGACCAGGAGGGTGGCCGGGTGCAACGCTTTCAGGAAGACTTCACACGGCTGCCGCCACTGGCCTGGTTGGGGCAGCTCCATGATGCAAACCCTGAACATGCACACCGGATGGCTGGCCTGCACGCACGGCTGATGGCAACGGAATTGCTGGATACCGGTGTTGATTTCAGCTTTGCGCCCGTGGTCGATATCGATCACGGCTTGTGTGAAGTAATAGGCGACCGTGCGCTGCACCAGGACCCGAACACCGTTGCGCGGTTGGCGCTCGCGTACATGCAGGGCATGCGGCAGGCGGGCATGGCCGCGGTGGCCAAACATTTCCCGGGTCACGGGGGCGTCGAAGGGGACTCGCACCTGTTGTTGCCCGAAGATCATCGCAGCCGCGAAGAATTACTGGACGATTTACACCCGTATACAACCCTGATAGACGATGGGTTGCACGGTGTGATGATGGCGCACGTGCGCTACGCCGATGTGCACCAGTCTATTGCCAGCATGTCGTCGTACTGGATCCGCGATGTGCTGCGCAATGAACTGGGCTTCGCGGGTGCCGTGTTTTCAGATGACCTGAGTATGGCCGGTGCGGGCGTGGTGGGCGATATCGAGGAGCGGGCCAGGATCGCACTGCAGGCCGGTGCCGACATGATCCTGATCTGCAATGATCGCGAGTCAGTAGGCCCGGTTATCGAAGCGCTGGCGGATTACGATGAGCCGGCTTCTGCGGCCCGCTTGCCGGCCCTGCGGGCAGACCGGAAGAAATACACGGCGGCCGAGTATGGTTCGGAGGAGTGGGATACGATGATTGCAGGCTTGTCTGACGCATTGGCCGATGCGGCTTTCAGCCAGGGGAGTTTGGTCTGAATGGTTTCGATTGCGGATCTTCCCGAACTTTCCGGGTTTCCCGCTGCCGAGGAAATCATTGACGCCGCGCAGGTCGGAGCCGGCCTCGATCGGCTTGCAGCGAAGCTGCAGCCACATATAACCGACAACGACTGCATACTCCTTGGCGTACTCACGGGTGGTCTGTTTCCGTTGTTCCGGGTCGCCGAACGGCTGGCCGGCGATTTCAGGATCGATTTCTGCCACGCGAGTCGCTACCTGGGAGAAACGACAGGCGGCGAGTTGCAGTGGCGGGCGGCGCCCCGGCTGGATTTGCACGACGCCACCGTGATCGTCATCGACGATATCTTCGATGCAGGCACGACCCTGTCGGTTGTGGCGCGCTATTGCGAACAGCAGGGCGCGGCCGAAACGCACACCGCCGTGCTATTTATTAAGGACTGCGCCCGCGCGGCCGACGTGCAGCCACCTGATTACGATGCCGGAATCACCGTGCCGGATCGCTACGTCTTCGGGTGTGGCATGGATTTCCGGGAGCGCTGGCGCCATCTTTCCAGTGTTTATGCGCTTCGGGAAGACGGTTAAAGAACTTAATGGCAACGATCGCACTAATCGCGGGAACGGGGGCCCGTTTGTTTCCCTTCGGGGATGTCAGCGAGGTGGAAGAGCCGGAGACCCGCTGGGGTTGGCCCTCGACTGCGCTCCTGACCTGGCAGCAGTCGGGTCACAGGGTGCTGTACCTCTCCCGCCACGGCGTTACAGGCAATATTCCGCCGCACCGGGTGAACTACCGGGCAAATATTGCGGCGCTTGCTGCATGCGAGGCTGAGTATATTGTCGCCCTGAACGGGGTGGGGGCCATACAGCATGATTTAGAGCCCGGTAGCCTGGTTATTCCCGACCAGCTTATTGACTACACCTGGGGGCGGCAGCATACGATCCACGATGGTAGTAATTTAGAAGTAGAATATATTGATTTTACAGAGCCTTATGACAATAAACTAAGGCATGATCTGATTGCAGCAGGCCACTCGGCTTCGCTGCCGTTGGCGGATAGTGGCACCTACGCCGTTACCCAGGGCCCCAGGCTCGAAACCGCAGCAGAGATAGACCGGCTGGAGCGGGACGGCTGTGACATCGTGGGCATGACCGCAATGCCGGAAGCCGTGCTGGCCAGGGAGTACGGCGTTCCCTATGCCAGCTGCTGCATCGTTCTGAATGCTGCAGCGGGACGCGGCGGTGCACCTATCCATACCCAAATTCGCGGCCATATGGAGACGGGCATGCAGGCCGCTGCCGCTCTGTTTGCCGAATTGCTGCAGCGTCTTTGAACCAGAGCAACTCGCCTGCAAGCCCCCGGGAGCGATTAGCCCCACAGTGACGGGCTTCACAGCCGGACAAGCCGCAAAAAAGTAACATTTGTCCGGATTGCAAGTATCCGTCTGGCTGAGTGTCTTTGGCTCCCGGCCTCAAGTGCAGGTTCTTTCTGGATTAATATTATAAGTATATGTTTAAACTGAATAAACGTATATTGACACAGGCGCTGGATTTGTCGCCCGTGCCCACCGTGATTGTCGACCTCAAGGCTAATCCGCAACTCGTTGTCTATGTGAACCAGGCATTTGAAGCTGTCAGCGGATTCGACACCGCCGAGCTCATAGAACATCCCTGGCAGGAACTGCTGGTTGGCCCGCAGGACGATACTGGCGAAGCCGAATTTACGGCCCGCATCGCATGCCATTCGAGGCTCGGCGCGGACGAGCAACTGGCCCTGGACATGCTGCCGCTGTACGAAAAGCCGGGCACGCCGCGATTCTGGGTCGGCACGGAGCAGCAAGTCCACGAACACAGGCAGCAGGAACAGGATGAAGAACGCGATGCACTGAGGGCGGTGCTCAGGGATGCGCGCATGCACCTTCGGCGCATGGACGGACGTGACAGTGCGACGGGAATTCTGAACCGGCGTGCCTTCGAGGACATGCTGCAACGAGACTGGGTTATGGCCAGGCGCGAAAAGCGCAGCTTGGGGCTCATCATGTTGCAGGTGGACGGCTTTGACGGTTACCGAGAGGTATACGGGCGCCACGCTGCCGATTCATGCCTGCGGAAAATTGCCCATGCGATTACGGGATCACTGAGACGGGGTGGCGACCTGACAGCCAGATTTGCGGACGACCAGTTTGCGGTACTGATCGCCGAGACCGATACCGGGCGTGCCGCCAGCCTTGCAAAAAGTATTGCTGAAAAAGTGAGGGGCCTGTCTATACACCATCCGCGGTCGCCGGTTGATCGCTATGTAACAGTTTCTTTCGGCGTGTCGACCATGGTGCCGACCGCTTCCATGAGCATCAACCGGCTGCTCGAAACGGCCTCGGACGGTCTGGCCGAGTTGCCATCGAGTGAGGAAGAACCCGGCATTACCGCCTGAAACGGGTCAGGCAGACGTCAGGGTTCCGTGGCCGGCTCCGGCTCTTCGATCCTTGCAACCATCGCAATAATGCCGAATTGTGGCTGGTCGAAATACTGAATCTGCTCCAGCCTGATGCGCCGCGAATCGGTGATTGCCGGTATCGCCTTTGGTACCCCGAATAACTGGAAAGCATCCGAATTGCCCGGGTTGCTCACCGAATCGGCGGCTGCATCCAGCAGTTGCACATCCACGGCCAGGTGCAGGTAACGTTGTTTAAAGAGGTTCACGTTGCCGCCGATCAGGCGGGCATCGGCGCCCAGTTCACTCAGTTCCAGTTCGATCGCCTCGCTCACGTCCGGCGCAGCCTGCCGCCAGGCGAGGTGGGTGAGCAAGCCGTAAGCATCTACCCGGTCGATCCTTTCCGCGACCCCGTTCAGGAGGTGCTGCTTCGGTTCGACGGGCTGCCAGTAGGGCTCAGTTTCGATTACTTCCTCGCTTGTGACTAACTCGGGAGGAGGCATATCGGCGCGGGCCAGGTCCTGTTCCAGGATGTCGGCGATCTCCGGTTCCGGCATGCGGGGGATTTCGGCAGTCGTGCGCGCCTGGTCCTGGTTGGTGAATACAAGCAGTTCGACCTGGTAACGCGGCAGAGCTTCCTTGACTTCTGCTTCCTGTGCCGGGGACGCCGTCGCGAGCGCCAGCGCTAAACCGGCGATAAAGGGCCCAGGCTGTTTAAGCGGATTCATGGCTGGCTATGATTACACAGACATCGCCACGAGGTCATTGTCCGGGCCTGCCGCGGCAAACAGGTCTATGAGTTCTTCCATGGCCGTAAAACGGCTTTCCTCGTCTTCGAGGCCGGCGCGCAGTTGCAGCCGCTGGCGGCTGTCGAGGCTGAAGCGGTCCGGCTCCCGGCCGATAATGCTGACGATCTGTTCGGGGTTCACACGCGTCATGGCGGAAAACTCAATGGTTGCACCGGCGGGCCAGGCTTCGATCTTGGTAATTCCCCACTGTGAAGCGCGCAGCCGCAGGCGGGTTTGCCGGAACAGGTTACGCGTGGCATCGGGCAGCAGGCCGAAGCGATCTATCAGTTCCACCTGCAGGTCTTTGAGTTTGGCTTCGTCCCGCGCGCTCGCTATGCGCTTGTAGTGTACGAGGCGCATCTGCACATCCGGCATGTAGTCTTCGGGAAGCAATGCCGGCAGATGCAGGTTGACCTCCGGCCCCAGTGCGCGGCTTTCGTCCATATCCGGTGTCTCGCCGCGGCGTATCGCGTCCACGGCCGACGCAAGCATTTGCGCGTAGAGGCTGAAACCGAGTTGCTGAATCTGCCCGGTTTGCTGCTCGCCCAGTAATTCGCCGGCGCCACGTATTTCCAGGTCATGTGTCGCGAGCACAAAGCCGGCCCCGAGGTCCTCCATTGCTTCGATCGCATCCAGGCGCTTGCGTGCATCGGCTGTGATCAGGTGGTCGGGAGGTGCGAGCAGGAATGCATAGGCCTTGTGGTGTGACCGGCCCACCCGGCCCCGTAACTGGTGTAGTTGCGCAAGCCCGAAGTGGTCAGCACGGTTAATGATGATCGTGTTGGCACTCGGCAAATCGATACCGCTCTCGATAATAGCCGTGCATACGAGCACGTGAAAGCGCCGGTGATAGAAGTCGAGCATGATCTGTTCGAGCGCGGCTTCGCGCATCCGGCCGTGGGCCACCCTGATGCTCGCATCCGGTATAATCTTTTCCAGTCGGCGCGCAACGGTTTCTATGTCTTCGATACGGTTGTGGACGAAAAAAACCTGGCCACCGCGCTTGAGTTCACGCAGGCAGGCTTCACGGATCAAACCATCCTCCCATTCGGCGACGAAGGTCTTGATCGAAAGGCGTGATTCCGGCGGGGTGGTGATGAGCGAAAGGTCACGCAATTCGCCCAGTGCCATGTTCAGGGTGCGGGGGATGGGCGTAGCCGTCAGTGTCAGGATATCGACCTCGGCCCGCAGGTTCTTGAGCCGTTCCTTTTGCCGCACGCCAAAGCGGTGCTCCTCATCGACAATAACCAGGCCGAGGTTGTCAAAACCGATGTCCTGCTGCAGCAGCTTGTGTGTGCCGATTACGATATCGACCTTGCCGGCCGCCATGCCCGCCACGGTTTGCCGTGCCTCTTTGGTGCTTCTGAAACGCGACAGCACTTCGATATTGACCGGCCAGTCCGCGAACCGGTCCGTGAATGTCTGGTAGTGCTGTTGCGCCAGCAGGGTGGTTGGGGCAAGCAGCGCGACCTGGCCACCGGCCATGGCCGTAACAAATGCTGCGCGTAACGCAACTTCGGTTTTACCGAAGCCGACATCGCCGCATATCAGCCTGTCCATCGATCGCTCCGAGCGGAGGTCTTCGAGGGTAGTCTCGATCGCAGCTTCCTGGTCCTCGGTGAGTTCGAAAGGGAACGCCGCACAGAATTGTTCGTATTCGGCCGCATCGACACGGAAACTTCTGCCGGTCCGGGCTTCGCGCGTCGCATACAGGTCCAGTAGTTCGGCGGCGATGTCATGAATCTGCTCGGCGGCCTTGCGCCGGGCCCGCTCCCACTGGTCGGTGCCGAGCCGGTGCAGCGGAGCGTTCTCAGCGGTCGCACCGGTATAGCGAGAGATCAGTTGCAGCGAACCGACAGGGATGTGCAGGCGATCGCCGCCCGCATATTCGAGCGTCAGGAAATCGCCCGGTGTGCCGTCGATATCGAGGTGCGATAAGCCACGGTAGCGCCCTACACCGTAGTCGATATGCACGACCGGCGAACCTTCGTTGAGGTCACTCAGGTCACTCAGGATCGCTTCGGGGTCTTTGACTTTCTTTTTGCGGCGCGCGGCCGGGCGGGTTCCGAAGAGTTCGTGCTCAGCAATGATGCACGGCCCCGGTTCCGGCAGGCGCAGCCCGCTTTGCAACGGCGCTACCGTGATGCACAGGGGCGCCGGCGAGCTGAGAAACTCGTCCCAGCGGTCGATCGTGCTCACTTCGATGCCGTTATTGCGCAGGAGGTCGGCAAGCATTTCACGGCGCCCCGGCGATTCCGCCGCAAGCAGTACACGCCCCGAGTAAGCTTTCAGGAAAGCACTTAGTTCACCCGCAGGCTCCGCCGAGCGTGTATGGATGAGCAGGGTAGGTGCCGGCTGGCTGTCCAGGTTCGCAACACCTGCCCCGGCCGGCAGCTCACGGCGCTGAAGCGCCAGCCCTGCCCGTGCTTCTATTTGCCGCGCGTGTTCTTCCGGTGGGCAGAACAGTTCGTCGGGGCGCAACGCCGGCCGCTCGGAGTCGTGGCGGCACTGCTCGAAACGATCTTTGATCTGGTGCCAGTTATCGTCGAGTGCCCCCTGTACATCGCCAAAGGTGATGACCCTGCAGTCGGACGGCAGGTAGTCCCACAGGGTTAAGGTCTCCTCGAAGAACAGTGGTTGGTAATTCTCTATGCCGCCCGGGAAACGCCCCTCGGATACTTCTGCGTAAATGTGCGATAGCTGTGGATTGCCTTCGAAGCGCTCACGGAAGCGGCTGCGGAAATAACTGATGGCCTTCGCGCTGACGGGATAGTCTCCGGCAGGCAGCATGTTGAGCTCCGTTAACGTAGCGCCGGAAAGCTGGGAGTCCGGGTCGAAATAGCGGAGCGTTTCGATTTCATTATCGAAAAAGTCGACCCGCACCGGGTTTTCGGAACCCATAGGGTAAAGGTCGAGGAGCGAACCCCGCACGGCAAATTCACCGTGCTCGGTTACCTGGCTAACGCGGGCATAGCCGCTTCTTAGCAGTTGTTGCTGTAATCCGGCCGGCCCGTTCCGGTCGCCACACTTTAGCCCAAGGCTGTATGTGCGTATGTAATCTGCCGGTGGCAGGCGATAAGGCAGCGTGGGGACGGCGGCGATGATATAGCCCGGTTTGCCGCCCAGGATCCGGGCCAGCATGGTAAGCCGCCGGGACACCAGGTCCTGGTGCGGGCTGAACTGATCGTAAGGCAGCGTCTCCGGGTCGGGGAACAGCCGGACCTGGTCACCACCGCCTGCAAAAAAGCTGAGTTCGGCTTCCAGGTTCTCCGCATCGTTTACACCAGGGACGATCACAAGTTCGGGACCTTCAAGGTCGGGCAACATCTCTGCCAGCAGCAAGGCAGCCGAGCACCCGTAAACACGCCCCAGACGAGCTTTGCCTTGTGGTTGCGAAGCGGCGCTAGCCGGCAAACCGGGTAGTAACAGGTTGTCTGGTTTCATTTAGCCGGCAGGAGAAAAAGCGGGGCAGTAATTATCATACATGCACGGGCACATGCACGGGCAGCCCCGAACGTCCTGGTCGGGACCGGCTGCCGGCGGATTAAATTAATCCGGGTTGTAAGGAGTGGTTTTAGCGTTTTACGACTGTATGCAAAACCCGATCGTACTCAAAAAATACGACAAAGGGCTCATAATCCCAGCTCGAAATCGGCGGGTCGCCGACCGCTGCCGATTTTTGCCGGGGAGCGCCCCAGGACGCCTCGACGCTGGCCTTGGTCAGGCCGCGTTCGGGACGCTGGTTCGCATTATCAGTAGCTGAGATTCCCTCGACAATCAGGGTGTCGGCCAGCGCCGAACCCGCAGTCAGGGCAATCGTCAAAGCCAAAACGGACATAGCTTTTCGGAGCATGGTACTGGTACCCTCCAGTGCGCACAACGGAGAAAATATAGCACTCATGCGCTTTTCAGGATATGTAACAGTACATGGACAAGGCCTTCCGTTTGGTGTAGCCGCCCGGTGCCGTGGGGGGCTTACCGGGTGCCCGAACCGGCCCAAAACCAAGTATTTATGCCGTTTAGCGCCCCGGGGGCGGTACGTGCCGTGAACAGGCCGCTGGCGCTCTTTTTAGGTCTGCGTTACCTGCGTGCCAGCAAGGGGAACAGCTTCAGCTCTTTCGTGACGGTGGCATCGGTCATCGGCGTGGCGCTCGGCGTCGCTACTCTAATCGTTGTTCTGTCCGTTATGAACGGTTTCGAGATCGAATTGCGCGATCGCCTGCTCGGTATGACCGCCCATGCTTCCGTGCTTGGCCGGCAGGGAGGGGTCGATGACTGGAAGGAAGTTGCCGACCACATGCAGGCCGGCGGCGAGATAAGCGGTGCTGCTCCGTATATAGAACTGGAAGGTATGATTTCCGGGCCGGCCGGTTATTCGGGGGCGGTCATTACCGGCATAGACCCGCAACGGGAGCGCACGGTATCGAAGGTAGCCGACAATATGCTGACCGGCGACCTCGACGATTTGCAGCCGGGGTCAGGGAAGATCGTACTCGGGCGTGCGCTTGCACAACGTTTGGGCGTGGGTGTCGGCCAGCGTATTTCCTTACTGGTGCCGCAGCCGCTCGGTACCGCCGGAATTGGCTCGCGCCTCGGCAGCTTCACAGTCGCGGGACTGTTCGAACTGGGTGTGCAGGATCATGACACGGTTCGTGCCCTGATCAGTATTTCCGATGCAAACGAACTGGGACAGATGGCTGGCAAGGTCAGCGGTATACGCATAGTGACCAACGATATCTTCGCGGCACCGGAAACGGTTCGGCAACAACTTGCGGGCAGGGGCAACAGTGACTCGTTGCGGGTGCGCGACTGGACGCAGGAAAACTCAAGTTATTTTCGTGCCATCCGGATAGAAAAACTGATGATGGCCTTACTGTTGTCACTGATCATTGGTGTAGCTGCGTTCAATATCGTTGCCGGCCTCGTTATGGTCGTCACTGAAAAACGCAGCGGAATTGCAATCCTGCGCACCATGGGCTGTTCACGCCGCGATATCGTCAAAGTGTTTGTCCTGCAGGGTACGCTGGTGGGTTGGATCGGGGCGGTGATCGGTATCGTGCTCGGCATTGCGATGACCTTAAACATCGATACGCTCGCGCCTGCCCTGGAGAGAACCATGGGCTTTCAGTTTATGCCTGCAGATTTGTATTACCTGACCGAGCTGCCCTCGGACCTCAGGACCAGCGATGTGTTCTGGGTCGGGGTTGTAGTGCTCGTGCTGACCTCGCTGGCCACGGTATACCCCTCGCTGCGTGCAGCCGCTGTGCAGCCCGCGGAAGTGTTGCGCTACGAATGATGAACCGGGGTCCAGTCATATGCCGATAAAGCCCTTCGAGTTATTCGTCGCGTTGAGGTATTTGCGCTCGCGCAGCAGAAGTTATTTTGTTTCCTTCATCTCGCTTATTTCAGTTGTAGGAATCGCGCTGGCTGTCGCCGTACTGATCGTCGTGTTGTCCGTCATGAACGGCTTCGAGTTCGAGGTGCGTAACCGGATACTCTCGGTCGTATCTCATGCCACGATTACCGGTATGGAGGGCAGGCTGGATGACTGGAGCTATCTGCAGGACCTGGCAGAATCCCGCGACAGCGTGCTCGCAACGGCTCCCTTTGTGCGCGGACAGGGAATGCTAAGGGGAAGAAGCGGCATAGCCGGGATCGAACTGCGCGGTATATTGCCGCACGACGAAGCGGATACTTCTGGTGCCGCCAGCCTTATCCGGGAAGGGTCGCTGGACGCACTGGAATCGGACAGCTACCGGATAGTGATCGGAGCCGAACTCGCAACCAGGCTCGGCGCAACCATTGGTGACAAAGTGGAGCTGATGACGACGCTGGGCACGATGACCCCGGCCGGCATGATGCCGCGTACGCGGCGTTTCGAAGTCGCCGGTATTTTTTACGCGGGCATGTACGAATTCGACCGCTCACTCGCCTATATGCATCTTGACGATGCAGCCCGCCTGTTGCGGCTGAACTCGGCCGTGACCGGCATCAACCTCGCCGTATCAAACCCGCTGGCTGCTGCGACTATCGTTCGGGATGTGGCGCGTAACTATGGCGGGGGGGTTTATGTAAGTGACTGGACCCGGCGGCATGCAAATTTCTTCAGGTCCATAGAACTCACGAAATCGATCATATTCGTCATCCTGCTCATGGTTGTCGCAGTTGCCGCGTTTAATATCGTTTCGACGCTGGTCATGGTCGTAAGGGAGAAAACGGCCGAGATCGCGATAATGCGTTCGATGGGCGCATCCGCAGGATCGGTTCTCAGGGTATTTATATTCCAGGGAACCTTAATTGGTGCAGCAGGCACAGCGATTGGGGTCATGCTGGGCCTGGCAGTCGCCTATAACCTTGGAGACATCGTGGTATGGATCGAGAGTCTGCTGCAGATTCGTTTTGTGGCGCCGGACGTGTATTTCATCAGCGAATTGCCGAGCAAGGTCGAGTTTCAGGATGTCGCACGGATCGGGGCGGTTGCTTTCATCCTGGCGGTCGTTGCGACTATTTATCCCGCGTTGCGTGGCGCTGCAACCAACCCGGCGGGGGCGTTACGCCACGAATGACTGAGGTTGCCGAGTGAGTATGGAAGATCAACCCGGACAGCGGGCCGGCGACCGGATCGTGTTGTCCTGTGAAGCGCTGGTCCGCGATTTCGAGGAGGGCGGGCGTACCCTGCACGTACTGAGGGGGCTGAATTTCGAGGTACGGGCGGGCGAACGGGTTGCAGTAATTGGCGAATCGGGGGTGGGCAAGACGACCCTGTTGCAGTTGCTTGGAGGACTCGATTTGCCGACCTCCGGCAGGGTATGCGTGCAGGGCCAGGACCTGGCGAAGATTTCAGATAGCGAACGGGGCAACCTGCGTAACCGGGCCCTGGGTTTCGTGTACCAGTTTCACCACCTGTTGCCCGAGTTCTCGGCGCTGGAAAACGTTGCGATGCCGCTACTGGTCCGGCGCGAGCCCGCCAGCGACGCGTTGGACAAGGCGGCCGGATTGCTGCAAAAGGTGGGGTTGGGCGACCGCATGACCCACCGACCGGGGCAAATGTCGGGCGGCGAACGTCAGCGCACAGCGGTCGCGCGAGCGCTGATAGCGCGTCCGGCGGTTGTGCTTGCTGACGAGCCGACCGGCAACCTCGACCATGCCACGGGAGAAAAGGTCTTCGACCTGATGCTGGACCTCAATCGCGAATTCGGTGCAAGCCTGGTCGTCGTAACCCATGACACCCAACTTGCCGCGCGGCTGGACCGAACGGTGGCACTCGAAGACGGGCTGCTGGTCGATAACGGCGCCGGATAATCGGATCAGGTTGCCCGCTTGGTTTTGCGCGGCCGGCGATGGCGGCGCCGGTAGCGAATCATTGTCGAGGCTTGCCATATGGCGTTTACCGCCACGTAAACGGCAGTTGCCGCCGATGTGGATAGGATTAATGCCCCATAAATCAATGGTTTCCAGCGTATAGCTAATTCATTAGTTAGCCAATCCAGGGTGATCTCATCGGGCCAGGGTTCTGCCGGTATGTTCAGGATTGCGGCCCCTATCCGGTAGCCGAGGTAAAAGATCGGCACGAAGGTAAGCGGGTTGGAAATCCAGACCGTGATTGCCGCGACCGGGACATTCACCCTTAGCACGAACGCCGAGAGCACCGCCAGCGGTGTCTGGCCGGGAATCGGCAGTAAGCCATAAAAAATACCCAGCCAGACGCCGCCGCCGACGCTGCGACGGGTGGGTGCGAAATAAATGGGGTGTTCGAGTATGAAATCGAAGGGCTTCAGATACCAGGGATGTTCTCCATTCCTGTTGTACTGCTTCGAAACGCGGCTAAAAAATCGGCGGGGCATAGTCTAGTTTGAGCACTCCGGTCGGTTGCAACCGGGGTGCCTTTAATGATTGGAAACAGAAGCAACTATGCCAGTTTTGGGCATCTGTACGCTAGTCGGTGTGCTGGCAGGGTTGTGGATTCCCTTACCGGCGTCACTGGAGTATCTGCCCTTACTTTTGTTGTCAGGCGGCTCGCTGGTGTGGTGGCTGATCGGCACCGGTCCGTTTGCCGTTGTACTCACGTTTTTCCTGGCAACTTTTCACAGTTATCTGTACCTGGAGGAGAGCCTGCCTGGCTACCTGGTCCGGCAGGACATACTGGTCCGCGGCACCGTAATCGATTTTCCGCGTACATCCGAACACAGCACAAGATTTTTGTTCAGGACTTCGTCAGCCGCCCGTGAGCAGGGCCTGCCCGGGCTGATACAGCTGACCAGTTACGACAGCGCGCTCGAGTTCCGGCCCGGCGCAGGCTGGCAGCTCCTGACGCGCCTCAAGGGGCCGCGTGGCCTGGCCAACCCGGGCCAGCCGGACCGGGCTGTCCGGCTGTTAAGCGGACGGGTACACGCGACGGGTTATGTGCGGAACAGTCAGCTGAACAAGCCGCTCGATTTCCGGGCGACGGCTACCTGGTTGCTGCGGATTCGTGCGGCGCTTGCCACAAAAATTGCAGACAGCGTGGCCGCGCATGTCAGCCTGCCGTTACTGCTTGGTATAACAGTCGGGGTGCGCAACCTGCTCGATGAGTCCCACTGGGAAACTCTGCGGCGTACCGGCACCAGTCACCTGATGGCTATATCCGGGTTGCACATCGGCATGGTTGCACTGGTTGCCTGGCAACTGGGCAGGTGGCTGGCCTGGATATTGGGTTGCGCCGGGTTGCCCGTCGACGCCCAGCGTTTCGCGGGAATACTGGCAGTGGGGGCGGCCCTGATCTACGGGGGCCTTGCCGGGTTCCCGTTGCCGACGCTCCGGGCCGGCCTGATGGCCGGAACGGTGATTCTGTTTGCCTGCCGCCACAAATCTTACCGGCCGGGTGCTGTGCTCGCGGTTGTACTGGCGTGTGCCTTGCTCCGTGATCCGCTGGCCGTGCTATCTGCCGGCTTCTGGCTGTCCTACGGGGCGGTAGCCCTGTTATTTGCATGCCTGCGCCGGGGCGGTAACGACGGACCAATAGCGCAGCGTTCTGGCAGCCGTGTAGCAGATCACCTCCGCCGTGGCGGAACGGTGCTGCGTGACTGGGGCGCGGCCCAACTACTGCTTGGTTTCGGGCTGGCCATTCCGATGCTGATCTTTTTCGGACAACTCAGCCTGGTTGCGCCTGCCGCAAACCTGCTGGCCATACCGGTGTTTACCGTGCTCATTTTGCCGCTAAGCCTTGCGGGCCTTTTGCTGGTCAACCTGTGGCAGAGTGCGGGCGCCGCCTGCCTGCAACTGGCGGCCGACAGCCTCGCGCTGTTGTTCGGCGCATTGGGCTGGCTGGCCGCTATTCCGGCAAGTAGCTGGGAACCGGGCTTCCTGCATTTATCGGTACTGGTGCCTGTGGCGACGGGCGCTGTGCTGATGTTGCTGCCGCGGCCGGCCCCGACTCGTTTATTCGGCCTGGGCGTTTTGCTCGCCGGTGTAATGTCCGCAGGCCCACAAAGCGATGCCGAACTCCGCCTGCATGTGCTGGATGTCGGTCAGGGGCTGGCCGTTGTTGTGCAAACCGCCGGCAGGGTACTGGTGTATGACGCTGGTCCTGCGTGGCGGGCGGGTGATGCCGGGCGCAAGATCGTTGTGCCGGTGCTTGAATACCTGGGCATCACGGCCGTTGATACGCTCGTTATTTCTCACTGGGATAGTGACCACAGCGGCGGAGTGGCGAGCCTGATGAAAGCGATGCCGGTCCGGCGCATATTTGCGCCCCGTTCGGCAGAGGATCGGTTCGGCGGGCTGACAGAATGCCGCCGTGGCGTAAGCTGGGAGTGGGGATCGACAACATTGGAGTTCCTGCACCCTGCCAATCCGGTCGGCTGGTCGGACAACAATAGCTCATGTGTCGTGCTGGTCACGCACGGTAACAGCAAAATGTTGTTACCCGGCGATATCGAAGCAGCTGTCGAAGCTTTATTAAGCAGGCGTCAATCCTTGCAGAACCTGGACCTGTTGCTTGCTCCCCACCATGGCAGCGATACGTCTTCCGGTAATCAATTCACGCTTGCAACGACACCTGATTACGTCATTTATTCGGTTGGCTACGCCAACCGCTGGGGGTTTCCGCATGTGAGCGTTACCGAAAGCTGGACCAGGGCAGGCGCGTGCGGTTTGTCGACAGCCGATGGCGGCGCTCTGACATTTATTGTGACTGAGGAGGATGGTGTTTCACAGGTAATTCCGGAACGTGCCCGGTGGCGACGCCCATGGCCGCTCAGAGCGCCTGTTAGTACAGCCTGTGTAACTACAACAGCACTATAAATGGCCCATATGGCAGGTTATAGTTGCCCCGCGCCCGGAATCAGCAATCCTCGAATCTATGCTCGAAATAGTTAAAGCCGGCGGTTGGGTAATGTTCCCAATCATTGTCTGCTCGGTCATGTCGGCGGCCATAATCCTTGAACGGCTTTGGACACTGCAGGAAAAACGTGTCTTGCCGCGTCACCTGACCAAAGAAGTTTGGGAATGGGTCAGCAGCAACCAGTTGAATCACGAACACCTCAAAGCGTTGCACGACAGTTCGCCGCTTGGTGAGATCCTGTCGGTCGGCCTGACGAACCGGCACAGGAACAGGGAAATCATGAAAGAGCGTATCGAAGACACAGGAAGGCATGTCGTGCATGACCTCGAGCGCTACCTGAACCCACTGGGTACCATTGCCGCTATTTCACCGCTGCTTGGCCTGCTTGGCACTGTGGTTGGTATGGTAAATGTATTCGAGGCGATAACCAGCCAGGGTGTTGGTAACCCGGCGGTCCTGGCGGGCGGAATATCCGAAGCGCTGATTACGACAGCTGCAGGTCTGATCGTGGCTATTCCTTCGCTGATTGGTTACCGCTATTTACGAGGCCGGGTCGAGTCTATTGTTATTCGCATGGAGAAAGAAGCGATAACGCTGGTCGAAGCATTGCATCGCAAACGCTACCTCGATGCACTGGGTCAGTCCGATGAATCTGCGTAACCCCAGTCGCGAGGAGCCCGAAATAAACCTGACGTCGCTGATAGATGTCGTTTTGTTGTTGCTCGTATTTTTTATGATAACGACCAGTTTTGTACGGGAATCGAAGATCGGCATCAGGTTGCCCGAGGCGAGCAGTGTCCAGCCCGCCGAGGCACTGGAAGAACCGATGGTGATATCGGTTACGGCGCAGGGCACTTACCTCGTCAACGGAAGAGTATTGCTGGATAATCGACCGGAGACCCTGGAAGCGGCCATCAGGATGCTGGCGGGTGACAATCTGGGCGGCAAAGCTACGGTCAGCGCTGATGCCGAGGCCAGCCATCAGTCAGTCATTACAGCCCTGGATATTGCGGGCAAGCTGGGCTACGGGGAAATCAATATAGCGACGCTCCAGCCGGAGAACGGCGAGGATTAAGCTATCGACGTTACCTATACTCCGTTGGTTGTCTACAGGCGCCTGCTCTCGATCAGCGCACGCTACTGGGCGGTATTCGTTGCCGTAGCTGTCGCGGCTGCAACATTTGCCGCGACGGATGCTGGTTTCGCTTACATGATGACGATCCTGACCGAGATCGTCGGGGCCGGCGATGACCTCGACGAACGTCAGGCACTAATCAAAGAGTGGCTGCCACTGGGTATCCTGCTGCTCTTTATAGTTCGAGGACTGGGAAATTTCCTGTCAAGCTTTGGAATGGGCTGGATCGCCCGCACGACGATAAAGGAACTGCGACGCCGCGTGTTCGAACGTTACCTGGTCCTCCCCACGCGCTTCTTTAATCAGCGTTCATCGGGCCAGCTGCTTTCGAAAATCACCTACGATGTCGGCCAGGTGGCTTCGTCCGCATCCACCGTGGTGATAACACTTATAAAAGACAGCCTGACCATCGTATTCCTGGTCGGGTATATGTTGTACCTGAGCTTTCAGCTCTCCCTGTTCGTTTTCATAATCGCCCCGATGATCGCAGGCATCGTCAGGTACCTGGGCGTTCTGTTCCGCCGCCACAACAAGAAAATCCAGGAATCCATGGGCAATATTACGAGGATTACTCAGGAAGCCCTGGAAGCGCACAAAATCGTAAAAATATTCGGTGGGCGCAGTTACGAGAGCGAGCGTTTTAACGCGATCAATGAGCGCAACCGGCGCATGGAGCTGCGCCTTCTCACAGCCACATCGGCGGGCGACGGGATCAATATGCTGGTGTCGGCATTCGGCATCGCGGGTGTTATATACCTGATCAGCCAGATCGATCTGGAGGTATCGCGCGTGATGGGATTCATTACGGCGATGGTGCTGCTCATGTCACCCCTCAAGCGGCTGACCAACATCAATGCATCCATACAGCGCGGTGTCGCCGCCGGTGAAAGCCTGTTCCGCGTAATCGACGAAGAGGCGGAGCGCGATACCGGCACCGAGAACCCGGAGCGGATAGAGGGTCGGGTCGAGTTTCGCAACGTAAGTTTCAGCTATAGCGGCACCAACGTATCGGTACTCAACGATATCAACCTGGTGGTCGAGCCGGGCGAAACGCTGGCGATAGTGGGGCGCTCCGGCAGCGGTAAATCAACCCTGGTCAGCTTGCTGCCGCGCTTTTATGACATCGACTCGGGCCAGATCCTGATCGACGGCCTGTCTGTAGACGAGTATTCACTGGAAGGTTTGCGCAGACACATAAGCCTCGTCAGCCAGGAAGTGACTCTCTTCAACGACACCGTAGAGGCCAATATCGCCTACGGTGGCCTGGCCGGTGCATCTACTGAAGAGATCAGGCAGGCCGTGCTGTCCGCAAATGCCGAAGAATTCGTTGCGGCGTTGCCGGATGGTCTGGCCACGATGGTCGGGGACCGGGGCGTATTACTGTCGGGTGGGCAACGCCAGCGTTTATCTATCGCGCGTGCCCTGCTTAAAGATTCGCCGATACTGATCCTGGACGAGGCGACATCCGCGCTGGACACTGAATCCGAACGGCATATACAGGCCGCGCTGGAACAGCTGATGCAAAACCGCACCACCTTCGTGATAGCGCACCGGCTGTCCACCATCGAGAATGCGGACCGGATCATCGTCATGGAAGAAGGGCGTATCGTCGAATCGGGTAAACACGAGGACCTGCTGGCAACAGCCGGTCATTATGCGGCTCTTCATCGTATGCAGTTCAGCGACGACGATGCACGCCAGACTGGCTAAGGTATTCGATACGCTCTGGTATGGCGGTTCGCGATGGGCGCTGGTCCTGCTGCCTGTCGCTTGGGTATTCGGAGCGGTGGCCGGCCTGCGGCGTTATTTATACCGCCGTAATATCAAAAAGAGTCAGCCTTTACCGGTTCCGGTAATCGTCGTCGGTAACATCAGTGCAGGGGGCACGGGTAAAACGCCGGTCGTGGCTTGGCTGGCACAGCAACTTCTTGAGCTGGGGTATGTACCCGGCATCGTGAGCCGGGGTTATGGCGCACGGCGTAATGACGAGCCGGTTGTTGTGCATACCGGCGCAGACCCTGAACTCTGCGGTGACGAAGCCGTTCTGCTCGCGGAGCTGACCGGCTGCCCGGTTTGCGTTTGCACGGACCGGTCTGCAGCCGTGCAAAGAATCGCGCGTGAAGGTGTAAATGTCGTTGTCGCGGACGACGGTTTGCAACACTACCGGATGCGGCGGGATTTCGAACTTGTCGTGGTGGATGCGGTGCGGGGTTTCGGCAACGGGTTTTTGTTGCCGGCCGGGCCGCTGCGTGAGCCCATCTCGCGCCTTGAATCCGTCGACGCGGTGCTCGTAAACGGGGAATCGGCGTTGATCGACGGCATACCTTTCAGGCTGCAACAGGGTGAGGCCGTGAGCCTTGAAGACGGAGCGAAACGGCCCCTGAGCAGTTTTGCAGGCCAGAAAGTCTGGTCGGTTGCCGGTATCGGTAACCCCGAACGATTTCATGCGCAGCTGCGGGCGGCGGGTATATTCCCTGATCCTGTCCCGGTTCCCGACCACGGCAGGGTTTCGCTAAGCAATCTGCAGGCCGGGCGGCAACAACCGGTACTGATGACGAGCAAGGACGAAGTAAAATACCGCAACGTTACGGTAAGCGATTGCTGGTGCGTGACTGCGGAAGCTCAGTTTGCCGGTGATCAGGCAGCCGGGCTGCTGCAAAGGATCAGAGACCGAATACATCAACCCGGTGAGGGGGAAACGCTTGGCCGATAACCTGTTCAATATCGTAATACCGGCACGTTACGAATCCACGCGGCTGCAGGGCAAGGTGCTGCTGGATTTAGCCGGCAAACCCATGTTGCAGCATGTTTGGGAACGGGCGACAGGCAGCGGTACCGACTGCGTCGTCATCGCGACCGACAGCAAACAGGTTGCCAGCGTGGCGGAAGCCTTTGGTGCGCAGGTGTGCATGACAGCTAAAGACTGCAGCACCGGAACCGACAGGGTGGCCGAAGTTTGCGCAACCCTCGGTTGGGAGCCGGAGACCGTTGTCGTCAACGTACAGGGAGATGCGCCGCTGCTCCCTTCGGAAAGTATCAGGAACGTAGCTGAACTGCTGCTTGAAAAACCGGATGCGTCCATAGCCACGGCCTGCGTCCCGATTAAATCCCGCGAGGAATACCTGGATCCGAACATCGTAAAAGTTGTAGCGGACAAAAACGGGCGGGCACTTTATTTCAGCCGCGCGCCCGTGCCACACGGAGGGCACGGCGAGGGAGACGACGGCGCCTGGCAAAAAAGCCTGCGTCACCTGGGGATATACGCCTACCGCGTCGGCGCCCTTCAGCAGCTGAAGGCAACAACCCCGTGTGAACTGGAAAAAAGCGAGCGCCTCGAGCAATTACGGGCCCTGTGGCTCGGCATGCAGATCCAGGTAGCCATCGATGAGAAGGCACACGGCCCCGACGTCGATACGCAGGCCGACCTGGACAAAGTCGCGAGCATTATCGCGGCCGATGCCGGCTGACGAGGGAGGCGCGCGATTTTGGCAAGATCAGTTTTGTTTGTGTGCATGGGAAATATCTGCCGGTCGCCGACCGCCGAAGGGGTATTCAGGAAACTGCTGGCCGAGGAGGGCGATGGCCTGGAGCTGCATATAGATTCCGCCGGTACCCACGGTTATCACGTGGGCGAGTCGCCCGATCCCAGGGCAACAGAAGCGGCGCTTAACCGGGGCATCGACATCAGCGATCAGCGTGCACGTGCGGTCGAGATCAGTGACTTCAAAAACTTCGAGCTGATCCTGGCAATGGACCAGGACAACCTGGAACTGCTGCAGAAAATTCAGCCGAAAAAATCGCGTGCAACGGTCAAGCTGCTTATGAACTACAGCCGCAGCAACCCGGACGGTGCGGTTCCCGATCCTTACTACGGCGGCAGGGGCGGTTTCGAAGAAGTGCTCGACCTGCTCGATGAAGTCGGGCGCGAGCTCCTCAACCATTTGCGCTCAGGCTGAGCGTTTTACCGTTAATCACGATCAGCCGAATCGTCCGACGACCACACTTTATAAGTCTTCCCCTTCGATTCAGTTGGCGGTGTTTCCCAGGGCAGCAGACGGTCCTTGTCGGCATCCGGTTTCGGTGCCTCCCTTGACTCTTTTTTAGGCTCCGGCTTCGGCTCGGCAGCATCTTTTACCGCAGGCTCAGGTTTGGCTTGCGGCTGCTGTGCTTCGATAGCCTGCTCGGGCACAGCTGTTACGGCCGGCTGGTCTGCACGCTGCTCAGGCTGTGCAGCTGCAGCCGATGTCTTGTCCGGCTGTTCCCGGGACCTGTCCGGGGCGGTAGCTGAGCTTTCGCCCGATGAGTCTTTTGGCTGTCCGGAAGCCTGCTGGTTATTGCCTTCTTCCCGGTTGCGGTTGGCCGGGGAGCGCCGCCGGCGGCGGCGGCGTTTAGGGCTGCCGGATTCTTCACGGTTCTTAGCTTGCTGGTTACCACGATTGTCGGAGGCCTGCTGGTTGTCGCGATTGCCGGAGGCCTGCTTATTGGCCGATCGTTCCTGCTGCCTGTCGCCTGTCCCGCGGCGATTGGATCTGCTGGCTCCGCGGCCGCTTTTAGCATCGGAACCATCGCGTTCACCCCGGCGGTTTCTGCGCCCTCGCGACTGCCCCTGGCGTTGCCCGCCGGAACGCGCTGAGTTATCACGCTTCCTGCCACCACCACCACCATGACTGCGTTGCTTTGGTTGCGGGGCACTTTCTTCCTTCGGTTCGGTTGTACCGAACAGGCTCTTGACGAACCCGAACAGGCCGGAATTCGAAGTATCGTTCTTAGCTTTCGCTGGCTTCGGTGCGGGAGCCGGGGCAGGGGATTCGGGTTTGAATCCGGTGACTGCCGGCGTTTCGGTAACAGTCTTGCTGGTCATTTGCAGCGCATCTTCCAGCAAGTCTGCTTCCTGGGTAGTTAATTCGTAACTTGAGCCCGTATTTTCCGGCAGCAGGGTCTGGTCATCGCGCACGCGCCGAATACTGTAATTGGGCGTTTCGAGGTCGGGGTTCGCCACCAGCAACAACTGTACACCCGTGCGTTCTTCTATGCTCTGAATCCATTCCCGTTTTTCATTCAGCAGGAAAGTTGCGACCGCGACCGGTAGTTCGGAAATTACCTTGGCGGTCCTTTCCTTGCGGGCTTCTTCGCCGACCAGCCGCAAAATAGCGAGTGCGAGCGACTCGACGCTGCGAATCGAACCCGAACCGCTGCAACGCGGGCAGATCTGGTGTGCCGACTCGCCAAGCGAACGGCGCATGCGCTGACGCGACATTTCCAGCAAACCAAAGCGGGAAATGCGGCCTATTTGTACCCGCGCCCGGTCGGTTCGCACGGCCTGGCGGAGCCGGTTTTCCACATCACGCTGGTTGCGGTTCGGCCCCATGTCGATGAAGTCGATAACGAGCAGGCCGCCAAGGTCCCGCAGCCGCATTTGCCGCGCTATCTCATCGGCTGCCTCGAGGTTCGTCGCCAGGGCTGTCGCCTCGATGTCCTGACCTTTGGTCGCACGCGCGGAGTTAATATCGATAGAAACAAGCGCTTCCGTATGATCGATAACGATGCTGCCGCCGGACGGCAGGTTTACGGTGTGCGCGTAGGCCGATTCGATCTGGCTTTCAATCTGAAAGCGCGTGAATAACGGCACATCATCGCGGTACTCCTTGAGCTTACCGAGGTTATGGGGCATAGCCTGCTCCACAAACTCGCGGGCTTCCTGGTAGGTGTGCGAATCGTCAATATTGATTTCGCCGATATCAGCACTGAAGTGATCGCGCAATGCGCGCACAACCGGACTGCTGTCCTCGTAGATCAGGAACGGCTTGTCGGTAAGTACGACCTCGGTTATGGATTTCCAGACGCCCTTCAGGTATTCGAGGTCCCAGTTCAGTTCTTCGATCGAGCGACCGATACCTGCGGTGCGCACGATGCAGCTCATTCCCTGGGGAATATCCAGCTCGCGCTGGACACGGCGTATTTCTTCACGGTCTTCACCGGAAATGCGGCGGGATACGCCGCCGCCACGAGGGTTGTTCGGCATCAATACGATGAAGCGGCCCGCCAGGCTGATAAATGTGGTCAGTGCCGCGCCCTTGTTGCCGCGCTCGTCTTTTTCGACCTGCACGACTATGTCCTGGCCCTCTTTCAGGACCTGCCTGATATTGATGCGACTGCCGGGCTCGGGTTCCTTGGAAAAGTAAACCCGGGAGATATCCTTCAGGGGCAGGAAGCCGTGGCGCTCGGCGCCATAGTCAACAAAAGCTGCGTCCAGGCTGGGCTCGACCCTCGTGATCTTGCCTGCATAGATATTTGCTTTCTTTTGTTGGCTGGAATCTACCTCGATATCTAGGTCGTAAAGTTTCTGACCATCAACGATGGCCACCCGCAACTCTTCTTCCTGAGTTGCATTGATAAGCATTCTTTTCATAAGCCCCTACATATATTCGTTTGGGGGCCACTGGCTCGTGACTGGTTTTTGCTGGACGGGCGGCCGAAAACTGCTGCCCGGAGCCGGACGCAGTAAATAGTATTGCCAGCTTGTTGTGCTGGCTCTTTAGCGGCTGTTTATATGTTACTGCTGACATTCAGCAGGCCCTTAAAAGCAAAAATATTAGTCGTTTTTCAGACGGTGCAGCTGTCACCCCGTCAGCCAGATGGCCGATATGATCTCGGGTTGAGACCGGATACAGCACGACCGCTTACGCGGTCGGTTGAAAACCAATATGCCTTTCGGCACGCGCGGCTCTTTTGGCTCGCGAACAGTTAATATAACAGTCGAATTGCTGGGCATCAACGTATTGATTCAAGGGAATTTTCGGCACCAATGACAGGACGCAGCAATAAAGACGCGAAACAAAGGCCGGTGCGCCATGTAACGGTGGATGCTGAATCGGCCAACCGCCGGCTCGATAATTTCCTGCTGACGGAACTGAAGGGTCTGCCGCGCACGCGCATTTACAGCATGATCCGAAAGGGCGAGGTCCGGGTCAACAAGGGCAGGGCCAGGGCAGCCACGCGGTTGGCGGAAGGGGACCGGGTCCGGATTCCGCCGGTGACGGAAGCATCGAAGGAAGCACCACTAATTGCACCGCACAAAGCCGATTGGATACTGAAGCACGTCGTCCACGAAGACGAGCACCTGCTTGCGCTCGACAAACCGGCGGGCCTGGCTGTGCACGGTGGCAGCGGTGTCAGCCTGGGTGCGATCGAGTTGCTGCGTGCAGCGCGACCGGGCAGCCATTTCCTGGAGCTGGTGCATCGGCTGGACCGCGAAACCAGTGGTTGTCTGCTGGTCGCGAAAAAACGCAGTGCCCTGCGGAAGCTCCATGAAGAATTCCGGGGCGGGACAGTAAACAAGTATTACCGGGCGTTGCTGCTTGGGGACTGGCAGGATGATGTGCGTGAAGTCGATATGCCGTTGCTGGTCGAACACCGGCAAAACGGTGAGCGTCATGTGCAGCCAGGCGCGGAGGGTAAACCGGCGCTGACGCGCTTTCGCCCGGAGCAGCGCTTTGCCGAATGCATACTAATAAATATCGAATTGCTGACCGGCCGTACCCATCAGATCAGGGTGCATGCGGCGGCTATCGGACATCCGGTCGCGGGCGACGAAAAATATGGCGAAGGTTTGCCGGGTCCCGCAGGGCTGGACCGCCTGTTCCTGCATGCTTGTCGACTGGAGGTTGCTCATCCGTCGACCGGCGTGACGCTCACCCTTGAAGCACCCCTCGGGGAGGCCTTGCAAAAAGTGCTCGAAAAACTGCAGCGGGAATAAGCGGGCGATTGCCCGTGCGTATCAAAGCAGTGGAAACTTTGCACGCCGCAGGGCCGCCGCAACCCATATAAGCGGCAGACCTATCAACGCAGTCGGGTCGGAACTCGATACCGACCGGAACAGCACGGCACCCAGCCCTTCGGACCTGAAACTCCCGGCACAGTCCCAGGGCTTGTCCTTTTCCAGATAGCGGTCGATCTCCGCTTCGGACAGATCCCTGAATTCGACAATGGTGCGGTCCACGCAGGTTTCCTCGAGCCCGGTTTCCACCGAGCAGATGCACACGGCCGTATGAAAAACGACTTCCTGACCCGAGCAGGCGGCAAGCTGCTTTGCCGCGGTCGCGTGATCACCCGGCTTGCCCAGGGGGTTACCATGCAGGTCTGCAACCTGGTCGCTGCCGATGACAAGGTCTGCGGGCTGCGCTTCCGCCACCGACCTGGCCTTGGCGATGGCAAGCCTGTTTGCCAGTCCGGCCGGCTTCTCGCCGTCGCGCGGGGTCTCGTCCACCTGCGGCGAGACGCATTCGAAATTACCGCAGATACGGGACAGGAGCTTGCGTCGGTACTCCGAGCCGGAGGCCAGTACCAGTTTTGGCGGTCCAGATTTCATGTGCTGTTAGGGTCCTCAGGCGGTGAAGAGTAAGCCTACCAGAGGCTTTCGACAGAAATAATTGTGATACCATACCGCGGTTATGCTCGCCGATCACATCGGGGTTCCGCAATTACGCGATCTGGCAAGCCGGTCCGAGCAGATAGTCGATATAGTCGATATCCGTGACATGTCACGTGTTGGCGACTTGTTGCATTCTGCAAAGGGCAGCAGCTTGGACAATCCGGCCGGGAAACTGAACGTAGAAGTCGGTTTCCATGGCGGTATGCAGGGATCCCCTGAAATTAGCCTGAAGGTATCGGGAATGCTGGCTATAAGCTGCCAACGGTGCCTGGGTCTGCTTGAAAGGCCGGTCGACCTGGACTTTCACCTAGTCGTCGTTGAGTCTGATTCGGATCTGGACAATATTGCGGAACCTTATGATGCGGTAGTAGCGGGCGAACACGGTGTGCAACTGGTCAAGGTAATAGAAGACGAGTTGCTGGCGAGTTTACCGCTGGCCCCCGTGCATGAAGATACGGACGATTGTATAGCGGACAAAAACCTGCTGAACAAGGAACAGGATGAAGACCAGGCCGAAGAAGTTAACCGGCCCTTTTCAGAGTTGGCGTCGCTAATGGGGGAATCCCCTAAGTCAGACCCAAAGGACAAGACAAACTAATTACTATTGTTACGGGAGCAGTAACATGGCAGTTCAAAAGAGTAAGCGGACACCTGCAACCAGAGGCAACCGCCGTGCGCACGACAAGCTTAAGGGACCGGCGTTGTCTTCGGACTCGACGACGGGTGAAACCCATATACGGCACCATGTGGGTGCGGACGGGTACTACCGCGGCAAGAAAATTATCGATACGCCCGCAGACGATATTGAATAGGCAGATGTCGGTGGCGGCCAGGACTATCTGAAGCACAAGCCCGCAATCTCATCTGGCACAGCAAGCATGGCAGGTGGGGACCGCGGGTTTTTTATATAAGCGACCAACGCCTGCTTTAGTTCCAAAAGTCTCTTATGGTTAAGACTGTCACAATCGCTCTTGATGTCATGGGCGGCGATAACGGACCTGCGGTATGTGTCCCGGCTGCGCAGAATATGGTGAAACGCCATTCCGACCTCCAGTTGCTGCTGGTTGGGCAGACCGAGCAGATTACACCCCACCTCAACGGCTCTATGTCCCGGATCGATGTGCTCGATGCGCGCGAAATCGTTGCCATGGACGAGCCGCCCGCCGATGCGCTCCGCAAGAAGAAAAATTCTTCCCTGCGTATAGCCATCGATCAGGTCAAAGGCGGCATTGCCGATGCCTGCGTCAGCTCGGGGAATACGGGCGCGCTAATGGCAACCGCAAGATTTGTACTGAAGACACTGCCCGGTATCGATCGTCCCGCAATCATGGCCGCGGTTCCCACCATCCATGGCCACGCCTACATGCTGGACCTGGGGGCGAACACCGACTGCACCTCGGAACACCTGTTTCAGTTTGCGGTGATGGGCTCAGTGGTCGCGGCCGAGGTTGAGAATATAGATGAACCCAGGATCGGCCTCCTCAATATCGGCGAAGAAGATATCAAGGGCAACGACACGATTCGGCAGGCGGCGGCGATGCTTGCTGACAGCGGCCTGAACTATGTCGGCTTCATCGAGGCGAACGATATTGCCAATCAAAAGGCTGATGTCATTATTTGCGACGGTTTCAGCGGTAATGTTGCGCTCAAATCTATCGAAGGCACCGCCCGTCTTATCCACCACTTTATGAAAAAAGAATTCAGTAGCGGGTTATACGGGCGTTTTGCCGGACTCATCTCGCGTCCGATACTGCAGGCACTGGCTAAATCGCTCGACCCGAGACGCTACAATGGTGCGAGCCTGGTGGGGCTAAATGGTATCGTCATTAAGAGCCATGGTGGTGCCGATATGGTAGCGTTCGAACAGGCAATCGAAACGGCATTAATCGAAGTCGAGAAGGGCGTGCCGGAGAAAATTCACCAGCTACTGCTGGAGCAGGAACATTAATGTATTCAAGGATTGCCGGAACGGGGCATTTCGCGCCGGATAAAGTTCTAACGAACGCTGACATGGAAAAGCTGGTCGATACCACCGACGAGTGGATCCGCTCACGCAGCGGTATCGAGCGCCGGCATGTGGCCGCCGATGATGAGGCAACATCAGATATTGCTGTCGAAGCTGCCAAAATCGCGATAGAGGCGGCAGGCGTAAAACCGGATGATATCGACTTTATCGTGGTCGGTACGACCACGCCGGACCTGGTTTTCCCGAATGTCGGTTGCATCGTGCAGCGTCGGCTGGGCATACGAGGTTGTGCAGCGTTCAGCGTCGAGGCGGCATGCAGTGGTTTTATCTATGCGCTGAGTGTGGCCGATAAGTTTGTGCAAAGCGGGCAGAGCCGTTGTGCGCTGGTTATCGGTGCCGAAACTCTTTCCAGGATTACGAACTGGGACGATCGTTCGACCTGCGTATTGTTTGGGGACGGTGCCGGAGCTGTCGTGCTCGAGCCATCCGAGGAACCCGGCATCATTTCCACCCATTTGCACGCAGACGGGAGGTATGGGGATTTATTGACGACCACTTCGGGTATATCGGTGCAACCGGAAGGCGATGCACTGCGGAATGGATTTAATGTACGCATGGCCGGCAACGAAGTATTCAAGGTTGCCGTGAAAAGCCTCGAATCCATCGTCGATGAAACGCTCGAGGCGAACAGCATGGACCGTTCCGAAATTGACTGGCTTATCCCGCACCAGGCCAATATGCGCATCATCCGGGCAACTGCGAAGCGGCTGAATATGCCGCTGGAAAAAGTTGTGCTGACCCTGCAGGAGTATGGCAATACTTCAGCGGCCTCTGTTCCGATGGCCCTGGATGTGGCGGTCCGCGACGGGCGTATCCAGCGAGGCCACATGCTGCTGCTCGAAGCCTTCGGCGGCGGCTTCACCTGGGGGTCGGCTCTGTTGCGTTTTTAGCGGAGCGCCGGTAAGGCATTCGGGCTACCTTGGCTGATACGCACAATTCCGCAATATCGAGAGCAGGTCTCCTGGCGGGGCCGGTGGTCGCGGTCATCGTGACTTTGCTTATTCCCCTGGGCTACACCGACAGCGGCGGTGTACATCAGGAGTTATCCCTTGCGGCCAGGGCTGTCGCGGGCGTGGCTTCGCTGATGGCGGTATGGTGGCTGACCGAGGCCATTTCGATCTATGCAACCGCGCTGGTGCCGTTGTGCCTGTTCCCCATACTGGGTATTGCCGATATACGTATCACGGCCTCGTCTTACGGGCATGAAATTATCTTTTTGTTCATGGGCGGTTTCGTGCTGGCGCTTGCGATAGAGCGCTGGGGTTTGCACAAACGGCTGGCGCTGAACGTCCTTGCCGCGGTCGGACCCAGGCCGGGTGCGGTGGTCGGCGCTTTTATGGCCGTCGCTGCGTTTATGAGTATGTGGGTTACTAACACGGCAACGACACTGATGTTGCTGCCGGTAGCCATCAGCGTGATTGCACTGTTACCCGGCCCGGATGGGGAAGGGGAAAGCTCCAATTTCACGCTCTGCCTGTTGCTTGGAATTGCCTACGCGGCGTCACTCGGTGGCATGGGAACCATCATAGGCACCGCCCCGAACGCCTTCGCTGTATCTTTTATAAAGGAGGAACTTGGGCGGGACATCAGTTTTATCGGCTGGATGATTTTTGCTGTACCGCTCGTTTGTGTATTCGTACCGATTGTCTGGCTGGTGCTGACGCGCTGGGTCTACCCGATGCGCCTGACGAAACTGGAGGGCACCCGTAAACTGCTGCAGCAAAGAAAAGCAGAGCTGACAAAACTGTCACGCGGCGAGTTGCTGACGCTCCTGGTATTCCTGTTCACGGCCCTCGCCTGGATCACGCGACCGTTGCTCAATGAGCTGCGTATCGGCAGTATGCAGCCGCTGGCGGGGCTGAGCGATGCAGGCATCGCCATCATTTGCGCCATGGTGCTGTTCGTAACGCCGGTCCGTTTCCGGCGGGCGGAGTTTCTCATGGACTGGGCAACGGCGGTCAGACTCCCCTGGGGCATGCTGATCCTGTTTGGTGGCGGGCTGTCGCTGGCTGCAGCGATGGTCGACACCGGTTTTAACATTTACCTTGGCAGCCTGCTTGCGGGCTTCGGTAGCTGGCCCAGCTGGATGATCGTATCGCTGCTCGTCGCAATTATCGTGTTCCTAACCGAGATGGTCAGTAATACGGCTACCACTGCAACACTCGTGCCCGTGGTGCTGGCGGTAGCCCTGGGGGCGAACCTGCCACCGTTACTGCTGGTGTTGCCGGCTACGCTGGCCGCGAGTTGTGCATTCATGCTGCCGGTTGCGACGCCGCCCAATGCCATCGTATTCGGCTCCGGTCTCCTCAGGATTGCCCAGATGAGCAGGGCTGGCATCGTATTGAACCTTATGGCAATAGTGCTAATTACCGTGGCCGCCTATGTCATACTTATACCGCTGCTGGGTATAGAATTATGACGTCCCGTCACATAACAACCGCCCTCGCTGCGCTGCTGACAGCGTACGGTATGATTACGGCCGTGGCCCGGGCAGAGGTCTTTGAACTGGCCGCCGGCCCTGATCTGGTCGGTCAGAGCCAGTTCATCCACAGCAAATACGCGGATACTTTTATCGACCTCGGGCGCCTGCATAACCTGGGCTACGAGGAGCTACGCGCGGCAAACCCTGAGGTTGACCCGTGGCTGCCGGGCGAAGGGACCGGTATTGTCCTGCCTACCGAATATGTCCTGCCCAGGGTCGAGCGCGACGGGATCGTCATAAATCTCGCCGAGTATCGCGTCTATTACTTTTACGGGGCAGAAGGGCAGAGCTATGTTGCGACGCTGCCGGCGAGCATCGGTCGCATGGACTGGGAAACGCCGCTCGGTACCACCAGCGTCGCTGCCAAAGTGCATCGTCCTACCTGGTACCCGCCGGAGTCGGTGCGGCTGGAATATGCTGCAGAAGGCCGAAAGCTGGACCGGGAAATTCCGCCCGGGCCGGAGAATCCCCTGGGTGACTACGCGCTGAGGCTGAGCCTGGCAGGCTACCTGATACACGGCACGAACAAACCCGCCGGGGTCGGGATGCGGGTAACCCACGGTTGCATACGCCTGTTCCCGGAAGACATCGAATGGCTGTATACAAAAGTGGGCGTGGCAACGCCCGTGCAGTTCATCAACCAGCCGGTCAAGTTCGGCTGGAAGGGCAACGAACTTTACCTGGAAGTTCACCCGGAACTCGCGGACGCCGATGCCGCCGGGAAATCCGTGATGACCCTGCTTACCGAAGAATACGTATTCGCGACGCAGGAAAGCGAGGCCGAAGCGGACTGGGAGCTGATTGCCGACACCTTCAGAGAAAAAACCGGCATACCGGTCAGGGTAGGGGTAAGGCGCGGTCGGGTCAGCAGCCTCGCACAGAATTCCGGCAATCCATCTGACTAAACAGCCGGGCAAGAAAAAAGCCACAGCACTGCTGTGGCTTTTTCACAGGTAGAGAAGAGCTTACTTGCTTTGACTGCGTTGGAACATGCGGTCAATTTTCTCGTTGGTCGCATCACAGCAGGCCGCGTTCTCGGCGGCGGCAGCCAGTGCCTCGCCTGCCGTTGCCTGCGCAGCTTCAGCAGCCTGCTGAGCTGCAGCTGAGTTAGCAGCGGCAACTTCCTGCTCCAACAAGCCGACTTTGGTTTCAAGCTGGTCAAGGCGATTCTGTGAGATGGTACAACCGGACGCCAAAACCACAACACACGCTATTACGCTCGCTTTGATAGCAGTCTGAAGTTTTTTATTCATTAGTTTCCCTCGACGGTAAAAAGCAGATTTAAAACCTGTATTTTTTCAATCATCGGTAACGATTGATGCCCGGATAATGACTTAAACATTATGAAAGGGCAAATAGGAGAAACCCCCATAAATATGTTTGCGACAGTGCCTTTATATGCTTAAACAGGATTTAAATTGCAGCGGAAATTTTTTGTCAGGGTCGTGCGCGACCGGTAGAGCGGCACAGATGTAACAGGTCTGTAAAAAGGTGGCCGCAGCCACCTGGCAACATCGCCCGGTCCCGGTCCGGCAAGGGCTCTGCGGGGGCTTGCACAGCCCCCTGATCTGTATATAATCACAGGCCTGTTTTTTTATACAGGTTATTGCCATGTATGAACTCACCGAACGGCAATCGGAAGTTCTGAATTTCATACGCGAATTCATGACTGATGCGGGCATGCCGCCTACCCGGGCGGAAATAGCCAAACAACTGGGGTTCCGCTCGGCCAATGCCGCCGAGGAGCATTTGCGTGCCCTGCAGCGCAAGGGAGCCATCGAACTGATCCCGGGCACTTCGAGGGGCATACAACTCAGCGACCAGGCCGCAGCGCAGGAATCGTTAGCGGGGCTGCCACTGGTCGGCCGGGTGGCCGCAGGCAATCCCATCCTGGCCGAAGAAAATATCGAAGATCGTGTACGCATCGATCCGTCGATGTTCGATCCTGTACCGCATTACCTGCTGCGGGTCGAAGGTATGAGTATGAAAGATGTCGGCATACTGGACGGTGACCTGGTTGCCGTCCATCGCACGCCCGATGTCCGTAACCGGCAGATTGTGGTCGCCCGTCTCGAAGACGAAGTCACCGTAAAACGTTACCGGCAGGAAGGCCATACGGTCTGGCTGTTACCGGAAAACGATGATTTCAGTCCTATCGAAGTCGATCTTAACGAGCAGCACCTCATGATCGAAGGGGTTGTCGTCGGCCTGTTACGCAATGGCATACCGCTCAGGCACTGAGCAGACTCCCGTTAACGTACATAACAAGAAGATATGCGACTCGAATGTCGAGGGAATACGGTCTCCAGGAGTTACTTAAACATCCGCGTATATGGCGGCCGGGAACAGCAGTAGTTGCGAGGCGCACGGTACCAACCGGGTTTGCCGCGCTTGACCGGCGACTGGGAGGAGGCTGGCCGGTAGAAGGAATAACCGAACTCTTATTCAGTAAACAGGGCATCGGGGAACTCAGGGTGTTAATGCCCGCCCTGGCATTCCTGAGCAGGGCAGACAACCCGGAAGAACAGCCGGATGCCGGCGGGGGCTGGATCGCATGGGTAGCGCCTCCACATATCCCTTATGCACCTGCACTCGGTTTGTATGGTGTCGACACTTCGCGAGTCCTCGTTATTCATCCGGACAAACAGGCTGATGTCCTGTGGGCGATGGAGCAGGCGTTGCGTTCATCGACATGTGTGGCCGTACTGGCCTGGTTGGCAGCTATCGATGAGCGTTCCATGCGGCGCCTGCAACTCGCGGCCGAGGCGGGGTTGTGCTGGGCGGTCATTTTCCGGCATACAAGATTTGCCGGCCAGAATTCTCCGGCACCTTTACGAATAAAGTTACAGCCGGACGACGGTCAGCTTGAACTGGATATCATCCGCAACCGTTACGGGGCAGTTGGCTCATTGTTTCTGCAGTGCTGATGTCCCGGGCACGCGTTACAGGCAGGCAATTGCAATTGTTTATCCGGCAGGCAGCTACCCGCCATCCCCGTATTTCCGCCGGCAAAAACTTAAGTCCTGCACACCCGGATATCCCCGCACCGGCCGATCACGGGGCACAGGCTTCGGCCAGCCTGTGGCTTTGCATCGCTTTTCCCGGGCTCATACTGGAAGCGCTGGGCATAGGAGATGAACCGCCGGCAGTCGCTATCAGCGGTGAGGGCAGTTCCGCGCTCGTCGTTGCAGCCAATACATCAGCAGAGTGGGCGGGGATAACCCCGGGTGTATCGCTTAACACGGCACTGGCATTATTGCCCGTACTCAGCGTGCACCAACGGGCCATGTCGGCCGAGGCGGCGGTGCTGCAGAACCTTGCCAGGTGGGCGCTCAGGTTCACGCCCGTGGTCAGCATCGACCCTGACGGGGCATTGCTCCTCGAAATTCGTGGCAGCCTCAGGTTATTTGGCGGGCTCGGGCAACTGCGCAAACAACTGAAGCACGAGTTGTCAGGCCGTGGTTGCCGGGCCGTTATGGCCAGCGCGCCCGTACCCAGAGCCGCACTCTGGCTGGTGCGGGCCGGCATACAGTTTGATTGCAATAACACCCCGGGGCTTCCGGGTGTGCTGGCAGAGTTGCCGCTGGAATGTCTGCGCTGGCCCGCCAGGGTGCAGCACAAATTGATGCAAATGGGTGTACGCACGCTGGGGGAGTGTTTTCGCCTGCCACGCGAAGGTTTTGCACGGCGCATAGGGCCGGAATACCTGCTCGATATCGACCAGGGCCTTGGGCGGCAGCCCGAATTGCTCCGGCGCCACCGGGAGCCCTATATATTTAATGAATGTTTTGAACTGCCGGGCGAAACTCAGGTCGCCGGTGAAATCGAAACTGCAGCCTGCGGCTTGTTCGATCGCCTGGCAGATTTTTTACGTGAACGCCAGGCAAGTACGGAACGGTTAGATTTACATTTTGAGCATTACCGCCGGCCGGCGAGTCTGCTGGAAATCGCGTTGCGTGAACCGTCCGCCCACACCAGCCATTTACTCGAATTACTGCGCCTGAAACTCGACCGGCAGGCGCTGCCCGCACCCGTTACCGCCATAAAACTCCGGGCGGTTGCTATGCCGCTTGCCGCATTCAGCAGCGGCAGTCTGTTCGGCCGTACACAATCGGAAGCCGCCGGCAGGTTTACGGGACTTATAGAACGGCTCCGTGCCCGGCTTGGCGATAAACGTGTGCATGGTTTAGGGTGGGCTGCCGATTACCGGCCTGAATATGCGTGGCGCACCAGGGATATCGCCGGCCCGGGCTACACGAGCGACGTGCCCGGTGAAATGGCCAGCCGGGTACGCCCCCTGTGGCTGCTGGAACAGCCCAGGCGCCTCAACGTGCACCGGGGCAGGCCTGTTGACGACCATAACCGTTTACTTGTTTTCTCGAGTGATGCCGAACGCATTGAAAGCGGGTGGTGGGACGGCAACGATGTGCGCCGGGATTACTACACGGTTACCGGCCACCGGGGGGGTCGCTGGTGGATTTTCAGGGATTGCCGTAATTCCTGCTGGTATTTGCACGGGGTATACGCGTGAAACAAGCAGGGCACTTACTGCCCGCTTATGCCGAACTTCACTGCATCAGCAATTTCACCTTCCTGCGCGGCGCATCCCGCCCCGAGGAACTGGTAGCCCGGGCCTGCGAACTCGGCTACGAGGCAATTGCCATCACCGACGAATGCTCGGTCGCCAGCCTGGTGCGCGCTTACATGGCAGCCAAAAAGTACGGCATCAGGCTGATCACGGGCAGCGAATTTCGCTTGCGGAACGGGTTACGGGTCGTGTTGCTGGCCACGAACCAGCGTGGTTACACGCAGTTATGCACGTTGATCACCCGGGCGCGCCGGGCTGCGCCCAAGGGGGAATACCTGCTTGACCGCACAGACCTCGCAGCGGGTCTGGAGGACTGCCTGCTGCTGTGGCTGGCTGAGGCCCGGCCGGATGAGGCGCAGGCTCACTGGCTGCTGAATGCCTTTCCGGGCCGGGCCTGGCTCGCGGTCGAGCTCTGTGGGAAGGCAGATAAGAAGAAAAAAATCAGGAAATACAAACAATTTAGTAAGAGAACTTCATTTCCTTTGGTAGCTTGTGGCGACATACGCATGCACAGGGCCGAACGGAGGGCGCTGCAGGACACGCTGACGGCGATACGGCTGGGCATGCCCCTCGACCGGGCCGGGGTCCGATTGCACCCCAACGGTGAGTGTTATTTACGTGCCCGTGACTACCTGGGGCAGATTTATCCGCCTGAATGGCTCGCAGCCAGTACCGATATCGCCGCCCGCACGGATTTCAGCCTTGCCGACCTCGATTACCAGTACCCGCATGAACTGGTCCCGGCAGGCGAGTCCGCCAGTAGCTGGTTGCGCCGCCTGACCGGGAAAGGGCTGCGCTGGCGCTGGCCTGACGGCGAACCCGCGCGGGTGCGGCGGCAGGTGGAATACGAACTCCGGCTGATACGTGAACTCGGTTACGAGGCCTATTTCCTGACAGTGCACGACATCGTTCGTTTCGCCCGCAGGAACGGCATCCTCTGCCAGGGGCGCGGGTCGGCCGCCAATTCCGCCGTGTGTTTTTGCTTAGGCATCACCGAGGTCGACCCCGGTCGCATGAACATGCTGATCGAACGGTTTATCTCGAAAGAACGTAACGAACCGCCGGACATCGATGTGGACTTTGAACACGAACGGCGTGAAGAAGTTATCCAGTACATCTATAACAAGTACGGCCGCTCGCGGGCCGCGCTGACGGCCACCGTGATTACTTACCGTCCCCGCAGCGCGATCCGGGACGTGGGCAAGGCCCTCGGGCTTGCAGACCTGCAGGTCAACCGTATGGCGCGCGCCATGCAATGGTGGGACGGCAAAACCATCAGCGAGGATCGGGTGCGTGAGGCCGGACTGGATCCGAACAGTCCGCTTATCCGGCGCCTGCTCGTGCTCGTTGACCAGTTGCTCGGTTTTCCCCGCCATCTTTCGCAGCACGTTGGCGGCTTCCTGATTTCTGAGCGGCCCCTGGCCGAAATCGTACCGGTCGAGAATGCCGCGATGGAGGACCGTACGGTCATCCAGTGGGATAAGGATGACCTCGATGACCTGGGCCTGCTCAAAGTCGACGTGCTGGCGCTCGGTATGTTGTCGGCCATACATCGCGGTTTCGACCTGCTACATGACTGGTACGGCAGGCAACTCAGCATGGCGACCGTACCGGCGGAGGACCCGGCCGTTTATGACATGGTCAGCAAGGGCGATACCGTGGGCGTATTCCAGATAGAGTCGCGCGCACAGATGGCCATGTTGCCGCGATTGAAGCCGCGCTGTTATTACGACCTGGTTATCGAAGTCGCGCTGGTCCGGCCGGGTCCCATCCAGGGCAACATGGTGCACCCGTATCTGCGCCGGCGTAACGGGGAGGAGCCGGTCAGCTATCCCAGTGAGGCGGTGCGCAGTGTCCTGGAACGAACGCTGGGCGTGCCGATTTTCCAGGAACAAGTAATGGAAATTGCCATCGTGGCAGCCGGGTTCTCCGGTGGCGAAGCGGACCAGTTGAGGCGTGCGATGGCCGCATGGAAGCGCCTCGGTGAGTTGCAACCGTTCGAGAAACGCCTGACTGAAGGGATGCGGGAGCGAGGTTATTCCGCAGAGTTCGCCCGGCAGATCTTCCGGCAAATTAAGGGATTCGGGGAATACGGCTTCCCCGAATCCCACGCGGCGAGTTTTGCGTTACTCGTATACGTATCGGCCTGGCTGAAGTGCTTTGAGCCGGCCATATTTGCCTGCGCATTACTGAACAGCCAGCCCATGGGTTTTTATGCACCGTCACAGCTTGTTCAGGACGCCCGGAAACATAAAGCCGAAGTCAGGCCCGTCGATGTAAACCACAGCCTGTGGGATTGCACACTGGAGACAAGCCAGGGTGAAAAGCCGGCACTAAGGCTCGGCCTGCGCATGGTAAAAGGCCTTGCGAAACAGGCCGCACTTAAACTGGTAACCGGCAGGGGCGGGCAGGCGTTCGACAGCGTTGCCGACCTTGCCGCACGTGCGGGGCTGGACCAGCACGATTATGCGGCACTGGCTTCTGCGGATGCGCTGCAAGGAATTGCCGGCAACCGCCACCGGGCCCGCTGGCAGGTGGCGGGTATAGAATCGCCACTGCCCGTATTTCCGGAGCCACGGTTCGCCGAGGCCACACCGATGCTCCGTCGCCCGACCCCGATGGCTTCGGTCATTAGCGACTATGCAAGCACCGGGCTCAGCCTCAGGCAGCATCCGCTGGCGCTGGTCCGCCCGGGACTTCCGCAGGACTGCGTTACGGCGACCGAGTTGTGGGATTTGCAGGACGGTGCGCGGGTCTACGTGGCTGGTCTCGTGATCACACGCCAGCGGCCGGGGAGTACCGGCAATGTCACCTTTGTCACGCTGGAAGACGAAACCGGATTTATAAACCTGGTGGTCTGGGAAAAGACGGCAGAAAGGCAGCGGCAGGTGCTGCTGAATACGGCTTTAATGGGGGTGGATGGTGTGGTTCAGAAGCAGGATGGTGTCCTGCATGTCATTGTGCAACGACTGCAGGATCACAGCGCATTGCTTGACAGCCTGCGTACGCCAAGCTGGGATTTCCACTAGCTGTCGATATCGTAGTCGTCGAAATCTGCCAGTGCTTCTTCGCGGCGCTTGCGTTCCCTAATGGCATCAAGGCGTTTACGCAAACGTCCGTCCTCGTCTACGCCATCCGGTGCTTCTGCTTCCATCTCGGCAACGAGTTCTTCGACATCAAACTGAACCGAACTCATGCCGACGTTGTCACTGGACTCCGTTTCCGCTTCGCTCTCATCCAGAATCATCGTTTCGGTCAGTGTTTCCGAATCGGCAACCTCGACGTCCTGTTCGTCTTTGATTGCCTCATCGGCATTACCGTTACGCCCTTCCATGGCTGACCTCCTGTCAAAACCCATGCATTTACGTTGTAACGCGTTCGTGCAGGTTTTTTATAGACCCAAAAAATTGGCCTGACAAGATGGAAAAGGGGGTTTTCTGCCGGAAACGTGAAGCCAGTCACAATCTGGCCGGCCGGATGTGACCCAATACCGCTAATTCCTTGCAGTTAAAGGGCTGTGGACCGCCGAACAAGGTTATAGAACGAGCTTGTTCATCTCGAATATGGGTAACAGCAGGGCTATGACCATCGACAACACAAGGGCCCCCATCAAAATAATCATGCCGGGTTCGAGAACGTTAAGTAAGGTGGCAATAAGCCCATCCATTTCGCGTTCCTGCTGGCCCGCGGCTTTTCCCAGCATCGCCTCGAGCTGACCGCTTGCCTCACCGCTGGATATCAGGTGGATGCAAAGCGGGGGGAAGTGCCCGGACTGGCCGAGCGAAGTACCGATAGGCGCGCCTTCTCTGATTCGCAGCGTTGCGTCCTCAACGGTTTCGCGCATCGGCACGCTGTTGATAACCTCGCCCGAAATTTTAAGCCCTTCGAGTATTGGCACGCCGCTGCCGGTCATGATGCTGAACGTGCGGGTGAACCGTGCCGTGTTCAGCCCCCTGATAATTTTGCCGATAACCGGTACACGTAACATGAAAAGATCGTATTGCTTCCGCGGGCCCGGCTGTTTCAGCAAGCGGTTTGCAGCGAAGGCGAGGATCACAATAACCAGGGCCGCGAGCCAGCCGTAAGCCTGCACGAAATCACTGATATTGATAAGTGCCTGGGTCGGCCCCGGCAGTTCCTGTCCGGTGTTTGCGAATACCCCGATGACCTTGGGCACGACGTACGCCATCATCAATGTCACGATCAGCAGGCAGAAGGTAAGCAGGACGACCGGGTAAATCATCGCATTACGGATCTTTTGCACAAGTTCCTGGCGTCCCTCTGTGTAGTCTGCGAGCCGTTCCAGGACTGCATCCAGGTGACCGGACTGTTCGCCGGCATCGATGGTTGCCCGGTATATTTCGGGAAAGGCGCGGGGGAAGTCCCGGAGTCCGTCAGCGAATGTGAAGCCTTCCATTACCCGCGCGCGCACACCCAGGACGATGCTTTGCATGCGAGCATTGTCGTTTTGTTCACCAACGGCGGCCAAAGCCTGTTCGAGTGGCATACCTGATTGCACGAGCGTCGCAAGCTGGCGGGTGAGGATTGCGAGGTCTGTGGCGGACAATCCTTTCCCGAACGAGAACGATGCCTGGCGGTGGGACTCCTTTTCCGCTGCTTCCGTAACCGTAAGGGGCAGGAGTTTGCGGTCCCGCAAAGACTGGCGTACCTGGCGCGCTGTATCGCCTTCCAGGATACCTTTTTGCTGTTTACCTGCCGCATCAACGGCTGTGAACTCAAATGCGCCCATAAATACTAGTCGGCACGCGTAACCCGTAACACTTCCTCAAGGGTCGTGATGCCCTTCTGCACCTTGCTCAGGCCTTCGTCGCGTATGCCCGGGCTGTTCTGCCGGGCATACGTCTCGAGTTCGTGTTCACCGGCACCATCGTGGATCATGCGTCGCAATTCCTCGTCGACTGCAACCATTTCGTAAATGCCGGTGCGTCCCTTGTAACCGGTTCCCTGTCCCGCTTGGGGGTCGGCGGCATGGTAGAGGGTCGGCGGGTCGGCGGGGTCAGCGCCGAGTAACTTGCATTCGTATTCCGAAGCCGGGTAGGGCTGGCGAGTATCCGTGTCCAGTACGCGTACCAGGCGCTGCGCAATTACGCCTATCAGGCTCGATGAAAGCAGGAACGGCTCTACGCCCATGTCGCGTAACCGGGTCACCGCGCCAACAGCGGTATTGGTATGCAGGGTAGACAGCACCAGGTGACCGGTCAGGCTGGCCTGCACGGCAATTTCCGCGGTTTCAAGGTCGCGAATCTCGCCGACCATAACCACGTCAGGATCCTGGCGCAGGATGGCGCGCAGGCCACGGGCAAAAGTCATTTCGACCTTTGTGTTGACCTGCGTCTGTCCGATTCCGTCGAAGTAATACTCGATCGGGTCTTCGACCGTCATGATGTTGCGCGTATCGTCGTTAATACGTTCCAGTGCCGCGTACAGAGTGGTGGTTTTACCCGAACCCGTCGGGCCGGTGACCAGGATGATGCCGTGCGGCCGATGGATAAGCCGATCCGTAATGGTTTGCGTCTCGGCATTCATGCCGAGGCCTTCGAGGCTGATTCTTCCGGCCTGCTTGTCGAGCAGACGCAGCACGACCCGTTCGCCGTGACTCGACGGCATGGTAGAAACCCTGACGTCGACAGCCCGTCCCGCTATACGCAGGGAAATCCGGCCGTCCTGCGGGAGGCGCTTCTCCGCAATGTCCAGCTTGGACATCACTTTTATGCGCGAAACGACGAGCGGGGCGACCGCGCGGCGGGACTGCAGGACTTCCTGCATCACGCCGTCAATACGAAACCGGACAACCAGCCGGTTCTCGAAAGGTTCTATGTGTATATCGGAAGCGTTTTCCTTGATCGCCGACGTAAGAATCGCATTTATCAGACGGATGATCGGCGCGTCATCGTCCGCCTCCATGAGGTCGGAAGGTTCCGGCAGTTCCTGGGCAACCTGTAACAGGTCGGTATTGTCTTCCAGGCCTTCCACCATTTGCTTTGCATTACTGCCATCCTGGCCGTAGATACGCTGCAAATGGGCTTCGAATTCCTCGGCCGTTGCCATCTGTATATCGAGTTCAGCATCTACAACCCGGCGCACTTCCGAAAGGATGGAGGGCGATGCGCCCTTGCGCACTATTACCGCGGCACGATCTGCGTCCTTGTTAGGTTCGACGATAACCCCGTGGCGGCGGGCAAAACTGAACGACAACTGGCTGGGGCTCCCCGGTGTTGTTTCCGGAGCCGTGCCTTCCGGTTGCGTGTCGGATTCGATCGACGAAACCACTAGCCGTCTACCGTTTCGGTTTGCTCTTCTGCATCAGCCTCGTCAGCAGGTTCGGCAGTTTCGTTCTCGCCCGGCCCTTCCGGTTCGAGTTCCCGCAGGTCGATGGTATTCGGGGGCGGTACCAGTTCTTCGAGCTCCGGAAGCATTGGCGGCTCTAAGTCCGGGAATGTTTTCCGCTCACCTTCTCGGGCATCGATCTGCAAATCGCGTATGAAGCGGTATTTCTCGTTGGTCTCAAATGCGGTCGCAACTTTGTCCCTGAGTATCGTCGGCTTGATGAAGATCATCAGGTTCTTCTTCCTGACCTCGGTTTTATCGGAGCGGAACAAGCGGCCCAGCAGCGGGATGCTGCCCAGTACGGGCACGCGCTGTTCGCGTTCTATCTGTTCTTCCTGGATGAGTCCGCTGAGTACGAGTATCGCCCGGTCCTCGACGATGACCGACGTCGTCACGGTGCGGTTGTTGGTCACCAGGTCGGCGGCGCCCTCGACCGAACCCGCGAGGCTGGACAGCTCCTGGTCGATCTCCAGCAGCACGGCATCGCCCTCGTTGATCTGCGGCGTCAGTTTCAGCGTCAGGCCGACCTGTTCGCGCTCGACCGTCTCGAAGGGGTTGACCGAACCGCCGGCGGCGCCAGTGTTCGTAAAACTACCCGTGCGAAAGGGAACTTCCTGGCCCACGTTGAACTCAGCCTCTTCATTATCCATGGTCACCAGTGACGGTGTCGCCATGATATTGGTATCCGCGTCGCCTTCGAGCGCCTTGATCAGGCCGGCCCAACTGGTCCCGTCATCCTTGATATCGCCGGCAATAAGGGTGCCGCCGTCACCCAGGGCCGTTAAGTCGAGCCCGTCCTCGCTGCCCGCGCCCGTCGCAAGCCCCAATATGCCGGGTGTGAGGCCGAAATTAGTAGCGCCGGCGGCAGAGCTTTCGTTAAACACCGCCCAGGTAATGCCGAGTTCCCTGGATTTGTCGGTCGAGACTTCGACTATGATGGCTTCCACCAGCACCTGGGCGCGGCGTATATCGATCTTGTCGATTACGGCCATCATCGAACGCATGGTTTTGGGCGGTGCTGTAATTACCAGTGCGTTGGTCTGCTCGTCGGCCCAGATAGAAATATCCGTAGTAGTGCCCGGCGGACCGCCTTCCGACGCGCCTGCGCCGCTGTACTGTGCCTGTAGTTTAGTTGCAAGGTCGAGTGAGTCGGCATAGCGCAAATAGCGGACCCGCGTGTCGCCGCCGTCTTCGAGCGGCGTGTCGAGGTGGGCAATCAGTGTGCGCAACCGCAAGCGATTCGTTTTCTCGCCGCTGACGAGGATGCTGTTGGTCCGCTCGTCAGCAACCACGGTCGTGCGCTGACCGGTAGTGTCGGCGCCGGAGCCCTGTTGAAGCGCAGTAATCACCCGCACCGTCTCGGCGGCGGAGGCATGAATAAGCGGTATGACTTCGTATTCTTCATCGCTCGACTGATCGATGCGCCGGATAATCGTCTTGATGCGTTCAACGTTCGCCGCCCGGTCGGAAATGATCAGCATGTTGGAAGCAGGGTGGGCCGCCAGGTGTCCATACTGGGGTATCAGCGGGCGCAGTATCGGGACCAACTGCGCGGCAGCTACGTTTCTGACCATGACCACCTGCGTGACGATGTCATCTGCACGCCTGTTCTTTTCTGCCGCGCCTTCCCAGCCGGGTAACTGCCGGGCGTTCGCATCCGGCAATATTTTAATGACTTCACCGGAGGGCACGGCGACGAAACCGTAGACCTGCAAAATAGAAAGGAAAGCTTCGTAGAACGCTTCCGCCGACATCGGGGTCGACGACACCATCGTTACCTGCGCCTTCACGCGCGGGTCGATAATGAAATTCTTGCCGGTAACCTCACCAACGGCTTCGATAACCTGCTGGATATCGGCATCCTTGTAATTGGGGGTGATGGTGGCCTGGCTAAACGCGGTCGCAGGCGCAAGTGCCAGTGCTATCCAAAGCACCAACCGGCCGGCTCTGTTCCCTGAGCGCTGTACTCGCTTCATTGTGGACCACCGCCTGTGCCCATAACCTCGGAGCTGTCGAGAGAAAGGACCATTGGATTTCCGTTCCGTTCAATCGTAACTGTTATCTGGGGGGTATCCCCAATGGACTTAAATACTTCCATGCCGTCCTGCAGGTTGGTCAGGCTCTGACCGTTGATTTCAGTAATCAAGTCGCCCGGTCTGAGTCCCAGCGCGGCGAAACGACGCCGGTCGCGGCCAGGATAGACCCGGTAACCCTTGAGTTGCCCGTTGGGCATGTAGGGTTGCGGGCGCAGTATTTGAGTGAATGCGCCCGGATTCTGCTGCACCCTTTGCGCCATTGCCATTGCGGCCGGGGTAGCACGGTTTACCGGGGTCGAAGACTGCCGAACCGCCGGCCGGCCGCCAGCCTCGCTGAACTTGGGTAGCTTAAGTGTTTCCAGGGTACCACCTCTGTTCAGTATCACCCTGTCCGGGTGTACTTCATGTAACAACGCGCCGCCCGGAACTCTGTCCCGGATAAAATAAACCTCATCCTGGCCCTTGCCGTCCGCAATGATTGCATGTGCAAGACTGTCGTCAGGTGCCGCAATCGTGCCCCTTAGTTTCAGGTTCAGCCGCGTTTCCGGGGCGTTGACCGTTGCAACCGGTGCCGGTGCCGCGCCAGGTTCGCCAAATAAATGCGCACTCGCAATGGTTCTGAACGTGGTGGACGAGATGTCGGTTGCCTGCGCGCCCGCGCCGGAAGCTACCGGACTCTTGACCGTCCAATCAAACTCGTCGGACGGTGGTACCAGCACCCATATCAACTTGGCCAGGTACCAAGCGATTGCGACGACCAGCAGAATAGAGCATGCCGATGGCAGATGCTGATTTGCAGCATTGGCCCAGTATGTCGGGGGCTGTGCACGAAGCGATTCTATTTTATGTACAAGGTCCATTGCGGTCGCAACTTTAATCGGTTTTCCAGTCTCTGACAGTCGACCAGTCGAAGCAATTCCCCCCGCTACCGGTGTTTGTCATAATCGGGGGCTCGGACAAGCGCCTGCTCACCCATATTGAGGGCCTGATTTTTCTTTATTTTGCAGTGGGATGCAAAGAATTTCTGAACAATACTGCGGGATACCAGTTGACGCGGGGGGCGGGGGTGAGCACAACCTGTGCAGCCGTTGCGCGGCTTATGCAATGCTGCGCTGTTCAACCTGTGCCAAACGCTGCGCGCACGGTTAGGACAGCCCAGACAAAGAATGTAGAATTATTCCAAACGCACGGAAGGGCTCCAAGGGAACGACTCTCGCTATGTCTGAAGATCCGAATAAAGACTTTCTGACCGAGAGCGAAGATGAGCGGGGCCTGATCGTAGAGGAAGCAAAACCGAAGGTAAAAAAGCCACCGCTTTACCAGGTTATTTTGCTGAATGACGACTACACACCGATGGATTTCGTGGTCGAGGTACTGGAACTTATTTTCGGGATGGACCGGCAAAAAGCGACCCGCATCATGTTGGAAGTGCATACCAAGGGTAAAGGCCGTTGCGGGGTGTTTACGTACGAAATTGCAGAAACAAAAGTTGCACAGGTAAGTAGTTACGCGCAGCAGCATCAGCACCCGCTGCTGTCGACACTGGAGGAACTCTGACAAAGGGATTTGGTTGAACCGATGTTAAGCGCAGAACTTGAATATTGTTTGAACGAAGCCTTTCAGCAGGCTCGTGCCAGCCGCCATGAGTTTATGACAGTCGAGCACCTGTTGCTTGCGGTTTCAGATATTCCGGGCGTAGTGGAAGTGTTGAAGGAGTGTGGCTGCGATCTACCGCGGTTGCGCAAAGACCTCCAGGACCACATCGATGAAACGACACCGCTGCTGAGTGGCGATACCGAGCAGGAAGTTGCACCTACGCTGGGATTCCAAAGGGTGCTCCAGCGTGCCGTTTACCATGTGCAGTCCAGCGGTAAGAAGGAAGTAACCGGCGTGAACGTGCTGGTGGCGCTGTTCGGTGAGAAACAGACCCATGCTGTGTACCTGCTCGGAATCCAGGATGTCAGCCGTCTGGATGTCGTAAATTTCGTATCGCACGGTGTTTCGAAGCTGGGCGAAAATGAACCGGACGGTGGAGACGATGTCGGTGCCGCCGAACTGGAAGGGGATATGGCAGCCAGTCCGCTTGACCAGTTCGCGACCAACCTGAATGAAAGAGCCAAAGAAGGAAAGATTGATCCGCTCATCGGCCGGGATGCGGAAATCCAGCGGACCATCCAGGTTTTGTGCCGCCGGCGCAAAAACAACCCGCTCTATGCCGGGGAATCCGGTGTCGGCAAGACGGCGCTGGCCGAGGGGCTAGCGAAACGCATCGTCGACGAGGAAGTGCCCGAAGTGCTCTGCGACGCAACGATATACGCGCTGGATATGGGTGCACTGCTTGCCGGCACAAAGTACCGGGGTGATTTCGAGAAGCGCCTGAAAGGTGTAATCGCCGAACTCAGCAAGGATAAGGGCGCAATACTTTTTATTGACGAGATACACACCGTTATTGGTGCCGGTGCTGCATCAGGCGGCGTGCTGGATGCGTCCAACCTGATCAAACCAGTGCTGGCAAACGGCGAACTCCGCTGCATAGGGTCAACGACCTATCGTGAGTACCGGCACATATTCGAAAAGGACCACGCGCTTGCCCGGCGCTTCCAGAAGATCGACGTGCTGGAGCCGAGCATCGCCGAAACGATCGAGATACTGCGCGGTCTGCAGAGTCGCTTCGAGGAGCACCACAACGTCAAGTACAGCGATGAGGCGATGGACGCGGCGGCACAACTGGCGGCACGCCACATCAATGAACGTCAGTTGCCCGACAAAGCGATTGATGTGATCGACGAAGCGGGGGCCAGCGTAAGACTCCTGGATGAAAAAGACCGGCCGGAAATAATCGGGATGGAAGAGGTTGAAAATGTTGTTGCGCGTATGGCGCGCATACCGCCCAAGAGTGTTTCCGCATCGGATCGTGACTTGCTGAAGAACCTTGATCGCGATCTCAGGCTCGTTATTTTTGGCCAGGACGATGCAATTTCTGCGTTATCAACCGCAATTAAGATGGCGCGGTCAGGGCTGCGGGAAGATGAAAAGCCGGTGGGTGCGTTTCTGTTTGCCGGCCCGACCGGGGTAGGTAAGACGGAAGTAACGCGGCAACTGGCCTATTGCTTAGGGATAGAGCTGATTCGCTTCGACATGTCCGAGTATATGGAACGGCATACCGTTTCGAGGCTTATAGGTGCGCCGCCGGGCTATGTCGGCTTCGATCAGGGAGGCTTGCTCACCGAGGCAGTCAGCCGTAATCCCCATGCAGTGCTGCTGCTCGACGAAATCGAGAAGGCACACCCCGAAGTATTCAACCTGCTCCTGCAGGTCATGGACCACGGCACCCTGACCGATAACAACGGGCGCAAGGCCGACTTCCGCAACGTCATTATCGTCATGACAACCAACGCGGGTGCCCGTGAAATGAGCAGGGCATCGATAGGCTTTACTCAACAGGATCACGCATCGGACAGCATGGTAGCGATCGAGAAGCTGTTTACGCCTGAGTTCCGCAACCGGCTGGATACGGTTATCAATTTCAAAGAGCTTGATCGCACCTCGGTACTGCGCGTCGTCGACAAGCTTGTGCTGGAACTTGAAACACAGCTTGAATCCAATGACGTAACGCTGGAACTCGACGATGCGGCCAGGCAGTTCATCGCCGATGAAGGGTATGACCCGAAGATGGGTGCCCGGCCCATGGCCCGGGTTATCCAGGAAAAGATCAAAAGGCCGCTGGCGGAGCAGCTGCTATTCGGGGAGCTCGTCGACGGCGGTCATGTCACCATCGTCCTGGATGACGACGGGGAACTGAAACTGGTTGCCACGCCGGACACCCGCAGGCTCGAGCACCAGGAAGACAGTTCCGGCGAACGCAACAGTTCGCCCAAAGCTCATACCTGAGCTTTCTTTGCCTTGCGCTTCCCCGCTTCTCTAGCGGGAGCGATAAATGATACGGCCCTTGCTCAGGTCGTAAGGAGTCAGCTCAACCGTAACTTTGTCGCCCGTGAGTATCCGGATGTAATGCTTCCGCATTTTTCCGGATATATGCGCAGTAACGACATGGCCATTTTCCAGCTCCACCCGGAAGGTGGTGTTGGGTAGCGTTTCGGATACAACGCCTTCCATCTGGATGGCTTCTTCCTTAGCCATAAGTTTTACGGTTCCTCAAACAGGGCGGGCGCATTGTGCAAGAAGCAGCCAAGCGACGCAAGCGCGGGCATTGACCTGCAAGGTTTTCCGCTACGCCTGGTGCCTCAATGCGGCGAGCGGAGCCGCGTCGCGCTTCTCCAGTTTCCAGTCCTGCATTGGGGCCTCGCCGGGCACGCACTCATGCAAAATCTTTAGAAACTCTGCCCGGTCAATTTCCTGCATGCCAAGTGTGTGCAGATGGCGGGACTCAACCTGGCAATCGATTAACCGAACCCCGGATTCAATGCATATATGTACCAGTGCGCTCAATGCAACTTTCGAACCACTTTCCCGGGCGCTGTACATGGACTCACCGAAAAATATTTTGCCGAGGCGAATTCCGTAAATACCGCCTGCGATTCTTCCATCGCGCCAGCATTCGACCGAATGTGCGTAACCTAGTTCGTGCATCCTGCAGTATGCCGCAATCATGTCCGGTATTAACCAGGTTCCGTACTCGCCGCGGTCGTCTGCACATCCCTGTATGACGGTTTCGAAAGACTGGTTAAGTGAGTATTCCCAGGCGTCATTTCGCAACGTGCGCGCCAGCGAACGCGACATATGAAAATGCTCAGGAAAGAGAACTGCGCGCGGATGCGGCGACCACCATAGTATCGGCTGGTCGTCGTTGAACCAGGGGAATAAACCGGCGCGGTAGGCTGCCAGCAGACGTTCCGGTGACAAATCTCCACCGATCGCCAGTAAGCCGTCCGGAGCACCCAGCGCAATACCCGCGGTTGCAGGATCGGGGAAACTGTCGGGCGGGTCCGAAGGGTGGAGGTTCTTGACGCGAAAGCCCATCTGATTTCACGAGCTGTCGTTGCGGTAGGGCACATGAGATGCGACTACATCTATATACCGGTCTATGTGTTCACGTTCGCGTTCAAGGTAGTCATCCACCGCTGCAGCAAACTGCGGATGGGTCAGCCAGTGCGCCGACCAGGTTTCCGTCGGGACGAACCCCCGGCTGATCTTGTGCTCGCCCTGCGTGCCCGGCTCAAAGGTCTGCAGCCCTTCGGATATACAGTACTCGATACCCTGGTAGTAGCAGGTTTCGAAATGCAGAGAGTCTATGTACTGGTTCGCGCCCCAGTAGCGTCCGTACAGGCTCGTGTCACTCCTGAAGCAGATCGCAACGGCAACGAGCTCATCGCCAGCATAACCGAGGAAGACGACCAGGCTGTCCGGCAGCGTTGCGGACAGCTGTAGAAAAAACCCGATTTCAAGGTAGGGTTCGCGGCCACGGCGTAAAAAAGTCGTGCGGTAAAGCGGCATGATTTCCTGCCAGGCAGCCTCGTCGAGGTCGTTCCCGGTGCGCACTTCGAAACGGATGCCCTGTTCTTCTATGCGCCGCCGCTCGCGGCGCGCCTTCTTGCGTTTAGCCGAAGTAAAGCCTGCGAGAAAATGATCGAAATCCATGTAGTTGCGATTGTGCCAGTGAAACTGGCAATCCTTGCGCAACAACATCTCTGACCGTTCGAGCAGGGGGGTTTCTTCTTTATCGGGGAACAATACGTGCAGGGAAGATGCGCCTGATTCCGATGTGCAGTTGATAGCTCCTTCGACCAGTGCCGACCTAATCGCATCCCGGTTAGCTTGTTGCCCCGCTACCAGCAGCCGGGATCCGGTAACCGGCGTGAAGGGAACCGAACAAACCAGTTTCGGGTAGTAGGCCAGCCCCGCTTGCTGGTAAGCGCTTGCCCACGCGAAATCGAATACGAACTCGCCGTAAGAGTTGTCCTTCAGGTAAAGAGGCAGCGCCCCCAGTAACTCGCCCGAATCGTTTTCGCAGGTGAGGTGGCAGGGGCTCCAGCCGCTCTCGCGGGATACGCTGCCGGACTCTTCGAGCGCCAGCAAGAACTCGTGCCGTAAAAAAGGATCGTCCCGGGTTAGAAGACCGTTCCAGTCTGCCGGCTCAATGGTGCTTATGGAATCTCGAACCCGGATGTGCATGCCCAGAGTTTAATCAGTCGTCGGACGCGCCCTCCAGCGCATCGAGGTACTTTTCGGCATCCAGTGCAGCCATGCAACCTGCGCCTGCCGACGTTACGGCCTGCCGGTAGACCTGGTCGGCGACATCGCCCGCTGCAAACACTCCCTGCACGCTGGCGGCTGTTGCGTTGCCCTGCAGGCCCGATTGCACTGTTATGTAGCCATTATTCATGTCCAGCTGTCCGTCAAACAATTCGGTATTCGGTCTGTGCCCTATGGCAATAAACGCGCCTTTGACATCGATATCCTCTTTTACGGACTCGTCTGCGGTACTCTGTAACCGCAACCCTGTTACGCCGGAATCGTCCCCGAGCACCTCATCGACGACGCGGTTCCAGAGTATCTTCACGTTTCCATCCGTACCGGTTTTGGCGAGCAACTGGTTCTGCATGGTTTTCTCACCACGAAACTTGTCGCGGCGGTGAATGACCGTAACGCTCTTAGCGATATTGGACAGGTACAGCGCTTCTTCGAGCGCGGTGTTGCCGCCACCGACAACCGCTACCGGTTGCTCACGGTAGAAAAACCCGTCACACGTTGCACAGGCAGAAACGCCCTTGCCCTTGAATTTTTCTTCGCTGTCCAGACCGAGGTAACGGGCAGTAGCCCCCGTCGAAATGATCAGGGCATCGCAGGTGTATTCACCGGAGCCACCAGTCAGCAGGAAAGGGCGCTGCGAAAGGTCTGCCGCGTGTATATGGTCGGAGACCAGCTCCGTTTCGAAACGCTCCGCGTGGTCGCGCATCTGGTCCATTAATGCTGGTCCCTGCAGACCATCCGGGCCGCCCGGCCAGTTATCCACATCGGTTGTCGTCATCAACTGGCCGCCCGGCTCGATGCCCGTTATCAGCAAGGGGTTCAGGTTGGCGCGGGCCGCGTAAACCGCCGCGGAGTAGCCTGCCGGGCCGGAGCCCAGGATGATGAGTCGGGAGTGGCGCCGTTGGCTCATGTATACTTCTTCCTGCTTCGGTGAGGGTTAATACCGGAGGTTGTTGTGGTTGCGTAGTCCGGAAGTGGAGAAATCTTCGCTCCTGAAACCGGCGCTGTAGTGTAGGGGAATGCCTGTTCGGTGCAAAGAACGGAGTTTCATACTCTTATGCCGGCAGGCAAAACGATGTTGCGCTTGCAGCGTGTATGCGTTACCACAGTGTTTTCGATACAGTTAAATGATTTAGCTGAGAGAATATCGTGGCCAAGGCAGCTCAACTAGGACGGCAGGGCTCCGCGGCGTCATCTGCAGTGACCCGCTCGGTGCGTGAATCCGCGCTGTGGGTTTTCAGTGCCCTGTCACTGATCATGCTGTTGGCACTGCTTAGCTATCACCCCGAAGACCCCGGCTTCAGTCATACCGGAATCAGTACCGAACCGTTACACAATCAGATCGGCGCGGCCGGGGCCTGGTTCGCCGATATCGCTTTTTACCTGTGTGGTATGCCCGCATTCCTGTTCCCGGCCATGACGCTGCTGGCGGGCTGGTTCATGTTTTCCGCCCGTGAGAGCACCGAACCACTCGACAAGTCAGCATTCCTGTCGCGGACCTGCGGATTTCTGCTTGCGCTGGTAACCAGCTGCGGACTGGCCACACTGCATTTCACCCACCCGGAACTGCGGGAATCGGCCGGCGGAGTGCTCGGACAACTGGTAGGCCTGACTCTCGAAAGCGCGCTGGGGCTGCTCGGGGCGACATTACTGATGCTGGCACTCTGGCTGGCGTCGATTTCCCTGTTTACCGGGCTGTCATGGCTGGCTGCTATGGACCTGGTCGGCCGCCATATCCTCGGCGGGGGCGACCTGCTGCGTAAAGCTTTCACGACCAGCCTGGAAAGACTGCAGGCCAGGCAGGTACAACAGCAGCGCCAGGAAGCTGTGCGCGTTAAACGGCAGATCGAGAACAAGCGTTTCCGGAAGTCTAAACCGCGTATCGAGCCGCCGACCAAAGCACCGGAGGCCAGCCAACGAGCAGAAAAAGAACGCCAGGTCCCGATGTTCGACAATGTTCCGGCCGGCAGTCTGCCGCCGCTATCATTGCTGGATGATCCGCCTGCCAGGCCGCCCGCTTATTCAGACGAAGCCCTGGAGGGCATGTCACGCCTGGTCGAACTGAAACTGCGTGACTTCGGCGTCGACGTCGAAGTCGTGGCGGTCCACCCGGGCCCGGTCGTTACCCGTTTCGAACTCAATCCGGCGGCCGGCGTAAAAGTCAGCCAGATCAGCAACCTCGCCAAGGACATAGCCCGCGCCTTGTCGGCAATAAGCGTGCGCGTCGTCGAGGTTATTCCCGGCAAGACCTACGTCGGCCTTGAAATACCCAATGAATCCCGCGAGATGGTGACGCTCGGCGAAATACTGCGCTCCAGGGCGTACGAGGAATTGCCGTCTCCGCTTACGCTCGCACTCGGTAAGGATATCAGCGGCAAATCCGTCGTGGCTGACCTGGCGCGAATGCCGCACCTTATGATCGCCGGCACCACCGGGTCGGGTAAGTCGGTCGGCATCAATGCCATGGTCCTTAGCCTGTTGTACAAGTCGAAGCCCGAGCAGGTCAGGATGATCATGATCGATCCCAAGATGCTCGAGCTTTCGGTATATGAAGGCATACCGCACTTGCTTGCACCGGTCGTTACCGACATGAAAGAAGCCGCGAATTCACTGCGCTGGTGTGTCGCGGAAATGGAACGCCGCTACAAACTTATGGCCGCTTTAAAAACCCGTAACCTCAGCGGTTACAACAAAAAGGTGAGTGCGGCGATCGAGAAGGGTATTCCCATACCGGATCCGCTGTACGTTGTGAGCGAAACCGATCAGCCGACAGACATACCTACGTTGCAGGTGTTACCCAATATTGTCGTCGTTATCGACGAACTCGCCGATATGATGATGATCGTCGGCAAGAAAGTAGAAGAGCTGATTGCACGGCTGGCCCAGAAAGCGCGCGCATCGGGAATCCACATGATAGTTGCGACACAAAGGCCGTCGGTGGACGTGATCACCGGCCTGATCAAGGCGAATATTCCCTGCCGCATTGCCTTCCAGGTGTCTGCCAAGGTCGATTCGCGGACCATCCTCGACCAGTCCGGGGCGGAAACCCTGCTGGGCCATGGCGATATGTTGTTCCTGCCATCGGGTGCGCCGACCCCCGTGCGCGTGCACGGGGCGTTCGTATCCGACCAGGAAGTGCTGCGGGTTGCGGCCAGGCTCAAAGCTTCGGGTGCGCCTACCTATATCGATGAAGTAACCGAGGGCCCCTCGGCGCCCATTCCGGGTTTATCCGGGGAGCCCGCCGCTGGCGCCGGGGACGGTGAAGAAGACCCGCTCTACGACCAGGCGGTACAGATCGTTACGGAGACGCGCAGGGCATCCATCTCGGGTGTACAGCGGCGCCTCAAAATCGGCTACAACCGGGCGGCCCGCCTGGTCGAAAGCATGGAAGCTGCAGGCATCGTCAGCCCGCTGGAAGCGAATGGCACCCGCGAAGTGCTGGCACCGCCACCGCCGAGCGACGATTAGCCGGCATGGCCGCCTGTATTCGCTTACTGCTGCAAATCGTAGCGCTGCTGCTTATTGCTGTTGCCCCGGCAAACGCCGGCACAAATGACTGCGCGGACCAAGGCTACCCGGCCGTTTTGTGCGGGTTTCTGACGTCATTCGACAGTTACCGTGCCGATTTCGAGCAGGTGGTGAGCGATGAGGCGGGCGAGATTGTCGAGGAGGGCAGCGGTACTCTCTGGCTGCAAAGGCCGGGCATGTTCCGCTGGAATTACTCAGCCCCCTGGGAACAACTGATCGTTGCGAACAGTACCGAGATCTGGATATACGATACAGAGCTGGAGCAGGCGACGGTGCGCCCGGCCGATGGCGCCATTGCACAGACACCGGCCGGGTTGCTGGCGGGCAACCTGGCCGCACTGGAAAATTACTCGATAACTGCCGTATACGATGAGGACGATGGTTCACGGGTAACGCTCGTACCCCGCGCCGGCAACAGCGACTTCAGGGAAATAATCCTGAGCTTTGCGGAATCCAGGCTGGAAAGCCTCGCGATCCAGGACAGTTTCGGGCAGCACACCCTGATTGCATTCGAAAATACGCAACGAAACCCGCCGCTGAGCGCAGATTTGTTTTCCTTCGTTCTCCCGGACGGCGCGGACCTTATCGATCAACGCAACAACTAGTACGGCATGCATATTCTTTCACCGGATCAGCTCCGATACAGGCCCTACTGGGTCGCGGGCGGGGTGGTCCTGCTGAGCGTAGTCCTGGCCCTCTCGCTGGTGCCGTATACAGGGCCGGACCTGCCTGTCACTTTCGCGGACAAAATCGCGCATATGCTGGCGTTTACCGCCTTAATAGTCTGGTTCAGCTCCGTGGTCCCGCAATCCCGCTGGCCGTCTTTATTCGGGCTACTGCTGACTTACGGTGTTTTCATCGAGGTTATGCAGTTCTTCACGGGATACCGGGTGATGGAATGGGGCGATATAGTTGCGGATGCGGGTGGTCTGATACTGGGCTGGTATATGAACAAAGCAGGTCTGGCAAACTGGGCAAACTGGGTTGAACGGCTGCTGGGGGTAAGGTGACCTCAACCCCTGCAACGGCGCGCCCGCTGGCCGATCGTATGCGGCCGGCGAGGGTGGAAGACGTCGTCGGACAGCCGCACCTGCTCGGTCCGGGCAAACCCCTGACCGGGCTTCTTAACGCCGATCCGCTGCATTCCGCTATCCTGTGGGGACCGCCCGGTACCGGCAAAACGACCCTCGCACGGCTGGTAGCGGGTGCGGCGGGGGCCGAGTTTATCGCCTTCTCTGCTGTAATGTCGGGTGTTAAGGATATACGGCAAGCAGTTGAAAAAGCGAAGGAATATCGCTCTGTTAAACACTGCTCTACGGTTTTGTTCCTCGACGAGGTGCATCGCTTTAACAAGGCCCAGCAGGATGCCTTCCTGCCCTGGGTCGAGGACGGTACCCTGATATTCATAGGTGCTACCACCGAAAACCCGTCGTTTGAACTGAACAACGCGCTCCTGTCGCGGGCACGAGTCTATGTGCTCAAGACTCTTTCTGCGGAGGACATAGCCGTCCTTGTCGAACGTGCGCTCACAGACGATGAGAACGGGCTCGCCGGCGCATTCGAGTGCGCGCCTGAGCAGGTCCGGCAGATTTCGGTTGCGGCAGACGGGGATGCGCGCCGGGCATTGAATCTGCTCGAACTGGCGGCGGGACTCGCCGACAGTACGGGCAGCAAGTGCATCAACGAAGAACTGGTCGCGGAGGTGGCGACGGGGGGTATGCGACGCTTCGACCGGGGCGGCGATGTTTTTTATGACCAGATATCAGCGTTACACAAAGCGGTGCGCGGCTCCGACCCGGACGCGTCACTCTATTGGTTTGCGCGCATGCTCGACGGTGGCTGCGACCCTCTGTATATCGCCCGGCGCATGATACGCATGGCATCGGAAGATATAGGCAACGCCGATCCGCGCGCCCTGCGTCTCGCTCTTGATGCCTGCGAAACTTACGAACGGCTGGGCAGCCCGGAAGGCGAACTTGCACTCGCACAGGCACTGGTATTCCTGGCCTGTGCAGCGAAAAGCAATGCGGTCTACACAGCGCTCGGGCGGGCCAGCAGGGATGTGCGTGAGCTGGGCAGCAGGGAAGTGCCGGAACGACTCCGCAACGCGCCGACACGGCTCGCAAAAGAGCTCGGTCACGGCAAAGATTACCGTTATGCCCACAACGAGCCCGATGCGTTTGCTGCCGGTGAGCACTATTTTCCCGACGATATGGACGAACGTAATTACTACAACCCGGTACCCGCCGGGCTCGAGATACAGATAGGCGAAAAACTGGAGCGGCTGCGTGAGGCCAACCGGCAGGAGAGAAAAAAAGATGCGCAGAAATCACGCAGACGCAAGCAATCCTGACCGAAAGCGCACCCGCAGTGTAAACTCTGCGCCGGGGTTCCCCCTTAATTCAGAAATCAGCGCCTGCTGACGCTGAAGAGGCAGTTTATGCTCGACGCCAAACTGTTACGCAACGATCTTGACGAAGTCGCCCGGGTGCACGCGAGGCGTGGTTTCGAGTTCCCGAAGGAGCAATACGAGTCTCTTGAGAAACAGCGCAAGACGCTGCAGGTCAGCGTGGAAGAGTTGCGCCAGGAGCGCAACACGCGGTCAAAAAATATTGGCAAGGCGAAGGGGGCGGGCGAGGATATCGAGCCGCTGCTAAAAGAAGTCGAGTCGCTCGGCGCCGAACTGGATAAAGGTGAAGAAGGGCTTAAAAAGCTGCAGTCGGAGCTCAATGATTTGCTGCTGGGCCTGCCGAACCTGCTGGATGACTCGGTTCCTGATGGCACCGATGAAAGCGACAACGCAGAAGAGAGGCGCTGGGGCGACCCGCCCGAGTTTGATTTCAAGCCACGCGATCACGTTGACCTCGGTGATTCGCTTGGCATGCTCGATATGGAAGCCGCGACCAAAATCACAGGCGCCCGGTTTTCGGTGCTGCGCGGCGATCTCGCAAAGCTGCAACGGGTCCTGATTCAGTTCATGCTCGACCTGCATACGCAGGAGCACGGTTACGAGGAAGTGTACGTGCCCTATATCGTCAACCGGGACTCACTGCGGGGAACGGGACAGTTACCGAAATTCGCAGATGATCTGTTTGCGCTTGAAGGAGAACAGGGTTTCTTCCTGATCCCCACGGCCGAAGTGCCGGTCAGCAACCTCGTGCGCGACACCATAATCGAGGCTGACCAGTTGCCCTTGAAGATGGTTGCCCATACTCCGTGTTTCCGTTCGGAAGCGGGGTCGCACGGCAAGGATACGCGCGGCTTGATCCGCCAGCACCAGTTCGAGAAGGTCGAACTGGTGCATGTCGTGAGCGCAGAAAATTCCTGGCAGGCGCTCGAAGAGCTGACCTCGCATGCGGAGGCAGTGCTGCAACAACTGGAACTGCCTTACCGGGTCGTAACGCTGTGTTCCGGCGACACAGGTTTTGGGTCTGCCAAAACCTACGACCTCGAAGTATGGCTGCCCGGACAGGAAACCTACCGGGAAATTTCTTCATGCAGCAACTTCCTGGATTTCCAGGCCCGGCGCATGCAGGCTCGCTGGCGTAACCCGGCAAGTGGCAAGCCCGAACTCGTGCACACCCTGAATGGTTCGGGTGTGGCGGCGGGGCGTGCCCTGGTTGCAATACTCGAGAACGGTCAGCAGTCCGATGGCTCGGTGCGAATTCCACAAGCACTGCAACCTTACATGGGCGGCGTGAAAGAACTTAAAGCCTGAGCCAAAAAAAGCCCCGCTTGCGGGGCTTTTTTATTCGGTTGCGGCGAACTTAATCGCGACTCCCGCCGAGCAGCGCCAGCAGATGTATAAAAATATTGTATATCGACAGGTACAGGCTCACGGTGGCAGAAATATAGTTGGTCTCTCCGCCGTGAATGATGCGGCTCGTATCGAACAGGATAAAACCACCCATCAGCAGCACGACCACCGATGAAATAACCATCTGATAGGCCGAGAAGTCGAAAAAGAACAATCCCAGCAGCATCACGATTACGACACCGATCAGGCCCACGAACAGAAAACCGCCCAGGAAACTAAAATCCTTCCCGGTTTTCAGTACATAAGCGCTCAGCGACAGAAAAATCAGGCCGGTGGCACCCAGCGCCGTCAGAATAAGCTCGCCGCCGTTGGGCATGTTTTCCATGTACATCGTGAGTGTCGGGCCCAGCACGAGACCCATAAATCCCGTGAACGCGAACACGGCGATGATGCCGCCTGCTGAATTACGCAGGGAGTGCGTGAGAAACAGCAACCCGATCATACCGCCGATGGTTAACAGCGGCCCGAAGTAGGGGAGTTTCAGCGCCATCGAGACACCAGCCATCGCTGCACTGAACAGCAATGTCACTGATAGCAGCATGTAGGTACTCCGCAGAACCTTGTTGGTTTGCAGCGCCGATTCGCGAATCGGCTGTCCATAAGCTACGCGGGTTCCATCCCGGCGAACTGGATCCTGTTGCATCATTTTCTCCTGATTAGACGCGGTCTGGCTGTGAATTTTAGCACGTCACGTGGGACAGCAATACAGGCTGAAAAGTGCCCGGCGAATTGTGTTAAGTCCGCAGAAGCGCGAGAATCGCGCCCGACCGGGAACTCGCAAAGTGCATCGAGGCCTTACAATAAGAGTTCGGAGAGGGAATCTGCGTGTATTCGGACACGCAGGTTTGAGGGCCGCGTAGCGGCACATATTTGTATGGCCCGAATGCGGCGGTCTTGAAAACCGTTGACCCTTCACCGGGTCCGGGGGTTTGACCCGAGCACGGTTGACGGAACGCGCAGCGTTCGGGCAGACGGGCGAGAGGACGCTTGAGCGGTGTAGCCGCGGAAAGCGCCCGAAGGGCGAAGCGAGTGTTAACGAGCGAGTCAATCCCGACCGGGACGAGCAGATTCAACTCCAAGTCCTTACAATTCAGAGCACGGAGAGGTGGCAGAGTGGTCGAATGCGGCGGTCTTGAAAACCGTTGACCCTTCACCGGGTCCGGGGGTTCGAATCCCTCCCTCTCCGCCAAAAAATTGAAAGCCCCCTTGCGGGGCTTTGATTTTTTGTGGGTAGGGCGTGTGGACGAACCCCCATGGGTTCGACCCGGGCTCAGAACAGGAGCCGCTTCACGGCTGTAAAACCTGCGCGTCCGAATACGCGCAAATTCCCCTCTCCGCCAAATTGCTCACAGACGGTTTACCCAGCTTAGCTGAGCTATTTCAGGGCAGGAGCCGCTTTGCAGCCCTAAAACTTGCGTGTCCGAATACACGCAAATTCCCCTTGCGGGGCCGTCTGCCAAAACTAGTCCGGCGCTTAAGCTTCTTAACTTAAGATTCGCTGTCACCTCGCGGTCACTAACTCCTGCGTGTGTGCGCATAGGTGAATTTATCTATATGCCAACTATTAGCTGCTAAAATAAACTCCGACCGATCTCTGAAAGTACCCCGAGTACGCGGATATAACTCTGGTGAGTTTTAAAAACAAGATCACTGCTCCCGAAATTATTTCGCCGGAACTCGATGCCGAGTTTCGCAGTCTTTGCGAAATGCATGGCCATGACCCAGACAAGAAGTGGATCGGCCACTACGTCGACTACGAGTGGGGCAAGGTCCGCCACTACGTCGCTGAAGTATTTGCCTCAAATCCGGCACCCCGGGTGTTCGAATTCGGTTGTAACGTTGGCGCATCTGCGATTGTGCTGGCACGCCTCGGCGCGCACGTAACCGGCTGTGACATAGCGCCGGACCTGGTACAGATTGCCAACAGTAATGTTGCCCGTTACGGAGTGTCTGACAGCACCGAACTGAGCGTGGTGGCCGATAGTTGCGATATCCCATCCGCCGATGCCAGTTTTGACTGCATTATCTGCAACAGCGTGCTCGAGTATGTCGACCGGGAGGAATTGCCGGCGATCCAGCGAGAATTGTCACGCCTGCTGAAACCCGGCGGTTTCCTCTACGTGCTGGGCACCAGTAACCGGCTCTGGCCACGGGAAATCCACTCGGAAAAATGGCTGGCGAACTATTTCCCCCGGTTCATGGACAACTGGTTCGGTAGCCGGATGCGCGGCCTGTTTCCATGGGAGGTGCGTAACGGTTTCCCCGATCTCGTTAACGAGGACCTCGCAGATCACTGCGTTACCTACCTGGAAATAAAACGCAATGCCGGCACAAACCCTATCAAACTGAACATACTTAAACTGCTTGCAGTCTTTGCACGCCCGTTCGGCATAACCTCGGGCCTGTTAACGCCCAGTATCGTTGTGCGGCTCAGAAAGCCCCTTTAAACTGCTCACAATAACCCCAGACGGCTATATCGGCTTGTCAGTGCTTGAACCCCTGACCCCAGTCCGGGATTATCTTATCTCCCGGATACGAACAAAAAAGCGGGTTCAGCCATGACCAAGACTTCTACCATGAAGCCCTTCGAGAAAGGGGATATTTTCCTGGGGTGTACCTACCTCGACAACCCGGACGATGACCACATGGGGGAGGGACGCATCCTCCAGTTCGACAGGAACTGGATACCGAAAGGCACCCTGTACACGGAAGGCACCCGTTACCTGATCGTCGGCTGCAAGTTCGGTCCCGACGGAACCCTCTGGGGTTTCGATTGCCATGACCACATCACCGTCCGGGTAAATCCGGCGGGTGAGCCACTTGAGAACTGGGATTCGGACCGGTCGTTTGGCAGCGTCAACTTCGATGCAGACGGCAGCCTCTGGTTTGGCGAGTATTTCATCGGTACCGAGATCTGGCAGGGCACCAGCGCCACGTTGCGCGCTGACGGTCTGCTGGGTAACGGTAATATCTACCGCTACAGCAAGGACCTGGAACTGCTGGAAACCCACGAGGTGGAAAACGCGCCGGAGTTCACGGGCTTCAAGGGTGTCACCCACTCGACGCTGCATCCCTCGGGTGATTTCATTACTTATACAACCGAAACCAGCCGCCGGCTCATGCGCTACGACATCCGCAACAGCCGGCAAATGGATGACCTGGACGGTTTCCCGGATGCCGATCCGCAGGACAGGGAAGACAAACGCTGGTTCATCGCGCCGAACTACATGGCTGACGGCCGGTTACTCTGCACGGCATCCGACGGTCTGCGTGTTTACGATGACAGCGGTGCAATAGCCCAGACCTGGACACTGCCCGGCTATGGCTGGGCGCAGGTGTGCGAGGACGTGGATGCGAACCATGCGCTGGCTGCCAATATCTGGACCGGTATGGCCGCGCGCATCGATCTTAATACCGGTGAACTGGTGCAAACCATGGATTCAGGTTTTACGGCGCCTTTCAGGTCGCTGGCAGGGATAGCCGTTTTTCCGGGTTAGTCGGGCAGCTCAAACAGGAAGCTTGCCCAGTAGCTCCGCCAGAGCGCCTCGGGCCGTGTCTTGCCCACCCGGACAAGATCGGGCTCCCCAGGCCAGCCGGGCCCGCCCAGAAAATTTGAATAATCAAGATTCTCTTCTATAGCTTCGATACTGACCGCTTTAATAAACCAGTCCCCGGCGGATGAAAGCGTGATGGTCGCGTGACCGGTTTCATCAACCCTGACTTTTTGAATTTGTGTCGGGTCTTTGCGATTAAAGGCCTGCACAAGCAATCCGGCAGCAGGTTCATTCCGCAGCAGCAGTTTAAAAGTCAGCGTGTCGCCTGCGGAGAGGCTGTATGGATCGGATTCAGGAATGAGTTCGAGGGTGTAACCGAGTACGGTCTTGTAAAGGTCACCACCACCGTCGCCGACCTGCATCAGCGTCTTGGCGTACCGGTAAAAATTTTCCGCAGCCGGCACATGATCCTCGCCTCGGGCCAGGCGCGCCTCGCGCAGGAACTCAATGCCTTCTTCTTCCAGGTACTTGTTGAACTTCTCGGCATCCAGCAAGACAAAGTTGCCCGCACTCTGGTAGCCGATCAACAGCGGGCCTTCCGACACCCGGATTGTTGCAGCAGGGTCACTACCCAGTAATGACTTAATGGGTTCACGACCGGCATCCGTTACCTTGCTGAAGTCGAGCAGCATGTCGGTGATATAGGGGAGGGTATTGCCTTTGAACTGGACACCCTCGCGCAGACTTAGCGATATGGTGGCGTCCGGCTCCGGCATAAAGATTTCCGGCTCAATCCAGAAGTCATGGGCACAGAGGTCCGATATTGTCAGGGCGAGGGCAATTGGCAGTCCGACCAGGGAACTTAAACGTCGCATTTACAAAACCAAAATGAGGTTAGTATCGAATCCCTATTTTAACTGAAGCTGTAAAGTGCGAACTGCCTGAATTTTAAATAATGTGTCAACTGTTTCCTGCCAAGGTCTTCGTAATTCTGGGCGTACTGCTGCTCGTGCCCGGGCCAGCGGTCGCACACACCGTAAGGCCCTCCGTCGTGACGCTGGAGGCCGATGCGCAGGGGTCGGTCAGTATTTCGGTACGCACCAGTGCCGAGGCTTTACTCGCCAGGATTGAACCCGATGTCACTGACACTAACGATTCACCCAATGCCGTCGAATACGACCGTTTACGGGTGCAAACTCCCGAGACCATCAGTGAACTGTTTGTGCCGTTTGCAGACGAAATGGTTACGGCTATCCGCCTCGAAGTCGACGGCAAGCGAATCCCCCTGGAGTATGTATCCATCGACACGCCCGAAATCGGCGACCGGGAACTGACACGGGACTCGATGATTTATTTCCGTGCCGTCTGGCCGGCCGGCTCGGAGTCCATGACCTGGCACTGGCCCGAAGCATACGGCAGCAATGTATTGCGGGTAAGTGTTGCAGGCTCAACTGAACCTTACGCTGCCTGGCTGCAAACAGGCGAGAGAAGTGAGCCGATCGGAATAGGCGCAGGCGGCACCGAACGCGGGCGCCTGGAAATCGCGCTGGACTACCTCGTTATCGGTTTCGAACATATCGTCCCGAAAGGGCTCGATCACATCCTGTTCGTCGTGGGAATCTTTCTGCTCAGCGCGAAATTTCGGCCACTCTTGTGGCAGGTAACGGCGTTCACGGTTGCCCACACCATCACGCTGGGCTTAAGTATTTACGGCATCATTTCCCTGTCGCCCACCATTGTCGAGCCGCTGATCGCTTTGTCGATCGCCTATGTCGGGATAGAAAACTGCCTGTACCGTGAATTGAAACCCTGGCGTATCGGGCTGGTATTTATGTTCGGACTGCTGCACGGCATGGGCTTCGCCGGTGTGCTAACCGAAATCGGGTTGCCACGTTCAGAGTTCCTGACCGCTCTCATTACGTTCAATGTCGGGGTCGAGTTCGGTCAGCTCACCGTTATCGTGCTCGCGTTTCTTGCAGTCGGGTGGTTCCGCAACAATGAGCAGTACCGGAGCCGGGTGGTGATACCGTTGTCGGCGCTCATCTCGGTGATTGGTATTTACTGGACGGTCGAGCGTGTGTTGTTGTAAGCCCGGCCCAGGTGGTTCAGGATCGCCTCGGCCATAATGCTGCGGCATGTTGTCGTTCAATCCCGTGTCCTCCGTCTACCCGGACAGGCCTGTCGACCGGGACCAGTAGGGGATTTCCGGTCTTTCAGCTACACTGCGCAGCGATTGCAGGCCACTGGTCTAGAATAGAAGCTTATGCCACGATTTTCACAAATTCGTTTCGAACCCGGGCAGAAGGGCGGTCCGGGTTTTTCCGGCAATCCGATCGGTCGGGCCATTGCTTTTATCATCGGACTGGTCGCATTCGTGATCTCCATTTTCCTGGGCGCCATCTTTATTGCCGGGATCGTCGGCCTGATGCTGATCGGCGGTGCCGTATTCGCCCTGCGCATGTGGTGGATCCGGCGCAAAATGGCACAGCACGCGCGCAAACACGGTGACCTTGAAGCCGAGTACAGCGTCGTCAGGGAGGATGACCGGCAGCTTTAGCTACGTCCGGCCTGCACCATGAACACTGATCAGGATGTCCAGCGGAGAAAACGCAAACGGCGACGTAAACGCCGGCTGGTTGCGATCTCGGGATTCATTGTCATCACGACCGGCCTCGCCTGGTTTTTCGAATTGCAGGCCACGACGACCATAATTGTTACGCGGCACGCCGATCAGATGTCGCTGGCTGCCAGTAACGCCGGACTGAGTGTTGACGGCGGCGCCCGCGCCAAAGAACTGGCCCGGGTCCTGGCCGACGTCGATGTTGTGGCAGGTATCGACGCTATATTCGTTACCCCGGACCGAAGCGCCCGCGACACGGGTGTGCCGCTCGCGATGCTAAACGAAGCGCCGGTGCACACCGTTGAAGACCCGGCCGATGTGGAAGGGCTGGTCGAACAAATCCTGAATGAGTACAAGGGCAAGATCATCCTGGTGATTACTCACCCCGAACATATACAGCCGGTCATTGCAGAGATGGCGGGCAGCAAGAAGCTGCCGCCGATGGCGCACGACGAGTACGATAACCTGTATATCGTCAGTATCCCGTGGTTCGGCAAGGTAAAGACGCTCAGGCTCCGCTACGGAGTCCCTCACCTACCGGTCCCCGTCGCGGGTGAGTGAGCTACGCGGCGCCCGGCAGCGGGTTGTGGTGGAATAAACCTTCGTCATCCAGATCAGGATAGGGCACGCCGTGTTCCCGGCAACGCCTCGCAATATCCGGATAGCACCACTCGAACAGGGTCTGGCGGTACTCCGTCGTATCCAGCCGGCTGGCATCGTAAAGACCCGCCGCCTCGCGCTGGCGGGCCGCTTCATACAGGATCAGGGCATTCGCAACCGACACATTCAGCGACTCGGCCATGCCCCGCATCGGGATCATCACGTGCTCGTCCGCGAGCCTCGCGGTCATCCGGCACACCCCGGTTAACTCGGATCCGAGGACGACGGCTGTCGGCACCGTGTAATCGATATCCCGGTAGTCCTTCGCCTTGTCACCCGGGTGTGCGGCGACGATCCGAAAACCTGTTGCCCGCAGATTATCCGCCGGCGTTGCAACGTCGGTGTGTATCGCTGTGTGTACCCACTTGTGCGTGCCTGCGGCAACCATGTGGTGCCGTTTCGATTCGCCGTCCGGGGATACGACGTGGAGGCGATAGACACCTACAGCATCGCAGGTACGCACCAGCGCTGCGACGTTATGGCTCTTACGGAAATTATCGGCAATGACCGTCAGGTCCGGCTGCCGCCTGTCCAGTATCACGCGAATTTTTCTGAATCGTTCCGGCGTCATGAGTGGGCTAGAATCCGCTTTCCTCTGGTCAGGGAAAATCTTAAGCGCATGTTAGTGCAGAAAAGCATCAAAGTTGTCACCCGCGGCCGCGGCACGCACGAAATTACGGACACGATTCAGGAAATTGTCGGCGGAGCCGGGATTGCGAATGGTCTGTGCCAGGTTTTCGTACACCACACCAGCGCATCGCTGATGCTGTGCGAGAACGCTGACCCGGCCGTTCTGACAGACCTCGAGACCATCATGGCGCGCATCGCCCCGGACGGTGACCCGGAATACCGGCATACCGCCGAAGGACCCGACGACATGGCCGCACACATGCGCTCGGTGCTGACCCAGACGGGCCTTTCTATCCCGGTGACCGGCCAACGCTGCGACCTCGGAACCTGGCAGGGCGTGTATCTCTGGGAGCACAGGTATGAAGGCCATCAGCGCCGGATCACGGTGAGCGTGCTGGGCGAGTAGGGCTGTCGGGCAGAACGTTAGACCGTATCTAAAGCAGGGCATGCTTTTACATAATTCCTGCTTCCACTGTGTCGAATAAATAATCCGTAAAAACAAATAGATAAGATACTTTCCTAGATTTTATCGCGAATTTAAATACCCGCATCCAAACCTGATTCGTGACGTGGTTCAACGCGTCAATCCCCTAATTTCAGGTGTAACAACCCTAAGGCCCGTTGGGTGCGAGCCAGTTGTATGGGTTATTTGCGATGCGCGGTTTCAGTACCAGACATATTGTTTGGCCTTTCGCGGCGACGCTGGCGTTTCTGCTCGGAACGTTCAGCACTGCGCTGCAGGCCGCGCCTGTGCAGGTGACCTTCGACCTGACCACGGGCAGCACGACGACAGTGGCCACTGAAATCGGTTCCGGCGACGGTAACCATTACGAATTCTTCGACCCTGTAGCGCCCAACACGCTGCGAGCCTATGGCTGGAGCGACGTGGGCGGACCCACCATGGTCGCCTCCGAAGTCACCCAGTTCGGCACCGTCGCCAGCATCTGTAACCCGGCCGAAGACGTAACGGTCTTCATCTTTACACTGCCCTGCAACTGGTTTCAGGCCCCTCGCTCGGTGGACAACGGCGGCGGTCAGCGCGACTGCCCGATTCCTTTTTGTTGTCTGTCGACAGCGAGTACTGGCTCGCTGGATTTACTCGTGCCCCTTGTATCCCGGGACCGCAAACTTCTCTAGAATTCCCGAACCTAGCCCCGGTAGGTCGCTGGGAAATTTGCGGGTATTTGAACCCGCAAATCCTATAGTCGCGCAGCGACTCAGAACAGGGCCCGAAAGAGCAGGGCGACGCAGCGGAGCGTCCTGCGGCTCGCAGAGCCGCTAGTGTCTTTAACGACTGACTTCTCTAAAATTGCCGCAACTATGCCCCGGTAGCTCAGCTGGATAGAGCGTCCGCCTCCTAAGCGGAAGGTCCCATGTTCGAATCATGGTCGGGGCACCATATTTACTCGTCAATATAAGTAATTGCATTAAGAGCCGCATCAAGGACGAGGGCAATGCACAAACTGGTTGGAGTTTTTCTCCTGCTGACGGTGGGTTCTGCCCATGCCATCCCGCGCGCTTGGATACTGGAAGATGTCGTCTTTGACGATGGCACAACAGCGACGGGGTCTTTTGTTTACGACGCTGATACCGACACCTTGTCCGACATCAGTATCGTCACTCAAAACGGGCTGGCGAACGACGGTTCCCCGTTAACCGCACAAACCTACACGCAACTGTATTCCGGAACTCCGGTCTCTGACCCGGTGATCCTGAACCAGGCTGGTAACACGGGAACAGACGACACTTACCTGGTGCTGAGCTTCGCCGCACCTTTGACCAATAACGGTGGCGCGTGGTGGTCGTCTCGCCGGGCGTCGTAGCCGCCGCGGGGTCGACGGGCACGCCGTCGGTAGAAGGCAGTTCCTCTGCCGCAAATCCCGGACGGGCAGTCGTTTCCGGCGCTATTACCACGAAAAGTTTCACTCCCGAATTTAATGTCTGGGTAACCGATCCCTACCGCTTCGTCGAACTGTTCGACTTGTTGCTGGTCTGCCCGGGCGCAACCGAAAGTTATGCCACTACCGGCCCTTACGCGGATTCGGTAAGCGCCGATCTGGGCTGCGGCGGAACACCCCTGGGCGTCAGCAATGCAGAAATATTTGCCTCACAAATTCCGCCCGCGGGTGAGTACACCGAGTACAGTCTGAGCCTGAATGCAGCCAGTCTGTCAACGGATGCTACCGTGCTGTCGAGTGCCAGCCTGAACGTCGGCACGCTCACGTTCGACAGCGAGGTCAGATACACGATCAGCGGCAGCTGCACTGTAAGTGCCCCGAGCTATGGCGCGCGAGTCATCATAGACTCGCAACCCGATACTTATTGCGTCGACGGTGCCTTGTCCGCGACAGGTGTTTTGCCTGTAGGTAATTACGACATTTACCTGGAAACGATCGGCCAGAATAACGCCACGGCCAACACGATTGATGCGGAACTGGTGTTTGTTAAATCCTCAACCGTTGCCATCAACATCAAGCCCGGCGATCCCTCGAATTTCATTGATACGGACCTGCCACCCACCAACAAGGTCCATGTGGCTGTGCTGACTGAACCCGGGTTCGATGCCCTTACGGATATGGATATCAGCAGCGTTGCATTCGGGCCGGGCGCAGCCCACGCAGTCGGTACGGGCTATATAAGTGACCCTGACGGTGACGGCGATAATGACCTGGTTCTCAAGTTCCGCCTGGGCGACACGGGCATTGGCTGCGAAGAACCGTATTCCCCGGAATTGACCAGCGACCTGCTGGCCGGCGGTTCGATAAGCGGTTCGGATTTCATCTACACGCCCGCGTGCAGCTCGGGTTGTCACCCGTAGCAGGTAACCTGGTTACTTAGCGGCCGGCCTGGTGGCGGGCAACAGCGCGCAGGTGAGTCAGGTTTATATGGATCTCGTAACAGGCCAGCCCGGCGTTCTCCGGTCGCTGCCGGACAGCATCCAGCGTCGCTGGCTCCGGCAATTCCGCGCCGGCAATCAGGAACTCGGAAATGCAGCCCTCGATCTTCAGATGCACCCGCGTCAGGGTTGGGTCCAGTTCCGTACCCGTAGCTTCGCAGCCGGGGAGGTCAGGCACCGTTGCCCTGAACTGCCCGTCGGCGCCTGTAACGATAACGACCGGAATCAGCACGTCAGGTTGCCTGACCCCGGATCTCTGCAACCTTGCCGGCGAGCGTGGCCACGGGGTCCTTTATCAGTTTCGGGTGCACCCGGTGTGCCATCTCGAGGTAGTCGGCCGGCAGGTCGTCCACACGTTCGAGTTTGCGGCCAGCGGCCTTGCTCATGCCATGCCCGGGATGCTCGCCCATCTGCATCCAGGGTTCCCACTTGATTACGTTCTGAAAAGCCAGCGTGCACGGTGCCGAAATAATATCCGGGTTATTCACATCGTGCAGCGAACCCAGCACGGTAGTGTAGTGGCTGATACGTATTGAGGGCGCTTTTGGCGACGGAAATACGATTTCCGCTTCCACCGACGTCGGGATCCAGACATGGTCGCCGCTCACGAGGGCAGGCCCCAGGCTGGTCGAATACTGCTTGAGAAAGCTCTGCATAGCGGCGTCATCGGGATCAGCGAGCTGGCCGTCCGCGGTCTGATGCCGTATATCAGGTCCGAGGCGAACATGCCGGACCGTGTTCGTTTCACCGGTGTAGGGATTGGCGAAGGTGTTCAGCAACTTGCCGCTCTCCAGGTCGGTGTAGTAAGTCAGCTCAAACATGGCGAGCTTCCAGTAACCGTCCGGTTGCTCGAAGTAGCGCTGGAACAACGCGATCTTCATCCCGTGCAGGGGCCGGGCCATCGAATCGACCACGCCGTAGCGCACGCCGTCCATCCACCAGATTACCAACCGGTCGTCGAGCGATCCGGCGAGTTTCATCCAGGCCCGCAATGTCTCCGGGTCGGCTGCGAGCAGTGCCGGTGACGTGCCGGCAGCCCCGGCAATTACCTGAAAGGTGCCGGCCAGGGGGAGCAGGGCGCCACTTAACATAAATTTTCGCCGGTCCATCGATCTTTACATCCGTTACCGAGGCGCGGCTGTGCAGCTTAAGGGCAAGCGCCTGTCCTTGCCATATTCGCCTGCTGCCTCGCATCCGGGCACCCAAAGACCAGGCGACAGCAACACGAAAAAGCTAAAATCGGAAAAAATTGCAATCAAATCATGAAAAAAACGGGCGTTTACTACTGACTTGTTGTACTATATTTTCCTAATTAAGGAATTAAAAATCTTTATAAGTTATCTATCAATAGCTTATAGTAGATTTTTAAGTGAAATAGCGGAATAAAACCACGTGTTTTATCGCGTTATTCCGGTGGAAGGAGTCTAAATGATCCGCACTTATACCGTAGGTGAACTCGAACAGATGTCCGGGTTCACGCGCAGAACCATCAGCGACTACATCGCCAAGGGGATACTCGCCGGGCCCTCACACAGGGGCCGTGGTGCGCGGTACCCACAGTCCGATGTGGATGTGCTGCAGCTCGTACCGCGTATCCGCACGCTGATGAAAAAGGAATTTCCGAATCTGCAGGCCCTGTCGGCCTTCCTGAAACAGTTATCGACGCGCGATATCAATCGCCTGGCCAGGCTGAACAATGAAAAAGCCCTGGTCGATGAAACCCGCCGCTATCGTGTTCGCGCACAACTCCTTGCGCTGTTCCCCATGGTGGCCCCGGAAACCATCCAGGAAGCACTGAACAGCCTCACCCCGGCTCAGATCAGGGTGGTTGACGCCGGACAGTACCCGATCGGCGCAGTCCTCGATATCTCCGAGTTCGTCAGCAAAAACCATACAAATGGGGGCCGGCGTTCCGTTACGAACGGCTCAAGCAACGGTCACGCAAATGGCAACGGCCATGCAAATGGCAACGGCCATGCAAATGGCAACGGCCATGCAAATGGCAACGCTGATGAGATTGCCTCGAGTTGGAACGTGAGCTGCTTCTGCGGCGGCACGTCGGACGAGGTGCCCGGCTATATGCCACAACCGGATGACATTGGATCGCTTCAAGAGGTACTGCACAACATGGAGCGTCAAACGAACGGCGCAAAAAACGGCGCCGGAAATCGCGCACAGGCACCAGGCAAGCAGCGTAAACGGTCGAAGAAGTCGGTTGACGTGAGACTGGCCGATATCGCTGAGCGCGTTGAAAGGCTCGAGAAGCTACTCGACGAAGACTAACAGGGATTAGCGACGCATTAGTTAAGCGGATTGGCAAATCCTTAAAGAAGACCCAGGCCGTCGAAGGGCGGTAGCAAGAAGCCAGCAGTTGGGGCGTAAGTACAGTAAGGGAAGGAAGGCAATCTCTGCCTGGTAGCACCGTCAGTTCGGGGCGGTGCAGGGCCTGACAGAATCTTATCGTTCCTCCCCGCGCTGTACAGGCGAATGGATAGTACATGGCGAATCGTAAGCGCCGCTATCCGTTCAGAAGCAATAACTACAGCGGAGAAGAACGAATGATGTTGCATTCAACCAAAGGTGCACGTTGGATTGGCAAAGCACTGGCCCTGAACACGCTGGCTTGTATCGCGCTGCTTATTTCGACGCAAGCAAGTGCTTCGAGCATCAGCATGTTTATGAACCTGTCGAATAACCAGGAAGTTTACCCGGACGGCACGAACTACCTGGAAGTTACGATAAGCGATGGAAACAACGGCGATATCGATTTCAGCGTCACGACACTGGGCGCGCTACACAATTTAGTTCCCGACTGGAACAATTTCGGAATCAGTGCCTTCAAGTTCAACTTCGGCAGCTCGGGCGCAACGATTAATAACATTCTTCGTCCGTTCGAATGGGTGGTTAACGAAGATTATGAAAACGGTGAGGGTTGGCTCGAGTTTGGCTTCTTCGACGCCTTTATGTCGGGTGAGTATCTCAAGAATACGCTGAACTTCTCGATTTTCGGTGTTGATGGCGATACCCCTCAGGACTATCTGCCAGCGTGCGCCCCGGGCGGGCAGGGCCCCGGCGAGATATATCCTATAGACGTAGCGCCGACCAATTGCGTTCTCTTTGTCGCCAAGGTTATGGGACTTTCCACGAACCCGAACTTCAAGGACATCTGGCCGATGGACCCTTCAACGGGGTCCGTCAAATTTGCCGGCTCGGTGGTACCGCTCCCAGCCGCTGTCTGGCTGTTCGGTTCCGGTTTAGGCTTTCTTGCCTGGGTACGCCGCAGGAGTCAGCCATGAAAAAAACTAATCATGCTAATGCTGCTGCTAGCGTGTGGGTCGGTGCAGGCGGCGACGTTTAACCTTGATAGATTTCGCGTTAACCAGCCTGGCCTGCCAATTACTTACCAGGGCGGCAGCGTAGACCCCAGCGACTGGACTCTAGATTATGTCTACGACCGCAACCTCTCGTGGTTAACGGGCGACTGGACTCATCCTAGAACCGGAAATTACCTTTTGCATCAGGCATCCGGTGATTCAGCCGCATCACCTGACCCCGGTGAATACTCGAACTATCAGTGGACGGTCGGTGCGGGAATGCAGTCGGAATTAGCAGGTTACGGGCCATGAGTTAGGTATGGCACGTATGTCTCTACAAAATTTAGAGTGAATGAGATTAGCCATGATGTTCGTTACGACATATCGCTGTCGGTGTTGGGGATTGACCCTGAAAATATGTTCGAGATGGAACATTGCTTTGATGGCTATGTTGATTGTACGACGTTAGTAAGTTACGAAGGCGGTAACGTAACTGACGCAACATTTTCTGGCCTTCTACCCGGCGATGGATTTTTGCTTTTGAACTTTAATTCTTTCAGCGAATTGCCTTACCCGGAATTCTCGGAAGATGGCTTAGCGGTATTTGACGCAAACTATTCTGTGACTTTGAACGCTGTCCCCCTCCCCGCCGCAGTCTGGCTGTTCGGTTCTGGTTTAGGGTTTCTTGCCTGGGTGCGACGTAGGAGTCAGTAATGAAACACCTACTGGCAACTCTGCTCTTACTTGGTTGTGCCGTATCGCAGGCGGCAATATTGCCGAATTATCCAATGCACGGGGGTTCAGCGTGGTACCGCTGCCGCCCACTGTGTGGCTCTTCATATCCGCAATCGCCATGCTGGCCTGGATGCGGCGCCGGAACAATGCAAGATCCGAGGAGTTACATGGGCTCCCGGGCTAGATACAGACTTTTGACCCCGAAACTGAGCCGGGCTTGTCCCGGCTTTTTTTTGCGCTGACCGTCTGTGGGCCAGCAGGCCACTAAAAAGTGGCGCCTGACCTTCATAATGAACTTGAGTTACTGTAGATAACTGACTGACAGATAATGAAATAGTTAGTAGTACAATCTGCCTGAGTGTTACCTGGCCACTGAAGGGCTGACATAATCCGCAAATTCAGCGGGTTAAGCCCTTTCCGCTACCCCTATAATCGACCACGCATTATCCAACGCACCGCAGCGGTGGGCGTTCAAGCGGAATAGCCGGGGGACAGGCCCGGCACAGAAGCTGCCAGAGAAGCGGCCAAAGGGGAAGGTGTGGAGCGAAGAACCACCCGGCACGACCGAAGGACCCAGACAATCAGATCGTTGCTACACGGAGGCCTGCATCCCAGGCGCCGCAATAACCGGCGCCCCGCGGACGACCAGGTGTTCGTACTCGATTGGCATGATTCCGGGCTCTTCCTGGTGTCCATGAGCATCGTGTTGATGAGTTGCATGGATGCCTGGTTCACGCTCCACCTGCTGGCGCTGGGCAGTGAGGAAATCAACTGGGCCATGCACGTACTGATCGAGAGCGACACCGGCACTTTTCTGGGCGTCAAATACACCGCCACGGGGGTGGGTGTGATCGTGCTGGCTGCGCTGGCGCGCTTCAGGCTGGGTGGCCTGCTGCCGGTGCGGCGTGTCCTCGAATCACTGGCAGCAGTCTACGCGTGCCTCATAATCTATGAGGTCTACCTGCTGGTCGAAGTTGCCGGTACCCGGCTGATCTGACACACAGGCTCCTGCCCGCACACCGCAAGGTTGCCACCAACTGCTAGCGGCTAGTTGCCAAGGGCTATTGGCGGTATCATTACCGGCGTTGTTGTTCCGGAGTCTGCGCATGAAAACCCTTATCGGCCTGCTGGCCACCGTCCTGCTGTGCTCCAGTGCCACAGCCGGGGAACTCGACCTCAGCTTTAACGGCAACGCCGTGCGAGGTTTCTGGGCCTTTGAACTCGACAGTTATGATCTGGACGCCGAATACGGCCTGCTTCATAACAGCGACGAAGGCACCATGATCAATGCCTCGATCTTCCAGTCAGGCTATGCCTCGGACGGAGAGAACCCGCTGCAGGCGGGTCTGGGCGCCCGCTCCGGCTACATCGACGGCGATGATTCGGACCAGCACGGCTTACTGCTGGCGCTGGGCGGCTACCTGAAATACACCTTCCCGGACCGTAACCGCTTGTCGCTCAGGGCCGATGTCTACTTCGCGCCCGACATGCTGAGCACGATCGACCTGGAACGCTACGAGGACTACACGGTGCGGCTTGCCTACAACTTCCTGCGCAACGGCGATATCTACATCGGTGCGCGCTACGTGAAAGGTGAGTTCGATAACGATTCCGATCCGCTGTTCGATAACGGCCTGCATTTGGGCATGAACCTGCGGTTCTGATACCGGAGCTGGAATACATGGCTGGCCATTCCAAATGGGCAAACATTCAGCATCGCAAGGGCGCCCAGGACAAGAAACGCGGCAAGTTATTTACCAAGCTGATCCGCAATATCACGGTGGCAGCCCGTGCCGGTGACGACCTTGAAGGTAATCCGGCCCTGCGGTTGGCGGTCGACAAGGCGCGGGCACAGAGCCTGCCCAAGGACAAGATCGCTGCGGCGATCAAGCGCGGCGCCGGCAACACAGGGGGCGCGGACTACGAAGAGATCACCTACGAAGGCTACGGGCCGGGCGGGGTCGCCGTGATGGTCGAATGCATGACTGACAACCGCAATCGCACAGTCGCAGACGTGCGGCATGCGTTCAGCAAGTTCGGCGGTAACCTGGGCGCGGATGGCTCGGTGGCCTACATGTTTACGAAGACTGGCCTGTTCAGCTTCCCGGCGGGCACCAACGAGGATACCGTCATGGAAGCAGCCATCGAGGCAGGTGCCGAGGACGTGGTCGTCGATACGGACGGGTCTATCGAGGTGCTGACCGCGCCCACCGACTTCGAAGCCGTGCAGGCAGCCCTGGCAGATGCCGGCCTGACGGCGGATATCGGCGAGATCACGATGCGCTCGTCGGTGAACAGCGAACTGGACAGCAACGACGCATCGAGCATGGTCAAACTGCTGGAAATGCTCGAAGATCTGGATGACGTGCAGAACGTACACTCCAATGCAGAGATCCCCGATGACATTCTTGCAACCCTGTAAAGGCCCGGGCGCATGAGGCCCTGGACACGCGTACTCGGAATCGACCCCGGCAGCCGGGTAACCGGCTATGGAATCCTGGATACCGACGGCCAGCAGAGCAAGTACATCGCCTCGGGGGTTATCAAGACATTGCATGCAGACAAAGGCGCCGCGCGACTCGAAGTCATCTTTGCTGAAACAAATGATTTGATAGAGAACTACCAGCCGGCCGAGCTTGCGATCGAACGCGTATTCGTGAGCAGGAACGCCGACAGTGCGCTCAAGCTCGGGCAGGCACGTGCAGCCGCAATATGTGCGACTTTCGGCACAAGCATGCCGGTATACGAATACGCAGCGCGCGAGGTGAAACAGGCTGTCGTCGGCAAGGGCAACGCAGAGAAGGAGCAGGTACAGCACATGGTCCGGGTTTTACTGAGCCTGACCGAAGACTTGTCCATGGACGCATCCGACGCCTTGGGCGTCGCGCTGTGCCATGCCCATACACGTACCACCGGGCTCAGGCTGGCGGAGGCGATGTCGTGATCGGATTCGTGCGCGGAATTCTTATTGAAAAATCCCCGCCGACACTGGTGGTCGATGTCAACGGGATCGGCTACGAAATCGAAGCGCCGATGTCGACCTGTTTCGAACTGCCGGACGTGGGGGAGACAATCCACCTCATAACGCACTTGGTCGTCCGCGAAGATCAGCACACGCTGTACGGTTTCGCGACCGAGGCCGAGCGCAAACTCTTCAGGAACCTGCTCCGGGTCAACCGGGTCGGCGCCAAGCTTGCCCTGGGCATACTGTCGGGTATCAGCGTCGACGGCTTTGTCCGCTGCGTGCAGGAAGAAGACCAGGCAGCGCTTTCCAAACTACCCGGCGTCGGCCGCAAGACGGCCGAACGGCTCATACTGGATATGCGCGACCGGGTCGACGAGCAGATCAACGTGCTGAGCATTACGGCAATCGGCACGGATGGCGGTAATGGAGAGCCGCGGCGCGAAGCATTTACGGCGTTGACAGCACTCGGCTACAAGCCGGCCGAGGCGCGGCGCATGCTGGACAGTGCTGACGCGGAACTCGCTTCGACCGAAGATATTCTTCGCACGGTGCTGCGCTCGGCCGCACCGGCGGGTGATTCATGAACGGCGCTTTTTAAACGGGTTAGGTAAATGTCTGACGCACTGGAAAACGAACGCCTGGTATCCGCTGCTCCGGAAGCGGAGGAGGATATAGCCGAACGCGCGATAAGGCCGGACAGGCTGGACGACTACGTGGGGCAGGTTGCTGTCAAGAAACAGATGCGCATCTTTATAGCGGCCGCCCGGCAGCGCGAAGACGCACTGGACCACACCCTGATCTTCGGCCCGCCCGGGCTGGGCAAAACGACACTGGCTCATATCATTGCCCGCGAACTGAATGTGAACCTGCGGCACACTTCGGGGCCGGTGCTGGAGCGCCCCGGCGACCTCGCCGCGATACTCACGAGCCTCGAACCCGGCGACGTACTGTTCGTGGATGAGATCCACCGGCTCAGTCCCATCGTCGAGGAGGTACTGTACCCGGCGCTGGAAGATTTCCAGCTCGACATACTCATCGGCGAAGGTCCGGCCGCGCGCTCGATCAAGCTGAACCTCAAACCCTTCACGCTGGTCGGTGCGACGACACGGGCAGGCCTGCTCACGTCACCCTTGCGCGACCGCTTCGGGATCGTCCAGCGGCTCGAGTTTTACTCGGAAAAAGAATTACAGGCTATTGTTAATCGGTCGGCAGGCATTGTCGGTGTGGGACTCGACGAACAGGGGGCGGAAGAAATCGCGGCGCGGTCGCGGGGCACACCCAGGATTGCGAACCGCCTTATGCGCCGCGTGCGCGACTATGCCGAGGTGGAAGCGGAAGGCTTTATCGATAAAGCGGTCGCCGATGCGGCCATGGACCTGCTGGACGTCGACCCGAACGGTTTCGACCTGATGGATCGGAAGGTGTTGCTCGCGATTATCGAGAAATTTTCGGGTGGCCCGGTGGGCGTCGATGCGGTGGCGGCAGCGATAGGTGAAGAGCGTGGCACCATTGAGGATGTCATCGAGCCGTTCCTTATCCAGCAGGGTTACCTGATGCGAACGCCCAGGGGCAGGGTGGCGACGCCACTTGCGTACCGGCACTTCGGTCTCGCAGAACCCAAAGGCGGTGCCACGGCCGAGTTGCCGCTTTTCGATGGCCCCGACTAATGCTATTCCTGCTTAACCGTACTGACAAACACGAGAGAACATTAGGGACAGTTTTATGACTACGGACATGTCATTGATGGGGCTGGTACTGCAGGCAAGCGCTATCGTCCAGTTCGTGCTGCTTTTGCTGCTGGCAGCGTCGGTTGCTTCATGGGCGATTATCCTGCGTAAACGCACGATGCTGAAAGCAGCGGTCGCCAGTTCCGACGAATTCGAAGCCAGTTTCTGGTCAGGCGGTGACCTGACCGGTATCTATCGCGAAATCACCGGCTCGGACGATACCCCGGCGAACATGGCGGGTATTTTCGAAGCCGGCTTCCGTGAGTTTAAACGCCTGACTACGCAACCGGGGATCGAGGCCGACCGGGTACTCGACGGTGCACAACGCGCCATGCGGGTCGCGCAGATGCGCGAAACCGACCGGCTGGAGGAGAGTCTTGCGACCCTGGCGACCATCGGCTCGACCAGTCCCTACGTCGGGTTGTTCGGAACGGTCTGGGGAATCATGAACTCGTTCCGCGGACTCGGTAACGTGCAGTCCGCCACGCTTGCGATGGTTGCGCCCGGCATCGCCGAGGCGCTGGTTGCCACAGCAATGGGTTTGTTCGCCGCTATCCCCGCCGTGATTGCCTACAACCGTTATGCCGACCAGGTCAGCCGGCTGGAAGTACGTTACGACACCTTCGCGCAGGAATTCTCCACGTTGTTGCAGCGCTATGCGCATACCAGGCAGGGCTCCGGAGCCAAGGACTGATGGACGTCGTACGTAAACGGCGGCTGATGGGCGAAATCAACGTCGTCCCGTACATCGACGTAATGCTGGTGCTGCTGATTATTTTCATGGTGACGGCACCGCTACTAAGCCAGGGTGTGAAAGTCGAGTTACCCGATGCGGGGGCCGAACCGCTGGACCCTGAAATGCAGAATACGGAGCCGCTGATTTTGTCTGTCGATGCGGCCGGCGAGTTTTACCTGAACGTGGGCGATAACGAGGAAGCACCGCGCGAGGCTGCACAAATCGTACGGCTGGCCGAGGTGGTATTGAAACGCAAACCCGACACCGCCGTGCTCGTGAAGGCGGACGAAAACGTACCTTACGGGCGGGTGATCTCCGGCATGGTCCTGCTGCAACGCGCGGGCGCAACCAAGGTAGGCTTCCTGACTGACCCGGCGAAATTCGATCCCCTGGACGATTCCTGAGGCCCGGGGTCAGACAGGGACGTCACGACCATGACAGCAGGCACGATGACAACATTCGTCTCGACCCACAGGTCCGGCCTGGCCCTGTCCATGGCCGCTCATGTATTGATCCTGGTCGCGTTGAGCACGAGCCTGGTGCTCGTCCCGAATAACCAGTTACCCATGCTGGCCATCGAAGCCGTGCTGATCGATACCAGCGCGATACGCAAAGCCGCCGAAGCCGAACGGCGCCAACAGGAGGCCGAAGCCGAGCGCCGCCGGGAAGAGCAGCTCCGGGATGCCGAGCAGGAACGCCTGCGCAAGGCGGAGGTCCAGAGACAACAGGTGGAACGCGAGCGCAAGGAAGCGGAAGCCCGCAAAGCCCGGCAGCAGCGTGAGGCGGAAGCACGTGTGAAACAGGAGCAGGAACGTAAGGCGGCAGAAGCACGCGCGAAGGCGGAGGCCGAGCGCCGCGCGGCAGAGGCCAGGGCTGCCGAGCAGGCACGCCGCCAGGCTGAACTGGTGGCTGCCATGGAAGCTGAAGAAGCCCTGGAGAGAGCACGCGCGTCGGGCGAAATGAGCCGCTATATTGCCCTGATACAGCAGAAGGTGGAACGCAACTGGACTCCACCCGGTAATGTCCGCGAAGGGCTCGAATGCGAAGTGGTTGTACAGCAACTGCCTAACGGCGACGTTATCGATGCACAGACCGTTTCCTGCAACGGCGATGCGACCGTGCGGAGGTCCATCGAAAATGCCGTGCGGCGATCCTCGCCTCTGCCCCTGCCGGAAAACCGGGCCTTATTTGAAAGAAACTTGCGATTTGTGTTCAAACCGCAACAATAGCAAGGTGCGTAAACAAGGAGGTGCACCGTTGGGTCGAAACGGGTTAAGACTCATATGCTTCATCCTCGGGCTGTGGTTATCGCAGGCGGCGCTCGCCGAACTGCGCATCGAAATTACCAAGGGGCAGGGTGAAGCCGTACCGATCGCGGTTGTTCCTTTCGGTTACACCGGATCAGGCGAGGAACCTTTCGCCATCGCGGACGTTGTTGCGGCTGACCTGGCACGCACCGGCCGCTTTGCCCCCATCGCCGAGAGCGACATGTTGCAGAAACCGACGACAGGGGCCGAAATCGATTTCGGTGACTGGCGCATCATCGATACCGAAGTTGTCATTGTCGGGCGCGTTACCGAATCCTTTACGAACGATTTCCTGATCGAGTTCCGGGTATTCGATGTGTTCCGTGCGGAACAATTGCTCGGTTTCCGTTTGAAGAGCAACAAGGCGAACCTGCGCCGGACGGCGCATCGAATCAGCGACATGATTTACGAGGAGCTGACGGGCGTCAAAGGCATCGCCTCGACGCGTATTGCCTATGTGAACGTTACCGGCACAACTAAAGCCCAACGCTTTCGGCTGATCGTCGCCGACGCCGACGGCGAGAATGCGAAAACCATGATGGAATCCAGCCAGCCCATCATGTCGCCGGCCTGGTCACCGGACGGGCGCAAGCTGGCCTATGTTTCCTTCGAAAACAACCAGTCGCAGGTCTGGGTGCAGATTATCCGCACCGGCGCGCGGACCCGCGTATCGGCGCGCAAGGGCGTGAACAGTGCGCCCGTTTGGTCGCCGGACGGACGTTTGCTGGCGCTTACCCTGTCCAAGGGCGACGGCAACCTCGACATATACACGCTCAGAGTCGCGACCAAGCGCGTAAAGCAGCTCACGACCTGGCCCTCGATCGAGACGGAGCCGAACTGGAGCGCTGACGGAAAGCACATTTACTTCACCTCGGACCGCAGCGGCGGACCGCAGATCTATCGCATCCCGGCGGATGGCGGCAGGGCAGACCGGATCACCTTCGAAGGGTCCTATAACGCCAGACCCCGGCTGTCGCCCGACGGCAAGCAAATAGGGGTCGTGCATAACGACAGGGGTAACTATAGAATCGCGGTAGTCGATGTTGAACGTGCGTACACCCGGGTGCTGACCGATGGCAGCCTGGACGAATCGCCGAGTTTCGCACCGAACGGCGAGGTGCTGATTTTTGCATCCCGTAGCGGAGGTAAAGGTTACCTCGCTATGGTGTCGGTGGACGGACGGTTCGAGCAACGTATCGCGGAAACGGAAGGGGATGTGCGCGAGCCGGCATGGTCGCCGTTTCCCTTAAACTAGGCCGCTGAACTGGTTTTATTGGGTTAACGATTTAGTGCGTTTAATTTTAAGGAGCGGGAAATGAATAACTGGAAACTCCTCGTACCGGTGTGCGTTCTGCTGGTGGCGGGTTGTGCAGGGCCGTCCGGAACCGAAACAGACGGTGAGTACGGTGACGACGGATCAGGCGTTGGCACATCCGGTGTCGATGGCGGCGCGGACGGTTCGGCGATTCCGATCGGCGACGACCGCGACACCATCGTGATGAACGAACGCATCGTCTACTTTGCATTCGATTCTTCCGAAGTTGATGATGCATCGGTCCAGTTGCTCAGGCAGCACGGCCGCTACCTGGCCGATAATCCCGGTGAGAAGGTACGGCTGGAAGGTCATGCCGATGAGCGCGGCTCGCGTGAATACAATATCGGCCTGGGCGAACGTCGTTCGGTTGCCGTGCAGTCGGTACTGCTCGCGCAGGGCGCGAGTGCCGGCCAGCAAAGTACGGTCAGCTTTGGCGAAGAACGCCCCGCGAATTCAGCAAGTAACGAAAACGCGTGGGCGCAAAACCGACGGGTCGAGATCGTCTACGAGCGGTAGTTCCCGGCGGACCGGTCGGCACCTGCCGGCCGGTTAAGCAGGAGTAGCAGTGGCTGTGTTAAGGACCACACCTGTCATCGTTGCCATTACCGGCTGCCTGTTGGTCTCCGGCGTTATGGCGCAGTCTACCCGCGAGCGCCTTACCAACCTGGAGGCCCGGCTGGCCCGGCTCGAACGCACTGTCAACAACAACGACAGCCAGACAGACATGCTGCGTAAAATCCAGCAACTGCAGGAAGAAAACCAGGCGCTCCGCAACGAAATCGAAACGCTCCAGTTCGATACCGTCAGGTCGGCCGACCGGCAGCGGCAACTTTACCTGGACCTGGACCAGCGCCTGCAGGCGCTGGAAGCGGGCAGCGCACCGCGCGTCGGCGCTGCGCCTGTGCCTGCTGCGGGCGATACAGCACCGGCGGCGACCGGCGCCACATCGGATCAGCTGGCCTACCAGGCTGCGTTCGATCTCCTGAAACAGGGCCGCTACGAGGAAGCGACCGCCGGCTTTAAGAATTTTCTCGTGGTGTACCCCGCAAGCAACCTGAAGGATAACGCGCAATACTGGCTGGCGGAGACGCACTACGTCAGCCAGGACTACGAAACGGCCCTCGAAGGTTTCCAGGAAGTGGTAACCGGGTATCCGACTTCGCGCAAGATCCCGGATGCCTGGCTGAAAATCGGTTACTGCAATTACGAGATGCAGCGCTGGAACGATGCCCGGCAGGCGCTCAGCGTCGTAACGTCACGTTTTCCCGAAACGACGGCCGCGCGGCTGGCACGGCAACGCCTGGATATGATGGAATCCGAAGGGCGTTAACAACAGCTGATCGCTTTAATAAGACGGTACTGAACCGCGCCAGGTTTATCGATGACAGAAAAACATGCGACGCGCGACAGCCTTGCGGCGGACGAAAGGCTGCGCGTAACCGAAATTTTCCATTCCATACAGGGCGAATCGCGGCCCAGCGGTTGTCCGACCGTGTTCGTGCGCCTGACCGGCTGCCCGTTGCGCTGCGGGTACTGCGATACCGAGTACGCATTTCAGGGCGGTAGCTGGTACACGATCGACCGCATCGTCGCAGATGTTCAAGTGTATGCAACCGAGTACGTATGCGTGACCGGCGGCGAGCCCCTCGCACAGGAGAATTGCCGGCGGTTGCTTACCGCCCTGTGCGACGCCGGTTTCAAAGTATCGCTGGAGACCAGCGGCGTAATGGACATATCCGGCCTGGATGAACGCGTGAGCGTGGTCATGGACCTGAAGACCCCGCGCTCGGGTGAACAGGCGCATAACCTCATGGATAATATTGAATTGTTGAAATCCGAAGACCAGCTCAAGTTCGTGATCTGCGACCGCGCCGATTACGAGTGGGCGAAACAGGTATGCGACGAACACGGCCTTACGGACATCTGCAGCGTGCTGTTTTCGCCGAGCCAGCCGCAACTCGATGCGAAAGAACTGGCCGAATGGATACTGGCAGATAAACTCAGGGTGCGCTTCCAGGTGCAGTTACACAAATACCTGTGGGGGAATGCCCCCGGGCATTAGGAACAGATGGCCAGAGTTGTCGTGTTGTTATCGGGCGGGATGGACTCAGCGACGGTACTGGCCATCGCCGGTGACCAGGGCCATGAGTGTTATGCGCTCAGTTTCGACTATGGCCAGAAGCACCGGGCGGAACTCTGCGCGGCGAAGTCAATAGCGAAACAACTGGGCGCCGTTGAACACCGGGTCATAACCATTGGCATGGGTGAACTGGGCGGATCCGCGCTGACCGACGCGAGTATCGATGTGCCGGAACCCGGTAGCGAAGGTATCCCTGTAACCTATGTGCCCGCCCGCAACACCGTGTTTTTGTCACTTGGCCTCGGTTGGGCTGAAGTCCTTGGTGCCGATGCGATCTACGCCGGCGTCAACGCCGTAGACTATTCCGGTTACCCGGACTGCCGGCCGGAGTACATCGAGGCTTTCCAGGCTATGGCCAACCTCGCAACCAAACGGACTGTTGAGGGACAGCCCCTGGAGATACGCACGCCGCTGATTAAGCTCAGCAAGGCCGAAATCGTGGCGGAGGGCACCAGGCTGGGCGTGGATTTCTCGATCACGGTATCGTGTTACAAAGCCGACAAGGACGGGGCGGCCTGTGGTCATTGCGATGCCTGCGAATTACGCCGGCAGGGCTTTATCGATGCCGGGGTAGCAGACCCTACGCGCTACCAGCCCTGAAGCGGCTGAACATTTGTTATTTAGCGGTGTTGCGGTAATATGCGCGCGCATCCCGAATGCGGAATCCTACTGGGGGTATAGCTCAGCGGTAGAGCAGTGGCCTTTTAAGCCATTGGTCCCAGGTTCGATCCCTGGTGCCCCCACCATTCAATGAGGGCAGATTTCTGGCTCTCGCAAAGCAGAGCCAGAAATCTTTTTGCCCAAATTAATGCTGGAAAAGCACTGCTTTTTCAGTATTCAATGAATAGACTACTTCTCCAAAAACCGAGCTGGAAATCTTTTCGCTCGACAATGCTGGAAAAGCACAGCTTTTTCAGTATTCAATGACAGCAAACTACATCCCCGCCTTGGGTTGACCGCCATACTCTACGGTAACGGGAAAGCCTTCCATCTCCGAGGGGATTTTGGCTCTTGTCTCGGCATTTTCCTTCGCCATGTAAACCTTCACGCAGGGGCCGTCCTCGCACATGCCTTCCGCGACACTCACGACATCGGGCAGGGTCATCAGCGTCGGCACGGCCTGGATGATGACCTGGTCGATCGTGGAGGTGCGTGGGTCTACGGGCACGTCGGTTTCGTCTCCTCGGGTGGCGCTGTTGACAACAATTGACTGGTGGCTTTCTTCATACGCCGCCCGCGCGGCTTCGTCCACTGTTAGTTCTGCTTCGCTGTCTGCTTCTGGCTCAGCAACGGGCGGCGCCTCGACCGGCGAACCCGCTTCCGGCGTGGTTTCGGTGTTCAATTGAATCAGCAGCCGTACCGACAGAAACACGGCCAAGCAGGCGAGCCCGGCAACCAGCCATTTCTTCCCCTCCACGTACGTTCTCCAGCTTGGTCAGTCGCCGTCGATAATAACGCCGAGTGCAGTGGTCACCAATGCTATCGGGTTGGCCACGGTAATCCCGGTACCGGCCGCAAACAACAGGCCCACAGGACGGCGATCGTTAGACCCGCCGTCTACGACAACCAGCGCGCCCGAATCGCCCGGCCGGCTGAAATCAGGCCCGGTGTCCGGCTTGATGATGATCTGGTTCACGAACAGCGCATCATCGCTCGAATACTCCACCCAGACATTGGCATTAATCGCGTCGATGTACCCGTGGGTCATGCCGGTGGTGCGGCCGTATTTCATGACATCCATGCTGACGACCGCGCTGATGGTAGCCGCGCGCGGGCGGCCGTAACCGTTCGACAGAGTAGAATCGCCGACCATGGCGTCCGAAGTCAGTGCGATGGCAGCGTCGACCACGTTGGGGCTCGTGAAGCTAATCGGGATCGAGTTGTGCAGCAACCCGATCTGATCGTCCGGGTCGATGCCCCCGTCATAAGGGCCAGGCTGCAGGATATTGTCGCCTACCTGGCCGGCATTCTCGTCTGCAAACACGTGCGCATTGCTCAGCGCGTAGGTATGGCAACCGGAAGTCACCCGGCAACCCAGCGTGCCGGCGGTGATATCGACGTGGCCGGCGGATACGCCGATGGGTACCGGTCGCGGCTGCCATTCACGCGGGCCGGGTTCCGGGTCGGCACTGGCTGCCAGATCACCGCAGGAGCCTTCCTCGCGGTCTGCACAGGGGATGTACTGAGCGTAGATCTTGCCCACGTCTTCGATGACCACGGGTATGCCGTCAATAGTCTCCGGCAAGCCCGCTGCCGAAGCTGCGGATGACCTGTAAATCTTGATCACCGCTTCGCCATCGGGGCCCCAGCCTACAGCTGTGCCTTGTATCCCCGGACGCTTCATCAGCGCATCGGTGTGGCGCTCCTGGGCGACTATCGCCCGGCTTACGGAGTCGGCGGAGGGCGCGGGTCGAACGACGGGTGGCGCATCGTTGGCCGGATTATCGACCTCGACAGCCTGCAACCCTCGCGGCAGCGTCGGTTCCGCCAGCATGGGCAGGCTGACCACGCAGGCCAGCAGAGCGGCGATAAAGGGGATCAGGAGTCTGCGCATGTTGACAAGAAATAACACACAAATGCGCGTGCAGCTATACAGCGGGTCACAGGAATGGCCCGCTGCCTTATGTCACAACCGTGCAGGCCAATGCTGCCAGGCTAAGCGGGCAGTTAGCTAATAACAAGCCTTATCAGGGAGCCTTAAGTATCTGAAAAGGTTCGTATCCAGGCGATCATGTCCTTGATTTCCTGGTCGGTGAAGAAATCGCCCCAGGGGGACATGACGAAGGAACGGCCGACGCCCTCGCCACCTCGACAGATCGCCAGGTACAGATAGGAGTCGGGCAGGGTCTTCATGAACTCCGGATCGCTCTGGTCACGCGGGGTTTCGTCCATGTGCATGACGACCACATCGGCCTCACCCGTCAGCCCGTGGCAACTGACGCAGTGCTTGTAATGGAGCTCCTTGCCGTTTTCCGGATCGCCGCGCAGGTCCCCCGTCGGGCCGCAATTGTTCGTGCTAAGCGCATCGGTTCCTGCCGGCGCTCCTAACATTCCTTCCGGCAACCCGAATGATTCGTCCTGCGCCGTGGCTAAACCGGGCAACAGGGCGACTACGCAGAGCAGGGCACACAGTTTCAGTTTTACAGTCACCGGGGGCATCGATTCACCCCTAAACAGCAACCCAGCCGTACTGCGTATTGCTCGGCTCGGGGCCTTCGTTAATGTAAGCGCTTTTCATGGTACTCAGGCTGTCGCCCGGGATATCTTTACGCGCGGCCTCGATGTCGACACCGTACAAACCAGCAATGTTCCTGCCGAAGATGAGTTCCCGGTCGGCCGCCGTTAAATCGGCGTACCCGAATTTTTCCCTGAGCTCCGCCGGCATCTGGTAACGCCGGAACGCCTCAATCAGCCACTGCGGCGAGCCCCACCAGATGCAGTCGGTACCCCAGATGATTTTCTCAGGCCCGAAACCGTCCATCAGCTGCCCCATAAGGTGCCCACATATCTCCGGGTGGGTCACAACCGAATGGCCGAATACCGCCCCCAGTTCCGCATAGACATTCGTGACGTCCGGGTTCTCCTTCTGCATCCGTACAAGGTCCGTCGTCCAGGGCAAGTTGCCGTCCTCATCGACGCCGCTCTGGCCAGGCGGGATCATCGTCATCATGTGCTTCATCCCCGCGTGATAGATGATGAAATTGATGTCGGGGAAATCCTTTGCCGCCTGCATGATGTCGTCCACCATGAAAAACTTCTCGAAGCGGCCGGGTAGCGGCAGCCCCTTGTGGAGGCTGATGTTCTTGATACCCAGTTCGAGCGATTTCTCGAAGAAGGGATAGGCAACGGCCTCGTCGTCCATGCGCCATGCGCCGCTGGGATTGCCCGTGTAGCACTTCCAGCCGTCGATGCCGAGTTCTTCGACCTGCCAGTCCATACCTTCCGAAACGAAGGTGGGCTCGACCGGGTTGGCCAGGCCGTGGCTCAGCATGCGCTGCGAACCGGCGGCCGCGTTAACCATGTCGCGAGTCTTGACCATCTCCTCGGCAGGCAGCGCATAGTGTTCCGGCGGGCCGAGTGTCGCGCCTGTCATGATGGCCATGACGGTATCGCTGTCGAAGAAAATCTCTTTAACGAAATTCCCGCGGTGCAGGGTGCCCGGAACCGGATCGCCCTCGGTCAGTTCGGGATTCAGGCCGGCCTTCGCAGTCAGTTTGCGAAACATCGTGGGCCCGGTGATGCTGTCTTTTACGTGGTGGGTCTGCGCATCAAAAATAAACTGGTTTTTCGGACGGCCCTCGAGGTACGCCACTTCGTCCAGTGCCTCGTCCTCGCTTACCTGGTAGGTACAACCATGGATCGCGTTCATGGCCAGGAAACCGGTCGCCATGCCGCCGGAGGTTTTCAAAAACTCACGCCGGGTAATGCCAAGCTTGCTGGCAAACTGGTCTGCCAGTTCCCTGATTTTCTGCTCCACCGCCTTCTGGTCCTCCGTCTGCGGCAGGGGTGAAATCTCTTCGTTCGATACGATCTGCGTCGGTATCGGGGTACCTTCGCCGGCTTCTTTATCTTTGGCAGTTTTCCTGATCCACATGGTGTTCAGCCTCTCGATCTAGGTGTTGCGCTCAAGGCGCAGACTATAGCAGATATATGTAATTACATGCTAATTGTGGGGAATGACCGGCAGGGGATTCCAAACCCGGGCCATACTTAAGCTTTCTATTAATAAATACTTCTATCTTGCTTGAAATTAGGAGAAAAAATGGCCGGTGCAAAGCACCGGCCTGTTCTTTTCGGTCAAAAAAGTACTAACCGATGGCTACATGTATTGCTTGCGGTACCAATCGTTCACATCGTCACCCGTCGTCAGCCAGACATCCCTGTGGCTCGCGATGTATTCAAACGCCCGTCTCAGGTGCTTGAACTTGTTCGGCTGGCCGACGTGGAAGGTATGCAGACAAATCGGCATGCAACGCGCGTTCGTGGCGCCTTCCTCGTAGAGCACGTCGAACTGATCGATGATCATGTCGCCGAATGCTTCGGAGGACACGCCCAGGTTCAGGAACGCCGGGATATCGTTGACCTCGACGGTGTAGGGCACCGAGATCAGGTTGTTCTTCGGCGTGTTGAACCGGAACGGATGATCGTCACACGTATAGTCACACAGGTACTCGACCCCGTATTCCTCGAGCAGGCGAGGAGTGTTGTCGGTATGTGTCAGGAACGGTGACAGCCAACCCTTGGTCTGGCGGCCGAGCGCTTTCTTCATGCCGCCCAGGGTTGCCTCCAGGATCTTGCGCTCGTTGGCTTCGGACAACTCACTCAGGCTACCGTCCGGATTACGCACGTTACCGATGAAATTCGCCGGCGCATTGTTAACACCGTGGCCGATCCAGGCCCATTTGCGTTTCTCGCCTTCCTCGATGATCCGCGGGTACTCGCGAATGATTTCACCATTCAGGCACACTGTGCCACGCATGCCACAGTCGTCCATCAGATCCATCATGCGCCACAAGCCTACGCGGTTGCCGTAATCGCGCCAACCGTAGTTCAACGGATCCGGCGAGAACCCGGCGGTACCGGGAATCAGGGGTGTGCCCGGAATGGCGGCCGGAAAATGCTCGATGTTGATATACGGCATAACAGCCACGCGAGCGCCCTTGGGCAGCTTGAAGGGCTTTCGATCGATAATCGGCACGTAGTCATAGTGCTTGCTCTGGGTCAGCTTGGCTCTGGATTTCTTCGGCGCAGCCTTTTTCTTTGCCGCCTTTTTCCTTTTCTTTGCAACTTTCTTCCTGGCTGGCTTCCGCTTCGCAGCTTTTTTCTTCGCTTTCTTTTTGGCTTTCTTTCTGGCGGCCATAACTGTTTACTCCCAGTAGATGGTGTCTGTTCAAGAAATCAGAGACTGTTAATGTACTCAAGCGCTTCGGCTTTGCTGATCACATCGCCGTACTTGGCGTTGATATCAAAGAGGTTCGCTTCGTGCGGATCGTTATGCCGGTCGCCTATGCACTCCCGTACACAGATCGGCCGGAAACCATGCTGTACGGCATCCACTGCGGTGGCCCGTATACAGCCGGAAGTCGTACAACCGGTAATCATCAGTGTGTCGACCCCGGCCGCGGTCAACGTTGCGGCAAAAGACGTGCCGTGGAATACGCTGGCATAGTTCTTGGTAATCAGCAGCTCCTCGGGCAACGGCTCAACGCCTTCACAAAATTGCGCATAGGGATCGCCCTCGACCAGGCTTTTGAGCACCGGCGCTTTCTTGATCCACACGCCACCGTCGATAAACGTATGCGGGTTGTAGCGCACCTGGGTATGGATGATGGGCATGTCGGTGGCGCGGGCCGCCTTGAGCAGCTCAGGCATTTCGGCAACGCAGGCAACCACACCCGGCGCGTAGAGGGGAGAACCTTCCGTTGTATAACCCTGCAGCAGATCGATTACGACCAGGGCGGTTTTGTTACCGAAACCCAGACGACCGTCCCAAACACCTTCGTAGTTGTCGTCACGTTTATCAGCCATGTTTATCTCCGCATTTAGTTGGGCGGCTTTCCGGCCGACTGCAAAAGCCGCCTGGTAAGGCAGGAAAGATCCGTTTTATTCAGTGCGGCCGATGCATAAGCCGTTCACGAGGTCTCGTGGAGAACCCTTTGATGTTATTGGACCCTGCATCCGCTTTGTCGGCTGATACTAACGCAAGGCGCTCGCGCTTGAACAGCCCGGCCGGAGGGCGGTTCCGGTGTGACCGCTGCATGGTTTTGCCAGCGCCGGACGGGTTTTTACGGGGTACTGGCAGCTTGGTGACACGGTTATGATTAGCGGCCCCGCAATAAACCACCAACCAGGTGCGCACTCTATGTCTTTACGTTACTCAGCTGTCGGAATTCAGAACCAGTCACGCATGGCAGTAAGCCGCGACGACTACATGAAAGATATAGAACGACTGGGCACAACGATAGGTTTCGCGGTATGGAACTGCAGCCTCGACCTGCCGGTAAAACTCGTTGCGGTCTCCGAAGGGGGTATCGGTGGCTGGGCGCTGGGCGGGGGCGAAGAGCACCTGCGCATTTATCGCGACGTCGTGCCGGAAATAGATGGCCCTGAAACCCGGGCGCTTGCCGATATTGCCAGGGCAACCAACACCTACCTGGTCGCCCAGATGGTCTGCAAAGACCCCGGCTTCATGGAGGACAAGATTTTCAATATTGCCTTCATCATCGACCCGAACGGCGACATCATTCACAAGCACTACAAGACAGCGTTCTACCAGTACGAGCCTAACGTCGCACCCGGTGACATCTGGAACCATTACCTTGACAAGTTCGGTGACGACCCGGTGAAACTGCACGAGGCCATCTGGCCGGTCGCCAAGACCGAGATCGGCAACATCGGCACGCTGATCTGTGCCGAGGGAAGCTTTCCCGAGGCGGCCAGGGGACTTGCCATGAACGGGGCGGAGATCATCTGGCGCACCCAGTACCCGGAACCGTGGATGGGTAACGGGATGTCAGAGATGCAGAACAAGTCGCATGCCATTTTTAACACCTGCTACGTGCTTGCACCCAATATCGGCGCAATATCTTTACCCGGCGCGCCGGATCACGTGATCGCAACCGGTAAAAGCCAGATCCTGGACTACCGCGGTAACGTGATCTCCCAGTACCTGGGCTCCGGGGAAACATGGGTCAGTGGGTTAATAGACATCGAGGGGCTGCGTGATTTTCGCCTGCGCGGCCAGTGGCAGAACCTCGTCAAGGACATACGCGTGGAAGAATACAAGGTGATCTACGACGCCATGGCGGCCAAAGGCGGCATCTACCCGACGAACCTCTGCATGGAAGATCCGCCCTTCGACGAGGCCGACCAAAAGGAACTGGTCAAGCACCAGGTCAACAAGATGGTGGAGTGGGGTGTGTACACACCGACGGCGGACTGGAAGCCCTACAAGATTTCCGAATCGGTGCAGACTCGACTGGACAAGGCCGCAAAGGCTTGAATGCAGCCCGCATCAAAGCATTCCATTACGACAATACGTATCAAGGTTACCGGGTTCGCGGCTAAAGCCGCTCCTACGGGTAGCCCTATTCAAAGGACTCCAAATTCTCTGTAGGAGCGGCTTTAGCCGCAACCAATATTATTGACACTGCCTGAGCTTGTAGGAGCGGCTTTAGCCGCGAACCTACCGTACGCTGATTTATAATTTCTTTTTGTACGTGCCGCGCTTCTGCAGCCGCTCGACCGTTTCCTTGAATACCACCGCGGCGTCTTCGTGCTTCATGTTCGGCAGGTTCTTCGGCCAGATCGGCTCGTCGTACATGTGGCTGAAGATCTCACTGCGGATGTAGGGAATCCAGTTCTGGAACTTCGCTGTTTCGCGGTAGTGGCGCAACGCCTCTATGTTGATCTCCGCCGTTACGTAGGTATCACCGACGATGTCGTTGTGCGCCAGCACGTGGCCCTTGTAGTCGACGATAGACGAACGTCCGCCCAGGGCGCCATCTACAACCGTCGGGCCGTTTTCTCCCGGCACGATCAACGCTCCTGTGTTCGGCGCCACCATGTACGCCGTGTTGTCCATCGCGCGCGCCCGATTCTGGGTCTCGTAAATGCCGCGCGTAACCCACGGTTCGGGCAGGGCGGAACGATAGAAAATCTCGGCGCCGTTCAGCGCGAAGGCGCGGAAACTCTCCGGAAAAGCACCTTCCACACCCACGCTGCCGGCTATGTTGCCGATCTCGGTTTCCGCCACCGGGAAGAATGCATCCAGACCGTCACCGTGTAGCTTCACCCATTCGTCGTATACATCGTGCGGCGTCGTGGAATGCTCGACGAACAGCACGATGTTCTTGTAATGCGTGTAAACGATTTCGCCGTTGGGGTCGATAATAAATATCGCGTTGAAGAACCGGTCCGGGAATTCCGGCAGCTTCACCTTGAGCTGCCCCATGATAAAGCAGCCCTTTTCCTTCGCCTTCTCGCCCAGGAACTCGGTTTCCCAACCCGGTAGCTCGGCCGCCATCGTCTCGGCGTACTCGGGCGGACTCATGTTGGCGATTTCATCGATAAAACCCTGGATAGCGCCTTCGCCGATGCAGATCAGCCGCACCGGTAATTCCAGCGAGCAGATATGCGTTACCAGGTCGATCATGTTGCCGATGTGCTGCAGGTTTTTCTCACACTCCGCACGCGTGTGTACGGTTTCGACCTTGGTCTGCAGTGCGACAGCGTTATATGGCTCAATCATTGATCGGATCCTTGTGTCAGCCTTTCACAGCCCTAAAGATAATCATCCAGCTTGATATCTGCCGCACCGGGGATTACCGGTCTGACGAGTTTATCAAGCTTGTCCATGTCAATGGTTGCATCGATAGCGACCCGTGCCGACGCCTGGTTCTCGTCGGTGCAGCGCTCCAGTTCCCAGCTGTGCACGTCCGGGATAGTCCGAATTTTGTCGGCACATGACAGCCGCGACCAGATAGCCCACTCGACGTCTTCGAGGTCATATACATCGATATCGCTGTCCACTATGACTATGCGCTTGGTAACCACGCCTACCGGGAACAGCCCGGCATGGGCCGCAAAAGCCGCATCCAGCAGCTTGCCCGGTTCGTCATCATTGCTTTTATCGATCGATATGAACATATGCAGCATCGTACCGAGCTTCGGCTCGCAGGCTACGTTGATTTCCTTGATATTCGGAAACTGCTCACGCAGCGTCGTCTCGACAACATTCTGCATGCCATAAGCGGAAACGGCACCGATCGAATTGTGCTCGGCGTTGCGGCCGGCCATGATCGAATAGTACAGCGCGTCCTTTCGATGCGTGATAGCGGTTACCGTCGTAACGGGGGCCACCTCGGGGCCATACTGATCGGCAAATTCACCGAGGGTGTTCTCGACCCTGTTCGAGGTATCTACCATGCCTTCGATAATTATTTCCGCGTTGGCCGGCACCAGCAGATCGCTGGTTTCGCATTTCACCAGTTCGACCGGCTTCCCCAGCAGGCCACCGGCGATAGCCAGTTCGGACACACCGGGCGGTGTCTTGCCCGAGGCACACATCAGCAGTGCCGGGGGAACGCCAATAGCCAGCGCTATTGGCATCTGTCCGCCGGCCTCATCGGCCGCCGCATATATCCGGCGCAGATCGCTCATGGAGCTCGCGTTGACGACGAGGGTGTCTTTACCCGTTACCCAGCCACGGTAGAAACCCATGTTGAGCTGACCGTGCTCAGGATCGTAGCTGAGCCCGACCGCGCCGGTCATAAACGGCCCGCTGTCGAGTTCGAAGAATGTGGGTACCGGCAGTTGCGACAGATCTATGTCGCCACCGGTAACCACCACCTCTTTCACGGGCGCTGTTTCCACCACTACCGGTTCTACCGGGGACTGCACGCCCCGGGCATAGGTCCGGGCATGCTCCCTGTGGGTGTAGCCGGCGGAGGTATCCTGACCTACAGATCGGCCCAGCCGCGCAGCACTCGTCAGCAACCCACCGATCAGCGGGAAGGATGCATCACGCACGTTGTCGAAAATAAAGGCTTTCCCGGATTTTTCGAGTTGAACGAGCAGGGCGGGCAGTTCGAAGCGACGGTCAACTTCCTTGCTGATACGGACCAGTTCGCCGTTCTTTTCGAGTTCATCGGCAAATGATCTCAGGTCATGCACCGGTGGGCCTCCATGTCGGTAATATTGAGCAATAGTAAGTAAGCGACAGTGAGCGCGCGATTCTAACCGGCGCATCCGGGAGGCCGCCGCGGGACGCCGCCCCTGACCAAGCAGCGGAGCGAATGAGCCACTTATCGGAGCGCTGCAGACAGGCCCGGCCTTCATGCGCGCAGAGGCTAACGGCAGCCGGGAAGGCTGCCAGATTTCGATTAGAAGACAAATCAGACGGGCAGCTTGGCGATCATGGAAGTATCGACTTCCGCGATATCTACCTCATCGACGATAGTGCTCTCGCCGAGCACGTAGCTCAAACGCATAGGTTCGCCTACATGGTATCCCTGCGCCCAGTTCACCCCCATCTCGCGAATGGCCTTAAGGGTGCTTTCGTCTTCCACGTACTCGGCGACCGTTTCGAGGCCCATCACACGCGCGATTTCTGCAATGGCTGAAACCATGGAGCGGGAAACATCATTTTTGCAGACATCCTGCACAAAACTTCCGTCGATCTTCAGCTTGTCGACCGGGAACATCTTGAGGTATGCGAATGAGCTGAGGCCGGTACCGAAATCGTCCAGCGAGAAATGGCAACCCTTTTCCTTGAGCACGTTCATGAAGTTCTGGGCTTTCTTCAGGTTGGCTACGGCCACGGTTTCGGTGATTTCGAAACACAGGCGCTCGGTCTTCACGCCGGTACGGTCAAGCTCACCACTCAGGAAATCCAGGAACTGTTCGTTGCCGATACTCTGGCCGGACAGGTTAACGGCGAACTGCAACACGCGGCCGTCTATAGCCTTCGGTTTGGCGACAAGTGATTCGATCGCCTTGTTCACGACCCAGCGGTCGAGTTCCTGCATAAGGTGGTAACGTTCGGCGGCGCCGAGGAACTCCGCCGGCTCGACAGGTTCGTCGGCCGTGTTAAGCATGCGCACCAGTAATTCGTAGTTTGCGATATCGTCGGCACCACCCAGCCTCACAATAGGCTGCGCGAACAGCACGAGACGGCCGGCCTCGATAGCACCGCGTATAGACCCCACCTGGTTCAAGTCATCCATGCGCCGGACAATGCTGTCGTCGGACGCCATGTAGACTTCCACACGACCGCGGCCCCGATCTTTCGCGGCCTGGCAGGCAATCTGAGCGGGGGCAAGCACATTGCGGAACCCGTCTTCGGTGGGCACGAGTTGTGCCACGCCGATGCTGACCGATGGCCGGAAAATCTGACCACCGCTGGAGTAATCGAGTTCTTTTAGAGCCTTGCACACTTCTTTACCCAGTTCCTCGGCCGCATCCAGCTCAACAGACTTAAGCAAAACTGCAAAACTGTCGCTGGTTACGCGCGTAATCATGTGACCGTCGAGCTTGTCATTCAGAATATCGGCAAAGCGGTGCAGTATTTCATCACCCGTATCACGCCCGAAGGTATCGTTTACGACATGCATCTGGTCCACATCGAGGTACATCAGAGTGTACTGGTCTTCCAAGTCACCGCAGGCTGCGTCCAGAGCAGTCTCGAAACCGGGCCAGTTGATCAGGCCCGTGAGCGGGTCGAAATTGCGTTCGAGCACGTGCTCGATAGTTGATACCGCAAACTCGATCAGGGCTACCGTGTGGGTGCTCCAGATAGGTGCCTTGCCTGGACGAGACAACGCCATTATCCCGACCAGGTGACCTTCCTGCAGGATCGGCCAGGAACGTGACCGGGCCCTCGCGTTCGGTGGCTGCCGTTTGGCGAGTGCGTCAGCAGCATTGCCGCCTGATTCAGCCACGAGGTCCTGCATGCTTTCGAACCAGAGCTCGACCTCAGCGTTGTCGGCAGGCCTGCTGCCGGCTACGACCCGCTGGTTACGCTCGGGCATAAGAAACATCGCACCGTCGAGCGAGAACTGTTCCATGCACAATACGAGGACGTTGTGTATGGCGTCTTCCCAGCGGCCACTCTTATGTACCTTACCGGCCAGTGCAGAGAGGAAATTGTGCTCGCCGCCATGGTTTTTCAGTTTACGGGTAGCCCCCAGCAGATGCATGCGCAGACTCAGTTCCCGCGACAGGCTGCGCGTTGCCGGTGCCAGCAGGTCGGCGCAGAACTGGTAGGGCATGCCCGCCATTTCCCGGTCAGCCAGCGCTGTCACCACGCCGAGCAGCTTACCTTTGTCGGTCAGGACCCGGATAAGGAATGCCGTGCAGTCCTTCAACGGGATCTTGGCCTGTTCGCCGGGCAAGTCGCCGTGCTGGAGAAGCTTTGCAAGCGTCGCGTGATATTCGTCGGTCAATAAACTCCCGTCGGGCGGGTTATTGCTCCAGAATAACCGGCCGTGACGGTCATGGAACATGAAGCCCTGCGCCTGCGGGAGCAACGCATTCAGGAAGGCGCCATAATCGGCAAACACATCGGTTTCGGCAGGATTCGCAATCATCGGCGGTGCATTGGACAGAATTCCGCCTAGTTTCTGTTAAAGCGCGCCCGCTCGACGTGACCGGAATCCCAAAAGCACCGCCCGAATCCGCTAAAACCGGCCCCCGCGAGCCTTTAACATAAGGCCGATTTCAACCGTGTAAATCTATCTACAGGAAACTGCTGCCATCCCGGGCCGTGTCGGGGTCGCCCAGACTGAAGCCGGCATCCTTGAGTTTCCGGTTGGACAGGCTCTTGGGGCCGGTGCCTGCCCCGACCCAGTTAATCGGCTCGGCGCCTGCATCTGCAATGATCTTGCCGAAGAAGACTTCTTTCTTTTCCGTCACGTCATTGATGAGGTTGTAGATGCCCGAGAGCCTGTTATCGACCGCAAACTCGAGCGCCCTGACGACGTCGTCGCGGTGGATAATGGCCGCCGGCGCGTTGCCGTCGAAGGGCACGGCCTGGCCCGCCATCGGCAGGGTAGATGCCTGTAATCCGCGCGGCACGAAGCCCACCTGCGGACCGTAGATAGTGCCGGTACGGTACACACAGACCCTGCGTTCCGGTGTTTCAATCCCGAACAGCAGGTTTTCGGTATCGATGTACACCTGCGCGAAGGGCGACGCGGGGGTAGCCGGCGTGTCTTCGTCTACTTCATCCGCACCGCCGGCGTTACCGTAAGCGCTCCACGAACCTGTAAAGACGATCTGCCTGAGGTCCGGCGCCGCATCGATAGCCTCAACAACCGATTCAGCCGTGCCTACATAAGCGTCCCTGTACAGGTCGAGGTCCATGACGTATTTGCCGTCACGTTCGACCATGCCGCCCGCCATCGTCAGCAGTAAAACATCCTGGCCCGCAATCAATTCACGCATCTTGTCGCGATCGCTGCCCTTCATCACGACCACGCGGTCCGCCACCGCTTCCAGTTCCGGCACACGGCGCTCGCCGGTCGTGGTTACCGAGATCTCATGGCCTTTAGCCCTGAGGTATTCAGCTGCGGCAAAACCCGTGTAGGCCGCACCGATGATTGCGATCTTCATATTATTTACTCCAATAATATCAATATCTTATTAATTATATTAAATGTTAATTATGCAGGTAACGGGGACTGGAACAGCGCTTTCACTGCCCGGCCGCTCTCTTCCCCGATTATGCGGTAGACACCGTTCCAGGCGCGAGGGTCGAGGTCATCTGCGAAAAAGCGCTCCATGTGCCGCTGGTCACGGGCCGCCTGACCTGCCGGGTCGGCAACGTCCCAGCTGTCTGCCGCCAGCACAAGGTAGTGGTCCATGTAGGCAACGATGCTCGGCTCGACCCGGTCGAGTTCATCTCGATCGGTATGCGCACTGCCGATACCCCATGGCGACATGAACACGGCCAGCGCCGGGTTTGCCGGTGCCTGCGCGCAGCTGTTATCCCGGTTGGAAACGGCCTTCTTATAAGGCCTGCGCAACGGCCCGAACACCTTTTCGAACCATTCCGGGTGGTCAATTGCATCCAGCCGTGGAATCAGGTCGATGTTGTAGACATAGCCGGCCGGCGGGAACTGCACCACCTGGGCATGCAGGTGCGGCATGGACGTGTCGGAACGGCCGAACAGGAACAGGAGTTGCGTTTCCACGGGCCCGGCCTGCATACGCATATGGATCATCCGGTCCATCGGCCCCGTGGGCGCACCCCAGACCCGAACGTAACCCGCACCCTGGTCCGGATTCTCGGCAAAAGTGAGCGACATGTACGGCCCGCCGTCTGCGCCCGGCCGTTCTTCCCAGTCCAGTGCCGCGAGGCTTTTATCGATCAGTCGCTCGATGAATTCAAAGGAATAGGGGGTGTCACTCATTATAAAAACTGCGCCTTAAGCTTTACCGCAAGGGAGGGCATTCTAGGTAAAGCCCCTGTCGACCGGGGCGAGCCGGGCCGCACACGCCAACAGATGGATGCGGAGCCGAGCGATTCCTAAGGTCCCGGGCAGATAAGCCATGGTTAAAGCCCAACAACGGCAATAACAGCAATGCAAGAAGCCATCGCACACCGTCTGGGTCCTATCTGGCTCACGCCGGGCATAACCCGTGGCAATGCCATCGCGAAGTTGTACGCATCCTTTGTATCGATAGGGATGTTGTCCGGGATGAGCCTGCTGCAGGGTTATGTGCTGACCGAACACCTGGCCATCCCCAGGGCCCAGCAGGGCCAGCTTACCGGGATACTCTCGGTCTGGACCGAAATCGTGATGATCATCATGATGCCGCTGTTCGGCGTGCTGGGCGACAAAATCGGCCGCCGGCCCATGCTAATCCTGGCAATAATCGCGATCGGTCTCGGCTACGGTTTGTATCCGTACGCAACGACCTTCGATGAACTGTTCGTTTACCGGATGATTTACGCGGTCGGCGCATCCGCATCGGCCACGATTATCGCGACACTGACCAACGATTACCCGCAGGGCCGTTCGCGCGGCAAGATGATCGGTATCAGCTCCATGATGAATACGTTTGGCGTCATGTTTGTCGGCGGCGCGATTGCGCAGGTACCGGCGCTGGTCCAGGCGGGCGGCTATGACGCAGTTACCGGCGGCAAGGTCATGTATTTGCTGTGCGCCGGGTTGTGCATGGTTTCGGCGTTGATTTTTCACAAGGGACTCAGGGGCGGCACACCCGCTGCCATCAGGGAGCGCCCCGACTATGCCCGGCTGGCAACGGCCGGCCTCAGGGCCATGCGTAACCCGCGTATCTGCCTGTCATTTGCGTGCGCATTTACGGGCCGCTCCGACCTCGTGATCAAGGGTATGTTCCTGTCGCTGTGGGCAATACAGGATGCTTCCAAATGGGACATGAATCCGGGCCAGGCGATGGCGCGTTTCGGGCTTATCCTGGTCGCGATGCAGTTAGTCTCCGTGATCTGGCAACCGCTATTCGGCTGGATCATGGACAAGGTAAACCGCGTAACCGCGATGATCGTCGCGATGTTCTTCGCCAGCACCGGCTACCTGTCGATGGTGTTCGTAACGAGTCCGCTCGACTACGCCATGTTTCCGTTTTTCATCATCCTGACGCTGGGCTCGGGCAGTGCCATCATGGCATCGATCGGCCTGGTAGGGCAGGAAGCGGCGCGTAAGGAACGCGCGGCCGTCATCGGTATGAACGGCATGTTCGGCGCGCTGGGCATACTGATCTTCAGTTATTTCGGGGGCATCTGGTTCGATGAGTGGCGGCCGGCCGGCCCGTTCATCGTGGTCGGCGCGCTGCAGGCTGTGCTACTGGTTGTTACAGCGATAGTGCGCGTCATTGCGCCGGGCGAACGGGAAACCGCCTGATTATTCGCTCATATCGGCCATCAGCCGCTCGAGGAAGCCGGCAAGCTGGTTTATCTCGTCTTCATCAAATGAACGCAGCATGCGGGCGACAAATTCTTCTGCCTCGGGTAGTAATTCGTCGTTGACCTGGCGGCCGCGTTTGGTAAGCCAGACCTCGACGGCACGGCTGTCGTCCAGCGAATGACGGCGGCTAACCAATCCGTCGCGTTCCATCTGGTCGATCACCCGGCTCACGGCAGGTTGCTCACCACCGCTCAGGTCGGCGATGGTGCCAATGCGGCTGCCGTCGTAGCGGGCGAGGACGCTGAGCACGTGCCAGCGACCAATGGTCAGGCCATGGTCGCGAAGTTGTTTTACCCAGATCTGGTTGGCCCGGGAAGTCAGGCGATTGAGCATGTATGGCAACATATCCGGATCGACCGGCACACCCTTGGCCGCCGGCGCCGACTTGCGAAGTTTCGAGATGTTCGATTCCATAGGAAAATCGCTGCAGAGTATAGCTATATGTAATTACATATACTATGCTTTCGCGCCCCAAATAACCACCCCTTAACAAACCGGGCAACAACCCTTATGACCCAAAAAACCTGCCTGATTACCGGCACCGCGAGCGGCATGGGCAGGCTCACGGCTATAAGCGCTGCAAAAGCAGGAATGCGGCTCATCTGCGTCGATATAGATGTGCCTAACGGCCTCGAGGCGCGCGATGAAATCATCGCAGCAACCGGAAATAACGATATCGAATTCATCGAATGCGATATCAGTTCATTTGCAGACGTGCGGCGACTTGCCGACCGGATAAACCGTGACTACGACCGGCTGGATATCCTGGTGAACAATGCGGGAATTGTTGAATCGATCCGCCGGGAAAGTGCGGATGGTTTCGAACTGACGATGGCCACCAATTTTCTGGGGCCATTTTTGTTAACCAACCTGCTGCTGGATAAGCTCAGGGCATCGTCACCGGCACGCATAATCAATATCGCCTCGGAGGCCCATAAATCGGCGCAAGGCCTCGACTGGGACGACATCGATAACCGCAGGAAGTGGGACAAGGTGAACCACGGCTGTGGGTTCCAGGCCTATGCGCGTTCAAAGTTCTGCCTTGTCGCAGTCTCCCGTGACCTTGCGGAAATGCTGGACGGCACAGGCGTGTCAGTCTATGCCGTCTCACCCGGTTATTTCGTCGGAACCAATGTCTACAGAAATATGCGCGGCCTGTGGGGGCTAGCTATAAAACTTGCCAGACCTTTCCTGCCGTCGCCGGAAAGCGGGGCCCGTACGCATATTTTCCTTGTGACCGGCGCGGAAGTTGACGGCCAGACCGGTCAGTACTGGGAAAACCGTAAACCGAAGGACCCTTCGAAGGTTACTGACGATGCGGAACTGAGGCGCAGAATCTGGGCGTACGCGGTGGAAGTAACCGAACTGGCGAAAGCAGCCTGACGCTGTCAGATCGCGCCGGCATCCTTGAGTTTCGCAATCTCTTCAGCCGACATACCCAGCAGCGAACCCAGGACTTCCTCGGTGTGGGCACCGAGTGACGGCGCCGTCGTGCGGGTTGTGCCGGGTGTTTCACTCATCTTCGGAATCATAGCCGGCACCTTCAGTGGCTTGCCGTTGGACTCCACGGTTTCAAACATGCCGCGGGCGTTGTACTGCTCGTCGACCAGCATATCGGCAACACTGTAGATCGGACCGGAGGGCACCTGCGCTTCTTCCAGAACTTTGAGCGCCTCATCGCCGGTCATGGTTTTCATCCAGGCTTCGATTACGGCGTCGATTTCCGGTTCGTGTTCGACCCGGTCGTTATTGCTCGCGAAACGGGGGTCATCACCCATTTCCGGGCGGCCCATCGCGATACACAGGCGCTTGAAGATGGAGTCGCCGTTGGCGCCGATGATTACGTCCTTGCCGTCGGAACAGCGGTAGGTATTCGTCGGTACGATGCCGGTTAACGTAGAACCCGAGCATTCGCGTACAACGCCGCCGCGGTCATATTCAGGCACGACCGACTCGAGCATGCTGTAAACGGCCTCGTAAATCGCGACATCGATAACCTGGCCGCGTTTTTCCGGATCATTCAGTTTGCGCACGCACGCCATCACGATACCGAGGGCCGTGTGGAGTGCCGCCAGCGTGTCACCCATGCTCAGATTCGGGCGCACGGGCGGGCGGTCCGGGAAGCCGTTCAGGTAACGGAACCCGCCGAAACCTTCGCACACGGACGCAAAGCCCAGGCGGCTTGAATAGGGTCCGTCCTGGCCGTAGCCGGACACGCGCGCATAAATAAGCCCGGGGTTGTCCTTGCGCAGTTCATCGGGCCCGAGGTCCCATTTTTCCATGGCGCCCGGCCGGAAGTTTTCGATCAGGACATCACACTCCGCCGCAAGCCTGCGCACGATATCGCTGCCTTCTTTGGTGCGCAGGTTAGCGGTAATGCTTTTCTTGTTGCGCGCAATGCTGGCCCACCAGACCGAGGTGTCGCCATCCATCATGCGCCAGGTACGCAACGGATCGCCGCAACCCGGCTGTTCAACCTTGATGATTTCGGCACCGAAGTACCCCAGGAAAGACCCGGTATAGGGACCAGCGATAAGCTGCCCCAGTTCAAGGACACGGATGCCGTGGAGAGGGCCTTGCGGCCCGTTATTGTTATTCATTCAGGCGATTATTTATTCGACGCGGTAATTACGAAGTCTAGCCCAAGGCGATTGCGGTTGGTACACACCCCGGGCGTTTTTCTGCTGCGCTTTTTACATAGCGCCGTCGAAATGTGCAACTACAAAGTCCGCAACGGCCTCACAGGCCTGCTCGGCCTCCGGTACATCCGGGCTGTCGTGCCAACCGTGCCACATGCCATCCCAGACGTCGAGCACGACTTCCACGCCCGCCGCGCGCGCAACCTGTGCGAGACGGGTAGCATCGCTCAACAGTATTTCCCGGGTACCTACCTGGATAAGGAGCGGAGGAAAGTCCTTGTAGTCTGCATACAGGGGCGATATCAACGGGTGAGTTTTGCTTTCGCCGTCGGTGAAATGCTCGTAGCGGCCGGTCGACACGGTCCGAATAATCGGGTCAACGTCTTTCAGGATAATGCGGGTGTCGCCCTGTTCCGTCATATCGGTGAGCGGAGAAATGGCCACAACGGCTGCCGGCAGATCCCAGCCCCGGTCGCGTGCGGCGAGGGCGATCGCCAGCACCTGGCCGCCGCCAGAGGAATCGCCGTAGATCGCGATGTCTTTGCCTTCGTAGCCATTGTCGAGCATCCAGCGGTACGCCTTGAGCGAATCTTCTAGGCCGGCGGGGAAAGGGTGTTCCGGTGCAAGCCTGAATTCCACGGAAAGGACGGGGATATTGCTGGCGCGTGAAATCCGTATCCCGCTACCCAGGTTTTCCTGTGCCGAACCCAGGATATAACCGCCGCCGTGGAAATACATGATGACCTTGCCGGGCACTTCAGGCATCGGGTTGTTAATCCAGTAGCCCTTGATTCCGCCGAGGTCCTGCTCTGTCGTGTAAACGTCCGGGTCAATCTTCTTCGCCATGCGCAGGAACATCCCGCCGAGGGCCCTGCGCATGGTCGCCATCATCTTCGGGTCCGTAACATCAACCGACTGCAGCATCGCGCCGGTCTTCGCCTTATTGAGATAGGCCTGCGCTTCGGGGCTCAGGCTGGCAGGCGCGGGAAACCGCTCGTCCCCGACTGCGGGCCCGAAAACCGTTAACAGGGCCAGCAGGACCAGTGTTCTGGTAATCATGAGTTTTATTCCACCAACGGGTTGCTAACGGAAATTTCGGTACGGATTATTGAGTCGACGCGTACATCAATCTGGAAAAAACGCAGTGTCTGCTTCGCCGAGATCACGGTGTTGAATTCGCGCACATAATCTTCCCGCAGGCTGTTCGTCTCTTCCTCGAGGTCAAGATACGTGAGCACCATAACCTCGGCCTGTTCGCTCGTCAGCGTGTCGTAGCCTTTCCGGAATTCCCGCAATAGTTCGAAGCGGTTTTTTTCGATTTCGACCGCCTCCTGCCGGTACTCGTCATAAACCCTCCAGAACCCTTCCTCCTAGTCCGGCTCCAGGTTCATGTTCTCGGCAACGACCAGCCGCCGGTTTTCTTCGAGTTGTTCGCTTACGATTATGACTTCCTGCGAATGAGATCCCGCAACTGCTGCGATCGGGCAGGTCAATGCGGCACACAAGATGATGGCTAACGGCTTGGATAATTTGCAGGCAGACATGGTTTTTTATCCCTTGTGATTCAGGCAGGACGTGCCTGACCAATATAGTGATAGGCGATCAGTTTGGGCCCTTCAAGATAGTCCTTTTCCAACTCCAGCATATTGAAACCGGCGTCATTTATCAGCGTATCCATCGGCCGGTTCAGGCTGCAGCCCAGCAGGCGCGTGGATAAAGGCACGAGCCGGTCCTGCCAGCGGGCAATACGCGGATCCGGAGAACGCCCGTGCTCAATAAACACCAGCTTGCCGTCCGGTTTCAAAACCCGCCTGATCTCCTGCAGCGAGGTTTCCAGGTCGGGGATTGAGCACAGGGTCCAGGAGCTGACTACGGTATCGACCTCACCCGTATCCAGGGGTATGGCCTCGGCCGACGCGTCGAGGAAATCGATGCCGAAGGGCACATCTGCAGCCGGTTCTTCCGCCTGCTCCCGCAAATGTGCTGAGGGTTCGAGCGCAAACAGATGCTCGACCGCATTGCCGTAGTGCACAAAATTCAGGCCCGAACCTACGCCAAGTTCAAGTACGCGACCGGTCGCCAGCGGAGCGGCACGGTAACGGTGCTCCTCCAACTCTTCTCTGCGCATGCCACGGTCAATGAGCCGCGGCAAGACCTTATCGTTCCAGATGCCCATTTGCTGCTCTGCAGATCAACGCTATTCTTAAAGTTTGCGTTGGCAATGATACATTGCCTGCAGGATACGGCCATCATCAATATTCTGAGCGGGGAGGGTAAAAAAATGGGTAAAGCGGAAGACTTTGGCTTTTTCCTGACCAGAACCTTCGCAACAACTCGTAAACGCAAACGCCGCTGGCCATTCGTGCCCGGCAAGTACTTCGTCCACGACCCGCAGGCGCCGGTAGCCGTTACGACCCTGGGATCCGTTGACCTGGCGCGTGAGATCAGCGAACTGGAACCGGAGGGGCTGTGTATCGTCGGCAAGGTCGAGACCGAGAATATCGGTATAGAAAAAATCGTCAGGAACATACTCGGTAACCGCGCCATCCAATACCTGGTACTCGCAGGTGCGGAGCCTCCGAAGCACCTGACGGGTGCAACCCTCTCCGCATTGTTCGAAAACGGCATCGATGCAACCAAAGAAATAGTTGGTTCACCCGGGATGCGCCCGGTCCTGCCGAACACGAGTACAGAAGAGGTCGACTCCTTCAGGGGGCAGGTGCAACCCGTCGACATGATCGGCGAAACCGACCCGCAGAAAATCATCACGAAAGTCGCAGAACTGGCCGGTCAGGCGGTTGCCACAGAAGGCGAAGCCATCGAAGCCGATGCGGGCAACACACAGGAGTACCTGCGGGCACGAACGCACGACCCGAAGCTCATCAAGCTCGACAAGGCCGGTTACTTCATTATCAATCTGGAATCGGGGCGGTTGTTGGTCGAGCATTACGATTACAAGGAACGACTGCTGCACACGATCGAGGGGACCGGCGCGCGCGACCTGTACCTCACCATCATCGAAGATGGCTGGGTAACACGGCTCGAGCACGCAGCTTATATTGGCAAGGAACTCACAAGGGCGGAAGCAGCGCTTAAGGACAGCAGTGATTTTGTGCAGGACGGTGCCTGATGATTTTTTCAGCCTGGAAGCGTTGCGTGCCAGTCGCGCAGGGCCGAGGCAATCTCGGCTGCCGAATCTTCCTGGATAAAGTGTATGCCCCTGACCGTGACCTCTGTCTGGTTCCGCCAGCCGCGACAGAACTCGCGTTGCGGGCCGATCAGGACCGCACCCGGGTCGGCGTTTACAAACAGCTTTGGAATATCATTCGCGCTCATCCAGTCGGCGTAGGCCTGCACGCGTTCGTAAACATCGGCAGGTTCGCCGTCAAACGGTATCTGGCGCGGCCAGTCGAGCATGGGGCGCCGCGCTTCGCCGGACTCAATAAACGGGCGCCGGTATTCGTCCATTTCGTCGTCGGTGAGTTTGCGCATGATAGATGCCGGGAGTATGCGTTCCACAAAAATATTCTTGTCGAGGATCATCGACTCGCCGGCTTCGGACCGTAGTCCTTCAAAAATCGGTTGAATGGCCTCCGGCCACTCGGACCAGTGCAGCGGCCGGACGAATGCTTCCATGTACGCGATACCTGCAACCGCATAGCTGTGCCGGCGTGCCCAGTCGAAACCGAGGCCTGAACCCCAGTCATGCACGACGAGCGTTACCCGCTCGCCGACGTCGAGATGCTCGAGGAGAGCATCGAGAAACTTGCTGTGGGTGTGAAAGTCATAGCGACCGGCGCCGGAATCCGGCAGCCTGGCAGAGTCGCCCATGCCGATAAGGTCCGGCGCGATACAGCGGCCGGATGTTTCGAGCTCCGGCATAATGTTTCGCCAGAGGAAAGAAGAAGTCGGGTTACCGTGCAGGAAGACGATCGGATCCCCGGTGCCCATCTCGACCCAGGCCATTTCATAGCCGAGCACATCAGCACTATTTTTAGTCCATTCAGTCACTAAAGACGACCAAAAGCTTGTGGCCCAATTTTTTGACACCGGATTGGAATTTGCGTGTATTCGGACATGCTTTTAATAAGTCGCGTAGCGACTCAACCTGACCAAAGGTCAGGAGAGCGTCTGGGATTTTTTCAGCCCTCGGAGCGGCCGATAGCCAGTTCGACAAGCTCGAGAAAATCACTTTCGCTACCGACCTGCTGTGCCTCGGCCGCGGTAATGGTATAGCCATACTTGTCGGCCAGCGCCTGGTACAGAGGTCTGCGGTGCCTGACGAGTTCCGGAAAAATCCAGCTACCGAACTTCTGCGGGTCCATCTCGTCCACGCCGGAAAGCTCTTCATTCTTTATATAGGTGTCGAGGCTGGCGTGGAGGAAATCCTCGTTGTAATAGAGCGGTTTAGGGTTCGTGGCGGCACGGTCGATGAGTTCCTGCTCCATGTCGTCGTCGGCACGTATATAAATAAGTACCGTGTTTTCGGCAAGCACACGTTCGGCTTCCGGGCTATTCAGTTCGCACACGCTCCCGCCCGTATCGTTCAGGAAGTGCTGATAGCCATAAATTTCCTGCGCTTTTGCCATGAACGCCTTAACATCCACCATCGCCCTGTTTTCTGCTTCGCGGTGCAGGCGCTGGCGGCGCAGGAACTCGTCCAGCGGCAGGCCACCCAGTTCTTCCGAGCCGGGTTTGCCGAGGAACGAGGAAATAGGCTCGAGGTTGTGCACGGTGATGTTGTTGGCGATATAAATCGAATCGCTGCGCAGCAGGTCGCGCAGGAAACCGACCTTCATGGCCTTCTTCTTGATGTTGTCCATGATCGGCTCGTCCAGGTACCGGGTACCGATCCGGTAGTCGCCCGAATAATGGAACCAACTGCTCTGCGGCAGGTGGTTGGCCATGGTGGTTTTGCCCACGCCGGACATGCCCAGCAAGGTCACAGCCTTGTGGTCCCAGTCACGAAATTCTTTGGCGCCCATGTGCATGGCGGCATTGTTGCTGGCTCGTGTGCCGCTTGCAAGTGAAATCGGGCACTGCAGGCGATTCCCCAAAAACGGCTCTGACGCACTTTTTTGGCCGCAGATACGGTTATCATACGCGCCCGTGCGCCGCGGCAGGCGCCCGGAATAGCGCAGCACACAGGAATACCAGTGAACGCAGGAAGTAGTAAATCGGATTGGGTAGTCCATAAGTTCGGCGGCACCAGCGTTGCCGACGCGGATTGCTACAGGCGCGTGGCGGAATTGCTGCACGCCCAGGCGAGTGTGCGCCAGGCCGTCGTAGTCTCCGCTATGGGCGGGATGACCAATGCGCTCCTGCAATTGATTTCTGACGCAGAAGCGTCGGCGAACGAATCGGTCACCGCCGGTATCGACGGCATACGCGAACGTTACCGGCAAACCGTCGCGGAACTGCTTGGTAATGAAGCCGATCGCGATGAACTGTTGCGGCCTTTCGAAGAAGAGCTCGGCGATATCGGTGACATACTGAGCGCCGTTACATTGGTGCGTTCGGCCGCACAACGCAGTCGCGACGTGGTTGCCGGTTACGGCGAGATCTGGTCGACCCGGCTGCTCGCGGCCCTGCTGCAGCAGGAACAGGGCAGCGATCCGCTCAAACGGGTCGTTCACTGGGTCGATGCACGCCAGCTCCTGGTTGTAGAGCCGGGTGAACTCGGCCCGGCCGTGTTATGGGACAGCTCGGCCGAACGCGTTGCCGAACACTTTCCGCAGGATCCTGCTGCCATCGCGATTATCACCGGCTTCATTGCAAGCGACCCGGAAGGGCTGCAAACCACACTGGGCCGCAACGGCAGCGACTACAGTGCATCGATAATCGGGGCGCTGCTGGGCGCTGCGGAAATTACCATCTGGACCGACGTGGGCGGAGTGATGAGCGCCGACCCGAACCGTGTGCCCGAAGCCGCGGTGATACACGAGCTGACTTACAACGAAGCCATGGAGCTCGCTTACTTCGGCGCCAAGGTGATACATCCGCAAACCATGTCGCCGGCCGTGGAGCGGGGCATACCCATATTTATCAAAAATACTTTTGAGTCCGACGCTGCGGGTTCGAAGGTCAGCAGTACCGCCGAAGCCGGGCAGGCTATCAAGGGCATCACCACCGTCGAGAACGTGGCCCTCGTAAACCTGGAGGGCACCGGCATGATCGGCGTGCCCGGCACTGCCGACCGGCTGTTCGGCGCGCTGCGGAGCGCCGGCATCTCGGTGATCCTGATTTCGCAGGCAAGTTCGGAACATTCGATCTGTTTTGCCGTGCCCGGCGATATGGCCGCGAACGTCGAAACCGTCGTGCGCCGTGCCTTTACCGTTGAGCTCGAACAGAACCAAATCCAGCGTGTAGAAATCCGGCCTGACTGCAGCATCATTGCGGTCGTCGGCGACGGCATGGCGGGTGTCCCCGGTATTGCCTCGCACTTTTTCGGCGCGCTTGGTAACGCGGGCATCAACGTGCGTGCGATAGCCCAGGGCTCGTCCGAGCGTAACATCTCGGCAGTGATCGACTCGGAGGTTGCGACCCGGGCGTTACGCGCCGCGCATGCCGGTTTTTACTTATCTGCCGAAACCCTGTCGCTCGGACTGATCGGGCCGGGTAACGTCGGTGCAACCCTGCTGGCCCAGCTTGCCGCACAGATCGAGGATCTGCACGATGCGTTCAACCTGGACTTCAGGGTACGCGGTATCGCGAGCTCCACTCGCATGGTGCTGGCGGAACGGAGCATCGACCTCGGCCACTGGCAAGCGCTGCTGGAAAAAGAAAGCGAGCCGCTCGACTGGGCACGTTTCGATGCGCACATAAACGCCGAACATCTGCCCCATGCCGTCATGATCGACTGCACCGCCAGCGACGAGGTGTCGGGGCGCTATGCCGACTGGTTCGAACAGGGCATGCACGTGGTTACCGCCAACAAGAAAGCCCAGAGCGGCCCGCTCGAGTACTGCGAGAAGCTTTACAGCTCACGACGTTCACACGGCACTCATTTCATGTACGAAACCAGCGTCGGAGCGGGCCTGCCGATTATCCAGACCCTGCGCGACCTGAAAGAAACCGGCGACGAGATACTGTCTATAGAAGGAATACTCTCAGGCACTTTGGCGTACTTGTTTAATGTCTTCGACGGTTCGGACACGTTTTCGGCCATCGTGCGTGCAGCGCGTGACAACGGCTACACAGAGCCAGATCCGCGTGATGACCTGTCGGGCATGGACGTAGCCCGCAAGCTGATCATCCTGGCGCGCGAACTCGGCCTGAAGCTGGAACTCAGTAATATCGAGGTTGAGAGCCTCGTCCCGAAAAAACTGGCCGACGGTTCTATCGATGAGTTCCTGGACTCATTGTCGAACTATGACGACGACATGCTCGGGCGCTACCGGCAAGCCGCAGACGCCGGGCAGGTACTGCGCTACGTGGGCAGCCTCGACAAGGACGGCAATGCAGCCGTGCGGCTTGTATCGCTCCCTGTCGAACACGCCTTTGCGCATATCAACCTGACCGACAACATCGTGCGCTTCGTTTCCGATCGTTACAGCGACAACCCGCTGGTCGTGCAGGGGCCGGGTGCCGGACCGGCGGTTACCGCTGCCGGAGTGTTCGCTGACCTGTTACGGCTGGCCCGTTACCTCGGCGCACCGGGTTCGTAGTCATGAATTACCAAAGCACCCGTGGCGGAGCACCGGTTGCACTGGAAGACGCCATCATGAGCGGCACCGCACCCGATGGCGGCCTGTTCGTACCCGTCGAACTGCCGCACTTCGATCCGGCCGACATGCCGGCCCATGTGCCGATCCGCGAACTCGCGCAACTCGTATTGAAGCCTTTCTTTGACGGTTCCGAACTGTCGGGTGAGTTGGATGAAATCTGTGCCGATGCATTCACTTTCGCAGCGCCGCTTCGACAGATCGAGACCGGCAAGCAGAAACTATCGGTGCTCGAGTTGTTCCATGGCCCGACCGCGGCCTTCAAGGATTTCGGCGCCCGCTTCCTGGCAGCCACCATGTCGCGCATCATCCGGCGGCGGGACGATACCCGGCCTGCCACCATAGTCGTCGCCACCTCGGGCGACACCGGCGGGGCCGTCGCTGCAGCCTTCCACCAGCGCCCGGGCACCCGTGTCGTGGTGCTGTTCCCCGACGGTCGCGTATCCCCGCGCCAGGAACACCAGCTCACCTGCTGGGGTGACAACATTATTTCGCTCGCGGTCAAAGGCGAATTCGACGACTGCCAGCGGCTGGCGAAGGCGCTCTTTGCCGACGCGGCCATAAGTGCCGAGCATAATTTGTGTTCGGCTAACAGCATTAACGTCGGCCGGTTATTACCGCAATCGGTTTATTACGCACAGTCGAGCCTCGATTACCTTGCCGCGAACGGCGAACCGAGTAACTACATCGTGCCGACCGGCAACCTCGGCAACGCGTTCGCATGCGCGTGGGCGAAACAGATGGGCTTCCCGGTTGCAGATATGATCCTTGCCACTAACGCGAACCGCACGATCCCGGATTATCTCGACAGCGGCAACTGGGAACCGCGCAGCAGCGTCGCAACCCTGGCCTCCGCGATGGATGTCGGTGATCCGAGCAACATGGAACGGTTGCGCCAGCTCTGGGGCGATGCGGATGCCCTGCGGGAGAAGCTGCGCTCATTTTCGGTCAGCGACGACGAGATACGTGAGCAGATACGTACCGAGTTCGCGCGCTCGGGACTGATTTGCTGCCCGCACACCGCGACCGGTTTCCACGTTTACCGCAACCTGCTTGCGCAGGAGCGGAAGGGCAACCACTGGATAATCGTGGCTACCGCACACGCTGCAAAGTTCGATGACATCGTCGAACCCCTGGTGGGCGAAGCTATCCCCGTGCCGGATGAACTCGCGCGTATACTGGAGTGGCCGTCACACTTCGATACCATAGAGCCTGATATCAGCGAAATTACCGCACGCCTTTAACGCACTACCATGCCACTTGACCCGACGACAATCGGACTGGCTGTTGCGGCAGTTGTACTTGCCGTTACCTTGGTGCTGCTGGTCGGCAAGCGTAAAGGTGCCGATCCCGCCGTGCGGTTCAGGCGCGCCAGCAAAGCATTCCTGTCGCACTTCCTGATTCCCGACGGGGAGGGCGGTGAAATCCATATCGAGTACGCCATGCTGTGCCCTCGGGGCATTGTCATCGTGGACGTTAAAGATGTTGTGGGCAATGTGTTCGGCAGCGACGGCATGGAAGAATGGGCAGTCATTACCGGCGAGAAACGCTTCACCTTCAGCAACCCGCAACCCGGCCTGTATGACCGCACCGCCGCAGTAAAGCGCATGGTACCGGACGTGCCCGTGATCGGTTACGTGGCGTTCACGTCAACCGCAGACTTCAGCAAGGGCAGCCCCAAGCACGTGGTCGGGCTCGACAAACTCGTTGGTGAACTGGAAGCCGAACACGCGCAGCAGAGCGCCGCGCCCGATGCTTACTGGCCCTCGTGGGAACTGCTGCGCAGCGCAGCTACCGGCAAGCAGGTAGGCGAGCTGGTCGGGAACTAGCAGGAACGGCTAAAGCCGTTACCAAGATTACAGCCAATACTGGAAATATCATCGTGGGAGCGGCTTTAGCCGCGAACCTACCGAACCCAGATCGTATGAATGATTGCAGCTCGGCCTGATCCGGGATCAGACAGCTTTTCCGCAACTGCTAATATCGGACAGAAAGGTGGGTTCGCGGCTAAAGCCGCTCCTACAGCTTGAACGGCGGAACCACACAACGGCCCGATAAGAGCGCGGCAAACACGAGCTATGCCCGTTTATTTCAGCCCGAATAGGGTTTCGCTGTTGCGCGTAGCCGCGGTTGCGACTTCCGCCTCGTCGCGACCCATCAGCCCTGCAACCGTTTTGAGTATGTGCGGCAATACGCAGGGTTCGTTACGTCTGCCGGACAGTTTCTCGGGCAGGTCACGCGGCACGAGGTAGGGCGCATCGGTTTCGAGCAACAAACATTCCGGCGGTAACTCGCGCACTGCTGCCTGCAAATCATAACCGCGCCGTTCGTCGCATACCCAGCCGGTTATACCGATGTACAAACCCAGGTCGAGGTAGGTATGCATTTGGTCAGGCGTGCCGGTGAAACAGTGCGCGACACCGCCGGATATACCGGCGATATGCTCATTCAGAATTTTCACGAAATCGTCGTGCGCATCGCGCTGATGCAGGAACACGGGTTTGCCCGTTTCCACCGCGATCCCGAGTTGCGCCCGGAACGCTTCACGTTGCGCATCGGGCGGCGAGAAGTTGCGGAAGTAGTCCAGCCCGCATTCGCCAACGGCAACGACTTCCTGCCTGCCTGCCAGTTCACCTATCAGCTCACCTGATGCCTCCGTATAGTCACTCGCGTGGTGCGGATGTACGCCGGCGGTCGCGTACAGGACTCCTGGACGGGTCGCAGCCAGTTCGGCGGCCTTATGATTGCCGTCGTCACTTGCGCCGGTAACGATAAGACGCTTCACGCCAACAGCCAGCGCCCGCTCCAGCACGGCATCGCGGTCCGCGTCGAAGCTGTCGTGGGTCAGGTTGGCGCCGATGTCGATAAGCTCATGCATGGGTTTGGCAGCGTGCCGGTTGCCGTGCGATCATGCCGGCAGGCGGCGGCAAGCTTAACAGGACTTTGCGGCACAGAAATATTGCCAGGGACAGGCGTGAGCAACTCAACCAGCCAAACCCCACCGGTCATGCAATACAGTCTGCTGGACGACAGCGACAGTAATGCACCGGTCGAGCCTCTCGGGTGGCGCGTGCGCACGAGCAAACGGGTGCGCAATCCCAAAATACAGGTGTTTCCCCACGGCGGTGTGGAAGTTGTCGTGCACCCACGGACACGGCCCCGGGAGATAGAAGCTTTCGTCCATGAAAACAGCGCCTGGATCGAACGCACGCGCGGTGAGTTCCGCAAGCTGCGGCCTGCAGAGCAAAACCTGCCGGACCGCATCGAACTGCCGGCGATCGGCGAACACCTGCCGGTGCATTACAACTGCAGCGACCGCAACCGGGTAGCCGAACGGCAGGGAATTATCCGGATCGATGCGCGCAAGCTAACGCCTGCCGAATGCTGGCCGTTGCTGCGCGACTGGCTGAAGCGCAAAGCAAGGCCGGTCCTGAAAGAAGCCGTAGCGGTACAGAAGGATTTCACCGGCCTGAGCCCCAAACGCGTGCAGATAAGGCTGCAGACCACCCGCTGGGGGAGTTGCTCCACGACCGGCACGCTCAGCCTGAATGCGGCCTTGCTACTGAGGTCTCCGGAGGAACTGCGTTACGTGGTGATCCACGAACTCTGCCACCTGGAGCACATGAACCATTCGAAGCGCTACTGGCAGCTGGTAGGCCGTTTCGAGCCGGATTACCGCCGCTTTGAGCACTGCCTGAACAGGGCGTGGCAGACCAGCCCACAGTGGCTTATTGGATAGTATTTAAAAACAATATGTTAGAAGGATAAGGTCGAATCAACCTTATCTGAGATACTGCGGTAAAAGACTTCAGGCTGCAGCTGCAGTAGCCGAGGCCAGCTGACGCAGCACGTAGTGCAGGATGCCGCCGTTGTTGTAGTAGTCCCATTCCTTCGGCGTATCGATACGCACCCGCGCCTGGAATTCTTTCTTAGTGCCGTCTTCTGCGGTCGCCACCACGGTAAGCTCGGTCGGCGAACCCTCGGCAAGCCCCAGGATGTCGAAGCTTTCCGAACCCGTCAGGCCGAGGCTCTCGGCATTGTCGCCGTCGTTGAACTGCAGCGGCAGCACGCCCATGCCCACGAGGTTCGAACGGTGGATACGCTCGAAACTTTCGACGAGCACGGCCTTGACGCCGAGCAGTACCGTACCCTTGGCGGCCCAGTCACGTGAGGAACCGGTACCGTATTCCTTGCCCGCGATTACCATGAGCGGGGTACCGGCCTCCTGGTAAGCCATGGCCGCGTCGTAAATCGCTATTTGCTCACCATCGGGCTGCATACGCGTCCAGCCACCCTCGGTGCCGGGAGCAAGCAGGTTACGGAGGCGAATGTTGGCGAACGTACCGCGCATCATCACTTCGTGGTTACCGCGGCGCGAACCGTAGGAGTTGAAATCGCCGCGGCTCACGCCTTTTTCCCTGAGGTAAGCTCCCGCGGGGCTGTCTTCGGCGATCGAACCGGCGGGCGATATATGGTCAGTCGTGACCGAGTCGCCGAGCAGGGCGAGCAACCGGGCGCCCCTTATCTCGCCGCGTGCGGCCGGCTCTTTCGTCATGCCGTCAAAATAAGGCGGGTTTTTCACGTAGGTAGATGTGTCGTCCCAGGCATAGATCTGGCCGCTTGGTGCATCGATCCGGTTCCAGTTCGAGTCGCCTGCGAACACTTCCTCGTAGCTCTTTATGAACATCTCACGGTCGATGTTCTGCCGGACCATATCGGCGACTTCTTTCTGGCTGGGCCAGATGTCTTTGAGGTAAACGGGGTTACCGTCCCGGTCGTTGCCGAGTGGCTCTTCGACGACATCCATATCCATAGAACCGGCGAGGGCATAAGCAACGACCAGCGGCGGCGACGCTAGGTAATTCATCTTCACAAACTGGTGGATACGCCCTTCGAAGTTACGGTTACCCGACAGCACGCTCGTGGCAATAAGGTCATTGTCCCTGATTGCGGCTTCTATTTCCGGGCGCAGCGGTCCGGAGTTGCCGATGCAGGTCGTGCAACCGTAACCCACGACGTTAAAGCCGAGTGCAGCAAGGTCTTCGATCAGGTCGGCCTGTTCAAGATAATTTGTAACCACGCGCGACCCGGGCGCGAGACTGGTCTTCACCCAGGGTTTGGTCGTCAGGCCTTTTTCGCGTGCTTTACGCGCGACGAGACCTGCCGCGATCATGACCGAGGGGTTCGAGGTATTCGTGCAGCTCGTGATGGCGGCTATTGCTACTGCGCCGTCTTTTAACTCGAAGCTGCCGTCGGGGCCTTCGACGGTCGCACTTTGCTCGTCGCTGTTGTCGCGGTCCCTGCGGTAGAAATCCTGCGCAGCCGTTAGCGGTATCCGATCCTGCGGGCGCTTCGGTCCGGCAAGCGAGGGGACCACCGTAGCCATGTCGAGCTCCAGCACGTCGGTGTATACAGGATCAGGCTGGCCGTCCTCGCGCCACAGGCCCTGCGCTTTCGCATAAGCGGTAATCAGCTCGATCTGTTCGGCATCGCGGCCGGAAGTCTCGAGGTAACGGATGGTCTCGTTGTCGATCGGGAAAATGCCGCAGGTGCTGCCGAATTCCGGTGCCATGTTGCTAAGCGTGGCGCGATCGGACAGGGGCAGGTTCGACAGGCCGTCGCCGAAGAACTCTACGAACTTACCAACGACGTCTTTCTCGCGCAGCATCTGGGTTACGGTGAGCACAAGGTCGGTCGCGGTCGTACCTTCCGACAGTTCTCCCGACAATTTGAAACCGATAACCTGCGGTATCAGCATCGTGACCGGCTGGCCCAGCATCGCAGCTTCGGCTTCGATGCCGCCGACGCCCCAGCCGAGCACGCCGAGTCCGTTCACCATCGTGGTATGCGAATCGGTGCCGACGACCGTATCGGGATAGGCGACACGTTCGCCATCTTTGGTCGAGTCGAAAACGACGCGGGCGAGGTATTCGATGTTGACCTGGTGGACGATGCCCGTATTCGGCGGCACGACCCGGAAGTTATCGAATGCATCCTGACCCCAGCGGAGGAAGGAATAGCGCTCACGGTTACGCTGAAATTCGATCTTGGTGTTCAGGTCGAGCGCATTGCTCGTACCGTAGTTGTCGACCTGCACCGAGTGATCAATAACGAGTTCGGCCGGGGAGAGGGGATTAATGGAATCGGCGTCGCCACCCAGTTTCACGACCGCATCACGCATCGCTGCCAGGTCGACGACCGCGGGCACGCCCGTAAAGTCCTGCAGGATGACCCGGCCCGGGGTAAAGGAGATTTCCTGGCTCGGGTCCGCATTCGCATCCCAGTTCGCCAGCGTGCTGATATCGGCTGCCTGCACATCGCCGTCGGCAGCGTGCCGCAGCAGATTTTCGAGTAATACTTTCAGTGAGAAGGGCAGCCGGCTGACGTCGCCTTCCGTGACTGCATCCAGACTGTAAATCGTGTAGTCGGTCCCGTTAACGGAAAGGGTCGCTTTGGCATCGATCGGCTGCGCCATTTTTTACTCCGGAGTTGGTAGCGTAACGCCCGGATCAGCGCCCGGGGGCTCAATGAGGCGCGGGATTATAGCGGAACCCGCCCACAGGCGCAGATGGGAGTCAGCCCCCGGCGGCACGTGCCGGGGACAGCCCGGGATCGACGATGCCGGTCGCCGACTCGATGGTGCCGCCGCCGAGGCAGACATCCTCCGCATAAAACACGGCGTACTGTCCCGGCGTGACCGCCCAGACGGGCTCATCGAACCGGACCGCGAGTGTTCCTGTGTCCTGCACATCGGCATGACAACCGATTTCGGTCTGCCGGTAACGCGTGCGCACGCTGCAAGCGAACGAATCCGCGGGCAGTTCTCCGGCCAGCCAGCGCGCATCGGTCACGGTCATACCGGACGACCAGAGCAGGGGATGTTCATGCCCCTGCACGACGACCAGCACGTTCCGGTCGAGGTCTTTGCCCGCGACATACCAGGGCGCATCCGGATAGCCTTTAACGCCGCCGATGCCGAGCCCCTCGCGCTGGCCAAAGGTGTAATACATCAGCCCCTCGTGCTCGCCGACGACCTGGCCTTCGGGCGTTTCCATTTTGCCCGGCCGGGCCGGAATAAAGTTCTGCAGGAACTCCCTGAAAGGGCGTTCGCCGATAAAGCAGATGCCGGTGCTGTCGCGTTTTGCGTAGTTGGCCAGGCCGTAGTCGTTCGCAAGCTTGCGGACCTCCGGCTTCGCCAGCTCCCCGAGTGGAAACATAACCTGCGGCAAAACTTCCGGCCGGATCGCGTGCAAAAAATAAGTCTGGTCCTTGTTGCTGTCGACCCCCTTAAGCAGGCGTGGCTGCGCCCCGGTGTTATCCACGCGTGCGTAATGGCCGGTCGCAATGTAGTCGGCACCGAGCCGGTCCGCGTATGCGAGGAAATTGCCGAACTTGATGTAGCGGTTGCAGGCCACGTCAGGGTTCGGGGTGCGGCCCTGCCGGTACTCCTCCAGGAAATCGGCAAATACTTTCTCGCGGTACTCGCGGGCAAAGTTGACATGGTGCAGGGGAATGCCGATATCGGCGCAGACTTGGCGCGCGTCCTGGTAGTCCTCGGCCGCCGAACAGTAATCGTCCGCCTCGTCCCAGTTGGTCATATGCAGCCCCTCCACACGATAGTCCTGCTGCTGCAATAACAAAGCAGCAACAGCGGAATCGACACCGCCGGAGATCCCGACGATGACCGTCGTGTCAGAGGGAGAGGCCATAGCGGCTAATTGTAGCAGCGGGGTGCGTTCAGACGACTGCGGCGCGCGTGGCCAGTTCTTCGAGGTCGAGTTGCTGAAACATGTTTACCGGGAACCGGGAACCGTCACGGTAATCCCGGATCGCGCGCAACACCATTGGACTTCGCAGGTCAGCCGACCGCGATTCGAGCTCATGCTGGGTTAACCAGAGCGTGCGGATAATGCCGCTGTCCAGTGCGCGCTGGCTGTCGTGGTCGTGACAGTTACCGCAGAAGACTACGCGCAGGAAACGTTCGCCGGTTTCGGGATGGGTCCAGAGGTACACGCCGTTGATCGCCACCGGAGAAAACTGCCAGGCCGTTTCCTCCAGCATCTCGCGGACCACGGCATCGATCAGGGACTCGCCCGGTTCGACATGGCCTGCCGGCTGGTTGATAACCTCGCGCCCGCCGACGTTTTCCTCCACAACGAGGAAACGGCCATGTTTTTCAACGACCGCCGCGACGGTCAGGTGGATGGGATGCATTTGAAAGTCCTTTTTCTTTTTCTTGTTTCCTTACCTTGTCAGATCTGGCCCCGGTGCTCCTCCACGTTGAACGCCGACTCTTCCCAGGGCTTCTCGAATGCCTCGAGGTGCAAGCGTGCGATGGCGGGCTCGCCGCTGCCCAGTATACCGTCATAGCGGCGGCCGTCAGTCCGGTAAAGGACGGCCGACTCGTCTGCAATAATAAACGCATCGTTGAACTTGCCGCGATAGTCGGTGTGCAAATTGCGGACATCCAGGTAGGCATTCAGCCGGCGCATCAGCGCGATAAAATGGTTGCCGCTGCGCACGGCCTTTGACGGATTGGTGACGAGTACCCGGATACGCGCATAGCACTTGGCGAGCATAAGCTGCTTTACTATTTCCAGAAACTCTTCGCAATCGTAGATGCCAGGCTCCAGGTCGGGGGTCTGTATCGTGATCGACCGCTCGGCGCAGGAAGCTACTTCGAGCACGGCGTCACGCACCTCTTCGAAAGTGGCGACGATGCGGCGTTCTGGCTCGATGTCCTGTTCCAACATAGGGCAAACCTGCAACTGCAGACGGCCCGGATAACCGTGTAGTGACAGGCGGAAGGGCCGACACTGCTTAGGTTTCCCCGGGGCAACAATTGTAGGAATTACGCCCGCCCGACCGTACAAACCACGTCACGGTTTACGGCAAAGAATTACGATCATGTCTTAAGTTAAACAACTATTTTCAGTAGCTTAGCGCGACTTTTTGAGATTATTTTCGAGGTCTGCTGCCAGCCTTGTCGCAAGCCCGGTATAGCTCCGGGGGGTCAGTTCCAGCAACGCATCGCGGGCGTCTGCGGGCAGGTCAAGGCCCTTGATGAAAGCCTGCAGGCCCGCCTGGTCGACCGCCTCGCCCCGGGTCAGCTCCTTGAGCTGCTCGTAGGCATCGGCGGTGCCGTGCCGGCGCATGACTGTCTGAACCGCTTCGGCAAGCACTTCCCAGCTGTAGTCCAGGTCGGCACCGATGCGCCCAGGGTCGTGTTCGAGCCGGCTCAGCCCCTTCAGTATCGATTCGCAGGCGAGCAGGGTATGGCCGACGGCCACCCCGAGGTTCCGCTGCACCGTGGAATCGGTGAGGTCGCGCTGCCAGCGCGATACGGGAAGTTTGGCGGCGAAGTGCCCGAGCAGCGCGTTTGCGACCCCCAGGTTACCCTCGGCGTTCTCGAAATCGATGGGGTTTACTTTATGCGGCATCGTCGATGAGCCGACCTCGTCGGCTACCTTGCGCTGCTTAAAATAACCGATCGAAATATAGGCCCAGGTATCCCGGCAGTAATCGATGAGCACCGTGTTAATGCGGGCCAGGGCATCGCAGTACTCAGCCATCCAGTCATGCGGTTCGATCTGGGTCGTGTAGGGGTTCCACTCCAGGCCCAGCGACTCGATGAACTCGCGCGAGACGGCGGGCCAGTCAACGCCAGGGTATGCCACTGCGTGTGCGTTGTAGTTACCGACCGCGCCGTTCATTTTTGCCAGCGCCGGCACCTTTGCAAACAGGCCAAGTTGCCGTTCCAGCCGCCAGACCACGTTTGCCAGTTCCTTGCCAAGTGTGGTCGGGCTGGCCGTCTGGCCGTGGGTCCGGGACAGCATAGACACCTCGGCCGTCGAGCACGCCAGCTCACCCAGGCGGCCCGAGATTTTCTGCAGGGCGGGCAACAGAACTTCGTCGCGGCCGCGCCGGAGCATCAGCGCGTAGGCGATATTGTTGATGTCCTCGGAGGTACAGGCGAAATGGAGGAAAGGCTTTATCGCAGCGAGCTCGGCATCGTCGCCAAAGCTTTCCGCCAGGTAATACTCAACCGCCTTCACGTCGTGGTTGGTAGTCTTTTCGATCGCCTTAACCCGTTCGGCGGCATTCCGGTCGAAATCATCGACCAGTTTGTCGAGAAAGCTGCTGACTACCGGGGAGAACGGGCCGATACCTTCGATCTTCTTGTTGCCGGCGAGGTGCTGGACCCAGCGAACTTCGACCTGCGTCCGCAGGTGAATCAGCCCCTGCTCGCTGAAAAGATGGCGGAGCGCGTCGCCCTTCGCGGCGTAACGGCCGTCCAGAGGTGAAATCGCTGTCAGTTCTGCCATTGTTATGCCGGTATCTGCAAAAAAACCTATACTTGCGGGCTCGCATCATACACCAATGCCCCTGTCGTCTTTGGATTTGAACGCTCGGGCTGCATGGCTGGACTTCAGGGATTGAAAATACAACGCTCAGCAAAGAGCGTAACAGGGGATAATCCGGAATGAGCAGTAAAGGCTACCGAACCGAGCGTGACAGCATGGGTGAATTACACGTACCCGAAGATGCTCTGTGGGGCGCACAGACCCAGCGTGCGGTAGACAATTTTCCGATCAGCGGACTGACGATGCCACGTCAGTTTATTCGCGCGCTCGGACTTATCAAGTGGGCAGCCGCCGGCGCCAACAGTGAACTGGGGCTGATACCGACTAAACAGACGAAGGCAATCCAGGCCGCCGCGCTCGAAGTTGCGGAAGGGCAGCACGACAAGCATTTCCCGATTGACGTGTTCCAGACCGGTTCGGGCACGAGCTCGAATATGAACGCCAACGAGGTCATCGCGCACCTCGCCAGCGAGAAACTCGGCAGCGAAATACACCCGAATGACGACGTCAACATGGGTCAAAGCAGCAACGATGTGATCCCGACCGCGGTGCACCTGAGCGCTGCTTTAAGCGTGCACGAAATCCTGCTGCCCGGACTGCGCCACCTGCAGGAAACCATCGAGGCAAAAGCGGTTGAAACAGACTCGGTTATTAAAACCGGACGCACGCACCTGATGGATGCAATGCCGGTACGCATGGGCCAGGAGCTCGGTGGCTGGGCGAGCCAGATTACCCACGGTATCGAACGCATCGAAGGCTGCTTACCAAGGCTCACGCAACTTGCCCAGGGCGGCACGGCCGTCGGTACCGGGATCAATGCGCATCCCAAGTTCGGCGGCAAGGTTGCCGTTCTGCTCAGCGAACAAACCGGGATATCGTTCCGGCCGGCCAATAATTTCTTCGAGGCGCTTGCGAGCGTCGATGGCGCGGTCGAACTGTCGGCGCAAATGAAAACGGTTGCGGTATCGGTCACGAAAATTGCCAACGACCTGCGCTGGATGAACAGCGGGCCACTCGCGGGGCTGGCAGAAATCGCGCTACCGTCGTTGCAGCCAGGCAGCAGCATCATGCCGGGCAAGGTCAACCCGGTCATTCCCGAAGCGCTCGCGATGGTCAGCGTACAGGTCATTGGCAACGACGCCGCAATCACGGCCGCCGGCCAGTCCGGCAATTTTCAGCTCAACGTCATGTTGCCGGTCGTGGCCTACAACCTGTTGCAGAGTGCAGAAATTCTGGGCAACGGTGCCGCGCTGCTCGCGGACAAGGCCATCGCAGGGTTCACTGTGAACGAGGACAAGCTGAACGAGGCACTGGACCGGAACCCGATTCTGGTCACTGCGCTGAACAGTATCATCGGATATGAAAAGGGCGCGGCAATCGCCAAGCAGGCCTACCAGGAAGGGCGGCCGGTCCGGGACGTAGCAAAAGAGCAGACCGACCTGACCGACAAGGAACTGGACCGGCTCCTCGACGCAGCGGAACTCACCAAGGGCGGCATAAAGTCCTGAGGCAAACGCGGTGCGCGAGCACATCATCCACCGCCTGAGCGGCTCCGGCCTGCCGCAGGACCCGGCCGCGGAAGCCCGGGACGGTATTTCACAGGCGACCCTCGATGCGTGGTTTAGCATGCCGCTGCGGCCGGCGGCCGTGCTGATCCCGTTGCTGGATGACAACGGCGCTATCTCGCTCATGCTGACCGAAAGGACGCATGACCTGCCCGAACATCCCGGCCAGATCGCGTTTCCGGGTGGCCGTTCGGAACCGGGTGACCCGGACCTGCTTGCAACGGCGTTGCGCGAGGCCCACGAAGAAGTCGGGCTGCCGCCGGCCGCGGTCGAACCGGCCGGCTACCTGAAAACACAGGCGGTCCCTACCGGCTATGCAGTCGTTCCCGTGATCGGCTTCGTGACCGAAGCCTTCGACGTTCGGCCGGATCCGCGCGAGGTGGCCAGCGTGTTCGAGGTGCCGCTCGATTTCCTGCTGGATGAACGCAACTGCGTGCGCGAGGACCGGGAAATCGACGGGATCAGCCTCGCGACCTGGGAATACCGGTGGGAGGATCACCGTATCTGGGGCGCCACGGCCAAGATTATTAGAGAATTTATTAAATTACTTAAATAACAAAGACTAATGAATGATATTAATAAATTACTTGAAGTAATGGCACAGCTGCGCGATCCCGATAAGGGCTGCCCCTGGGATATAGACCAGGATTTCGCCAGCATCGCGCCGTACACGGTCGAAGAGGCTTACGAGGTCGCTGATGCCATCGAGCGGGGCGAGATGAACGACCTGCGCGAGGAACTCGGGGACCTGCTGTTGCAGGTGGTGTTCCACGCCCAGATGGCCCGTGAGCAGCGCCTGTTCGATTTTGCCGACGTGGCGCGGGGTATCAGCGAGAAACTGGTGCGCCGACACCCGCACGTGTTTGCCGGCAAACAGGCCGGGACCGCCGACGATCAACACCAGGCATGGGAAGCACACAAAACGGCCGAACGGCTGGCGGCGGGCAAGGAGGGCGAGGGTGTGCTGGACGGACTCACGACATCGTTGCCTGCACTCACACTCGCGGCCAAGACCGGCAAAAGAGCCGCCCGGGTCGGCTTCGACTGGACCGGTGCCGACGCCGTGATCGGCAAACTGCACGAGGAACTCGCGGAACTGGAACGCGCCCGGCAGGACCGCGACAAGAAGCACATAGCAGAAGAGTTCGGTGACCTGTTACTCGCGATGACCAGCCTGGCGCGGCACCTGGAGGTGAACCCGGAACAGGCACTCAGGCAGGCAAACCGCAAGTTCTCGGAACGATTTACACGGCTGGAAGCGTCACTGGCCCGCGACAAGCTCGACTGGTCGGATGTTTCGGCAGATGAGCTTGAGGAGCGCTGGCAGGAAATCAAAATGTAGGAGCGGCTGGAAACATCACTGTGGGAGCGGCTTTAGCCGCGAACCCTTAAGCCCATCTAAGGTTGCCGGTGACGGAAAATCTTTCCGGGGTGACGCCCGAATCCTGTTTACCTGAATTCAGCGCAACGTTGTACGATCAGTGGGTTCGCGGCTAAAGCCGCTCCTACAGGCCAATTTGTCCCTGGCGTTTAATGCTTCGCGGCTAAAGCCGTCCCTACAGCGCTTAAATAATTGTGTCAGCCGTGTCTATAACTTATCAGTACAACTACTCAGCGGGGCGCTAAGCTGTCGGCGGCCCGTTGTCACCCAGCTTCTTGGCGGCACTCATGATCGGTTCGATCAGATCCATCGGCAGCGGGAATATGATCGTATTGCTGGTTTCGTTGGATATTTCCGTCAAGGTTTGCAGATACCTTAACTGCAGCGCCTGGCCCTGTGATGCCAGGGTGGCGGCGGCGGCGGCCAGCTTTTCCGCAGCCTGCATTTCGCCTTCTGCATGAATGATCTTGGCACGCCGGGAACGCTCCGCTTCGGCCTGCGCGGCGATCGCCCGGATCATGCTTTCGTCGATATCCACGTGTTTGATTTCGACCGCTGAAACTTTAATACCCCACGCATCGGTCTGCCGGTCGAGGATTTCCTGGATATCGGCGTTCAGCTTGTCGCGTTCAGAAAGCATTTCGTCGAGTTCGTGCTGGCCGAGTACCGAGCGCAGGGTGGTTTGTGCGAGCTGGCTCGTAGCCTCGAACACGTTCGCGACCTGGATGATGGCCCGTTCAGGATCCACGATGCGAAAATACACAACGGCATTGACCTTGACCGAAACATTGTCGCGGGAAATGACATCCTGGGTCGGCACATCCATTGTGATGACCCGCAGATCGACACGCACCATCTGCTGGATGACCGGGATGATGATGATGATTCCTGGTCCTTTGACGCGCTGGAACCGGCCGAGTAAGAAAACCACACCGCGTTCATACTCTTTAAGGATCTTGATCGAGCTGAATATGAGCGCCGCAATTAACGCAATTATTGTGAATGTAAATGTCATCGAACCTGCCTCAAGTCTTCGCTGTTCGTACTAGTGATTTATGGGCTTAACGTCAGCTATCAACCCCCTGACTGCTATTACCTGTACTTTCTGACCTTTTTTGACCGGCACGGTTGAAACGGCATGCCAGCGCTCACCGTCCAGAAATACTGCGCCGTCCGAATCGAAATCCTCCAGTGCCTCGGCCGTGTGCCCGATCATACCTTCGGCACCGGAAACGACCGGGCGATGGCGCGACCGCATCAGCATGTAAACCATGCCGAGCATGAGCAAGCCGGCCGCTGTCGCGATACCGCCAATCAGCCCCTGCGAAATCCCGAAGCCGGGCACATCGGCATCCATCAGGATAATCGAACCGAACACGAAGGCCGCAAGCCCGCCCAGGCCGAGTACACCGAAACTCGGGGCAAAGCCTTCGGCAATCATCAGCATCACCCCGAGCAATATCAGCGCCAGCCCCGCATAATTGACGGGCAATACCTGGAACGCAAACAGTGCGAGGAGCAGGCAGATAGCGCCGACGATCCCGGGCACCATCGCGCCGGGGTTGTAGCCTTCGAGCAGCAGGCCATAGATGCCCGCCAGCATCAGCAGGTAAGCAACGCTTGGGTCGGTAATGATCGTCAGCAGCCGGGTACGCCAGTCGGGTTCGAGGTACTCGACATCGAGGTCCGCGGTTGCCAGCGTCACGGTTTCGCCGTCGACTTCGAGCTCGAAACCGTCGAGCTGGGCCAGCAGGTCGTCTATGTCTTCGGCCACGATATCGATCACGTTCTGCTCGAGTGCCTCGCTGGACGTGAGGCTCACGGCTTCCCGCACGGCGCGCTCAGCCCATTCCTCGTTACGGCCCCGCAGTTCCGCAAGACCTTTGATATACGCAACGGCGTCGTTGACCATCTTTGCCTTCATCGCGTCTTCGGGCATGTCCTCTGCATCAGCGGCTTCATCGCCTTCGTCCTCGGTTTCGTCCTCTTCATCAGTTTCGGGCTCAGGGAATGAAGGCGGCTGCGGCGAGCCTCCACCGATTTGCACGGGTGTCGCCGCACCCAGGTTGCTCGCCGGCGTCATGGCCGCGACATGGCTGGCATACAGGATGTAGGTACCGGCACTTGCGGCACGGGAACCGCCGGGCGACACAAAACTCACGACCGGTACTTCGGATGCCAGTATCGCCTTGATGATGTCGCGCATGGCCGAATCGAGGCCGCCGGGCGTATCCATCTCGATTATCAGCAACTCGTAGCCTTCATCCTCGGCCTTGCTGATGCCTTCGAGTACGAAACCGGCCGACGCGGGGCCAATACCCGAGTCGATCCGGATGACCAGCGCGTCGCCCGCGGCCGCTTGTGCAGTGCACGCCAGCATGAACGTGGCGAGCATTACAAGTTGCTTCAACACCGCATTAACCATCCGCATCAACAAGCTCTCGGGCGTGGATATTCATAATAGCAGGGCGGCATGGCGCCGTGCGAACCACTGCTGGGGCGGCATGCTAAGGTATGCAGCGTCTGACCACGAATAACAACGGGCTTATCCAATGCAATGCTTTAAATACTCCTGCGCGCTGCTGGCGCTGCTTGTTTGCGGCACCGTCGCACACGCACAGTCGGCTGACGACGTTGCCGTCAAGGTCATTCCCGTGACCGACAACATCCATGTACTGATGGGCATGGGCGGCAATATTGGCGTGATCAGCGGTAAAGACGGCACTTTTATTATCGATGACGATATGCCGCCGCTGGCCGAGAAAATCGAAGCTGCAATTGCCACGATCAGCAACGATCCCGTAAAAATGGTATTCAACACCCACTGGCATTTCGACCACACGGGCGGCAATAAGCACTTCGGCGAGAAGGGCGCGCAGATCATCGCGCACGACAATGTGCGTATGCGCATGAGCACAAAGCAGTCATCGGCACTCTTTAATAATGAGACACCTGCATCGCCCGACGCGGCGCTGCCGGTGGTGACCTTCGACAACACGCTGACCCTGCACCTGAACGGCCACACGATTAAAGCCATGCACCTGCCGCCGGCGCACACCGACGGCGACGCAATTCTGATATTCGTGGAAGCCAATATTGCCCACCTCGGCGACCTGTTTTTCAACGGCATGTACCCGGTCGTCGATATCAGCGCGGGCGGCTCGGTGCAGGGCATGATCGCTGCGATCGACGCCATGCTGCCTATGCTGAACGCCGATATGGAACTGATCCCCGGTCACGGCCCGGTCAGCGATATCGAGGGCCTGAAAGAATTCAGGCTGATGCTGGCCACCGTACACAGCCGGGTTAAAGCACTGGTCGAGGAGGGCAAAACGGTCGAGGAGGTGCTGAAACTGCGACCCAGCTACAATTTCGATGAGAAATGGGCCTGGGATTTCATGCCGCCGGAACGCTGGGTGAAGATCGTTTACGACAGCGTAAGCGCCGAAGCCGCCGCCGAAAACCAGCCCTGCTGCTAAAGCGATCTATTTCCTTAAATATGCCAGCTACTTATGGCATATTCCGCAACCATGACTAAGGACAAACACAGCTGGCGCCCGGACAGTTGGCAGGCCTGCAATGCCAGCCAGCAACCAGTGTACCCCGACCCCACGCGGGTCGAGGAGGTCGTCACGCGCCTCGGTGAACTGCCGCCGCTGGTAACCAGTTGGGAAGTGGAAGCCCTGCGCGACCATATCGCTGCCGCCCAGGCCGGCAATGCGTTCGTGCTCCAGGGCGGCGACTGTGCTGAAACCTTCGCAGACTGCCGTTCCGAGATCATCGCCCAGAAACTCAAGATCCTGCTGCAGATGAGCCTCGTGCTGCTGTACGGCCTGCAGAAACCGATCATACGCATCGGTCGCATGGGCGGGCAGTACGCCAAACCCCGTTCGGCGGATATGGAAACGCGCAACGGGGAGTCCTTGCCGAGCTTCCGGGGAGACCTCGTCAACCGAGGCAACTTCACCTCGGAAGACCGTGTACCTGATCCGGACCTGATGCTGCGGGGTTACGAACGCGCCGCGCTGACGCTGAATTTCATCCGCTCGCTGATTGACGGCGGTTTTGCCGACCTGCACCACCCCGAGAACTGGGACCTCGACTGGGTACAACATTCGCCGCTGGCCGACGAATACCACGAAATCACCGGTGCCATTTCGAAGTCGCTGGATTTCTTCGAGTCGATTTCGGGCAACCAGGTCCACGCGACCCGCCGGGTGGAGTTCTACACCTCGCATGAGGGGCTGCAGTTACCTTACGAACAGGCGCAGACACGGTTTCTGGAACACCGGGACAAATGGTACAACCTGTGCACCCACTTCCCGTGGATCGGGATGCGCACGGCCGCCGTCGACGACGCCCATGTCGAGTACTTCCGCGGCATCGTCAACCCGATGGGCATCAAGCTGGGTCCGGGGATGACGGCCGACTGGCTGCTGGCGCTAATCGAGAAACTCAACCCCGGCAACGTGCCCGGGCGTCTGACGCTGATCCACCGTTTCGGCGCAGATGCGGTCGAGGACGGTCTGCCCAGACTGATCGAAACGGTCGCCGGCACGGACGCCCGCGTGCTGTGGATGTGCGACCCCATGCACGGCAACACGGAAACCTCATCGACGGGCCTTAAAACCCGGCGCTTCGAGAACATTCTTGCGGAACTCGAGGCATCGTTCCGCATCCACCAGAAAATGGGCACCTGGATGGGCGGCGTGCACTTCGAACTGACGGGCGAGAACGTTACCGAATGCACCGGCGGTGCACGCGGCCTGCAAGACGCCGATCTGGAACGCGCCTACCACACGCAGGTCGATCCGCGCCTTAACTATGAGCAGGCGATGGAAATGGCAATGTTGTTGGCAGGCCTGCGGCGCTAGCGATTAGGCCCTCGGCACTACGCGACCATAACGCTTAATCTCATCGCACCTCCCTGTGCTCCTCGAATCGACGTTCGCGCCTGCGGCATCCTGCCTCCCGGCGCTCACGACGACGCTTGCAGGTCGCGTAGCACCGCGTTCTCCGAACGCTCGCGCAAATCGCTAAGTGCCGCACTGCCGGAGGTAAGAAAGAGTAGACGACGTGGCGGCCGCAATTGCCAGGTTCCGGCTGTGGGAGCGGTTGCCGTTGCTAAGGACTGGCTGTGGGAGCGGCTGCCGTTGCTAAGGACTGGCTGTGGGAGCGGCTGCCGTTGCTAAGGACTGGCTGTGGGAGCGGCTTTAAATGACGACAGGCTTTCAGGCGGCAGAAAAACGCCTGGAAGGCTAAACGTCGGAATTTATTTCGGAGAATCCGTAGGATTCGGAGATAGCCGCGAACCCACATACCTTTCGAATACCGCCATTTGCGAAAGAACTTTCCGACATGCCGCTCGAATCGAGTACCCGGGATTCAGCAATACGTTTTAGTTCGGCGGGTTCGCGGCTAAAGCCGCGCCCACAACTACCCCTGCGCTCGTTCCCGGCGGCTAAAGCCGCTCCTACATGAGCCATATAGCGGTTAAGCTAACGTCACCATGAGCGCATTCGATCTCAACTGCACCCGCTGTGAGCGGCTGGCCGGGTTCCTCACCGAAGTGCGGCAAAAGCATCCGGACTACCATGCGCGGCCGGTGCCGTCCTTCGGCGACCCGCGGGCACGGTTGCTCGTGGTTGGGCTCGCGCCGGGTATGCACGGAGCTAATGCGACCGGCAGACCGTTTACGGGTGACCATGCCGGGATTCTTTTGTATACGACCCTGCACGCGAACGGCTTCGCCAACCAGCCCGAGGCCGTAGCGCCGGACGACGGACTGGAACTAATCGATTGCCGGATTACCAATGCGGTGCGTTGCCTGCCGCCGCAAAACAAGCCGACCGGTGCCGAAGTAAAGGCCTGCAACGACTACCTGGCCGATGAACTTGCAAGCCTGCCGGCTGGCGGTATCGTGCTCGCGCTGGGTGGCGTCGCCCACCGGGCCGTACTGAAGGCTTTCGGGTTACGACAGGCCGATTACGCATTCGGCCACGGCAGCGAATTCAGCCTGCCCGGCGGTTTGCGTTTGCTCAGTTCCTACCATTGCAGTCGCTACAACACGCAGACCCGGCGCCTGACACCGGCCATGTTCGACAGCGTATTCGCAACGGCCAGACAACACCTGGATGCGGCCGCTGCCTGACATGAACGACAAGAGCGCTTTCGACCAGAAGTCTTTCCTGCAGACGCTGACCCACAAACCCGGTGTCTACCGGATGCTCGACGCGGAGGGCGCCGTCATCTACGTCGGCAAGGCCCGCGACCTGAAGAAGCGTGTGTCCAGCTATTTCGGTAGCAAGGCACATCACCCGAAAACCATGGCGCTGATGGCCCAGACGCACGACGTGCAGATCACCGTCACGGGTTCCGAGAAAGAGGCGCTGTTGCTCGAACTGAACCTGATCAAGGAGCACCAGCCGTATTTCAACGTGCTGCTGAGAGACGGCAAAGGGTATCCCTATATACACGTGAGCACCGACAGGGAATTTCCGGCCTTCGAGTTTCACCGGGGAGCCCGGAACACGGGCGGCCGTTTCCTCGGCCCGTACCCGAATGCGGCGGCGGTCCGGCAGATACTCACGCACGTGCAGAAATTGTTCCGGGTGCGACCCTGCGACGAAACCTTTTTTGCCAACCGCACGCGCCCGTGCCTGCAGAACCAGATCAAGCGGTGCACGGCACCCTGCGTCGGTCTGATCGAAGCCAACGACTACGCACGCGATGTCAAACACGCAATCCTGTTCCTGGAAGGCAAGGACGAGAGTGTCGTCAAAGACCTCGCGCAACGCATGGACAGGGCTGCGGAAGTCAAACAATATGAGCAGGCCGCGCAGCTGCGCGACCAGATTGCCGCGATCAAGAGCCTGCAGTCCCGGCAGTCCATCACGGACGAAAAACACATCGATACAGATGCGCTGGCGGTGTTCGGGCAGGGTGGTTCATGGGCGGTGGTGGCCGTGATGATCCGCGGCGGACGCGTACTCGGCAGCCGCAGTTTCTTCCCGCACAGCAACGCCGAACACGGTGCCGACGAGGTAATGCGCGCGTTCATCAGCCAGCACTATTTCAGTGGTCCGGTGCCACGGGAGATTCTTGTTAATGCCTTACCGGGCGATGCGGCGGTACTCGAAGAAACGCTGGCGCGGGGCAATACAAAGGTATCCATCCGCGCCAACGTACGCGGCAGCAGGCGGGGCTGGATCGAAATGGCCGAAGCGAACGCGCGCGAAGCCCTGCTGATGAAACTCGCGGGCAGGGCCACGATAGACAAACAGCTACAGGCACTGGCCGACGCCCTGCAGCTCGGCACAACCCCGGGACGCATCGAGTGTTTCGATATCAGCCATACCGGCGGCGACCAGACGGTTGCATCCTGTGTGGTGTTCGGCGGCGAAGGCCCGGTCAAGGCAGACTACCGGCGCTTCAATATCAAGGACGTCGAAGCAGGGGACGACTACGGCGCGATCGCCCAGGCCATCCGCAGACGTTATACGCGCGTCAGGAACGGTGAAGCGCCGGTGCCGGACCTGATCCTGGTGGACGGGGGCAAGGGGCAGTTAAGTGCAGCGGCAAAGGAACTCGATGAGCTGGAATTCGACGGGCCGGTGCTGGCCGCCGTTGCCAAGGGCCCTGAGCGCCGGCCCGGCAAAGAAATTATTCACGTACACGGCGCCAGTCGCGCTTTGTCGCTCGCGGGCGACTCGCCTGCGCTGCACGTCATTCAGCAGATCCGCGACGAGGCCCATCGCTTTGCGATTACGGCGCACCGGCAACGCCGCGGCAAATCGAGGCAGCAGTCGCCGCTGGAAGGCATCCCCGGCATAGGCCCTAAAAAGCGCCGCGAACTGTTGCGGTTTTTCGGTGGCCTGCAGGGCGTCAGGCGGGCAGGGGTGAGTGACCTCAAAAAGGTACCCGGCATCAGCCCCGGACTTGCGGAAAAAATCTATGGCCGCTTTCATGATCGTTGAAACCGTATCGTCCATCATTCCGTTAGTGGGTGATACCGCGTTAATATAGCCTCCGTTAAACAGTCTTCAGACGGATTATTGTGGCAGCAAAATTCAACATTGCACTGATGCTGACATGGATCAGGATTGCCGCGATCCCGATGGTGGTGCTCGTGTTCATGCTGCCGGGCGAGTGGTCGAAGCCGATTGCAGCGGTCATCTTCGCGCTGGCCGGACTAACCGACTGGCTCGATGGTTATCTCGCACGCAAGCTGAACATGACATCGCGCTTTGGCGCCTTCCTCGATCCGGTCGCAGACAAGCTCATGGTGGCGACAGCGCTGGTACTGATCCTGTGGGCGGCGCCACAACATGAACTGGTATTGGTACCGAAGCACGAGAACATTCTCGCGGTTTGTGCCGCAATAATCATTGGCCGGGAAATCGTTATCTCGGCGTTGCGTGAATGGATGGCTGAACTGGGTGAGCGCCACCAGGTCGCGGTAACAGGAATCGCGAAGATGAAAACCATCCTGCAACTGGTTGGTGTAGGCGCCATGCTTTTCACTTACCCGATATTCGGCTTTATCCCGGCCTACGGAATTGGCTTCGGGCTGGTTGTTGCAGCTGCGGTATTGACCATCTGGTCGATGTACATCTATCTCAAGGCCGCCTGGCCGCACCTCACGGCCACCGGCGAGCCTTCTTGACACCGCCCGGACCGGCCTTAAGATAGGCCTCCCGAAGCGGGCATAGCTCAGTTGGTAGAGCGCAACCTTGCCAAGGTTGAGGTCGCCAGTTCGAACCTGGTTGCCCGCTCCATGCTTCAAAGCAAAGGCCCGGCGTGCGAACGCCGGGCCTTTCTTGTGCTAAAGTGCCGCCCGGCCTCAACCCGTTCTCACCCCAAGGCTAGGTGGCAGAGTGGTTATGCAGCGGACTGCAACTCCGTGTACGCCGGTTCGATTCCGACCCTAGCCTCCATTTTCCCGCTTCTTTTCTATATTCCCCCGAGGGGCGGGATGGCATACTTGAACGCGATGTTTGCGGTTCGCTGCCTGTCCATAATCCTGAGTGCCATTCTGCTTTCCGGCTGTGGCGGAGGAGGCGGGTCCAGCGATGAGGATACGGATCCTTTCGTCGGCACGCGACTGGCACCACAAAACATAGCTTCCACCCAAACGGGATGGACATATCCCGTTTACGTGTACCTGCCGGACGGGTACGCAACATCCAACCTGGACTACCCGGTGATCTATGAGTTGGATGCCGAGCCGCACTTCGATGAAAGCGCGGATATTCTTGATGCCAACGCCCGGGAAGTCATTTTGGTGTCTATTGGCAACACGGGCACAGAGCGTCGAAAAATTGACTTCACCATGCCCGGTGCCCGTCAGTATTACGATTTTCTCACGCTCGAACTGATTCCTTTCATAGACGCACAATATCGCACCGACCCGGCAAACCGAACGCTTGCAGGTCATTCTCTCAGCGGATATTTCGTCGCCCTCGCGATGCTGTTCAAAACCCCCGGAGCGCGTAACTTCTTGTCGTTTCTGAGTTCAGACGGCACCTTTTGGTATCAGGCCGAACTGACCATAGAACTTGAGCAGCAACTGGCCGATATGACGAACGAACTGCCGGTTAACCTGATTCTTTCGGCAGCTACGGAGGGCAATGTTTATTCGGTCAGCGGATTTTACTACCTGCTACTCGACCGAAACTATGCGGACTTCTTCCTGGCTTATTTGCCATATGATACTTCCCACTTAGCGGTACACGCACTTTCGTTTCAAGCGGGTATCGATTTGCTCTTTCCCTGAACGGGATAACCGGGAAAATCAGAGCAGCCACAGCATCGCGGGATAAGGCGTGAAGAAACACTTTTTCAAATGACACCGACAGCCATTTGCAGACCCAATCAACAAAAGACGATAATTGCCGCCCATCCTGAGCCCGGGTGGCGGAATTGGTAGACGCTGCGGACTTAAAATCCGTTGACCGAGAGGTCGTGCGAGTTCAAGTCTCGCCCCGGGCACCAACTTCGTTTGGATTGGTTCCACGGAACCAGTTTTTACTCTGACCCCATTTATTCGATGAGTTGCCGATTCAATAGGAGAGAAACAGGCAACGAAACGCAGTTCCCGGAAAACCTCGGGTCGACCCAACCCCTTGCCGGAGCCCTGTTAAGTTAAACCTTTGGCCTTTAACCGGCAGGCATAACACCACTTCCAGCGCCGACTTGGTAACGCTGTAAGCTGTTTATAGAATCTGCACCTCAGGCTGGTTCAAACGCGTCGGGGGCGACGCGCTAATACAGGACGTTGCAGTGATCCAGGAAATTGCCTTTCAAATCGCCAAACGCAGGGCCCCCGTCCTGGCCGGAGTTTCGGCCCTTGAGGGTTCCTCGTATTCGACTGTCGAGAAGTACGACGAATGGCGGCACGAGGAACTCGAAACGGAATTCCTGAAGTTTTTCGGTGCCGACATGATTGCGGGTAAGGATGTGCTCGACTTCGGCTGCGGCGACGGCGACCTCGCGTTAATCCTGAACAGCCTGGGTGCGAAATCCTGCATCGGGGTGGATATAGATGCACGCAGCATTGCAGTGGCAAAGAACAAGGTCCGCGGGGAACCCGTCTCGTTTATTTGTGCATCCAACACGACCGGAATCGATCTCGACGATGCCTCCGTCGATGTCATAGCCTGCTTCGATGTGATGGAGCACGTCATGGAGTATGAAGCCATCATGAAAGAGTGGCTGCGTGTCCTCCGGCCTGGCGGCAAAGTGCTGATCCACTGGCAACCCTGGTTTCATCCCTACGGGCACCATGGCCGTAACTATATTCCCATCCCCTGGGTGCACCTGTTTCTGAACTACCGCAAGCGCACCGAGGTGTGTGCGCGGATTGCCGAACTCCCGGATTTCAACCCGGCATGGCAGGATAAGGATGAAGACGAGCAGCGAACCAACCGCTTCCGTCAGTCACTCGAAAGCGGTTCGGTCGAGGACGACGAATTTCTCAACAGGCTGACCTTATGGCGCTTCGAGCACCTGTGCGGGGAAACAGGGCTAAAGATCGAGCGCCGGGTTTACGTAAACTTCCAGGGGCCCTTTGTGGTACGTATATTCTGCCAGCTGGTATCGTACATCCCTTTCGTGCGTGAATTCTTTACGGCAAATGCAATCTACGTGCTTACGAAATAGCCGGGATATTCACCCCGGCCAGCATTGCGATTCAGGTTCGCAAAAAGTTTATAGTTAGCCCCTGCACCCCGTAACGGATTCACATGACCAATACCAGGAAAACACTCTTGCTGATTGCCACCAGCCTCCTGCTGGCGCTGGTACTGGCCGAGGTCGGATTGCGCACCATCAAGTCATCGGACATGTTCCCAACGTTCTTCGACCAGCTTGGCAAGGCGAGGGCGCCGATCGATGTGCGGGACGGCCCCGGTATGTACTACGTTCATCCTTACTCCGCCTATAACCTCAAACCGGGATACAGCAAGGAGCGTGGCGAACGGATTAACAACCTGGGCTTCCGCGGCGAAGACATCAGCCCCGAGAAGCCCGCAGGCACCTACAGGATCGTCGCTATCGGCGGATCGACCACCTTTGCGGTTTACCAGCACTGGTCCGATGCATACCCGGTCTATTTGCAGAAGAATCTGCAGGAGCGGCTGCAAACCGACAAGATCGAAGTCATCAATGCCGGCCTGACCGGCTCGACAACCGCCGAAAGCCTGCACCGCCTCTTTTATCAGATTTTGCCGCTGGACCCGGACATGGTCGTGATCTACCACGGCTTTAATGACCTGTTCCCGCGCATCTTTAACGATTACCAGGAAGATTATTTCCACTGGCGCAGATCGAACACGCACAATCCGCCCGGACTGACGAGATTCGAGACCTATCGCATCGCTCTGAAAGTTTTGAACCCTGTTGCCTTTTCCGATAATTACGACCTGACAAACATGGTCTGGAAGACGGAGAACCTGCCTAACAGCGATGACGACCGGCTGGCTAATTTCTTTGCAAGTGATTCAGGCGCCTTCGAGCGCAACCTGGACTACATGATCACCTCGCTGCAGGCGCGTGGCGTACAACCTGTACTCGCCACCTTCGCGATCAGGCCTGACATCGTCCACTGGAACGACTATTTGCCCGCCTTTGCGTGGGAGGAAGGGATCCGGCAGAACAACGCCGCCATCGAACGCGTGGCGGCCGCGCGTGATGTACCGCTCGTCCCGTTTGCCGAGGAAGTGGCCGATCTGCCGAAAGTCAATTTATGGAGGGGAATGCGGCGGGGCTGCTGTTACACAGACTCCATCCATTTCTCCCCGGAAGGCAATAAAATCAAGGCCGGAATATTTACCGCAACGGTTGCGCCGCTCGTCAGGCAGGGGATGCAACCATTATAGCTATTCGGGTGTGCCGGCCGGGGCCATGACCGGCTGCTTCCTGACCCAGCACTGGAACTCCCGCCGGGATTCCGGCCACGGCGGAAAATGGCGCATCCGCAACTGCTGGCGGGTCGTCAGCCCGCGATAGCAACCTTGTTTGCAGGGGTTTGTAAGGCCGATTCCACTGGTCGTCCAGGAAGTTAAAGCCCTGCCGCAATCCGCATCATCGGCAAATTCCTTTGCCGTCAACAGCAGTTCGTCCGATTGCTCGAAATCGATTTCTGTCGAATAGAACACGACGGTCAGTCCGATAAGACCCGCCAGCAATAATATGCCTGACAACTGGTAACGGCGCGTGTTACCCGGTGACTTCAGGAACAGGAAAATCCCCAGCCCGGCCGCCACGAAAAGCAGCGCCAACATGCCGGGGACCGACAGCAGGGTGCCCGAGAGCACTTCGAAGAAGTAGTAGGAGTAGCTTTTAATAAGCATTTGATTGGGTTCAGCCGGACTGCAGCGCGGCGATTATCCCACAAAGGCCGCAAAAGGTAAGTTCGGGTCTCACCCCGGGCGGCACTAACTCAGCACTAGCCCGCCGGCCGTTTCAGTATGTAGCCGATGTTTGCGAGCTTCAGGAACCCGAGCTTACTGCCACGACCGTGCACGTAGTGCTGCACGACTTCTGCATCCTGTGCATCGACCATGTCAGCCAGTTGCCGCTCGGAGTAGTAACTGGCTATCGGATGCCCTATGTTGATCCACTCCGACCCGACGTGCAGCCGGCCGGGGACGAACGGCCCAACCGTTTTCTTTAGCCAGAATACGAGCCAGGTCATAAAGCGCGGCTCGAAAGTGGGCTCCATAATAAAAAGGTGCCCACCAGGGCGGACGATCCTTAATGAATTGGCAATGGTCAGCCGTGCGGACTGGTTGCATTCGGCACGGTTCTTCTCGATGACGTGGTGGAGTACGGCCCCGAGCACCGCATAGTCGTATTTACCGTCACGGCTGTCTACGAAGTTTTGGTCGAGGATCGAACCATGCTCCGTCTCGCACCCCGTCGCCTCGGCGGTTGCCTTCAGGCTCGAGGCAGAAACGTCCAGGCCGGCCAGGTGCCCGATCGGCGTCGATTCCTTTACAAGCTTCAGCGTTTTACCGGTACCGCAGCCGACGTCGATCAACGATTCGCCCGGTTTGGCGTACTCGTTCAGAAATGCCGTCATAAACTTGAAACGGTTCTGACCGTATTTCGGAACGTGCTTGTCGAAATACTCCTGGGTTTTCTGGTCGTCGGTCAGGGTTACTTCAGTGTCCATTCGTGCGGAATCTCGTGAGCTCATTCGAAAAGAATCAATGCTGGCGGGGGCGGCTATTAAAGTTAGGTTTTTGTGCGCTGCCAGCTACCTTGTTTATTAATTTGCACCGGAGTGTATCAAGTTTATATAGGTATGCGAGCATCCAGAGCTTAAAAACTAACAGTAAAACAGCTACCCAACCTAATGATTTACCAAGATTAAGTTTAACCTTACCGATACACAAGCTGTGCCGGGATTAATGGATTTACCCGCCCGGGCTTACCCTGCCTTTCACGCCCAGCAGCAGGCACAGGGCGAAGGCAAATCCGGCGATCCGTTTCAGCATATATTCACAACAGGTTGGCTTGGCGTTGTCATTAGTTATTGAGAAACCAATCTACGCCTGCCTGAACAGGCTCGCAAGCTGGTGTTGTGTGACGGCCGGAGATGAGGCCTTTTAATGACATTATTTTAAGTCTGGACCCGGGGTGCAAAAAAAATACCCGCATGCTTAGTTGCTTGCGGTATCACTTATGTTCAATTGCCGGAGCGCATTAATCCCGGTATCGTGACTAGTTAATCAGCACAGGCGCTCAGCGCCAGGGAAAAAGCTGTGGATACCAAGACACTCATACCAGGGGCAGTACCCATCATTCCTGCCGTATTTCTAGCCGTCGCGATGGCGTTACCGGCCGGTAATGCACGTGCGGAACTTCGCTGTGACTGTACCCAGGTTATCGAGACCTGTTCAGCCAGCGTCAGCCTTAACGACATGGACGTTGCTATCGAAAGCGACAGCGACGCCTGCTCAAGGGTGGATTACCTGATTGACGGCCAGCCTTTTTCAGCACTCGTGGTCGGAGGAAAGGCCAGTCTCTCCTGGCAGGGCCAGCCGCTACGCGATGCACAGATCGTGGTGGAAAATTGCCGGATCTGCGCAGACCGGAATTCTGCATTGCCCTTCGTCGAAGATACCCCCGAAGAGGGTGAAGACGTCGAAGCTGACGGCAGCGCGAAAGCACTGGTCAAGGTCATGCCAAATTACCCGCGCAATGCCTGGACCAACCAGGTTGAAGGAGATGTCGTTGTCGAGTTCAGCGTGAACCAGCAGGGCATGGTGCAAAACATCAAGATCGTCAGCTCCAGCAGCCCGATATTCCTGAACAGTGCCATCGATGCCGTGTCACGTTTCCGTTACACGCCAGCACAGGAAAACGGTGAACCGATCATGATTTCCGGCATACGCGAGACCTTCAGTTTTCGCCTGCTCGGCGGCACCAACCCGGTCGTTACATCCAGCTCACTTTAAAACCCGTAACTGCCTTACACTCTGACCCGTCCCGGGCAAATTCCCGGTTGCGTATTCAGGGGATATAAAACCGTTGGCAAACTCGTCTTCGTGGCAGGACATGCGGCGCGTCGTGCGCGAATCGATCGGCCTGATCGGTTTCTGGATGACGCTGCGCTATTTACTCATTTACCTGCTGTCCTACAAACCCTTCAGCGACCGGTCTTTCGACCGGCAACACGGGACAGACACCGGCGGCATGGTGCCGACCAGCGAACTGGATATCGAAGACGAGGCTACAAAGTGGCAGTCGAACCTCTACCTCGGTTCGCCGCCGCGCGTGACGCGCCACCTGGTGCGCGAGCTGGATATCGAGTATCAAGACTACAGTTTCGTCGACTACGGTTCCGGCAAGGGCAGGGTGCTGTTCGTAGCCGCCGAGTTCCCTTTTAAAAAGGTCATCGGCGTGGAGATATCGCGGGCCTTGCACGGCATTGCGGAAGCCAACCTGGCGAAGCTCAGCGGCAAGCTATCCTGCGATGTCGAACTGTGGTGTGGCAACGCACTCGACTATGAATTGCCGTCCGGCGACCTTGTACTGCACATGTACCATCCCTTCGGGCCCGATGTTCTGAAGCTGATGCTCGAACACATACAGTGCGCAGCTCAAAAAGAACCGGACAGAAAAATCCTGGTCCCGTATTTGTTTTCGATAGGTGTATCGAAAGCGGTATTCCGCGAATACCCGGCCTTCAGGCTCGTGCGCGACGAGTTGTGCGTAAACAACCTGTACCGCTGGACGTTGTACGAATGTAAACCGGCTGACGTTTAACCGTCGTCCTCGTCACCATGGTCGTGCTTGCTGTGATCGTGGTCGCCGTGCTTGTGCTTACCGCGTTTACCGCGATACTGTTCGCGCCGCTCACGCCAGGCGTCCCGCCGCTCCTGCATGCGCTCCTTGCTGCTCGCCCGCAGTTCGAGGTACTTGGCCTGCTGTTCATCTGTGAGGATGCCATATGCGTTCGCCTGCATTTCGGCCAACAGGACCACGAGCTCGGCCGCGGCCTTGCCGACGTCTTCGCTAACGTCTTCGGTCAGGTCATCGTATGCGGGGTCGTCCGGCGCCAGGGCCATGAGTTCCTTACGCTTCGCGTCACCGCGTTCGCGCAGTTCCTTCAACCGCGGTCCGTAAATGCCCATGAGTGCCGCCATCTCCTCTTTCTGCTCATCGGAGAGGTCTATTTCCTTACCGAAGCCCGGCATCATGTCCATACCGCCGCGAGGTCCGCCAAAGTGTCTGCCGCCAAAATGCCGGCCGTGCCGGTCACCGGAGTCGCCGTCCGCGCCTGATTTGTGGGCACCCGCCTGCGCGGTCAGGGTAACGAAACACGCCAGCAGCAACGCGCCTGCTAATTTCATTGAATGAGTCATGAGGAATCCTTCCTGTGTAACTATTCCTGCATCATAAAGCACTAACGCCTCACTGTAGCTAGGGTTTACCACAACAGTTGTACCAAGCCGGGTTGAATAGAAAGTTTTTTGTTTACAGTCTGTTAACAGGGATATCTACAGTAATACTTGGCTATTGCGTCCCGGTGCCTTATGGGGCTACGCTGCCGCACCATAGGGCAGGGAAGGTTCAGGGACTCTCAGGCGCGTATGGATACTGCAAGCTACAGGCTCGAATGGCGGGAACTGGCCCTGTGGCGGGGCGATCGCTGCCTGCAGCAAAGTCTCACCGGCCGGCTCGAGGCGGGGCAGGCACTGACCGTGCGGGGCCCGAATGGCTGCGGCAAAACCACCTTGCTAAGGACGCTGTGCGGCCTGAGCCAGCCGGAAACGGGAGAAATCCTCTGGCAGGGTGTTGCCGTTCACCGCAACCGGCCCGACTTTTATGCCCACCTTGCATACGCCGGCCACACGAACGGACTCAAGGGCGACCTGAGTACCCGCGAGAATCTGCGCTTCGCAGCGATACTGCGTGGCCGCCATACCAACCAGAATGAACTCCTGCACGGTTTGCGCCTGACCGCATGCGCTGACCTGCCGACCCGCAACCTGTCGGCCGGCCAGAAACGCCGGGCGGCGCTGGCCCGGGTACTCGGCTCGGGCGCACAACTCTGGGTGCTCGACGAACCCTTTACCAACCTTGATGCGGCCGGTATCGAGTGGCTCGGCAAACGTTTTAACCACCACCTGTCGCTGGGCGGCCTGCTGATGATCGCGGCCCACCAGGCCAGCCAGGTCGAACCTGACCGGGAAACCATACTGGAACTCCCGGGAGGCGATACATGATCAGCGCATTCCTCCTGGTCCTGCGACGCGAACTGACGGTGGCGGTACGCCGCTGGTCCGACCTCGTGATGCCGCTGATGTTTTTCATCATCGTCTGCACGCTGTTCCCGCTCGCGGTAGGGCAGGACATCGAGATGCTCAACAATATCGGCCCGGGTGCGATCTGGGTGGCAGCATTACTCGCAACCCTGCTGTCACTGAATTCCCTGTTCCGGGACGACTTCGAGGACGGCACCCTCGAACAACTGGCACTCGATAAGGAACCGCTGAGTTTCATGTTGCTGGCCAAGACGATAGCGCACTGGCTGGTCACCGAGTTACCGCTTGTCGTGCTGTCGCCCGTTTTGGTGCTCGCTTTCGGTATGCCGGTAGACGCGATACCCGGACTCGTACTCACCCTGCTGGCCGGTACGCCGGCGCTGAGCCTGATCGGTTCGGTCGGTGCCGCACTCACGGCCGGGTTGCGCCAGGCCAGTGGCTTGCTCGCGCTCCTGTTGCTGCCGCTCACGGTGCCGGTGCTGATCTTTGGTGCCCGGGCAGCTGACCTGGCTGCCTCGGGACAATCCATCGCCGGGCCACTGTATCTGCTGGGCGGCATCAGCGTGCTGGCACTGACACTGGCGCCGTTCGCGACGGCGGCCGCGGTACGGGTGAGCCTCGATTGAACATGCCCCTGCAGCGCGGCGAAAGGCACTGGAACCGGGCGTTTCAGCGTAAATACGACAGCCCCTCTGTAGTAATATGGCCGCGCGCCGAAAACGGGCGGCGCTGACACCGAATAAAAACTATGTGGACCTGGTTTCATAAACTTGCATCACCGCCACACTTCTACCGCACGGCGACGGTACTGGAGCCGTGGTTGTTCTGGCCGGCACTGATACTGCTGGGCATCGGGCTGTACGGCGGCCTGATCGTGGCGCCGGCAGATTACATGCAGGGCGACGGTTACCGGATCATCTACGTGCACGTGCCAAGCTCGTACCTGTCGATGTTTTCCTACGTGACCATGGCCGTGGCATCGGCTATCGGACTGATCTGGCGTATGAAACTCGCATTTTGTGTCGCGGTTGCCTGCGCACCTATCGGTGCTGCATTCACTTTTTTGTCGCTGGTGACCGGCGCTATCTGGGGTCAGCCTATGTGGGGCACCTGGTGGGTATGGGATCCGCGGCTGACCTCGCAACTGATATTGTTTTTTCTGTACCTTGGCTATATGTTCCTGCGCCAGGCGCTGGCCGAAACCAGGCAGGCCGACCGCGCGAGCGGCGTGCTTGCGGTGGTCGGCGTTGTGAACATTCCTATCATTCATTTTTCGGTGGAGTGGTGGAACTCACTCCACCAGCCGGCGTCTTTAAGCAAACTGGAAGCGCCGTCGATTGCGGCCGACATGCTCTGGCCGTTACTGGTTATGATTCTCGCGTACCAGTTACTCATGCTGGCGCTACTCATGACCGGAATCCGCGCACAGGTACTTGAACGCGAGAAAAATGCCCGCTGGGTTGGCGAACTCATCGGTAGGGAAGGGCGTGGTGCATGAGCGATTTTTTTGCAATGGGTGGTTACGGCACCTATGTATGGAGTGCGTATTCCCTCAGCTTTGTTGTACTGGTTGCGATCGTTTGGTTTGCACGGCGCAACCTGGCCAATACGCGGGAACGCCTGAAAAGACAACGGCTCAGTAGCCAGGAAAGGACACCATGACTCCACGCAGACAACGCATGCTAGCGGTCGCTATTGTTTTCGTCGGTGTAAGCATCGCGGCGACGCTCGTGCTGCGCGCACTCGACATGAACACCATGTATTTCTTCGGGCCCGAAGAAATAGTTAAGGGCGAAGCGCCTGTTGATAAAGCTTTCAGGCTTGGCGGACTGGTCGTCGACGGCAGTTTCCACCGCGAGCCGGGCAGCCTCGAAGCAATATTCATGGTTACCGATAACGTAGAGATCGTAACTGTTTCCTACACTGGCGTGTTGCCCGACCTGTTCACCGAGGGGCAGGGCATGGTTGCAACCGGCATGCTGCGCGCAGACGGAGTGTTCGTGGCAGACGAAGTACTCGCCAAGCACGACGAAAACTACATGAGCCCCGAAGTTGCAAAGATGCTCGAAGAAAAGGGCCATCCGGCCAATGCGATGGACACGCTGGTAGAAGACCCGACCTGAAGCAGACCCATGATCCCTGAATTTGGCCACATTGCTCTTGTCATTGCCCTTTGTATTGCCGTGCTGCAGTCGGTTTTGCCGCTGGCCGGCGCACAGCAGGGCAACGTGGCCTGGATCGCGACGACCCGGCCGCTGGCCCATGCGCAGTTTTTCTTCCTGGTAATTTCCTTCGGCTGCCTGATCGTAGCTTTCCTGCAAAATGACTTCTCGGTCAAATACGTTGCAATGAATTCGAATACCGCACTGCCCACGATGTTCAAGGTCGCGGCGGTATGGGGCGCTCACGAGGGCTCGTTATTGCTCTGGTCGGTGACCCTGGGCTTATGGACCAGTGCTGTCGCTGCGTTCAGCAAGACCCTACCGAATGCTGTGGTGGCCCGCGTGCTGGCAGTGATGGGCATGATCGCGGTCGGCTTCATGTTGTTCATCCTGCTGACCTCCAATCCATTCGACCGGTTGTTTCCGGCGCCGCTCAATGGCGGCGACCTGAACCCGCTGCTGCAAGATCCTGCACTCATCATCCATCCGCCGATGCTGTACATGGGCTACGTCGGCTTCTCTGTTGCTTTCGGCTTTGCCATCGCAGCGATGCTGGCCGGCAACCTGGACCAGCAGTGGGCACGCTGGACGCGCCCGTGGACGACGACTGCCTGGCTGTTCCTGACCATGGGTATCGCGCTGGGAAGCTGGTGGGCCTATTACGAACTCGGTTGGGGCGGCTGGTGGTTCTGGGATCCGGTCGAAAATGCAGCCTTCATGCCCTGGCTCGTGGGTACCGGGTTGATGCATTCGCTCGCCGTTACGGAGAAACGCGGCCTGTTCAAAAGCTGGACCTTGCTGATGGCCATCGCGGCGTTTTCGCTGAGCCTGCTGGGTACTTTCATCGTACGTTCCGGCGTACTTGTCTCCGTGCATGCGTTTGCGTCCGACCCGGCGCGCGGTTTGTTTATCCTGATATTCCTGGGCATCGTGATAGGTGCATCGCTGACCTTGTATGCATACCGCGCCAGCTCGCTGGAGACCAGGGTGGGTTTCGCCCCGTTTTCACGCGAGACCTTTATCCTGTTGAACAGCATCCTGCTGGTCATCGCGGCGGGTGTCGTGTTGCTCGGCACGCTCGGGCCGCTTGTCTTTGGTGCGTTCGACCTCGGCTCGGTCTCGGTAGGGCCGCAGTACTTTGAACTCGTGTTCCTGTTTCCGATGTTGCCGCTGGTACTTGCGGTAGGCGTGGGCATGCACACCGCGTGGCGCAGCGCCAACCCACGGGAATTGTTTCGCAGGCTTAAGTGGCCGGCACTCGGCGCCCTGGTCGCGGGCGTACTGATACCGTGGCTGGTCTTCGGCAGCGTGTCGCTGTTGACGGCGGTCGGTGTGACGATTGGATTGTGGACGGTTATTGCTTCACTCATCGATCCGGCGAAGAAAGTGGTCGGCAAAGGCCCGCGCATTACGCGCGGCATGGTAGCCATGCAACTGGCGCACCTGGGGCTGGGTCTGACTGTACTCGGTATCACGGTAACGTCTGCGTACACGGTGGTTACCGACGAGAGCATGCGGCCCGGTGACACGCGTGAAATCGGCGGGTATACCTTCCGTTTCGACGAGACGCTGCCGATTACGGGGCCGAATTACGAGGGGATACAGGGCGTGTTTACCGTGTCCCGCAACGACACCGAATTAACGCAACTTAAACCCGAAAAGCGTGTGTACCGTGTGCAGACCAACCCGATGACCGAGGCCGGCATCCAGGGCGGGTTGGGCAGGGACCTGTTCATTGCGCTTGGCGAACAACTCGGCAGAGGTGCCTGGAGCGTGCGCATACAGTACAAACCGCTGATCCGATTCATCTGGTTGGGTTGTATCGTGATGGTGATCGGCGGACTGGTCGCTATCAGCGATCCGCGCTACCGTCAGCGCGTAACTGCGAAAGCAGCCGCCGACGGTGCGACTGCAACCGCATAGGCTGACATCCCGTGGCCGGCAAACTTAAATTCCTGATTCCTGTTGCTGTGTTCGCCGGCATGGTCGCAATTTTTTACCAGGGCCTTTACAAAGATCCCACGCTCGTAAGTTCGCCGTTCATCGACAAGGCAGCGCCCGCATTCGATCTGCCTACGCTTTACGATGACCAGCGACGCATGACCGAGCGGGAATTCAGGGGCAAGATCAGCCTGTTCAATGTCTGGGCGAGTTGGTGCCCCGGTTGTGCCCGCGAGCACGATATGCTGCTGACGATCGCACACACAACCGATGTGCCCATCTACGGACTCAACTGGAAGGACGAACGCCAGGCTGCATTGAAATGGCTGCTGGAACGGGGCAATCCGTACGAGGTAAACGCGGTAGATCGCGACAATATTACCGGTATCGACTGGGGCGTTTACGGCGCGCCGGAAACCTTTCTGATCGACGCTGACGGGATCATCCGTTACAAGCACATCGGTCCGCTGACACCGGAAATCTGGGCTGCCGAATTCCTGCCGCGCATCACATCCGCGCGCGCCATGCTTGCAGGTGCGGGCAGTTGATCCGTGCACTCACGTTTTCGTTGCTGCTGTGGCTGTCGCTCCCGGCGCATGCAATCGACCCGTCGGACAAGCTCGAGGACCCGGTCCAGGACGAGCTGTACCAGAGGATTACCGAAGAGGTTCGTTGCCTTGTTTGCCAGAACCAGAGTATCGCTAACTCGACCGCGCCGCTGGCGGCGGATTTGCGGCGTGAAATCCGCCGCATGATCGAGGAGGGCAGTAACGAAACCGAGATCAAGGATTTCCTGGTCGAACGCTATGGCGATTTCGTCCTGTACAGACCGCGCTTTCGCTCCTGGAACCTGGTGTTATGGCTCGGTCCGATTGTGTTGTTGACCGTCGGTTTTATCGCGCTGGTCGTGAACGTCAGGCGACGCAAAAACCTGCCTGTCGATGAGGATGCGCCTTGAACGGATTGATTTATGCAGGCGGGGCGGGGTTGACGCTGCTCGCGTTGCTCTTCGTCATTGTGCCGCTTCTGAAATACCGCAAGGAAGGCGCGGTCGGTATCGTGTTGCCGGTTCTCATCGTTGCCTTTCCGGTCGCGGTCTACACGATATATTCGTCGGTAACTTCCTATGAGGAGCAGGCCGGAACGTCCGTGGCACAAACGTCCGGTTCAGAACCGCCTGTCGACGAACTGGTGAGCAACCTCGCCGAGCGTATGCGCCTGGAACCCACGGTGGACGGCCTCTCGATGCTGGGCATCACCTATCTCCGGCTGCAACGCTATGCAGATGCGGCCGACGCCTGGCGCCGGGCATGGGAGATAACCGACGGCAAGGATGTGGACGTGTCTATAAGTTATGCCGAGGCCCTGATACTGGCGAACCGCGACACACTCAAAACCAGCGCAGTCGATTTGCTGGAATTCGCGCTGAGTGAGCGGCCCGATGATTCCAGGGCAAACTGGTATGGGGGCCTAAGCGCCGCGGCTCGGGGCCAGAACGACCTGGCTGTCAAACGCTGGACCGTGGTGCTCAACGACCCGCAAATGCCGGCGGATGCGCGCATGGCCCTGCAACAGCAACTCGCCTCGATGGGCGGCGCGGCACCCGCAGCTGCCGGCACCGTTATCAGCGCCACCGTAAGTATCAGCCCGGAACTCGCACAACAGGACACCGCGAACCGGTATTTATTTCTGATCGCGCGCGATGTCAACCAGCCACGGCCACCGCTGGCCGTCAGGCGCGTTTCCGTCGGCAGTTTTCCGCAGTCGCTGGAATTCGGCGACGCGAACCTGATGGTGCCCGGCCGCAGCCTGGCGGACGTGCGGGAACTTGAAGTCATTGCCCGCATATCACAAAGCGGCGACCCGATTGCAGCCAGCGGCGACCTTTACGGTGAAGCGATTCCTGCAGCAGACGACAACGGCAATCTGAAGGCCGATATACTCATTGACTCTGTAGTCGACTAAGCATTAATGCCAGCCGTTTAGTGAGCATCGACACCAACGCACTGCATGCGCACATCCGCGAACTGATCGGCACGCCGTCGGTCAGCAGCGTGTCTGCCGAATGGGACATGCCGAACGCGCCGGTCATCGCCGGGCTGGCCGCACGGCTGGAGGGGGCAGGGTGGCAGGTCGAAATCCAGGACCTGCCCGGCAAACCCGGCAAACAGAACCTGATAGCGAGCCTGGGTAAAGGCGAGGGCGGCCTGATCCTGTCCGGCCACACTGACACCGTGCCCTACAACGAGGAACTGTGGTCCAGCGACCCGTTTACGCTGACGGAACGCAACAACCGCTTTTACGGCCTCGGCACGGCCGACATGAAGTCTTTTCTTGCACTGGCCATGGCGGCCTGTGCAGACCTCGATCCGGCCAGTCTGAAACAACCGGTGATCTTGCTGGCCACCGCCGACGAGGAAAGCAGCATGGCGGGCGCCCGGGCGCTGGTGGCCGCCGGCAAACCCAAAGCGCGTTACGCCGTGATTGGTGAGCCCACGGACCTGAAGCCTATCCGGATGCACAAGGGCATCTTCATGGAAGCGATCCGCGTACAGGGGCAGAGCGGCCATTCCAGCGATCCGGGGCTCGGCAGGAATGCACTTGAAGGTATGCATAAAATCATTTCTGAATTAATAACTTGGCGTGATGACTTAAAGGAGTCTTTCACTAACGATTCCTTCAAGATCCCGTACAGCACCCTGAACCTGGGCCATATACACGGCGGCGACAACCCGAACCGCATATGCGGCAGCTGCGAGCTGCAGATAGACCTGCGATTTATACCGGGTCTAAATCGGGATGAATTACGCGCAGAGCTGCACAAGCGTGCCGAAAATGCCGCTCAAAGCGCCGATCCTGCGCTGGAAGTGAGTTTCGAGGCGCTGCACGAAGGCACCGAGCCCATGGATACGCCAGCGAGCGCCGACATCGTGACAACGGCCCAGAAGCTGACCGGGGCATCTGCAGAGGCGGTGGCATACGCCACGGAAGCGCCGTTTCTGACGCAAATGGGCATCGAGACGCTGGTGATGGGCCCGGGCTCGATCAACCAGGCGCATCAGCCGGACGAGTACCTGGAACTGGACCAGATAGAGCCGACCATCAGGTATCTGCAGGAGTTTGTAAGGAAGTACTGCTTGTAGCAAACGCAGTGACTATTAAAAAGACGTTAGATAAGCGGGAAAGGGGGATGCGCCTGGAACGAGGTTCGGCCTGAGGGGCCTTGGGGAGATATAGGGGTAATTTAACATAATATACATTATGCGCAATCCAGTACCATCAACGGCGCCCTGACCCCTCCCGGAGAAAGGCAACTCCGGGGCTAGGATATCTTTAGTAGCGCTTCAGGGCTCCGGCCAGGCAGCGCCAGACCGGCTTATCCATAACTGCTGCCGGCTGGTTATGGGTGGCAGACAGAGGTGCAGGCTACCGTTTCGATGGTGTCGGTGCCTATCACGGCTTCGCCGGTGTAGGTTTCCCCTTCCAGCGTAACCGAGGTGTCGCCGCAGGAGATGCCGGTCACGCGCGTATCGAAACCGAACACGAGGTCGGGTGCCGAGTCGCCGCCCACATCCTCCACGACCGGTACGCCAACGCTTGGCGCCTTCCACGGGCCAAACCGAACCGATAGCGGAGCGACCTGGGTCGCGTCAAACAGCCCCACCTCCGAAAGAACCGCAACCGGTATGACAACATCGGCTTTGTGGTCGATCACGTTAGCCTCATCCCCGGGCAGAAAGTCGATATCGACCGGTGTCGCTGAGCTAAAGGTCATGGTGACATCCATCGCTCCCGAGTGCGTCGAGGTCGGTGCGCTGCTATAGGTCGAAATGCCGCCCTCTACCTGGTAGGTACCTGGGGGCAATGCAAACTGGTCATCTATAGCCCAGTTCCAGGCACCGGTTTGCAGTGGCGCAGTGGCAGAGGCTTCGTAGTAGTTATCGGCGTCGAAGATCCAGAGATAGAAATAACCGTTGGCATCATCCTCCCCGGTGCCCGTGCCCCTGAACAATTCAATGTCCACGCTGCCCGTAACGCTGATAGTCGAGCTTTCCGTCAGCGTGAAACGCGCCCTGTCGCCTCCCCACTGACCTGCATGCGCATCCGTCGTAGAGTCTCCGTCGGTGCTGCCGGAAACAAGCAAATCAAGGCTGTATTGGCTCGGGCCGATCGTTACGTCGGCACTGGCTTCCGCACTTGCGCCGCCGCCGCAGAACGCTGCATCGGTCGCCTCGGCCGAACTATTGAATGACGCACTACCGGGAATAATGAGGTATTCCTGTATGTATTCGCCGGTACTGCACCCGATATGTGCGGAAATTTCGAATTGTCCGTAATCCTCGAGCACGGCGGCCTGTGCACACGCGCCTGCCAGCAGCAAGGAAATGGCGGTCAGGCTGGTCGTACCGTTCGCCTGCCCTCTGAATCTATTTGATGTCATGTTCATAACCCGGTTTTTATGCAGCGCATAAGCATGAACGTCAGGCATGTATCAGCCGTGACCAGTGTCAAAACCCCGCCCCGTTATCAATTTCGTTTAGTCAGGGGGTTGACGTCTGTGCGGCTTACATTGTCTATGCTGCGCTGCCGCTATTATTAGCCCGTTTCAGAGCGGACTATCTTAGTAATAATGCCCTAAATTATCCAGCAAATGCAGGCTTTTAAACAAAATATCGACTGTGATTTCGAGCTTATTGCCAATAGCCGCAACAAAGCCGGCATGAATGGGGCTTTTCAGGGTGCTGTGCACCGCAGCCGCACGCAGGCATGCCTTACATAACCGAGGCCGCAAATGGAACCCGGTGTGTATATAGCGGGCCGCTGATCAGCGGGTTTCGTAGAGGTAACCGATATAGAAATCGTTGTCGATTTCTTCGCCGTCAGGCAGTTCCGAGGTCACGTTGCCGCCATAGCCGAACATCAGGGCGCCGTTTTCCCCTACGCCCACGGTCAGCGCGAGGCGCCAGTTGGTGGTGTCCTCAGCTTCGCCGATAACTTCTTCCCGGTACATTTCGGCCATCAACTCCACGGATTCCGTAATGCTGTAGCCGACCCAGGAGCCAAAAAACCGGCTGCTCGGACCACTCGAGGTCGAGTCGTAACCGATCTGACCGGTAAAGGTCCAGTCACCACTCTCCACCGAGCCGACCACCGGCAGGGAAAACACGCGTACATCGTCGACCAGGCCGCGCTTTTTTGAAGAGCCGTTCATGGGAAACTCATAGGCCGGTGAGAGCACCAGTGCGGTGCCGTCCCCTTCGTAAAACTGCCATTTGAACAGCAGTTCGCCCTCCCCCAACCCGGACTTACGTTCGCCGTCTTCCGGATTCACGACAGCACGAGACCACCCGAATCCGACATGCATGTTGTTACCCAGCCCGTATTCGGTCTTGAATTCGGGTGCCGTAAAGCTGTCGCCTTCGTCGGTCTCTTCACCGCTGAATGCGACCGTCAGCTCGTAGACACCGTCTTCTATGATGCCGGTGTCGTCGGTCACCAGGGGTGATCCGGCATACGAAGGTAAGGCTGATAAAAAGGCTGCGGCTGCAGCCACACGGATACAGGTGCCACGAGGGCATCGAAAACAATTCATTGGAAACGGGTACTCAGGTGTCAGTATTAAGGGCGAAGCAGTATTAAAGACTTCTTTTTAATGCTTTAACCTAGGTTTAAGGTCAACCGCAGCTATAATCCGCCCGAATCATTCCGGTTTGCGGAAGCGCATTGTCAGCTTGCCTTCTTCTGTGCTTTTCAGCCCCTTGGCCTGCAGCGAATAACGGACCCTTGCTTTCCGGCCGGCCAGTTCAGGCGATATGGCAATTCTCAGCGACTGCTCGAATGCCGTATATACCTCATCCGGCTTGAGCAGATCATATTCCTGCTTCACCTGGACCACCGATTTGTAGTACTTGACCCGCGGGTAGCCCATCAGCTCGGATTCCCTGGATGACCTCCTGGAGCCCGGCGCACCGTACATATATTCCGCAACCCTGAACTGATCGGCGCGCGGGAAGGTCAGGATCAAGCTGACATCCTCGAGCGTATTGTGGCCGGTATTCACCAGGCACAGGTTCAGCCGCACCGCATTGGTTTCGAAAAAGTAGTAATCATCTTCTTCCTTGTGGTCTTCCAGTACAGCGTTGTAGCCCTGCACCAGGGTGCTGACACCCTGCGCTTCAAAATCCTTCTCACCACCGTACAGGCGTGTGTGTACAAGTCGAGCAACCTGGGTGTCTTCGAAATTTCTATTTTCCGCTTCTTGCTGGGCATCTATCTTGCCCTTTATCCGTGTGGCAGCGAGTTTAGATGGTGGGTTTGCTACATCACGCATAACAACCTTAACTGTCGTCCTGGTCGGATCGTCATCAAACCCAATCTGCACGACATTATTCCCTGCGCTAACCTTCGCTTTGCTCCGGTTGCTCCGGTACATGCGATCGAAATCGGCACGCTGTGCGGGGCGGAACAACCCACCTTCGCGCACCCAGCAGGCGCCACGGTCAAAACTGGCAGTTGCATCGACTTTCAGGACGTACGGCGGATTTGCGCAACCCCGTACCTCGAGAGCAGCAACCAGGTACCCCTGCACATCACCGTAAAAAGGCTCGATCTGCAGCTTGGGTTCGATGGAGTCACCAATTACATCGGCATAACCCTGAAGTTCTTCCAGCGCACCGTCACCGAGCCCTTTGAATTGCAGTTCGCCTTCATCATCCCGGACAACCCCGAACATGATATAGCGCGAACCCGAAGTCTCTGCATTGGCAAGCCCCATAACTTCCTGTAACAGGCGCGCCTTTCCCTCGGGGCCATAAACGGTATCCCGAAGGAGCAGTCCGGCCGTATTCGACGCTTGTTGTAGTATTTTTTCGAGAAGCATGGGGTCTCCTGAGCCAACGTGTGCTCATCTACGAGTAAGAGTAGGTAACGGCGGGGATTCGGTTCCGCGATGTGGGTCGCACTTTGCCGCCCTTGAGGCCGGAAAGGCGCTTAAAATCCGGATATGTAACCCAGTCGGGGCGACCATGGGGGTCCCGGTGCCAGATCGGCATAGATACCACCTGCCCCGGGATCGCGCTAAGGTTGCCTGATCAACCCAGGGGACGGAGATGATACTCGACAAAGTGCATTTGTACACGGCAGGGGCCACACTTTTAGTTATCGTGATTGCCGTTTTATCCCACTACGAAGGTCTGCGGTTTTTCACGCGCTGGATCGCGAATACAAAGCTTCGGCCACGTTTAAGGATCGTACTCCTGATACATGGGTTGTTACTGCTGCACTCGGTTGAAATCTGGATATTCGGGATCGGTTACTGGATCTTCAGTATGGTGCCCGGCTACGGTTCCCTGCTAAGTAATTATTCTTTGCAGCTCATCGATTTCGTTTACTTTTCCGCAACCGTTTATTCGACCCTGGGCTTCGGTGACCTGGTGCCGGTGGGTCCGTTGCGGTTCATGGCGGGAATGGAAAGCGTAACCGGCCTGCTGCTGATTACCTGGTCAGCTTCGTTCACTTACCTGGAAATGGTGCGCTACTGGCGCACCGAGGACTGAGTAATGCTTTAACGATCAGTCCTCTTTCATCGGGTCGTCGACACCAAGGCGCTCATGCATGATCGGACTCGTCGTCGTGTACTGCAAATTTACCTTCTTGCCGGGCTCAATGATGGCTTTGGCAGCAAATGCCGCCAGTGCAGCTTCATGGAAACCGCTGAGTATCAGTTTCTTTTTACCCGGGTAGGTATTGATATCGCCGATAGCAAAAATCCCGGGGATATTTGTCTCGAATTTTTCGGTATCGACTTCAATCGCCTTCTTCGCGATGTTGAAGCCCCACTCCGCTATTGGCCCAAGCTTGGGAGCCAGACCGAAGAATGCCATCAGGTGATCGGCCTCCAGCGTAACGGGGGCTTCGTCCTTGACGGCGATCTCAACCGAGCTGATTTGCTTACCTTCGGCGGTGAAAGCCGTAGCTTTGGCATTTTCCAGGATGCGCACCTTGCCTTCCGCGGCAAGCTTTTTGACCGCGTCAACGGTAGCAGGTGCAGCGCGGTATTCTTCCCGCCGGTGCACAAGGGTCAGTTCGGACACAGAATCGGCAAGCGCAAGGGCCCAGTCGAGTGCCGAATCCCCGCCGCCGCATACCACTACTTTCTTGCCGGCAAACAGCCCGGGATCCTTAATCCGGTAATGGACGCTCGTACCCTCCAGGGCATCGATACCGTCCAGGCGAAAGCGCCGCGGCTGGAACGAACCTACGCCGCCCGCGATAAACACCGTTTTGGCATGAAACTCCTGGTCATTCGAGGTTGCAACCCGGAAATAGCCGTCCTGCTGCTCCACCTCGGTAACTTCCTCACCCAGGTGGAAGGTCGGGTCGAAAGGCTTGGCCTGTTCCAGCAGGCTATCGATCAGCTCCTCACCGGTGCACACCAGCACCGCGGGGATATCGTAAATCGGTTTGTCCGGGTACAGCTCGGTACACTGCCCGCCTGCGGTGGGCAATGAGTCAAGAATATCGGCTTTAATACCGAGCAAACCGAGTTCGAAGATCTGAAATAACCCGCACGGGCCGGCGCCGACTATGAGCGCATCTGTCTGTTTGGCCATCCTGGTAATCCGTTTCGCTGCTTACAGGGCCGGTGCTTCCGTACCGCCCCCGGCAAAGGGCGGCAATATTACTCAAGGCCGTCTTGGGCAACAACAGGCCCTGCATCATATGGATATACCCGGTGCTTCTAATACGTTGCAGGCGTTAGGCTCAGGAGAACTCGTCGGGATCGAAATCGATCACGTCCCACGTATTGGTATCTTCTCCTCGCGCTGTCTGACGAATGGCATCGACAATCACCCGGTCATTCCAGTCCACGGTTTTTGCGGCAGCTTCTGCCAGTTTGTCCGGTATCACCACGGTGTTGCCAAAACTGCTGATCGCGACTACGGGGATTTTGAATGCCTGGGCCACGGTTAACTCGAATGTCACCAGGGCTGAAAGCCCCGTGGACCCGACCGGACAAATAACCACTTCCGCTTGCTTGATCTGGGTACGGAGTTCCTCCTGTTGCGCCTCCAGTCCTCCCGCCCCCTCCCCGGCCTCGGGATTGCTGCAGTTAATGTAGAAGAAGCCATCACGACTCTCCAGGTATTCGAATACGCGCATATAGTCTTCACTGTCCGTAAACTCATGGGTAACGAACAATCGGATCGGGTCTTTTCCAGTCATCGTATGCCTTCCAGCCTTGAATGGTGGGCCTGGCTCTGCCGGCCGGGGCCGTTATCGCTATTTTCTCAAAAACGGGTGAAACGGCAAGCGCGGACAGCTTAAACTCGACAGGTCATGCGCCTCCTGCTTTACAACATTCGTTACGGCGTGGGCAACGGCGCAACCAGCGCCGTGCCCCTCCCCGGTGCGCGTTATCTGTTTGCGGAAGCAGGCGAGCTTGACCGCATTATTGAGTTTATACGATCTCAGGATCCGGACATCGTCGGACTAATTGAAGTCGATACCGGTTCGATGCGCAGCGGACGCATCAACCAGGCGGAAGTTATTGCCGACGCACTCGGCCATTACAGTTGTTACGAAAACAAGTACAGCGAAGATTCGGTAAATCAGCGTTTGCCGATCATTCGCAAACAGGCAAATGCATTCCTCGCCAGCCCCCGGGTTCACGGTGAGCGTTTCCATTATTTCGATACCGGCATTAAAAGACTGATCATCGAACTCGAACTCGATGATGTTGCTATTTTTCTGGTACACCTGTCACTAAAATACCGGCACCGCCAGTTTCAGTTGCGACATCTCTATGAACTGGTCACTCGCTGCGACAAACCGGTCATTGTGGCCGGTGACTTCAATACATTCTGGGGAGAGGATGAAATTTTCCTGTTTATGAAAGCGGCAGGCCTGCACAGCGCCAATGCGGAAAGCCTGCCTTCCTACCCTACCCGTGCGCCGCGCATGGAACTCGATTTTGTATTGTGCAGTGAGGGCATTGCGGTAACCGATTTCGAGATTCCGCGGGTACCGCATTCGGATCACCTGCCACTCGTGTGTGACTTCGAGGTCTGCTGACATGAGCGATGAACAATCCGATACCGGCGCCCGGGTACGGAACTGGACACTCGAGACAGATCCCTCGGACATCGCCTGGCTGGGATTACGCACGGACGGCAGCACCAACGTGCTGTCCCGCCAGGTGCTGCTCGAACTCGATACAGTCCTGGACGCACTGTACACAGCCCCACCGAACGGCCTCATTATTTTTTCCCACAAGGATACGGGTTTCGTCGCGGGCGCCGATGTCAACGAATTCCCGGAGCTGCAATCGGAAGATCAGGCCTATGAGCAGATACGCACAGGCCAGAAAATACTTGACCGGCTCGCAGCCCTCCCCTTCCCGACAGTTGCCGCAATTAATGGCATTGCACTTGGCGGTGGACTCGAACTCGCGCTGGCCTGCGACTGGCGTATTGCGACAGAGTCGGATCGTTCGACCCTGGGCCTGCCGGAAGTTCAGCTAGGTGTACACCCGGGGCTCGGCGGTACCGTTCGTGCTGTGCAACTCATGGGTGTGCGCAACGCCATGCAGTTGATGCTCACCGGCAAACCGCTGAAACCGGGCAAAGCACTGCGACAAAAACTCATTGACCGGATTACTAGCCGGGAAACCTGGCGAACAGATGCGGCAGAGCTTGCACTGCGCACACCGGCACGCCGGCGCATGCCATTTCCTGACCTGTTGCTAAACCTCGCACCTGTAAGGCCACTGTTAGCCAAAGTGCTGCGCAAGCAGGTTGCGCTCAAGGCGAATCCCGCCCACTACCCGGCCCCACAGGCAATCATCGATCTGTGGCAAAAATTTGGTGCGGGCCCGTCCGGTTTCGACGCGGAGGCGCGGTCCTTTGCCAGGCTCGTGTTCACTCCCGCCTCGCAAAACCTGGTGCGCGTGTTCTTCCTGCAGGATCGACTCAAGGGACTTGCGAAAGCGGCGGATGTCGAATTCCGGCACGTGCATGTGATCGGTGCAGGCACGATGGGTGCCGATATCGCGGCATGGTGTGCCATCCGCGGACTATCGGTCACCTTGCAGGACCGTGAAAAACGCTTCGTGGATGGCGGGCTCGAAAAAGCGCAGTCTGTTTTTAAACGCAAGCTCAAAGACTCAGACCGGATTGCCGAGGCCAGCGAACGGCTGGTCGGCGACCTGACAGGCGAAGGCGCGCACAGCGCTGACCTGGTCGTTGAAGCGATATTCGAAGACCTCGATGCGAAGCAGGCCTTATTCAGGGAAGTCGAGGAACGTGCGAGGCCGGATGCGCTGCTAGCCACCAACACATCCAGCATTCCTCTAAAACAGATTGCCAGTGCAATGAAGTCGCCGCAACGGCTCGTGGGCCTGCATTTTTTTAACCCGGTTGCCCTGATGCCGCTTGTAGAAGTCGTGCATACATCGACGACACTGCACGCGGCGATCGACGTCGCCACAGCGTTTGTAAAACAGATTGGCAAACTGCCGCTACCCTGCCGCGGCTCACCTGGCTTTCTCGTGAACCGGATTCTGGCGCCATACCTCGACGAGGCTATTCGCCTGCGGGAAGAAGGCGTTGCGCCGGAAAGCATCGATCAGGCGGCACGCGATTTCGGGATGCCGGTCGGGCCACTCGAACTCGCCGACAGCGTCGGGCTCGACATACTCGTGCACGTTGCCACGATACTGGCAGACACGATACATCGCCCCCTGCCTCCGGCACTGAAACAACTCGTCGCAGACAAACGACTGGGTGAAAAATCCGGGCGCGGTTTCTACTATTGGGAGGACGGCAAACCTCGCAAACAGGCGGACACACCTCCTGCCGAACCGGTTGTTCAGCAACGACTGATACTGTCACTGGTCAACGAAGCAGCCGCCTGCCTGGAGGAC
>JASLMV010000029.1 GCA_030746435.1 Gammaproteobacteria bacterium | reverse complement strand
ACACCCCAGCAGTACGAGCATGCCCGTAACCCTCGCTCCCCAGGCCGGCGGATACCACACTGTCACTACCGGTGCGATGATTTTGCCGGCGATGATGCACACCATTCCCGTCACGGAAGTTGCGATATAAATACCGCGGAAGCGCCCTTCGCCGAGCTTAGCGATAAGCTGTTCGCGCAGGCCCAATACGCCCGGCGACAGGTGTGCGCTTAAGAACAATACCCAGCCGAGTACAAGTAGCCACATGTTGGCCTGCCTCCTCGCAGGTAGCAGGAGTCATTTCCGAGCCGGTTGGTCCCGGGCGTTACCTAATTACTCGTAGCCGTTTGACGGTTAACCGTGCCGAGTACCCTGCAAAGAATAAACACCAGGATGCTGACGATTATCACCAGCACGAACTCGACCAGCGGAATCAGGCCTGCCTCGAAGGATGCCGCCAGACCCTCGGTATTGGCATAAATCGTTGCCACGATTCCGATATAGAGCAGACCGAGCACCCAGCGCGTGGCCTTACTCAGGCCAAGACCATGCATCTGCGTAATGACGAACATCCCAAGGAAGCCGGCGAAAAACCGCGGCCATTCCTGCCCGGCCAGAATCGCAACCATCACGCCGTGTGCAACCACCGAGATTTCCGAAACCACAGTCCAGCGTGGGTTCACATGCATGCGGGTAAAGAACAGGCTGCCCTGGAGCATAAGCATGAACATGTACAGGAAGCCCAGCAGGTGACCGCCCGTGATGTCCATCGGGTGATACCAGAAGGTGTACAGGATCGCCCAGGAAAAATAGTAGCCGTGGTATTTGCGGATAGCCTGGGTGGCGTCTTTGGGCAGCGGCAGTTTCGCACCGAAGAGCAGGCCGCGACGCTCGTTCTCTATGATCAGGATTGCAACCAGCATAATCACCACGGATGCCTGGGAACTGAATTCCGCAACGTCCTGTGCGAGGCCGTCGTACCAGATATGTGTCTGCGCGAGGTGCACGAGGATGAATACGGCGTTGGTGGCGAGTGCTGCGATGTTGAACCAGTGCAGCTTCGAGCTGTACTTGCGGTCGCCGTGCGTGGCGCGCCAGATCAGGTACCAGATAATGACCTGGTGCAAAACATACGCTGTCCAGACCGATGCCCGCGACCAGAAGGTCGGTTCCGCCGCCTGCCACAGGTACCACATACCCGGCATGACGGCGCCTTCCTGCCGTTCGGCAAAAGGAGGCGGTTCGAGCCAGAGTTCACCGGTCAACCAGATAAGGCCGACGAATGCGAAACTGATTCCGATGCCGAACCAGAGTGCACGGCTGACATCAATAACATTATCGGTAGCGTCGTTCATGGGTGTGTGCCTGCGGAAAAGCCAATCTAATAGAGCAAAATATCAGGCGTGGCTAGCGAGCAAAGTAACTTATTGTAATGGTTCTCAGAGCGGTCGAAAGTCGCTGTCAGCAGCCACCAGCATTCAGGAATAAAGGCAGGTCCTTCTAACCAGCGGTCAACCGGAGATTACGTATGGCTTCCCGGAGTTGGCTTCGTCTAGGATGTGCCCTCTGAAATACGGCCCACACGGGTAAGTCACAAGGTTTTTTAGCCCATGCAATTGCCAGAGTTTGAATACATAAGACCGAAGAGCCTTGCCGAAGGCCTGCAGGCGCTGGCCGAGCACGGCCCGGACGCCCAGATCATGTCGGGTGGGTCCGATCTCCTTATTAATATGAAGTTTCGGCTGGATACGCCGAAGTACCTGGTCAGCTTCAATGACGTGGCCGAACTGAAGGCCATGGAAACCCTGCCGGATGGCGGCATGCAGATAGGCGCCGGCTGCACGCTGACGCAGCTGGCCGGGAGCGGGGAGCTCGAAGATAAGTATCCTGCCTTGCATGATGCCGTGTTCTCGGTCGGTTCCAAACATGTCCGCAACGCCGCAACCATCGGTGGCAACATCTGCCTCGACACACGCTGCTGGTACACGAACCAGTCCGAGCACTGGCGTGAGACCCGCGACGGCTGTTTCAAAACCGACACCGAAGAGTGTCATGTCATCAAGACAGCCGCCAAGTGTCACGCGATCAACAGTTCCGACTCCGCGCCGGCGCTGATGGTGCTCGGCGCAACGGTGGTACTGGCGAGTGCGAAGGGCGAACGCGAGTTGCCCATCGTTGAGTTCTACAACGACGACGGCGTCGATCACACGGTGATGCAGCCCGGCGAGTTCCTGGCCCGGGTGCTGATTCCGCCGCCCACAGGGCGCAGCATCTATGCCAAGCTCGCGCAGCGCGACGGCCTGGATTTCGCCTCGGGCACGTTTGCTGCGGGTATTGTTGGCAGCAACGAGAGCCCTGAGTCGGTGTGCCTCGTGATGGGTTCCGTCGGGCCCGCACCGAAAGTGCTGGACAAATCTATTGAAATCATCATGGGGCAAGGCCTGAACGACGACACCATCGAGGCCGCGGCGCTTGCCGCCCGTGCATCGCTCGGCGAGGTAACGAACCTGTTCACGCCGTCGGGTTACAAGCGGCGGCTCGTGAAGGCGCTGGTGAAAGATGCGCTCAACGAGCTGCGTGACAAGGAAGCCTGAGACAAGACAATGGCAAAGCAAATCATCACACTCACGGTGAACGGCGACGAACACGAACTCGCCGTGGCGCCCTATCAAACACTTTTGGAAGTGTTGCGCGACGAGCTCGATCTGATCGGCACGAAGCGTGGCTGCACCGCCGGCAGTTGCGGCGTGTGCACGGTGAACGGTGAACAGGGCGAAGCCGTGTTGTCCTGTTGCACGCTGGCGGTCGACTGGAACGGGCGCAGCGTGACGACGGTGGAAGGTGTGCAGGAAGGCACCGAGCTGCACCCGATCCAGAAGAAGTTTCTCGAACACGGCGCCGTGCAGTGCGGTTTTTGCACACCGGGGCTGGTCATGTCGGCGAAAGCCCTGCTCGATGTGAACACGAGTCCGACCGAGCGGGACATCAACGAGGCCATGGCCGGCGCAATTTGCCGCTGCACGGGCCATATCAAAGTAAAAATCGCGATACGCGAGGCCGCCAAGGCCCTGCGCGAGCGCGAGGGGGCGGGCTGATGGCGCGCGTAAAGGAAGACCTCGCCGTCGTCGGCAAGAACTGGGCGCGGCTGGACGGAGCAGACAAGGTCACCGGCCGGTCGCTCTTTGCCGATGACGTGCGTCTGCCCGGCATGCTCTACGCCAAGGTTGTGCGCAGCCCGCACGCCCATGCGCGCATACTTGATATAGACATCAGTAAGGCCGCAGCGGTGCCCGGCGTGAAAGCGATTATCACGCCCGAGGATGGCAAGGACATCTGGATCGGCATGAACCAGCCGCTGCTGCCGCCGGATGGCATTGTGAAATATGTGGGTCACGAAGTCGTTGCCATCGCCGCGACCAGTGAACGTATCGCGGCCAGGGCGGCAGAGCTTGTCGAGATCGAATACGAGACACTGCCGAGTCTCAGCGATCCGCGCGACGCGATTAAGGAAGGCGCGATTCAGCTGCACGAGAAAGGCGAGGGTAATGTGGGTTGGGAGGTGAATCTCGATCACGGCGATCCGGACAAGGTGTTTGCCGAATGCGATGTGATTCGCGAGGACGAGTTCATCACGAATGCCTCGCATAACTGTTATGCCGAGTATCACGTGTGCGTGTGCGATTTTTCGCAGGCCGGCAAGCTCGTTGTTTATACACCGACGCAGACGGCCATCCTGTTCCAGAAAGCGCTCGCGGCGGCGTTCGAGATGGAAGACAGTGACGTGCGCATGCTCACGCTCAACACCGGCGGTGGCTTTACCGGCCGCACCTCGGTACGTCCACACCATTTCATCGCGGCACTCCTGTCGCGCAAGGCCGGCCGGCCGGTACGGCTGCGCTCGGCCGGCGATGAAGAGTTCATCATGTGCCGCGCCGGCGGCAAGGTGTATTACAAGCTGCGTTCAGGAGCCACGAAGGACGGCAAGCTGAAGGTAATCGAGGCGGATCTGCTGTTCGACAACGGGGCCTATATCGAATCACAGATGATCGTCACGACTTTAACCAGCAAGTATCTGCATGTGTTGTACCCGCTGGAGGCATCGCGCTACCGGGGGCGGCTGGCGTACACCAATCACCTGCCGTACTACTTTCATCATGGCGGCGGGCTGGCCCAGATGCAGTTTGCACTGGGGCAGCACATGGATGCACTCGCGCATGACCTGGGGATGGACTCGGTCGAGTTCAGCCTGCTGAATGGCGTGGAGGAGGGCTACACCACGGCGGACGGCACGACGACCTATTACAGTTGCGGCCTGAAGGAATGCATCGAGAAGACCGCGGAGCTGGCCGGCTGGAAGGACAAGTACGGCAAGCTGCCGAAGTACAAGGGGATTGGTATTGGTATCGGCGCGATGGCGTCGGGCGCGAAGGGCGTGTTCAAGCACGACACGTCGGCGGCGATGATCCAGGTGAATCCCGACGGCAAGGCAAGTTTATTTATCGGCCTGCCGGATATGGGGCAGAGCTCGCACACGACGATGGCAATCATTGCGGCCGAGGTGCTGGGGATTGCGCCGACCGATATCAAGGTGGTGTCCGGCGACACGGACACCGATCCATTCGATGTGGGCGCGTTTACCCAGAGGGGCACATTCACCACCGGCAACGCGACCAAGAATGCGGCACTCGATGCGCGCGGGCAGCTGGCCGTGTGGGCCGCCGGCCAGCTCGAGTGTGACGAGGATGACCTGGTGTGGCGCAATCACGAGGTGTATGCGAAAGACAATCCGGACGAGAAGCTCAGGTTTCGTGATGTGGCGGACCAGACGCTCAACTGCATGGAAGGCCGCTTCGTGATGGGCCGTGGCTTTTATAACTCGCCGATCAAGGCCGGGTCGATGGCATTTTCCTTCGGCGCACAGATTGCCGAGGTGACGGTCGACCCGAGCACCGGAGTAGTGACCGTTGATAAAATGACGGCCTCACATGACGTGGGTCGCGCGATCAACCCGCGGATTGTCGAGGGGCAGATGGACGGGCAGATTTTCAGCGGCATGTCGCAGGTGCTGTACGAAGAGACCATCATGGAGGACGGGCAGGTGATGAATCCTTCACGGCTCGACTACAAGATGCCGCGCGCGTATGAAATGCCGGAGGTGGATCACATCATCGTGGAGACGATCGACCCGAACGGGCCTTTCGGCGCCAAGGAAGTCGGCGAAGGGCCCATTGTGTGTACCATGCAAGCTATTGCCAATGCGGTTACCAACGCGATTGGTGCCCGAATAACGGAGATGCCCCTGTCACCGTGGCGGGTGGTCAAGGCGATAAAGGACTGACGCAATAAACTTTGCTGCTCGCGCTTAAGCACAAGCGGCAAAGCCTGTTCCGCTCCGGTTTATGCCGGCTTTATTTGCCCCCCGATGCCGCCCTTTTTTCCTGCTCCGGTTCCTCGGCCTGCAATCGCTCCATCATTCTGCAATGGCCGACCCACGCACAGTGTTCAGGGCCGAAAGGCATGGTGTAGTCGGTCAGCGTGTTTGTTTCATCCTCGAACTCTTCGGGGCACATGACCTGTTCCACATGCGAAGCTGCCACGGCTTTCATGTACGCAGATAACCCGACAACCTCTTGAAGGTCATCGGCGGGAATATCCAATGTTTTCGCTGTTGCTACATACTTCTTTAAACTTGAGGCGCAATTAACAGCGAAGGCAGTGCCCACGGATACGAGCGCCTGCAGGCGTGGATTATCATGCTGACTGAAGTCAGGTTCCGGTTCCGCTGTTTCGGAAAAGTCTGACAAAATATACTGCTCGAGAGCATCTGTAGTGGACCGTCGAATATTGGCGGCAGTTTTTATCGCATCGGCAACATCCTTGTCCGTCACATGCAGGCTGCGCGCTACAAGCATGTTTTCTCGTAGACAAGTCTTGCATCCGCAAGCGACCGCGACAGCAATCGTGACCAGTTCCCTTTCCTGAGGCGAAATAGGCATAAACATCCTTCTCCGGGTATGTTGTTTTTTTAGGTGAAATTCATAATACACCGGGCATCGCGCAGCTAACGGAGAAAGCTGGCAATTGACCGCCCTGTTTCGGTATGTACCTATTATGTGCGCAGGAAGCCATTTCAGGCCGGCACCTAAGGTACAGGTCAGAGCTTCAGATGCGGCCTATCGTAAGGTACAGGTGAACACTGCCTGGGAAGGGTGTGGTATTAGAAGATAACCTGTTGAAAAATAAAGTAAATAAGATTAAAGGTACAGAATTACTGCAGCCCTTATTTTTCACAGTCCTCATCACATCCGGCACACTTGAGTGGCCGTTTCTCATTCTCGGGATGGTGCCTGTTCAGCCAGAGCTGAAAAACAGCCCAGAATACACACAGGGCCACCATCCCAAGTAATACAAAAATGTAGGTCTTCATCTCAGTAAATCAAATCCGTTGCTCAGGCAGCACTGAACAATCCCGCGAAGCCCATGAACGCCATCGAGAGTATCCCGGCGATGATCAGGTTCATCGCGATACCCTCGATCAGTTTAGGTATATCGGATAATTCGGATTCTTCCCGCAGTCCTGCCAGTAACAGCAGTGCCAGCGTGAAGCCGATACCGGCACCCAGCGCAAAAACAATCCCCTCCACCAGTCCATAACCCCGGTTTGTAGCAAAGATCGCCAGGCCGAGTATGGCGCAGTTAGTAGTGATCAGCGGGAGGAAGATACCCATGGCCCGAAACAGGGCAGGGCTAATCTTCTTGATAAGCATCTCTATGAACTGGACCGTGCTGGCGATAACGACGATAAAACTGATCAGGCGCAGGTAAGGTGCGTAGATCAAAACGTAGGTGTTTAAAAACCAGGAGCACAATGCCGTAATCAATAATACAAAAATTGTTGCCAAACCGAGTCGAAAGGAGGTTTCAAGGGAATTTGACACGCCCAGGAAGGGGCAAAGACCGAGGAAATAGGCCAGGACAAAATTGTTGACCAGCAAGGCACTGATAAAGATCCAGACCAGGTTATCCATCAGTTGCCACCCTTTCTGCCTCGGCTACCTGCTCGATGAACTTGTCTTTCTGCTGGGTTACCCAGTTAAAAAAGAGCAGGATAAGCCCGAGCGTCAGGAATCCTCCCGGGGGCAGAATCATAATCACCCAGGGCTCGAAATGTTCGCCGAAGAGGTCCACGCCGAATAACGATCCGTTGCCGAGGATTTCCCGTATGGCGCCCAATGAGAACAGCGCCACCATGAAACCACCCGACGTGCCCAGTGCATCCATTACCGCCAGGCGTACCGTGTTCCTCGAAGCAAAAGCTTCCTGCCGGCCGAGGATCATGCAGTTCGCCACGATCAGCGGAATAAATGCGCCGAGCTCCTTGTGTACCTTGGGAACCAGCGCCAGCAGCGTGTAGTCGGCCACGGTCACGAAAGTCGCAATTATGATGATGAAGCCGGATATGCGCACCTGCTTGGGAATCCATTGCTTGAAACTGGCCACCAGGAAGCTCGAACCGACCAGCACAAACAACGTCGCCCCTCCCATCGCCACCGCGTTGATGGCCGAATTGGTGACTGCCAGCATCGGGCACATGCCCAGCACCTGGACAAATACAGGGTTGTCACGCCAGATACCCTTGATGAACGTTTCGTAGGCTTCGTTTTCGTTCCTGACCATTATCTATTGCGCCTCGTCAACCGCCTGCTCCGGCGCGGTCATTAACGGTTCCGAACCCGGCTGCGGCAATCGTGTCGACCATTCTGTGTGCGTTTCATTGATAATCCTCACCACCGCTTTGGATGAGATGGTCGCCCCGGTGATCACATCGACCTCATTAGGCAAGGACTTCTGACCCTTCTTTACCGGAATGATTTCAGGTTCAACCGACAGCGCCTTAAAATTTGCCACGAATTCGGCATCTTTGTAGATCTTGTCACCGAGACCCGGCGTCTCGCGACTCTCCAGTATTTCCATGCCTATCACTAGTTTCTGATCCGGTTTGTACCCGTACAACAACCCGATGATATCCTGAAATCCTGGCCCCGCACCGGGGATAGCGTAACCGACAAAACTGCCATCTGCGTCGTAACCGCCATAGACGGGTTGTTCGTCTTTCTCCGTTGCCGTGGTCGGAACAAGTTCGCCGTCCTTGTACACCAGTTTCTGCATCTGGGTTACACCCGGAACGACCTTGAATACCGCCTCACGCAATTCCCGGGCCTTGTTGGCCGTGATCGTCGGTAGCGTGGCTTCATAAATACCGATGATGGCAATCCCGGAAACCAACCCCGCCAGGGCGAGGGTCAGCACGAGTCGGGTTGAACTCACTGCAGGGGCTTCAGGTGGCTTATCCGGGCTCATGAAGAATCAGCTCAGCGTCCGAAAATTCGCGGTTGCGTGTAGCGATCGATCAGGGGAGTCGCGGCGTTCATCAGCAGAATGGCGTACATCACCCCCTCCGGCAAGCCACCGAAAACGCGAATCAGGACGACCAGTACGCCTACACCGATGCCAAAGATCCAGGTTCCCCGCGGGGTCAAAGGCGAAGTGACAGGATCGGTCGCCATGTAGATGGCGCCCAGCAGCAACCCCCCGGAGAATATCGAGAACAGCGGGCTCGGAAAGCGCACGGCATCAAACAGGGTCAGGCATCCTGAGAACACGACCACGGTGAGCATGATGCTCACGGGAATCCTCCAGTCCAGGTCACGCCGGATCCACAAATAGATCCCGCCGAGTATCAGCAGCACGCCGCTGGTTTCCCCCAGGGACCCGAGCGTATTACCGAACATGAGGTTCGTCAGTGACGTTACCTCCTGTTCGAATTTCATCAGGCCAAGCGGCGATGCTGACGACACCACATCGACCTGCGTCTGCATGAACGGCAATGCCAGGTTGCTGGCGTTCACATGGAAAAAACTTTCGGACCCCCGCAGGGGCGTCCAGGTCGTCATGGGAATGGGAAAGGTAGCCAGCAGGAAGGCACGTCCGAGAAGCGCCGGATTAAACAGGTTGTGGCCCAGCCCTCCCCAGATCACTTTACCCAGGCTAATGGCAACGACCCCGCCCAGAAAAGCCATCCACATCGGCAACCCCGGCGGCAGCGTCAAACCCAGCAGCAAGCCGGTCAGGATGGCACTGGCATCGAGAAGAGATTCGCCACGCTTTTCAGATACGGAAAAAAGCCACTCGGTCAGTACCGCCCCTGCAATACTGGCACCGAGCACCAGTAACGCGCCCAGGCCAAAAAACCACAGCGCCGCAGCGGTAACCGGCAGCAGCGCATAGAGCACATCCCGCATCGCGCTGGGCGTCGTCATTCCCTGGCGCAGTAGCGGTGCATGCAAAAGCAGAAGATCCGGATCTTTCTGCTTCACTCCGGGTTCTCCTTGCTGGCACGAAGCGCATCCTTGCCGGTGCGAATAAGCTGCACGATGGGAATGTTAGACGGGCAGGCAAACGTGCAACAACCGCACTCGACGCAGTCCATAACCGAATACTGCTCCATCTCGTCATACATCCGTGCCCTGGACAACCGGGCAAAACGGGAAGGATTGAGAAAATAGGGACATGCTTCCAGGCAGCGCGCGCAGCGGATACACGGATACTCTTTCGGTCGCGCCGTTTCCGCCTCGGTGAATGCCAGGATCCCGGATGTTCCTTTCAGAACAGGCACATCGAGGCTTGCGGTAGGCCTCCCCATCATCGGCCCGCCCAGGATGACTTCGCGCGTCTCGTCCTTAAGGCCGCCACAAAAACGCAGCACTTCTCTGACCGGGGTTCCCAGCGGCACGATCAGGTTTGCCGGATAGCTGGCCCCGGGACCGGATACGGTCACGATGCGCTCTATCGACGGCAGCCCGCGTAAAAAGTAATCGGCAATCGCCACGATGGTGCCGACATTGTTGACGTTGACTTCCACGTCTCTCGGGAGTTGACCGGCAGGAACTTCCATGTCGAAGATGGTCTTGATAATCATCTTCTCCGCCCCCTGGGGATACTTTACCTTCAGCGGCACAATGCGCACCGGCTGATCCGGCTGGATGTGTCGGCGGAGAATTTCAATCGCATCGGGCTTGTTCATTTCCACGCCGATAACCGTTTCTTCGGCCCCGAGCGTTTGCCGAACGATCTCCGCACCCAGTAGCAGGTCCTCGGGCCGTTCCACCATAAGGCGATGATCATTGGTCAGGTACGGCTCACACTCAGACCCGTTGATCAGCAGATGACGGATTTGCACTCCGTCAGGGACCGAGAACTTCACATGAGAAGGGAAAGCGGCCCCGCCCATCCCGACGATTCCGGCCATCTGCACCGCATCGATAAACTCCTCCAGGGACAGTGACCGCCAATCCACACCCGCAGACGATTCCAGCTGCTGGGTGGCATAGGGATCGGCGGCAATCTGGATGGCCGGAGCAAACACCCCGTCAGCGCCACGCACGTCACCGATCTCACTAATCGTCCCGGTCACGGGACTATGCAGTGCCGTGGACACAAAGCCACCGGGCTTTGCAATAAGCTGTCCACGATTCACCCGCTCGCCGACCTCCACGACCGGCTGGCTCGGCACACCAATATGCTGACCCAGCGGCATCACGTAATCACTGACGAACGGAACCCGCTGGATCGCCAGATCTTCAGTCTGCTTTTTGTGGTGCGCCGGATGAACCCCGTGGTCGAAGTTCCGCCGCAGTGATCGCAGGGTATTCATGATTGGTAAACCGGTTTACGCCTCTTTTGCAGGCCTCTGCCTGGCATTCTTTCGTGATGACCGGAGTCGTTCAGCTCCGCCTGGACTCCGCCAGTTCCATCAGCCGGCCGCGAATCCTGGCGGCTATTTCCATCTCTACCGTCTTCTGGAGCTCTTTGATTTTTTGCTCAGACTCCTGTTTCTGGGCATCGAGCTCTGCCTGGTGCTCGCCGGCAACTCTTGCCTGTATTTCCTGCTCCACCTTGGCGGTGAAGGGTGTCACCACCCCCGCCAGTTCCTGCAAGGTGCGCCAGATCTCTATGCGTTTCCCGGCCATCTCGACCAGGCCGGCACTGACCCGGTAGCGAACCTCGTCCGGTGCTTCGCCCACTGTGATACAGGGGGTTTTTCGTGTCCGGCTTTTAGCATCCAGCTCAAGAAACTCGTCCAGTTCAACCGGGGCGCTGTCATCATCACTCAACACCGAGAGACATCCGGCAAAGCGCTGCTCGGTCAACGCCCAATGGGCCGGTGTCAACGGTGGTTCGCCATCACCCCCTGAAACCAGAATCTGCTGCGGTTGCGGATTGCCATCCAGATTGAGCCGCGTGCCGAACACCCCTTCGGCAGCCGGGTCGTAGCGAAACAAAGGCATCGCACGGGAAGCCACGGCCAGGCGCGCCTGCTCCGTCGTACGCTGCGTTGAGAATCCGTGCCGTTCGGGGCTGGGCGCATGCACATTAATAAGAGCCGGCCCGTTGAACCCCAGCGCTCCCAGCACACTCTGACTGAAGTGATCCGCATCGGAAATCGATGTTTGTGCGATATAGGCCTCGTGTTGTGCAAGTGCCAGCAATCCGAAGTCGGCACGTGGATCGTTACGGGACGCCTCGGGCGCGTCTGAAAACTGCCGGCTTGACAGACCGAAGTCCAGCGCATCCAGAACCAGTATTTTTATCGGCAACCCGGAGTTCAGCAGCCAGATGACCTGGGCCAGTCCCCGACCCGCCAGAGATTCATCACTGCCGACCAGTAACAGTGGCGGACAAAGCTCGAGTTCTTCCTCGCTGAGATCTTTCCAGGTCAAGCGGGTCAGGGCTTCCCGTTGCAAGTCGGCACCGCCGGCCGGTCTGTCAATTTCAAGTCGCGCCTGGCGCAACGTTCGCACTACGTCGGCGGTCGCGCCGAGTTGACCTTCCAGTAACCCGGCTGCGAGTTGCGCCGCATCACCTGTCATGTCCAGAACAACAGGAGCCTGGAATGGATTATGGGGGAACGTCCCGGCCCAGTCGGCCATGCTGCCGGGCGCCACTGCCAATCCGAAGCGCGCCCTGCCAAGGCCATGTTTACCACTCAACAACCGCCAGCGATAATCGGTTAGCTGTTTTGACAAATCGATCAACCTGAGCACATCGGCGGTATCGATCGAATGATCCGCAGACACGGTTTCAATTTCATCGGCCAGCGTTTTCAGATCAACCTGCGGCGTGACAATACGCGACAGGGTCCGGGTGACCGTATCCAGATCCTCGACCGGCAGAACACCCGCAAGCGTCTCTTTAACAAGTGCAGTCATTTCCTCGCTGGTCTCTTCCAGTTCCCGGGCAAAGCGCTGCACCGCCGGTTGCTGCTGATACTCGGTCAGAGCCAGGGCCAGCCGGATGGCCAATTTCTCGCCGGAGCCGGCCTCTGCACGGTCACCGCCCGCCACGGCAAACTGGCAGTAGCGTGATAACAGGGCCGCCGCCAGCAGACCAATCTCGGGATCTGCGCTGATGCTCTCGATGGTCTCGCCTGATGAATCCGGCGTCCGGGTCCACGTTTTCCAGAGATTGCGCGCCTCGTCCAACCGTTCCGCATCCTGCGCTGCGCCGGCGAGCGCCCCGGGCTCGCACGCACTGAGGCACAGGCCGCAAGCTTTACAGGCGCTCGGATTAATGGCGAGCGACACTAGTTCA
>JASLMV010000028.1 GCA_030746435.1 Gammaproteobacteria bacterium | reverse complement strand
GCGTAAGATGAAAACTGATGAGCAAAACACTCGCTTAGATTAAACGCTCAGTTGTTCCATTTGCTTGAAGACGGACACCGGGCACCTGGAAAAATTCATTGAAGTAGCCGACAAAGCCCAGTGCCAGCGTAGCTGCGGACACCATACCGGCAAAAGCGATCAGCAAGCCGACGGCCATTGACAGCAGCCGGCGCCCGAATGCCCGGTCGAGGTATACGGCCTCCCCGGCGCTCAGCGGATAACGTGCCGCGAGTTCGCCGTAACTAAGCCCGCTGAACAACGCTATAAATGCAGCAAGCATAAATGCAAACGGCGCCTGCCAGCCGGCTACGCCTGCAACTTTACCCACCAGGACGTATATGCCGGCACCGATGATATTACCGAGCCCGTAGAGCACGAACAGGGTCAGCCCGACGTCGCGACGAAGTGCAGGCGTTGTATCGGCTGGCGGCATGCTGACAGACTATTACAGAGTACCGGCCAGTGTCAGCCGGCCGGATATCACGGCAGTTTAACTAGTGAGTGTCAGAGGTCGCACAACGAATGCAGGTGGCGGCATAAGGGCGGGCATCGAGCCGCTGCTTATCGATTTCTTCGCCACAGGAAGTGCAAATACCGTATGTTCCGTCATCCATTCTCCGCAGGGCCGCGTTGATCTGTGCCAGTTCGTTAGCGCCCTCGTCCGCCAGAGCATTCAGGACATCCCGGTTTCCGAGTTGCGCAAGGCGCTCCTTCGAATCAGGGTCGAGTCCGCGTGCTACATCGGCTTTGATCTTGCCTATGCGCTCGGTCAGTTCGGCCTTGTGCTGCACAAGCCGGTCACGCAGTTTTTCCGGCCAAGTCTGATCCATTACGGCCTCCCGCCTGCTGTAAATCAAATAAACAATGTGCGAATAAATTATTGTAAGCCAACTATGCCGTAGTGAGCGGCCCGCCAGCGTTACGGAAAACCCTTATCGAAACCGCCTCTTACGGTCCATAAGCTAAACCCGCTGGTACCGTGACGTGTGGGAAGATCGGGTCGAGCACCCGCTCAGGTCTGTCCCGTTAGCCGCCGCGCTGCGCTCTTGAGTATCTCGATAAACAACCAGACGAATGCGACAGGCAACAATATTGTCTGCAGGACAAAAATAACGATCAGGTTGATGATGTGTTCGCTGGCTTTCGAAACCTGGGTCTGCAGTTGATCGATCCGGTCGCTAACATTCATCGCTTCGGCCGCTTCATCCAGCATCTTGCTGAAGCGGTCTACCAGTGATTCATCCGGTGACGGCACCGTTGGCGGCTCTTCGTTCATTTCTTCAATCTGTAATTGCACGCCTTCGAGGGCACTGACGGCAGCCGCCTGCTCTGCCTCCAGGTAGTTGTCGAATACCAGGCTCGTGCCGATCAGGAGGAGTGGTATGGCAAACCGGATGAAGATTACGAACAGCAGTATCTGGCGGGCAAGCTTCGACCAGTTTTGCAACCAGTGCAGTGGCGCCCAGGTAGTCACGAGCACCAGGAAAGCGGTGATCCCGAGAAAGATATCGAAACCCGGGGACGAGGTAATCCGCAGCAACACATTCTGCAGGCCCAGTGAACTGGCTGCGACCAGCATGACGGTTGAAAAACGCTCGACCAGGTCGTTGATGGGGTCCAGCACCTGGCCCAGCGACAAGATCACGCCGACACCCGCCGGCTCGATGGCCAGCTCGGTACCCTGGGCCACGGAGATCGCGCCGTTCAGGGCGCGCGACACGGCGAAGGTAACGAGCGCACGTTTAAAAGCATCGGCCGCACTATCCGCGCCAAGCCTGTCGACCCCGCCGGTCAGCGCGGCCGCAACCGCGATTACCGCGAGTAGTGTCCAGAATATATTGCGGCGGTTAGTTAAACCCATAGCAGCTACTTTTGGCCCCCTGGTGATAATACACAGTCCCCATCCCGCTTTCTGTCAGTTGCTTTTTTACACGCCACATCAGCCGCCCGGCTTGGCAACGCCGATCACTACCTCAGCGACCAGCGCAATCCATATACCTATTACGGCCCACTTGACCTGTCTCAGGCTCGCGGCCATGGCGGTGTTCTCCGCCTCGTCTATTTCACCTTCTGCAATACGCTGGATACCCGTGATGTAAGGCCCGATGGTTTTGTTGATCATCAGGCTGAAAAACATGATCAATGCAAATAACAGGATTTTGTAGCCTACCCAGGGCTCATCAACCAGGCGTCCAGTGGAAAAAGACCACGCAACCGATGCAATGCAGGCAATCATGATCAACCACTTGAAGGGGTCTTCAAACTTCGCCATGCCCTTGCCAAGCGGTGTGTCGTGTTTGAAATGTAATACCAGTTCCAGCACCAGCCATACGGGTGCCAGCGCAATAATCGCAACAAGTTGCCAGGTGGGATGCGTAATGCCGGCGAACTCGCTCAGCAAACCGCCCACCGTCAGCATCACGGCGCCGCACAGCCGCGGCACGATATCGAGGTTCAGCATGATCTTCGCCGCCGTCATGCGCGCGTCGAGGCTCAGCTTCGGATTGGCGGCAAAGCCCGAAGAATAGAACACGCCGATATCGCCACCGAGCCAGTAGCAGAACAACAGCAGATGAAGAATAAGCAGAAATTCGTGCATGCTTTGCGGAGGGCGGGCGCTAGGCCATCAGGGCCTGGTACCAGGCTTCGATCGCGTCCATCTTGAAAGGCCCGGGAACCGAGCGATGCTGCACGATGCCTTCCTCGTCAATCAGGTACAGGCGTTCGGGTGAACCCGAATACAGGTTATTAACGGTGTTGTCCATATCATCCAGTACCACGGGCATGCGGATATCGTGCTGCTGAATGCAGGTCTTCGCTATAGCAACACGTTCGTCAATTTCCGTCGGCTGATCGTAAACAACATGCTGCGTGTGGTTGATTTCAACCTGCCAGCCGTCTTCCGGGTGCGCCTCGCTGATATAAACCAGCAGGAATGACAGTTCATCTTGCAGCTCGGTATAAATCTCGTTAAAGCGTTTGATCTGACCGCGATATACCGGACAGGTGTAGTTTCCGAACAGTAGTGCCAGCCGCTTGCCTTTGAAATCAGCAAGACTGACTTGTTCACCTGCAGGCATACCATCGGTTATCAGGCATTTGGCGGTAAATACCGGCGCCGGATCGCCGACCTGTGGCGCACCCGCTTCTATGGGCGCGCGCTTTGCCGCAAGTTCCTGCATGTAATCGGCAGGCGGCAACTTCATCGTCGCGAGATATGCGTCGATATCGTGATCGAGTGTCCAGCGGGCATCGGCCATGTGTTAATCCTAGCCCATTTGCAGGGTACCCCGTACAAATGCACCGGGGAGTACAATAAGCACCAGGCTCATGTAACCTCAGGGGGCAGGCGCATGAACAGCGAACAGTGGAAGACCAGTATCTGGGCCATTGTGCTCGGACTTATATTTTTCGGTGTGGTCATGGGCCTCTGCATAGGTCTCGTGACGTTCAACGCGAACTGGACACCGGACGTGGTCTGGTTCCCGCTCCCGGCAACGATCGTACTCATCGGATCGACCTGGTGGGCGCAGCGGAAGTGGGATATCGGCCTTCGCAGTCCCGCGAACGTACAGTGGCCCCGGGTTTATGTCATCGGCATCGGGCTGACGGTACTGGGTGTGGCAACCGCCGTTGTCCAGGGCAAGTTCACGGGCATGGTGCGCGCAACCGAACTCATGGATGCCGAGGTCAGCGACCTGTTCAAGCTGGTCTATGCTTTTTATATGTCGGTCCTCGCCGCAATACTCGCCGAGGTAACATTTCGCGGCATCGTACAAACCCGTATGCAGTCCGTGCTGAGTATCTGGCCAATCGTTTTCATTATCGGCGTGGTCAATGTACTCGCCCATCGCTGGGGACCTGAACTCCTGTTGAACTGGCTCGGCCTGTTCGTCACGCTCGCAGGCTGGACCTACCTCCGGTGGTTGTGCCAGTCGCTCTGGCCGCCGCTGATACTGCATGCGGCCGTCAACTTCCTCGTTGCGCTGGGACTCTACACCAACGGTCCGCTCGTGCACGCAGAGCTGGCCAATGGGGTTGTGCTTGCGGTGGGCATCACAGGTCTGGCAGGTCTGCTGATTGCAGCGCTACTCGCGCGCAATATTCAGCCAGCACATTAATTAAGCGAATCCATAACAGCCCTCTTCGCAAAAAATATTTGCGGGACAAACATATGCTTATTAATAAATCTTCATTTCAGTCGTTTGCCCTGCTGATCATATTTCTATCGGCAGGTTGTTCACAGGCTGATGAAGAGCACTACACCTATACACAGGTCAACCGGGACGGCATTGGCAAAATCTACATGGGACGTGAGATCTCACATGTAATAGACCACCGGGGTATCGATTGGCTGGATCGTCCCAAGCGAGAACAGGAAGAACGCACCGACCTGTTGCTGGAAAGCCTGCCCCTGGGAGCAGACAGCGTGGTTGTCGACCTGGGTGCCGGCAGCGGTTATTTTTCGCTGCTCATTGCCGCGAAACTGCCACAGGGGCGCGTCATCGCGGTGGATATACAACAGGAGATGCTTGACAGAATCGATGAACGCGCCAGGCTGGCCGGCATCGACAATATCGAACTTTTACTCGCCACCGAAACCGATCCCCGTGTACCGGCTGATAGCGCTGATCTTGTATTGATTGTGGATGCCTACCATGAATTCTCTTATCCCCGCGAAGTCATGCAGGGAATCGCAAGGGGACTCAAGCCGGGAGGACTGCTCTACCACCTGGAATACCGCGCCGAAGACCCGGATTTACCCATCCTCCGTCTGCATAAAATGACCGAGGAACAGACGATTATGGAGGTTGAGGCAGCCGGTCTCGACTGGGTGGAAACACTGGACTTCCTGCCACGACAACATATCCTGATATTTACGAAGCCGCCTGCCTGACCGGATTCTATTCCACCGTAGTAAACGAGACGGTTACATATCAGCCTTATGCCGAATCAGCACGGCACGGCAATTTTCTGTTAAAAAATGGTCACGCGCTGCTCGCGGCCGTGCGCAGCCCCAACCGACATGAGAGCATGCGCAGTCTTTCGCTCAGCGCTTCGCGGCAATCCATAATTTTATGACCGAATCCAGCAAAGCCTATACTTTTGGCAGATATTTCCTTGCCGGTGGCGTCGTGATTTTCGCGATTGGCCAGTCGCTGCTGTTTATCGTTGTCGCGCCTCTCGCAAGGTCCATCGGCCTGACCGAAGTACAGTTCGGCATCACATTCTCGCTGGCTAACATTTCGCTAATACTTGCCGGCCCCTACTGGGGCCGCCGCAGCGATGTTATCGGCCGCAAACCTGTGTTCATCATAGGCCTGTTCGGTAGCAGCATCGGTATATTGCTAATGGCCTATACCCTGAACCTGGGTATGCAGGGAGCGCTCGCGACCGGTGGACTGATGGCCATGATTTTTGCCTCGCGCGCGCTGTACGGACTGACCGCATCGTCCATTTATCCGTCCGCTGCCGGCTATATCGCCGACGTAACCGCCTGGCATGAACGGGCGAAAGGGATGGCGCTGATCGGCAGTGCAAACAGCCTGGGATCGATAGTGGGCCCGGCAATCGGCGGTGCATTGACCTTCATGGGCGTACTGTATCCGATGTATGCGGCTGCAACGATCTCGATGCTCGGCGGTATTGCGACGATCATCTGGCTCATGGAGCCGGAGCAGCATGCGCAGCGAAAGGCCAGCGGTGACAAGGATAAACCGAAAATTAAGTTTACCGACAAGCGGCTACGCCCCTACATGATCATGTGGGTAAATATCTTTTTGTTCTTTATATCGCTCAATTTCGTTACGGCGTTTTATATCCAGGACCAGTTTGGTATCACCGACATGGCACGCGTCATGCGCACGGCCAGCGTGCTGCTTGTATGCATGGCTGCAGTAATCACCCTGATCCAGGGCGTCCTGTTCCAGTTCATCAAAATTTCGCCCTTTGTACTGTTACGGTTAACCGCACCATTGTTCGGGACCGGTCTGTTTACGATGGCATTCGCGCCCAACATAGTGGTACTCGGGCTCGGTTTCGCGATACTCGGCGGCGCATTCGCGTGTGCAACGCCCGGCATCAACGGCAGTGCCAGCCTCGCCGTGGAGCCGCACGAACAGGGCACGGCAGCCGGTTACCTGTCGGCTTCCAATACCAGCGGTGCGATCATGGGGCCGCTCGTCGGGCCCCTCCTCTACTACTATGTGCAACCAAATGCGCCTTTCCTGATCGGCGGCACCGTCATGGCAATCCTCAGCATTTACGCCCTTACTATTCCGGCACCCCAGCAGCGCAAAACAGCATCCGCCTGATACCGGATACCGGCACGTTATTACTGTAAGCGTTTTGCGCGCTCGATCACGTAAGCGCGGATAGCCAGCGCGTCATCGTTGTTCATTACGGCGGCAAATGAACGCATGCCGCGGTCAGCACGACCGCCGCCAACGACAATAGCTTCCCACTCGTTGAACGTCTGTTCGTCAGCGAAACGCAGATCGGGCAGTACGCCGCCTGCCATCGTTTCCAGCCCATGACAGCCGTAGCAGTATTGCTGGTAAAGATGCTTGCCCCGCTCAACACGTTCGTTGTCATCGGCCTGCGACTGCATTGCTGCAGGGATAGAAACGTCACGGGCAACGGTGCGCGGTGCCGGCAGTGTCGCTTTGCCATCGAGTTTGAACACGAGCACACGGTTCTCATTCGCAACGCCCTGCCAGCGTTTCGCCGTCGGCCCGCCGACCAGTCCGCTACCACCGCCGCGGCCCGCAAGCACAGCGATGTATTGCTCATCGTCCACCGCATAACTCACCGGGCCGGCCAGCGTGGTGGTAGCGTTATTAAAGCTCCAGAGTTTTGTACCGGTGTCGGCCGTGTAAGCCACGAACTCACCGCTGCCCAAACCCTGGAACACGAGGTTCCCGGCCGTCGCGAGTGTGCCGCCGCCGAGGTCACCATGTTCCACTGCCCAGCGCTCGGTCTGGGTCTGCGGGTCCCATGCCAGCAGCCGCACGCCGAAGCGGATTTTCTGACGCTCGCCCTGCGGGTTCAGCGCCCGGAAATCCATAACCCCCTCTTCGATCCCGGTGTTCTGGAACCCGGGCTTATGGCTGTAGCTGCCGTCATGGTTGTAGTAGCCGGGTACCGACAGCGCCGGTATATAAGCGAGGCCGGTGACCGGGCTGTATGCCATCGGGTGCCAGCTATGCCCGCCCGAGGCTCCGGGCACGATTAACCGACCCTCATTTATATAGTGTGCGTAGGGGTATTCGACCGGCCGGCCGGTCGCCATGTCCACGTGGCTTGCCCAGTTCAGCGGTATGTATTTCTCCGCTGAAATCAGTTCCCCCGTTGCGCGGTCCAGCACATAAAAGAAGCCGTTCTTGGGCGCCTGTATCAACACCTTGCGGAGTTCATCATCGATAACAAATTCGGTCAGCACCATCGACTCGACCGCCGAGTAATTCCAGGATTCACCCGGCGTGGTCTGGTAGTGCCACACGTATTCGCCCGTGTCCGGGTTAACCGCGACCAAGGACGACAGGAACAGGTTGTCGCCGCCGCCGGGGCTGCGAAGTTCGCGGCTCCATGGCGTGCCGTTGCCGACGCCGAAATACAACAGGTTCAGATCGGGATCGAAAGCCATGGAGTTCCAGGCCGTCCCGCCGCCACCTGTTTTATGCCACTCGTCTCCGCTCCATGTTTTAACGGCCATCTCCAGCGCGGGCGACTCCTGTGGTTTGGCCGGATCGCCGGGCACGGTGTAGAAGCGCCAGGCCAATTCACCACTACTTGCATCGTATGCCGACACGTAACCGCGCACGCCGTAATCCGCACCCGAGTTGCCGATAATGACTTTGCCCTTCACGACCCGCGGCGCGCCGGTAATCGTGTAGGGCTTCGAGGCATCGATCGTTAACGCGCTCCAGAGCAGGCTGCCGTCGCGCGCATCGAGTGCGAACAGCCTGCCGTCGAGCGTGGCAGAAACTACCTTGCCCTCCCAAACTGCAACGCCCCGGCTAACGGCATCGCAACAGGAGTTTGCGGCCACCCACGCGCGCGACACCTGCGGGTCGTAGCGCCAGAGGAGTTCGCCGGTCGCCGCGTCGATCGCATGGACGATATTCCAGGCCGCACTTACGTACATGATGCCGTCGACTACAACGGGCGTCGCTTCGAGTCCGCGGTCGGTGCCGAAATCGAGATACCAGGCCAGCCCGAGTTGAGCAACGTTGCCGGCGTCGATCTGGTTAAGCGGACTGAAGCGTTGCTCGGCATAGTTGCGGCCGTGCACGAGCCAGTTATGCGGCTCGTTATCCGCGGCAACCCGGGCGGTGCTAACGTTCGCCGGCCTGTCACCCGGGGCTTCGGAACAAGCCGCGAGCAGGTACAACAATAAAAAAATCAGGGTTCTTGCATACATAACGGGTCACAAAAAAGCCCGCAGGTGCGGGCTTTTCCATTCATGGCCAGGCAAATCGTGACTCTATATATAACTAGGTGCACGAGGCCTGGAAAATCGACTCGATGGACGCATCCAGCGTGCTGTTGAATTCATCGTCCGACTGCTGCGCCGACAACCCCTCGGTCAGGGCGCGTGAGAAACTTGCGATCATGCCGTGGTTCTCTGCAAGCCTGCGGTTGGCTTCCTCGCGCGAGTAACCGCCCGACAGCGCCACGACCTTCAGCATGTTCGGATGGTCCTGGCATGCCCGGTAGTAACCGGCCTCTTCCGGCAGGGTCAGTTTGAACATGACCTGTTCGTCGCTGTTTAGCTTGTTAAGGTTTGCGAGCAGGTTCTCGCGCAGCATGGCTTCCGCTTCTGCCTTGTCCGGCGCGTTGATATCGACTTCCGGCTCGATAATCGGCACCAGGCCGGCGGCAACGATCTGCCGACCGATCTCGAACTGCTGATCGACAATGGCGGCGACTCCAGCGGCATTAGCCGACTTGATCACCGAGCGCATCTTGGTACCGAACACGTTCTGGGATTTGGCTTTCTCCAGCAATTCATCGAGGCCCGGTATCGGTTTCATGAGCTGCACGCCGTCCGCCTCATCGGCCAGGCCTTTATCGACTTTCAGGACCGGTACGACATTTTTCTCTTCCCAGAGGAAGTTCGAGGAACTTTTTCCCCCAATATCCCGGTCCAGGGTATTTTCGAACAGGATGGCGCCGAGGATACGGTCACCGTTAAAGGCAGGACTCGTCACGATACGGGTGCGCATAGCATGCACGACCGCAAACATTTCGTCGTCGTTGCTGTAGGCATCTTCGCCGACACCGTAAAGCTTCAGCGCTTTAGGGGTGCTGCCGCCGCTCTGGTCCAGCGCTGCGATAAACCCCTTTTGGGTACGGACTTTATTTAACTGATCATCAAAGGTAGACATTCGACCCCGCCCTTTCTTTTTAAGCTGGTTTTACGTTCTTTATGGTATATACCGGCCTGTGCAGCCGGTGCGATATAGTAGCAGAAGCCCCGCTGGCCGGGTGAGCGCGCACACCCCGTACTCGTACCTAAGGTTATGCAAACAATCCGAATGACACTGCTGGCAGCTTTACTGCTCGGCACCGGTGCAGCCCTCGCAGCAGGCGAGCATACTGCCGAACCCTCGAAAGATCCGATAGCGGACTACCGCGAACCAACGACCGACGAGGCAACCATCCAGGCCCTGCTGGATCTCTACGGCCGCGGGATGGAACAGAAGTCGGTAGAGATAATGGAACAGGCGATCATGCCCGATGATTTCTCGACGGTGGAAAGCGGCTACCCCAACTGGACCTGGGAAGACTTCCGGGATAATCACCTGCTCGTGGAAATGGATGCTTTCACCGACATCAGTTACAGCCTACGACTGATCGGCGGCGAGCTGCAGGGCAAGCTGGGCTTCGGGGTTTACCGCTACACGGCTTCCGGCAAGATGCAGGGGAAGGCCATCAGCATCAGCGGGCTGGGCACCGCAATCCTGGAGAAGACAGCAGAGGGCTGGCGCATACACCACCTGCACACGTCGGCACCGCGCACACAACTCGAAGGGATGGCGGGCGAGAATTAACGGCTTATAATCCCATACACCATGTATATCAACTTCTGGTATCCCGTCTGCATCGCCGACGAACTGACGGCCGTTGAACCGATGCGGACAAAAATTCTCGGATTGCATTTCGTCGCATTTCGCGACAGCGACGGCGCGGCCCACGTACTCGCCGACACCTGCATCCACCGCGGCGGAGCGCTGGGCAAGGGCAAAATCGTGGACGGTAATGTGGAGTGCCCCTATCACGGCTGGCAGTTCGATGGCAGCGGCAGCTGCACCTACATTCCGTTCCTGGAGAATGGCAGCAAGATGCCGGCACGCGCGAAGGTCGACAGTTACCCCGTCATCGAGCGCTACGGCATCGTGTTTGCCTTCCTGGGCGATTTACCCGAGGAAGAGCGGGTACCGCTTTTTGAAATACCGGAATGGGGCCGGGAAGGCTGGCGCGAGAACAGGCTGGTGAAATTTGAGCTGGATGGGTATTACGAACGCTCGATCGAGAATGGCGTAGATCCGACACACAACCAATTCGTGCATCCGTTGCAGGGAAATATCAAGTTCATACCGGAGTACTTGACCGTGGAATCGGACGACTGGTGCACCACAGTAACCACACGGATGGAGCCGCCGAAACCAGGCACCGTAAAACTTGCTCACCTGCGCAATGATGACGACCCCGAAAACTTCGGCTCCAGTACGGGGCACTACGGGCCTAACACGCTGATAACCAGGATCAACCTGTCGGCGGACAATTGCTTTGCACAATATTTTTTCGAACAGCCGATCGACGACAGCCACACGCGCATATTTTTCGTCAATATGCGCAACTGCATGCTGGAACCTGAAAATGACATCAGAATAGAGCAGATCAACCTGGCCATCGCGGATGAAGATATTACCCTGATTGCGGGGCTTTACCCTGTGCGCACGCCGGAAACCACGACCAAAGAAATCCTGATTAAGGGCGACGAGTGTATCGTCGGCTACCGCGAGCACCTTAAGGGCTGGGAGAAACGCGGCTGGCGTATCGACCTGAAGACCATGCGCAATACCTATGGCGACGTGGCCTACGCGATCCCATCGCCCGGGCGCCGCACGCAGAAAAACTGGGTGCTCGATAGCGTGCCGCTGATACAGGCCTCGAGTTAGACACATTGATGCACTGACGGCCGCTGGATCAGGCAAAGCTCAGGCAAAGAAAAAGGCCCGCAAACGGGCCTTTTTTTCATTCAACGGTTGCAGCTTCAGAAAGTGTGCGTCCAAAGCAGCTGGATAGTATCGACTTCCGGTTCAAAGCTGTCCTCGTCCCATTCGTAACGGTCAAACTGCACGGCAAGCGCATTCTCTTCCGAGAGATGATAGCGCACACCGAGTCCGTAACTGTTAACGGTTTCGTCTTCCTCGTCCTCGACGAAGTCAACGTTAACCAGGCCAATGCCAAGCTGACCGAATAACTCCCAGCCGTTGCCGCCGAGCGGAATGATACCGATAACGTGGAATGTGGTGGCCTCCGCCTCTATATCGTCGCCATCAGCCTTGGTCTTGCCCAGGTTAGTAAACCGGCCTTCCACGGCAACATGGTTGTTAAACCTGAAACCGCCCGAGATCTGCCACGATACATCGTCGTCGTCCAGGTCCAACCCATCGAACATGCCGTCATCGTCCAGCTCACTGCCACCGAAGCCAACGCCCAGGTAGCCGCCCTGTTCTTTGGGTGCGGCCGCATTGGCGGTCCCACCGAGCGCCAACACCAGAACTGCAAATAAAATTTGTCTCAACACGAGAACTCCCCCACGCCTAACCGCTTTTTGTTTTTGACCAACCCGTAAACTACTACCTCCGCTGGCCGGAGTCCATTGCCACCGGCAGCTTGTGGCATTCCTCACCGAGCAGTGGTTCACGGCTGCTGATTCCCGCGGAAATGATACGGTACACTTTGCTTATGAGGGGGAAATTCCAGCTAACGTCTGCCCTGCTGCTGGCCGCGTTATCGATTCTGAATACCCGGCAGCTCCAGGCCGCAAACAGCGTCACCGTAAGCGAAGGTACTAACTTTTCGGTAGACGTTAGTCCTTTGCTTAACGAGGACGATCAGCGCCTTATCATTATGGATTTGCAGGGCATGCTGTGGCTACTGCCCGAGGAAGGTGGTAAAGCAATGCGCCTGACGGGGCCGGAAGACGATATCCGTCTGCCACGCTTCAGCCCCGATGGCGGCCAACTCCTGTTCCAGTCTTTCCGCGACGGCGCCTGGCAACTCGCGCTGACGTCGAGCGACGGTACTCAACGCCGCAACCTGACCCGCGGTATTGCCGATAACCGCGACCCGGCCTGGTCACCCACAGGTGACCGGGTGTTGTTTAGCTCCGATCGCTCGGGCAATTACGAAATCTGGTCGCTGGACCTGAACACGGCAGAACTTGTCCAGCTTAGCGATGATCCGGCTGACGACCACGCGCCGGCGGTAGCACCGGATGGTAGCGTCGCCTACATATCGGAACGCGCCGGCAACCCGGTTGTCACGCTTATGCCGGCGACCGTTGCCGGTGCGGAAGCAGCAGGCCGGGAAATCTATACCGCGCCCGCGGGGAAACTTGCGGGCCTGCGGTTTAGCGCCGACGGACAGTACCTCGCATTCGTACAGGCGAGTGAGCGCATTGCTTTTCCGGCTATCAGCAGAAATGATCTGGTCATACTGACGGTCGCAACCGGAGAATACCGGGTTGTTACCGGGAACGAGGATGTTTTTCCCTTACCGCCGAGTTGGCTCGATGCAGACACACTCCTGTATTCTGCTGACGGCTTGATCCACAAACGTTCGCTGGATTCTGATTCACATATCGTAATTCCCTTTGCGGCACGTCTGAATATCAAAGCCCCGGACCTGGATCTGGACGAACCGGATACCTTTAAACGCAAACGGCAGCCGGTACTGGGTATCGTCAACCCGGTTGCGACCGAGGGTGGCAAGCAAATCGTATTCGAGGCACTCGGTGACCTGTGGATGCGCCATGAAGACGGCGGACTGATCCAGTTGACGGACGACAAATATGCAGACCGCGACCCGCACATTTCGAATGACGCACGCTGGCTTGCCTATATCTCGGACCGCAGCGGAAGCATGCAGGTCTGGATGCGCGATACGGTTGCGGGCACTGACACCCGGTTAACGGCTAAAGCCCGCGGCCCGCGTTTCCCCACCTTTAGTAAAGACGGCACCAAACTCGCCTGGCAGGAAGTGGGACCGATCGGTACCGGGGATTTCACACTCAACGTGCTGGACCTGCTTAGCGGTAAGAACAGGCGCCTGAAACACGCGCCACCTGTCTGGCCCGGTCCGATGAGCTGGAGTGCAGATAGCGAGTTCATCACTGTCGCCAAATTGCATTCGACATCTACGCGCTACCGTGACGGTCGTAACCGGCTCGTGCGCGTTGCCGTGAACGACGACCGTACCTTTGTCAACGATCTTCCGGGCGACCTCGTGGCGGACTTCGGACCCGTCAGTTCCGCAGACGGAGCGCAGACAGCACTCATCATAGACGGCGCCCTGTACATCGTGGCGACCGGCCCGGATGGTGCCTTCGCAGGACCACTGATCAGGGTGCTGGACGAACTCGCCGAATCACCCAGCTGGAGTAATAACAGCTCGCAGCTCACTTACCTGTCTGCGACAGGGCTCGCACGCCTCAACCTCGGAACCAACAAGACTGAAGATTTGCCTGTAGCACTGCGCTGGAGAAACGTGTCACCCGAGGGCAAAACCATCGTGCACGCGGGCCGGCTCTATACGGGCATGAGTCCCAACTACCGCAGCAACGTCGACATCGAAATCGAAAGAGGCAGGATCGTCGCGGTCAAACGTCACAGGCGGCACCCCGACAATGCGCGCGTGATCGACGCAGGCAACCGGACTGTACTGCCGGGCCTGATCGATCATCACGGCCACTTTCAACCCCACCAGGGCGAATGGGTGGGCCGCGCCTGGCTGGCACACGGTGTGACGACGGTCGTTGAACCGGGCGGCATGCCCTGGCAATCGCGGACGCTGATGGAAACCTGGGGCAACGGCAAACGCGCGGGACCACGGCTGGTGTTTGCGGGGCCGCAACTCGATGGATACCGGCGTTCATTTCATTTTGCGAGCCACATAAACTCGGACAGGCGGCTGCAGTGGGAACTGGAACGCGCAGATGCGCTCGGCTACGGTTTGCTGAAAACATACGTACGCATGCCACCGGAACGTCAGCGCAGGGCCATAGAACTTGCCGGCAAACTGGATTTGCCCGTTACTGCGCACTCGGCATTCCGCAATTTCGCATTCGGCGGCAGTCGCGTTGAGCACCTGGGCGGGACCGGCCGGCTGGGTTTTTCTGCGAAACGGAGCGATGCACAGATTATGTATGCTGACGTCCTCGGTGTAATAGGTGCAAATGCGACGGCAATTACTCCAACTGTTGTTGTCGCGGGTGGTTTCTTCCGCTATCTGCTCAGCAACCCGGAGCTGCTCGACAACACACAGGTCAAGGCCCTGTACCCCGAGGCCTATCGAAAGGGGCTGCTTGGCTTTGCAGAGATGATGGGCAAGAACAGGTCCCTGCTTGCCTACGGGCATGACAATGCGCTGCAGAGCATCGCCCGGTTGCACGAAGAAGGCGCACAGATAGTTGCGGGTACCGACTCACCAATCTTCCCCTACGGACTTGCGCTGCTGGTCGAATTGATCAATTACCAGGAGGCCGGCCTTGCCTCATGGGAAGTGCTCGAAACCGCAACCTCGGGGGCTGCAGCGGCCATCGGGGCGGAGGACGAGGTGGGCAGCATACGCGCAGGAAGGCTGGCCGACCTCGTGATCGTGGACGGGGATCCGCTGGACGATATTAGTGACCTTATGAACGTGACGGGTGTAATGCGCAACGGCAATTACTTTTCACTGGACGAACTTCTGGAGTAAGGTAGACACGGTATGTGGATAAAAAAGAACGCCAAGGATGCATCGAGCGGCCTCGCCTCGCCCCTGCCGACACAGAT
>JASLMV010000027.1 GCA_030746435.1 Gammaproteobacteria bacterium | reverse complement strand
GCCAGCAATATATGCTCTCGGGTCTGTGGCATTGGGCCGTCGGCCGCACTCACCACTAGGATCGCACCATCCATCTGTGCAGCCCCCGTGATCATGTTCTTCACATAATCAGCATGGCCCGGACAATCAACGTGTGCATAGTGACGTTGGTCGCTCTCATACTCCACATGTGCCGTGGCAATTGTAATACCGCGTTCCCTCTCTTCGGGTGCATTATCAATCTCGCCATATTCCTTCACTTCACCACCGTACTTGGCCGCCATTACCTTGGTCAGTGCCGCTGTCAACGCCGTCTTACCATGGTCTACGTGACCAATCGTACCTACATTTATATGTGGTTTTGTCCTTTCAAATTTTTCTTTCGCCATGTTCTTTCTCTCGTGACGTATATTGTGTCAAAAATTAAAAAATAATAACCAACCCTGCATCTGGAGCCCACACCCGGATTTGAACCGGGGACCTCTTCCTTACCAAGGAAGTGCTCTACCCCTGAGCTACGTGGGCAGAATTCCTAGCTTTCGCCAACCCTTCATCCCGCCTCTGTTATGGAGCGGGTGATGGGAATCGAACCCACATCATCAGCTTGGAAGGCTGAGGTTCTACCATTGAACTACACCCGCAATTGATGTCGCCTTAAGCCAAGCCTCATGCCTGCGGTTTCGTTAGAACACTGTCGCCGGAGTATCTAAACAAGCCGCTCCTAAATAAAAACCCTGCCGTCTGTTTTTTTGCACGCGTAATACTCATGCGTACAAATAAAAAATTGGTGAAATACGAATAACTGCCCTGATTAATAACGCGTGCAGGAGATCGCACTCCGATCCTTAGAACCTGAGCAACCTCCGTGAAAAACCAAATTGTCTACTGCATCCCTCCGCCAGAAACCTGGTGGAGGGGGCAGGATTCGAACCTGCGAAGGCTGAGCCAGCAGATTTACAGTCTGCCCCCGTTGACCGCTTGGGTACCCCTCCGCGATGCAAGCCGCGCATTGTCGACCCTCTGTAGGGCCCTGTCAACCGTGTGGCGGGCATTTGAGCGGATTTTGCGGTGCGGCGGAAGTGGCAGGAATTTGAGCCTGTTTTTGCACATTTTCAGTGCTTCACCCGGTGCTCTACGGGCTCCCGGCCTGCTTCGCAGGCATCGCCCTGCGAGCGTGGGTAGCGGCTAACGCCGCTGCTCAAATTTGCGCGTAGAAATACGCGCAAATTTACTGGGCAAAGCTTCGCTTTCCCCAGCACTAATTCGAGCACAAAGCCTTCCAGGCGTACTTCTGCCGCCTGGAAGCCCGCTCTCATTGAGTGGTGCCGGCAGAGAGATTCGAACTCCCGACCTGAGGTTTACAAAACCCCTGCTCTACCAACTGAGCTATACCGGCAATCTGGCCCGGGACCGCTGAAAGGCTCCTAGATGGCTACTGGAGCCGCGACCGGACGGCGATTCTAGAAGATTCCATCCTTCCGTGCGATATACCAGCCTGAACGGACGACTATATGCCAGCATCCGCACAGGCAATCGTCTCGGTACGCAGGATCTGGCCCGTATCCGTCTTGAATTCCCCGGGATTAAGCGCCCGGTCACCCGGCAGCCGCACCCGAAGCCAGAAATTGGTCCCTGCCCGGTAACGGTCGTCTACCCGGGCTGTAAACCCGAGGCTGCGCGCCTGCCTCATGGCCTGATCTGCGCTGACCCGCTTACGGTATACCCCCAGCGATATCCGGTTGTCCGTAGAACCCGGGACAATGTAAGCATCCGGTATACCATTTGCGGCCAGCTTGTCACGGGCGGCTTCGGCCCTGGCACGGCTGCCCTGATTCACAACCTGAGCCCAGTGGCCGACCCAGACCTGCCCGGCTTCGGCAGTCTGGCGCACCGTGGCTTCGCGGCGCTGCAGGCTCAGCCTCACCCGGTCCGCATCTGTTTCCCGCGCGAAGGGCCCTATGCGCAGACATCGATAGCCCGGGTTCGTGGTGCTGGCCTGTTCTACAACAACCGGCTCGGACGGTGGCTCTTTCCGGTTCTCCGCAAGCATCAGACCGGGCACATCCTGATCTATAGACATGGCATCCACCGGGTCATCCGGCTCGATGATCCAGCTCTGGAAAGCAAAGGCCAGAATATTCAGTAACAGCAGCAACAGGAACGCATTGCGCATCAGCTTCCACCGCCAACGAGCAGGCGCAGGCCTTCCAGAACGAGTAACGGCCTGTGCTCTACCGGGGTGCTGATCAGCGGGACCACTAACTCCGCATCGCCCCCTGTCACAAAGACTGCCGGCGTATCGCCCTCACCTGCAAACTCCTCGATTGCGCGCTCGATAACCGCGCGTGCATTGAACAGTGTCCCGCGCTGTACGGCCGACAACGTATCGCGGCCGAACCAGTCACGGCCCGGCACCGGGCCTTTGCTGTTGCCGGCAAAACCACCGATGTCACTGGTATCGCTGTTCAGGGCCAACCGCATCAGGTCAATACCCGGCACTATGATTCCCCCGAGATGCCGCCCATCCGCGGCCACCAGATCGATCGTTATAGCCGTGCCCACGTCGACGACGACAACCGCACGACGGCACTGGTGCCAGGCACCAACCAGTGCTGCCCATCGATCGGCACCCAGTTGTTCTATCGACGTATAGCCGTTGGTCACGTCGCCGCATTTACCTGTCGTGCACACCATTTGCACAGGCAGGCCAAAGCGTTCGGCGAGCGCTTGCTGCAAACTATTCTCCAGCTCTATGCCAGCTACATTAAGAGCAAAAACCGCATCAGGCTTTTCAGTGAACTCAGAGACGAACGCCATTGCGGCAGCGGCGGTCTTATCGCGGTGAACTATTTCGCCACTATCGTGTAAAGCGTTGCCCGAATCAAAGGCCCACTTGATTCGTGTATTGCCTATATCTATCAAGAGCTGCATTGAAATCTAAAGCTGCTAATGCCCTACCTGACGCTGACATCGCCGGTCACAACGTAGTGTGTCTGCCCGCCGGACTGAACGCAAAGTCTGCCATCGTCAGCGATACCCTGTGCGATGCCATCGATTTGCTGGTCGCCGTTAACGGAAATTTTGCGGCCTTGCAGGTAGTCTGCACTGCGCCATTCATCGGCAAACCCTCCAAAGCCTGACGCAGCAAACTGCTCGAGTGCCCCACAAACTTCCTTCACCAGTATTGCGGCAGCATAATTTCGGGCAGACTCTGCGCCTGGCACGCACCGCGACAAGCTGGTCGGAGGAATCCCCCCGGAAGCGGTAATTGCGTTGGCTGTCGATTGGTTGAGCAGGTAATTGACCCCAACTCCTGCTACAACGCGAAGTGGTCCGGTAGTCTCACCACGCACATCGATTAACACACCCGCAAGTTTGCGCCCTTCGACGACTATGTCGTTGGGCCACTTCAGTTCAGCGGTGCTAACGCCACAGGCACGTACGGCACGCAGTGTGCCTACGCCCACCGCCAGGCCCAGACATGACAGGCTGACGGGGGTGGCCTCAAACAGGCGGGCGACTGACATGCATAGGCCGTGGCCTGCAGGTGCCAGCCAGGGCCTGCCGCGGCGCCCGCGTCCACCTGTCTGGAATTCGGCCAGGCACACCTGCAATTGGTCCGTCACAGCGGCTACTTCGTCCAGCAAATAGTCACTGGTAGAAGCGGTCGCCCATAACAACTCGATTGAGTCGAGCGATTTTTTCGTGGCCGCATCCAGGGCAGACTCGATCTTTGCCCGGTCCAGCAGTTCCAGCGGGGCCACAAGCTGATAACCCTTGCCCCGGCTTGCGCCAACCTCCAGGCCAAGCGACTCCAATTGCTTCACATGTTTCCAGACTGCCGTGCGGGTAACGTCCAGCGTGCGCGCAAGTTCGCTGCCGGAATGCAAAGCGCCGTCAGCCAGCAGCCCTAAAAGAATTTGTTGCACAGACATTCAGCCAGTGTCAGCCGAACCGGCCAAACAGACTGAAACTGATGTCGCGGCGGGTTTCGCCTGCCAGCAGGCCACGAATATTGGAACGATGTGTATACACGATGAAAGCGGCAACGACAGCGGTAAATAGCACCAGGCCCGATTCTTCCGGCCAGGCTGTTAACAGCACGTATACGGGAAGCGAAGCGGCAGCAAGCATTGTGGCAAGTCCTACGTAACCGCTAATCAGCAGGCTCACGATCCAGACCGCGCATACCGGCATGACGAGTCCCGGGGCGATGCCGGCCAGTACGCCAATGGTAGTGGCCGCACCTTTGCCACCGGCAAATTCGAACCATACCGGGTAGCAATGGCCGAAGATTGTTGCCGCACCACACGCGAAGGCTAACCATTCACGCGAAATATACGGATCCAACGGTATAAGCGGAACTACCAGCGACGGTAACAAGATCACCGGCAATATTCCCTTGGCTACGTCGACAATCATCACCGGCAGAGCGAACGGCAGCCCCTGCGTACGCAATGCGTTGGTGCCGCCCGCATTGCCACTGCCCACTTTGCGTATATCGACGCCGCCAAACAGCCTCCCGACCAACAGCGCACCATTCAGCGATCCCGCAAGATAGCTGATAAAAATCTTGAAACCGAGTTCGAGCAATCGTCAACTCACCTTGAAACGTCGGTGAATTGTAGCACTGCAGCTTTATGCCGCGACGGTGGCAACCCGTACACTGTCCGGCACCCCACTAACGCCCGGGGCAAAGCAACCTGAAGCGACTAGCCTTTGACTTGCCGGGCTTGTTGATTCAGCGTCCTGACGTTTGTTGCAGATTCGCTCTTGGTCGCGGTCTTGCTCTCCGATCCGGACTTAACACCGCGCAACCAATTGCCGGCAGTCTCTACCGACGACCACCAGCTTGAGCGTAACCTGTTGGGTTTCCCTCCGAGAGACATGCTTTCAGCTCCGTCTGTTGCACTTTTTGTTGTCCCGCTTTCTTATAATTATTCTTATTCAGCGGGTTAGCACCGTTACTTTATGCCCGGACGAGGCTTTTGGCAAATCCTGCACACCTGAATCTTATGCATATGCAAAAGAATACGGGTTGTTTATTGGCGCCAGTGCTGCAGATCACGCCCGGTAAGCGCTTCTAATCTGCTTACTTCATTGCTGAACTCATCTACGAGTTCACGGCGGAACGCGGGCGACAGTTCTTTCCTCGGGACAAATTTTGTATTCCAGCGGCTGATGGCAAGGCGAAACTTCATATTTTCCAGGCCTAAAACCTTTTTCAGGAATATGCTTGTATTTTCTATAGCCAGCGGCATGGGCCTGTCGGTCAATCTCGCAAGTAACTTACTCTTGTGAATCCGGTTGGCGTTAATGATTCTGAAATTTATGTCTGCAAAAACCGGCAACCCCAGAAAGGCACAGGTTTCCTCATACAGTTTGCGGGGATCATTTTCCAGGTCATCGAAAATGATCAGCTTAACCTGCTCTGCCGGGAACAAATCCAGGAAAGCCTGCGCATAATTACTCATCCGGCCTATATTCCGGTACTGCAACAGTTCAGGTACACGACATTTGCGCGGAATATCCTTCCCGGCGAGCCGATCGCTCTGCAAACGCCAGGCCTGTTCGAAATCCGGCTGATCCTCGTTCAGGGTAATCAGCATTTGCGAATGAAAGGAGTACACCATGTCAACCGGATTGCGAAACATGATGATCAGCTTGGCTTCCGGATAATGTTTGTAGAGCTCACCCGCAGCAACCTTGGAAAGAAAATAGACGGGTGAGGCCTCGCCTACAGCAATATGACTCTCGTTCGCATCGGCAAAGATCGCAAGGTAGTCCTCATACGTATAGAAGCCGCGTAGTTCCGGAAAATCGTACGCAAAAAAGCACGGTTCTTTCTCGGTGGGGCAAAATGCAAGCGGGTGCTCCGCAATGTAATTAAACAGCGCGGAGGTGCCACATTTGTGCGCGCCTACGATAAAAAAATTTGGATGCCTGCTAATTCGGCTTCACCGACTCTCAATAATGGGCAGAATACTAACCGATGCCCTCGCGCCCAGCTATCGCCCCATCCCCACGGTTCCCGCGCTTCCGGGGCAACCGGTTCGCTGGTCGGATATCACGCACCTGCATATCTTGACCAAACCCGCACTTACACGCATCCTCGACCCGACATAAAAATGGAAAAACGTGCTTCAAGGTACGAAGGACTCCCCCCATGAAATCACGACTCAGTCTATTGGCTGCTGTAGCCCTCCTCAGCGCATGCTCTACCGAGCCACCCGAGCAATTCGGTATTGTCGTCGACGGATCCAGGATCCAGGTCGTCGACCTGCATACCCATACGGGCACCTGGGAAAATACGCCACCGGGTTTCCGTTTGCGCCTCGCGGAACGGGTGCCCACCGGTTTCAGGTGGACCATGACCTTTCTGACCGACCTGAACCTGGGTGCGGGAAATATCCTCAGCCAGATGAACTCAGGCGGCATTTATGGCGCGGGTGTGTTCGCAACGATTGCCCCACACACAACTGGCATATCGACAAGTGAATTTGCTGCCCAAACGGTAGTGGGTAACGAGGACCGCCTGTATGCCTTTGCCACGATCCGTGTGGACCGGTGGAACGAAGACGGTGAGGCCAGGCTTAGACAGTTCGAAGAAGAACTCCGTGACCTCCCGGGTGTAAAAGGAGTAAAGATAGCCCACGCACATCAGCAGTTCAGGTTCGACGATGAGCGTTTCAACGGTATCTACGAGATTTCAGGTCGCTACAATAAACCGATCTATCTGCATACCGGTACCAGCCCCAACCCGGGGACACGCTATGAACCGGAGTATTCGGATCCTGCTTACCTTGAAGAGGTTATAAATATGTACCCGGATACAATTTTTATCCTGGGACACACCGGATACGACAGTAAAGAGCGTGCGCTTACCTATACTGACTCTGCGATCCGGCTCGCACAGGAATATCCGAACGTGTACATGGAACCAGGCGCGCTGGGCGCTCACCGTGCAGAGCACGTTATCGATGATTTTGTGACCCGCCTTAAGGACGGGAATGTGCTGCATAAGGTTATTTATGGCTCGGACGGTGTGCAGTTTCCCGGTTACCTCAAAAGCCACCTTGAAGCATACGTGGCGGCGATGCAGCGAAACGGATATACGGTCGATGAGATGGCGATGGTTCTGTCAGGTAATTTCTCGCGGCTGTTCGGCATCGAAATCCCGGGGGTTGAAGCCGCGGCTACGACAACTGGGGCAGGAGAATAAGCATGCGGTTCCTCAAGAGATTTCTAATAGTCATCGTCGTACTGGCAATTTGCTTTATCCTGCTGGACAGATGTGCCGGACTGCCCAACCCGGAATACACGACGGTTACCGTAAACGGCGATGTCAAAATGATCGCGGGCCCGGTGCCCGCAGGCACTATTCACTTCCGCCTGTATGTGCTTGAGTCGCTGGAAGGCGTGTTGCAGCACCCACTGGAAGAGATCGAGGATTTTGAGAGCGATTCGGCGACCTTCAGCCATACCTTCGAGTATCCGCTGCACATGGGCACGGGTCTCGCGGTACATGCATGGGTCGACGCAGACGGGGACAACATCTTCTGTACGCCGAGTGCCCGACTCGACCCGAGTGGCCTTGCTTCTGACACTGAAACGCCTTCCGGTGAGGTACAACTGGATATCACGCTGACGGAAAACTGCCGGGCGGCGAACTGGTTCTACCCGCCGGCTCCCTGAGCCGGTTTTCGACTTTGCTGCACCCGTTATCGCGGGTGCAGCCAATCGGGCAGGAAGCCATAGGGGTCAACGGACGAGTCCTCGTCATAATCGACCGTACTCGCAGTCAGCATGGGTTGAATCCGGTTTTCCTTCCAGCCATCGAATACGTCGGTACGCCCGCCGACGAATTTACTGCCAATAAATACCTGTGGAATCGTTTTTATCCCCGTGCGCTCACCCAGCACGGCGCGAATACGCTGACCACGTTGGTCTTCCTGATAAGGAACCGAGTCCAGGTCTATAGTTCTGTAAGCTATACCAACTTTGGCAAAGAATTTTCGGATCGACCAGCAGAATTCGCACCACTCGAGCGCAAACGCCACCACCGGCTGCTGTTGGTCGGCAATAACCTCATCGACAAATTTTTCTGTATCAGCGTCCACTGACTGTCCCGTCAGCAACCTCCCGACAGGTACTAGCCAAAACGATAGTTCGGGGTCGACTCAGAAATCTGTTTTTCCTCCTCATTCATCTCAGCCTCGATCTCATCGAACAGAGGTGTCGATAAATACCGCTCACCTGTATCGGGCAACATGCACAACACCGTGCTGCCTTCCGGGATTTCATCACATATCTTGAGCGCACCCGCCAACGTAGCGCCGCTGGAGATGCCTGCAAAGATGCCTTCCCTGCGGGCCAGGTCGCGGGATGCGTTCAGCGCGTCGTTTCCGTTAACCGGCAGGATACGGTCCGCCAGCTCCAGCCCGAGGGCGTCTTCGGTCAGCAACGGGATGAAATCCGGCGTCCAGCCCTGCATCGGGTGAGGGCTGAAACTCGGGTGACTTGCTGCCGGCGACCCGTCATCGAACCGCTCCTGTTTAACCCCGCCGCCGATCAACTGAGCATTATCAGGTTCGCACAAAATGATTTTCGTGTCGGGGCTCTTTTCGCGTAGTACCCGGCCCACACCCTTGAGCGTGCCGCCTGTTCCAAACCCTGTTACCCAGTAATCGAGTTTCTGGTCCGCAAAATCCTCCAGTATCTCGACTGCGGTGGTTCGCGAGTGCATGTCGGCATTGGCTTCGTTCTCGAACTGACGCGTCAGAAACCAGCCGTGCTCGGCCGCAAGTTCCTTGGCCTTGTTGATCATGCCGCTACCCTTCTGATCGGCAGGCGTAAGCACGACCTTCGCACCCAGGAATCGCATGATTTTGCGGCGTTCGATGCTGAAGCTCTCCGCCATGACGCATACATAGGGATAGCCCTTGGCCGCACAGACCATCGCGAGGCCGATACCGGTGTTGCCACTGGTCGCCTCTATCACGGTCTGGCCGGGTTCCAGTTCACCGCTGGCTTCAGCGGCTTCGATAACGCCAAGTGCCAGCCGGTCTTTAACCGAACTAAGTGGATTAAACGATTCCGCTTTCGCGAACAGATTAATACCCGATGGGCCCAGACGATTGATACGAATAACCGGCGTCCGCCCTATCGTTCCCAGGATATTTTCGTAACGAGTACCCATTTATTGTCCTCTTGCTTTTCAGTTTTTGTTAGGGGTTACACCCCAAGCAGCCCTGAACCGCCTCCGGAACCTCGGCCCTGACCGGGCACAACGATGGACGAAGCTTCCTCGCGCCGCATTTCCTCCAGCCGTGCAGCCATATCTTCGACGGCCTTCTGGGCTGACTCGCCGAAATTGACCGCTGCTTCCTCCAGCGTCTCACCGGGTATATCGAAATTGAGCGGCATGGGGCCTGCTGCAGTCATAACCTGCGTCGCGCCCGTATACAATACCGGCCGGCTGCTATCTGTCGCGCCGTTCGAGTCTACCGGCGTTAACTGCCGAATGGTGCCTACCCTGCGGTCGGTAAAAGACTCTTCCAGGTACAGTCCCGCCTTATCGAATTCAGGCGTGGCCTGGGTATTTTCCTCGTTCATCTGTTTCTCCGTTGTGTCAGTCAACGAGCACCGCTGACCGCATTATCCAGTTGCCGGGCCTGTCAGGCCGGCATTCTATAATATTTGCTGTTGTGGGTTGTTACCGCCCCGTTCATTGTATGTTGACGGTCGCGCAATGAGCCAGTAGACGACAACGATAGCGGCAACAACAAATACGACCTGGCCGAACATGAGGAACGCTTCCATGGATACCGCCAGCGAAATGGCACGGGTAATATTTATTAGCGCATGCCACAGAATGAGCATCAGCACGCTGCGTGTCGCATCATATATAAAGGTGCACCACACCGCAGCCGCAAAAATACCTGCAGAAAATCCTATCCAGGCGCCGAGTTGAAACTCAGGCCGAGCCAGGAAAAAGGGCAGATGCCAGCAAAGCCACACCGGGAAAATGGCAAGGCTTGCAAGCAAGGGACCAAAGCGTTTCCTGAGTAGAGGTAGCGCAAAGCCCCGCCAGCCTGGCTCTTCACCAAGCCCCTGCGCGAGACCGCTCACTATCAGCAGTTCGAACAGAGCGCTCCCGACAAACAACTCAGCGGCCAGCTGCTCAGAAAACAGCGCGCCCGTTCCATCGGTCAGGGCAAGCGCCGTAAACATGACTGCAAACGGTGACAGGCAGGCGAAAGCAAACCACTGCGACGACACCCGCCAGGCACGCAGGCTTACAAACAGATCGTGCATACCACGCCGATTGCCGCAAACCCAAAGCACGACAACTGCAGCGGCAAACGGGCCGAATGCAGCAAGTGCTTCCACGGCTTGCGGAATGTGCAGCCCTATAATGCCGCGCGCAGATAATAGCTGGGGAATTCCGACGAGCCAGCTGAACAGGTAACTAAGAACAAAAAAACTCAGTAACGGATGTTTGGAGATAGGCCGCATTATCCTGCCATAAACGGGTTTCAATAATTTATGGGAATTAACTGCTTCAAAAGCAGGTGGGAATACCCTGCAGCGGCCGCACCGTGATATTGAACAACACGAAAGCCAGCAGGGCATAAACGGTCAGTGCCGCAAAACTTCGATCAACCGATAAACCCTTAATAATGCCGGCAACGCCGTAGATGGGCGTGACAACAGCCAGGGCGATATATTTCACCGTAGCGGCAGTACTCGCGAGTAAGGTCAGCATCGGCACGACCTGCACGGTCTCATCCGCGGCTATTTGACGAACCACCGAATAAAGGAAAATATCCTCGATACAATCCATCACGGTTGCCAGCAACGGCGCCCACATAATGACCGCACCCACCTTGATCCATTTTCCGGGCAGGCGCATCGCCAACAACGCCGTCAGGCCCGCGAGCACCAGGCCGTAACCCCAGGCAAGCGTCACATCGCCCGGCACCAGCAATTCAGAAATTGCTTCCCGCGCGTCCTGGGGAAAACTCAGGACGACAGCGGCGGCACGTTCCGGCGTAAACGCAACCTGCAGGCAAACCAGTTCCCTGACCCGGTCCATGCCGACGACGACAGAGGCCGGCTGCATTACGACCGCTACCGCAAGAATAAAGACACCCAGGCCGATAACAGACATCAGACTGAACATCAGCGGCGCTCGCGGCGCCCTCAGCAACTGCTGCATTACACCGATCCCCCTCTGTGCTGGCGTATACCTTGCCACCTCACGGCGCTCACAGCCAGCCCGTTAGGACAGACCCGGACAGTATGGCCGCAGTCTAGTTCAACCCAGTTCGGGGCGGTCGCGAAAATGCTCCAGGGCTTCAGGGTTGGCAATGGCCTGCATATTGCGCACAGGGTCGCCATGAACGACCGCGCGCACCGCAAGCTCGACAGGCTTGCCGCTAAGCGTACGCGGAATTTCAGGAACGGAAAGCACACAGGCCGGTACGTGCCGCGGGCTGGATGAACTGCGGATAATGTTGCGTATACGTTTTACAAGTTCGTCATCCAGCGCTATGCCTTCAGCAAGCACGACGAACAACACGATGCGGACATCGCCCTGCCAGCGTTGTGCAATCGCGATACTGTCGACGACCTCATCAAGCGCCTGGGCGGGACCACAGACCTCTGCGGTGCCAATACGTACGCCCCCGGGGTTCAGCACCGCATCCGCGCGGCCATATATAAGCAGGCCGTTGTTAGCGGTCTGTTCCGCAAGATCACCGTGTGCCCATACGCCCGGAAACCGCTCGAAATAGGCACCACGATATGCGGATCCGTCTGCGTCATTCCAGAAACCGATCGGCATAGACGGAAAGGGCCTGGTGCAAACCAGTTCACCCATTTGCCCTGTAACCGACCGGCCCTCTTCATCGAAGACATCGACGGCCATGCCAAGGCCCATACACTGCAACTCACCCCTGTGCACAGGCAGCAGCGGATTACCCAGTGCAAAACACGAAATAATATCGGTACCCCCGGATATAGAACTTAACTGGACCCGGCTACCAAATACCCGATGCACGAAATCGTACCCGGCACCGGGAAGCGGAGCTCCGGTGGAAAGAATCGTGCGCAGTGCATCGAGGTTACCTGCGTCATTTATTCGTACTCCCGACTTCTCGATCTCAGTCAGAAACTTTGGACTGGTCCCGAAAATATTTACCGATTCTTCGGCCGCCATGCGCCAGAGTGATAAATGATCGGGGAACATCGGGGAGCCGTCATAAAGTACGATCGTGGCGCCGGTACCCAGCGCGCTGAGCAGCCAGTTCCACATCATCCAGCCGCAGGTTGTGAAATAGAAAATCGTATCGCCGTCCGAAAGATCGGTATGCAGCACCTGCTCTTTCATATGCTGCAGCAAAGTTCCGCCAGCACCGTGCACTATGCATTTGGGTTTACCTGTAGTCCCGGACGAATACAGTATGTAGAGGGGATGGTTGAAAGGCAGTTGCCTGTAACCGGGCTGTGCACCTGCTTCAAGCCTGTCGGCAAATAGCTTTACTGCCGCACGATTGGCGATACCCGGTGTCTCATCCAGGAACGGCACCACTACTGTCTCGACGACGCTGTCGATCCGCTCACCGAGGGCGAGTAAGCGATCCAGACAATCGATGCTATTGCCGCCGTAACTGTAACCATCGCAGACAAACAGAACCTTCGGTTTTGTTTGTCCGAACCGTTCCAGGATAGCTTGTTCGCCAAAATCGGGAGAACACGAGGTAAAGACAGCCCCCACCGAAGCGGAGGCCAGTGCAACGCAGACCGCTTCGGGACAATTCGGCAGTACTGCCGCCACCCGGTCTCCGGGTTCTGCGCCTAGCGAGCGTAATCCGGCAGCCAGTTCGGCTGACATCTGACGTAACTCCGCACGACTGTATTCGGTGCGGCGCCCCCGCTCATCACAAAAAATTATTGCCGCCGCATCTCCCTTGCCCCGGAGAATATTTTCAGCGAAGTTGAGTTCGGCCCCCTCGAACCAGCGCGCGCCGGGCATGAGATGCCCGTCCGCCAGAATCCGGTCGGCGGGCTTACTAAACCGGAGCTCCGTAAAGTTCGCCACATGCGTCCAGAATTCCTCAGGGCTTTCTACTGACCAGCGATACAGAACATCGTAGTCATCCGTTTTCACCGGCGAGGCCATACCGAACTTTGCCAGGTTCGTTCCGGCTATTTCGGCAGATTCAGGTTGCCAGATCACTGTGGTCATTCAGATCGTTGTCTTCGGGTAGCAGAATGTCGGCAGATTGTATTGTGGCGCGTGGCGAGTGTTCCAGAGCCGTCACCGCACAACAGCATCAATAGCGAAAACTCTGATCCGGTCTGGAATATTCGTTATGTGCCCAACACCCGGGCTGCAAGCCACAGCGAGTAGAGCAGTCCGCCGCTGAAAACGACTTCCAGGCATGAAGTCGCCAGCGGACCCCAGCTCCGTTGTGGAAAAGTGCTGGCGAGCAGCATAATTAATGTCACGATAAAAGGTGTCCAGAATGACCCAAACCAGCCAATCAGCGCCGCCATCAACAGTCCGGCAAGTACCGTAAGCACGGCAGCAACGGGCAGATGGCCGCGCGCGGCAAGCTGCTGCTCGGTGTATTCATAGCCGGGAAAGCGCGTATGCTCACCCACCGATTGCGCGTAGCGCAGACAGCCAAAATAATTGACAGGCATAATTTCGCCGGTACGCCGATATTGATAAAAGTAACCAAGCAGCGTAATTGCGATCGCCAGTACCCAGGCTATTACATCCGCAACAAATGCCCCGGATGCGCTGAACCCGAAAGCGCGCCCCAGGGCGCTGTATACCGGCAACAGCCACCCGATACAGATGGCATGCAGCAGGAAACGCATCCGGTTCAGTTTTTCAGTACGCTCGCCTATCCCCAAGAATCTGCCCGCAACAGTAGCAGCATTGTCAAAAGCGGTAACTGCTTCGACAATAAACAAACAAATCGCCGCAACCGGGGCTGCTGTCAGCAGGCCAAGCGCCGCCACGGCAACAGTAAAATGTACCAGCGTGAAAAAACTGAACATAAAGGGGCCCTGCATACGCATTACTCCCTGCACCAGTGCTATTCTGACCAGCATCCCTATTCTTTCAGGAAAGCTCAACACCAGCAGTGAAAGTTCTTCTCACCGGCGCCCAAGGCCAGCTTGGCCGCTGCCTCACAGAATCCGCACCGACCGGTACAGACCTGGTGGAAACGGATATTGCAGAACTGGACCTCGCCGACAGCGAGCGGCTTATGAGTGGACTGATCGATATAGCGCCTGAACTCATTATTAATGCGGGCGCATTTACCGCTGTCGATCGCGCTGAGGAGGAAATAGAAAGCGCAACCAGGGTAAACGACACAGCAGTCGGGGTGATTGCCGGCTACTGCAACTCGGCTGGCTGTGAGCTCATTCAGGTGTCGACCGATTATGTGTTTGACGGTACAAAGCGAAGTCCCTACCTCCCGGATGACCCTGCCAAGCCACTCTCCGTATATGGACGCACCAAACTGGGTGGCGAGAATGCGGCGCTCGGCGGTTGTGATTCCTCCTGGGTCATCCGTTCGAGCTGGGCTTACAGTGAATACGGCCAGAATTTTGTGAAGACGATGCTCCGGCTGACAAAAGAACGTAAGCAGATCGAAGTCATAAACGATCAGAGAGGCTCACCCACTTATGCTCGTCACCTTGCTGCAGCTATCTGGAGACTGGCAGAAGTCAAACCCGCAGCGCGTATTCTGCATTGTACGGATGCCGGCGAGCTGAGCTGGTATGACTTCGCCGAAGCAATTTTTGCCGAGGGAGCGAGCCTTGGGCTGATAGACCGGGCGCCAACGCTTATTCCAGTATCAAGTAGCGACTATAATGCCGCGGCTACGCGGCCTGCATACAGCGTACTCGACAACGAGATGACAAATGATCTCCTCGGGATCGAACAAATGCACTGGCGAGTAGCACTGCAAACCATGTTGGCCAGGTTTTAACTTTAAATCACTGATCTTTTCGACTAACCACAAATGAGCTGTATTTGCGTACTTGGGATGCACCGAAGCGGCACGAGCTGCCTGACCGGTATCATGCAGGGACTCGGCGTCGAGCTGGGCGAAGTATTTACCGAGAACCTCTATAACAAGCGCGGCAATCGCGAGAACAGCCGTATAGTTATTCTGAACGATGCAGTTCTAAACACGAATAAAGGCGCCTGGAACCGGCCGGTTGTGGTGAGTGAGTGGACGCCGGAACAGGCGCACGAACGAGACTCAATTATTCGGGAACTTGAGAGAAGGGAAACGGTGCACTGGGGCTTCAAGGACACCAGGACACTTTTCACCCTGCCGTTCTGGCTGGAAATCATCGAATCCCCACTTTTTATCGGAACTTACCGGCATCCGCACCGCGTCGCCTTATCGCTGAACAATCGCGATCAAAGCCCGGTGGAAGAAGGCTGGGAACTCTGGCGCGTTTACAACGAACGGCTGCTGGAGCTCGCAGCGCATTATGGCTTCGCGCTGACTGACTTCGATCAGCCTGATGATGATTACCTGGCTGACGTACTCGAAAAACTGATCGCCCTGGGCCTCGACCCAGGCCTGGCCGCCCGCGGTCGTGAGTTCTTCGATCCTGCCCTGCGTAATCAGGCCGACAGCCCGGTCGATAATGTTGCGCTCCCGGCCGATGTGCTCAGCGTTTACGAAAGGCTCCGTAATTACCATGCCCGGTCATGACAAGACCCATGCAAACCCTAACCGCTAAAAAGAAAACCGATTTCAACAAGCTGCATGTACCCCGTCAGCACCTATGGAACAGATATAGGGCTAGTTTAAAGGAGTGTTTTTGTTCATCCTAACCTGAGGA
>JASLMV010000026.1 GCA_030746435.1 Gammaproteobacteria bacterium | reverse complement strand
GCCCGGACAGTCCACGTGCGCGTAGTGGCGGTTGTCGCTCTCGTACTCAACGTGCGCCGTCGCTATCGTGATCCCCCGCTCGCGCTCTTCAGGCGCGTTGTCGATATCAGCAAACTCCTTGGTCTCACCGCCGTGCTTCGCACCCATCACCTTCGTAAGCGCCGCCGTCAGCGTCGTCTTACCGTGGTCCACGTGACCAATCGTCCCCACGTTTACATGGGGCTTCGTCCGCTCAAATTTCTCCTTAGCCATCGGTCGATCCTCTGGTGGTCTTTCTTAGTCTCTTTTTATTACTTCCTCGGCGACGTTGGGCGGCACCTCGGCATACTTACAAAATTCCATCGAATAGTTAGCGCGGCCCTGGCTCATCGAGCGCAGGTCGGTTGCATAGCCGAACATTTCTGCCAGCGGGACTTCGGCGCGAATGATCTTGCCCGCAGGCGATTCATCCATACCCTGCAGAACGCCACGGCGGCGGTTGAGGTCACCGTTAACGTCGCCCATGTAATCGTCCGGGGTAACGATCTCAACGCTCATGACGGGTTCGAGCAACACGGCGCCCGCTTTTGCAGCACCCTGCTTGAAGGCCATTGATCCCGCAATCTTGAATGCCACTTCACTTGAGTCGACGTCATGGAACGAGCCGTCGTAAAGCGCGGCACGCACATCCACGACCGGATAGCCCGCTATAACACCGGCTTCCATTTGCTCTTTAATGCCTTTATCAACAGCGGGGATATATTCCTTCGGCACCACGCCGCCGGTGATTTCGTTCACGAACTCGTAGCCTTCGCCCGGTTCCATCGGTTCCAGTCTGAGGTAAACGTGGCCATACTGACCGCGGCCACCAGACTGACGAATAAACTTGGCTTCCTGCTCGATGGTCTGGCGAATGGTCTCGCGGTAGGCGACCTGCGGTCGGCCCACATTGGCTTCGACGTTGAACTCGCGGCGCATCCGGTCGACGATGATGTCGAGGTGCAGCTCACCCATACCGGAAATAATAGTCTGGCCGGATTCCTCGTCTGAAGCGACACGAAATGACGGATCTTCCTTGGCAAGCTTCTGCAACGCCACGCCCATCTTTTCCTGGTCGGCCTTGGTCTTGGGCTCGACTGCGACCGATATAACCGGCTCCGGAAAATCCATCCGCTCCAGCGTGACAATATTCTTGGGGTCAACCAGGCTGTCACCGGTCGTCACATCCTTAAGTCCCACGGCAGCCGCTATGTCGCCGGCACGAACTTCCTTGATCTCTTCACGGTCGTTGGAATGCATCTGCAGGATTCGGCCGATACGTTCTTTCTTGCCCTTGACCGAGTTGTAAATAGTATCGCCGGAATTCAAAACACCGGAGTAAACCCTGAAAAAGGTCAGGTTACCGACGAAGGGGTCGGTCGCAATCTTGAAGGCCAGGGCCGCAAATGGCTCTTCATCGCTCGATGGCCGTTCGATCTCGGTTTCCTCGTCTTCACCGACGCCCCTGATAGCTTCGACATCGGTTGGCGCCGGCATGAAATCAATCACCGCGTCAAGCATGGCCTGCACGCCCTTGTTCTTGAACGCCGAGCCACACAACACCGGCACAATCTCGTTCGCCAGCGTGCGAATACGAATGCCCTTGCGGATTTCTTCTTCGCTGAGTTCGCTTTCCTCGAGGTACTTCTCGAGCAGTTCCTCGTCGGCTTCTGCAGCCGCCTCAATCATTTCGTCGCGCAGGGACTGGGCCTGGGCCTGGAGTTCCTCGGGAACGTCCGCAAACTCGAATGCCGCGCCCATGTTTTCTTCTTCCCAGTAGATCGCCTTCATGCGGATGAGGTCGATCACGCCCTTGAAGTTTTCTTCGGCGCCGATATTCAGCTGAATCGGCACGGCGTTCGCACCAAGCCGTTCCTTGACCTGGCCCACTACGCGCAGGAAATCTGCACCGGCCCGGTCCATCTTGTTTATGAAGATCATGCGCGGGACTTTATAGCGGTCGCCCTGCCGCCAAACCGTTTCCGTCTGCGGCTCTACGCCACCGACCGAACACAGGACCGTGACCGCGCCATCGAGCACGCGCAGGCTCCGCTCTACTTCGATCGTGAAATCGACGTGGCCGGGGGTATCGATGATATTGATACGGTGTTCCGGGAACTGCTTGTCCATTCCCTGCCAGAAACAGGTCGTCGCAGCGGACGTGATCGTAATACCACGTTCCTGCTCCTGCTCCATCCAGTCCATCACGGCTGCGCCGTCATGCACCTCACCGATCTTGTGGGATATTCCGGTATAGAAGAGGACGCGTTCAGTCGTCGTCGTTTTGCCGGCATCGATGTGAGCCATGATGCCGATATTGCGATACCTGTCGATTGGAGTCGTACGTGCCACGGTTGTAACCCTTTTTCAAAATGTCGTCCGTACGACTTACCAACGGTAATGCGAGAACGCCTTGTTGGCCTCGGCCATACGGTGCGTGTCTTCGCGTTTCTTGACAGCGGCGCCGCGGTTGTCGGCGGCATCCATTAATTCATTTGCCAGGCGTTGTGCCATGGACTTTTCACTGCGGCTGCGAGCCGCGTCGATTACCCAGCGCATGGCCAGGGTGTCTCTCCGGGCCGGACGCACCTCGATCGGCACCTGGTAGGTGGCGCCACCCACGCGGCGGGACTTCACCTCGACCATCGGCTTAACATTTTCCAGCGCCTGTCCCAGCAGCTCTACCGCCTGCTCTTCGGACTGACCGCTTTTTTCGGCAATCTGCTCAAGCGCGTTGTACACGATATTCTCCGCGACCGATTTCTTGCCATGGTTCATGATCATGTTGATGAACTTGGTCAGCCGCTGGCTGCCATGCTTGGGATCGGGAAGCAGATCGCGCTTCGGGGCCTGTGTACGTCTGGACATTGGGTGTCTCTGTCGGGTTTGCTTTTAATTTAGCCTGAAATTACTTGGGTCGTTTCGCGCCGTATTTACTGCGCCCCTGGCGACGGTCGCTCACGCCGGCACAATCGAGCGTGCCGCGCACCGTATGATAACGAACACCCGGCAAATCTTTTACACGGCCACCGCGGATAAGCACCACCGAGTGCTCCTGCAGGTTATGGCCTTCGCCACCGATATAACTTGTTACTTCGAAACCGTTGGTAAGCCGCACGCGGGCAACTTTCCGCATCGCGGAGTTCGGCTTTTTCGGTGTCGTCGTATACACCCTGGTGCACACGCCACGCTTCTGCGGACTGGCATTCAGAGCCGGGACGTTACTCTTCGTGGGCTTCGTCTTCCGTTGTTTACGTACGAGTTGATTAACGGTCGCCATGCATTAACTCTTGAGTCTTGTGTTCGCTATCGGCAATGAGCAGCACCTGCCGCTCACAAATGGTTGGTTCACAATAAAACACAGCCCGGCTGCGGCATCGTCAAAAGTGAGATCCAGCACCCGGGCCATCCGAGGAAACAAGCCCGCACCCGGCGGGCAAGCTGTGTCTGTCTGCATACCGGCAGTGGCCGGTATGCCCGCGTCCGGCGGGCGGAGCATTTTATTTGCGCCACCTGAACGCTGTCAAGCGGCGCAAACGCTTATTTTTCGGGCTTTAGCCCGGGATTCCCACCCCTGGCTTTTCAGCTTGCTGCAGCACCAGATTCGCCGGCCGGTTCAGCCCCTCCGGCTGCCGCTTCCACGACCTCCGGATCGACCGCATCGGCAGCTTCTCCGGCCGCTTCTCCGGCCGCTTCAGCCTTTTCCGCTTCCTGCTCGAGGCCCTGCAGCTCCTCAGCCAGCAAGTCCTCGCGGGAACGACGCTGTTCGGCATGGAAGCTAAAGCCCGTTCCGGCCGGGATCAGGCGGCCCACGATCACGTTCTCCTTCAGGCCGCGCAGCTCATCCCGGAGGCCTTTCACCGCGGCCTCGGTAAGGACGCGCGTGGTCTCCTGGAAGGAAGCCGCCGAAATAAAGGATTCCGTGGCCAGCGAGGCCTTGGTAATGCCCAGCAGCAGGGGCTCGAACTCGGCCGGGGCGCCATCGTTGGACTCATTGAGTTCCAGCACCCGCGAGCGGTCCAGCTGCTCGCCACGGAGCAGGTTGGTCTCGCCCGGCGCCGAAATCTCAACCTTGCGCAGCATCTGGCGGATAATCACCTCGATGTGCTTGTCGTTAATTTTTACGCCCTGCAGCCGGTAAACGTCCTGAATCTCGCGCACGAGGTACTCGGCAAGGTTTTCAACACCGCGCAGCCGCAGGATGTCGTGCGGGGTCGGCTCACCGTCGGCGATGAACTCACCCTTCTCGACCTGCTCGCCCTCGAATACGCTGAGGTGGCGCCATTTCGGGATCAGGCTTTCATAGTTCTCGCCGTTCTCGTCGGTAATGACCAGGCGAACCTTGCCCTTGGTTTCCTTACCGAAACTTATGGTTCCCGTGTGCTCAGCCATGATGCCCGGATCCTTGGGCTTGCGTGCCTCGAAGAGATCAGCCACGCGGGGCAGACCACCTGTGATATCGCGAGTTTTCGAGCTTTCCTGCGGAATGCGCGCAATCACGTCACCGACCGATACCGCTGCACCGTCTGACATGTTGACGAGCGCGCCTGCCGGGAGTGCGTACACGGCCGGGATTTCAGTATTGGCAAAGCAGATTTCCTTGCCCTTGCCATCCACCAGCTTCGCCGTTGGCCGCAGGTCCTTACCGGCTGCGCCGCGCTGCTTGGGATCCATGATCACGGTGCTCGAAAGCCCGGTTATCTCGTCTTCCTGTTCACTGACCGTGACGCCTTCGACAAAATCCTCGAACTTGAGCTTACCCGCCACCTCGGAAATAACCGGGTGAGTGTGTGGGTCCCAGGTTGCAACGACCTGGCCGGGAGCGGCCTTGTCCCCGTCGTTGATGGTAATCATCGCGCCGTACGGCAGCTTGTAACGTTCGCGCTCGCGACCCTGCTCATCGATAACGCCGATCTCACCGGAGCGGCTGACCGCGACCAGGTGACCCTTGGCATGCTGCACGGTCTTCACGTTGTGCAACCTTACGACACCGCCGTTTTTTACCTCGACACTGTTGGTTGCCGCAGCACGCGAAGCTGCACCACCGATATGGAAGGTACGCATCGTGAGCTGTGTGCCCGGCTCACCGATCGACTGGGCGGCAATCACGCCGACCGCTTCACCCTTGTTGATCTTGTGACCGCGGGCCAGGTCGCGCCCGTAACACTGTGAACAAACGCCGTAACGCGTCTCACAGGTAATTGCAGAACGCACCTTGACGTGGTCGACGCCGTGCTCTTCGAGTTTCTGGACCTTGCGCTCATCCATCAGGTCGCCGGCTTCGAGAATGACTTCGTCATCATTTTGGCCGGTAACCGCTTCGGCTATCACGCGGCCGAGCACGCGCTCGTGCAGCGGTTCGACGACGTCACCGCCTTCAACCAGTGGTGCTACCCAGAGACCGTTTGCCGTTTTGCAATCGTCTTCCGTTACGACGAGGTCCTGTGCGACATCTACCAGGCGCCGTGTCAGGTAACCCGAGTTCGCCGTCTTGAGCGCGGTATCGGCCAGCCCTTTACGCGCGCCGTGGGTCGAAATGAAGTACTGCAATACGTCCAGGCCTTCGCGGAAGTTAGCCGTAATCGGTGTCTCGATAATCGAGCCGTCCGGCTTGGCCATCAGCCCACGCATGCCGGCAAGCTGTCTGATCTGGGCAGCAGAACCACGAGCACCCGAGTCGGCCATCATGTAGATGGAGTTAAACGAGGGTTGCTTGACGTTGTCACCGGCCGCATCGACGACATCTTCGGTGCCGAGTTTGTCCATCATGGACTTGGCAACGAGATCGTTGGTGCGCGACCAGATATCGACAACCTTGTTGTAGCGCTCGCCATCGGTAACCAGACCGCTTGCATACTGGTCCTGGATATCACGGACTTCTTCTTCAGCGACGCTGAGTATCTGCGGCTTCTCTTCCGGTACGACCATGTCGTTCACACCAATAGAAATACCGGCTCGGGTCGCATAGGCGAAGCCCATGTACATTAACTGGTCGGCGAATATGACCGTGGCTTTCAGGCCAACTTCGCGGTAACAGGTATTGATAAGCCCGGAAATCGCCCGTTTCGCGAGGTCGCAGTTGACGTTATCGAAACTCATGCCTTTGGGCAGGATCTCGGACAACAAAGCGCGTCCTACCGTCGTGTCGACGATATGTGAACGATGCGACACTTCGCCGTCCTCGCTCCGGATACTGTCTTCGATGCGGACCTTGATTCTTGCGTGCAGATCCACCGCCTGGTTCTGGCGGGCACGATGCACTTCCTTAACGTCGGAGAAGGTCATGCCTTCGCCCTTGGCATTGATGCGCTCGCGCGTCATATAGTAGAGGCCAAGAACCACGTCCTGTGAGGGAACGATGATCGGCTCGCCGTTGGCGGGCGACAGGATGTTATTGGATGCCATCATCAGCGCGCGCGCTTCGAGCTGGGCTTCCAGCGAGAGCGGTACGTGCACGGCCATCTGGTCGCCGTCGAAGTCGGCGTTGAACGCGGTACAGACCAGCGGGTGCAGCTGGATCGCCTTACCTTCGATCAGGACCGGCTCAAACGCCTGGATACCCAGGCGGTGCAGGGTCGGCGCCCGGTTCAGCATGACCGGATGCTCACGGATTACCTCTTCGAGGATATCCCAGACCTCCGCGCCTTCACGCTCGACCAGCCTTTTTGCAGCTTTGATAGTCGAGGCTTCACCGCGCAGTTGCAGCTTCGAGAAGATAAACGGCTTGAAGAGTTCCAGCGCCATCTTCTTCGGCAGCCCGCACTGGTGGAGTTTCAGCGTCGGGCCGACCACGATAACGGAACGCCCGGAGTAATCCACGCGCTTGCCGAGCAGGTTCTGGCGGAACCGGCCTTGCTTACCTTTAATCATGTCGGCGAGCGACTTCAGCGGGCGCTTGTTCGTGCCCGTAATAGCGCGGCCACGACGACCGTTGTCGAGGAGTGCGTCTACCGACTCCTGCAGCATGCGTTTCTCGTTACGCACGATGATATCCGGCGCATTCAGCTCCAGCAGACGGCGCAGGCGGTTGTTGCGGTTGATAACACGACGATACAGATCGTTCAGGTCTGACGTCGCAAACCGGCCACCGTCGAGTGGCACCAGCGGACGCAGGTCCGGCGGCAACACGGGCAAGACAGTCAGCACCATCCACTCGGGCTTGATGCCCGACTCAAGGAATGCCTCGAGCAGTTTCAACCGCTTCGACAGCCGCTTGATCTTGGTCTCGGATGACGTGCTGTTGATTTCCTCGCGGACTTTCAGCGCCTCGGACGGCAGATCGATCGTCTTCAGCATCTCGTGTACGGCCTCGGCACCCATGCGGGCATCGAACTCGTCACCGTACTCTTCGATCGCTTCCAGGTACTGCTCGTCATTCATCAGGCTGCCTCGCTCGAGCGGGGTCATGCCTTCGTCAACCACTACAAATGCCTCGAAGTACAGAACGCGTTCGATCTCGCGCAGGGTCATGTCGAGCATCAGGCCGATACGGCTAGGCAGCGACTTCAGGAACCAGATATGCGCAACCGGGCTCGCTAGGTCGATATGTGCCATGCGCTCACGGCGTACCTTCGTCTGGGTGACTTCAACGCCACACTTCTCGCAGACCACACCACGATGCTTCAGGCGCTTGTACTTGCCGCAAAGACATTCGTAGTCCTTTACGGGACCGAAAATCTTCGCGCAGAAAAGCCCGTCGCGCTCCGGCTTGAAGGTACGGTAGTTGATGGTCTCTGGCTTCTTGACCTCACCGAAGGACCATGACCGGATCATCTCCGGCGATGCCAATCCGATCCGGATCACATCGAAGTCTTCAACTACGTGCTGGGTTTTAAATATATTGAGTAAATCGCGCATATGTCACCTGCCAGCTTTTCGCCAGTATGTCGAGGCTATTCCTGTTCGAGTTCGACGTTAATACCGAGTGATCGGATTTCCTTCACGAGCACATTGAAGGATTCCGGCATACCCGCATCGATCTCATGGGTACCATCGACAATGTTCTTGTACATCTTGGTACGGCCCTGGACATCATCCGATTTGACCGTGAGCATTTCCTGCAACGTATGTGCAGCGCCATAGGCTTCGAGCGCCCAGACTTCCATCTCACCAAACCGCTGTCCGCCGAACTGCGCCTTACCACCCAGCGGCTGCTGGGTAACCAGGCTGTAAGGCCCGGTCGAACGCGCGTGCATCTTGTCATCGACCAGATGGTTCAGTTTGAGCATATACATGTAGCCAACCGTTACCGGGCGATGGAAAACCTCACCGGTGCGACCATCGATAAGCGTCGACTGACCCGATTCGGACTGGCCGCCGAGTTTGAGCATTTTCTTGATCTCTTCCTCGGATGCGCCGTCGAACACGGGCGTTGCCATCGGCACACCCTTACGCAGGTTGCCCGCTAACTCGCCAAGCTCGTCAGCATTCAGGCTCTTGATGTCCTCGGGCTGACCACCGCTCTTGTTATAGACCTCATCGAGGAATTCACGCAGCCTGGTGGTACCTGCACCGGTGTCGACAAGATCGCCGATCTTCGCGCCGATCGCCTTTGCCGCGAGACCTAGGTGCACTTCGAGTACCTGACCCACGTTCATGCGTGAGGGCACGCCTAGCGGGTTAAGGACGATATCGACCGGTGTGCCGTCCTCGGTGTAAGGCATATCTTCGACAGGAACAATCGTCGAGATAACACCCTTATTACCGTGACGGCCAGCCATCTTGTCACCCGGCTGAATGCGGCGTTTAACGGCAAGGTAAACCTTGACCATCTTGAGTACGCCCGGAGCCAGGTCGTCTCCCGCGGTAATTTTCTGCCTCTTCTCTTCGAAGCGTTTATCGAAATCATCGCGTTGTGACTTGAGTCGTTTAGCGGCTTTTTCGAGTGAAGCATTAGCTTCGTCGTTACGCAGCCGGATCTCGAACCACTGGCTGTGTTCAAGTTCGTCAAGGTATGACTTCGTGACTTTGCTGCCTTTCGAAAGCTTGTTAGGTCCGCCATCGGCAAGTTTGCCGATCAGCATGCGTTCTACACGCTCGAAAATATCATTTTCGAGGATACGCTGCTGGTCATCGAGGTCCTTGCGAACGCTTTCGAGTTCAGCTTCTTCGATAGACAAAGCACGTGTGTCCTTATCGATACCATCACGGGTGAATACCCGTACATCGATAACCGTACCGTCCATACCGGGCGGCACACGCAGCGAAGTGTCTTTAACATCGGAAGCTTTCTCGCCGAAGATCGCGCGCAGGAGTTTTTCCTCTGGCGTTAGCTGGGTCTCACCTTTAGGCGTAACCTTGCCGACCAGAATGTCGCCCGCGTTCACTTCGGCGCCGATAAATGCAATGCCGGCTTCGTCCAGTTTGGCCAGTGCAGAATCGCCCACATTCGGGATATCTGCAGAAACCTCTTCCGGCCCCAGCTTGGTATCGCGCGCGACGCAGGTCAGCTCCTCGATATGAATCGTGGTGAAGCGGTCTTCTTCCACGAGGCGTTCGGAGATCAGGATCGAATCCTCGAAGTTATAGCCATTCCAGGGCATGAACGCGACCAGCAGGTTCTGTCCCAGCGCCAGCTCGCCCATGCTCGTCGATGCACCGTCAGCCAGCACGTCGCCGCGGGCAATAGAATCACCGGCATGAACCAGCGGCCGCTGGTTCATGCATGTGTTCTGGTTGGAACGGGTGTACTTCGTAAGGTTGTAAATATCCACGCCGGACTCGGCCGCAGTGGTCTCATTGTCGTTAACACGCACGACTATACGAGACGCATCGACTGAATCGACTATGCCGCCGCGGTTCGCGATAACGGTTACACCGGAGTCGATAGCAACCTTGGCTTCCATACCCGTGCCCACGAGCGGCGTTTCCGCCCGCAGCGTAGGAACGGCCTGACGTTGCATGTTGGAACCCATAAGCGCCCGGTTCGCGTCGTCGTGCTCCAGGAACGGCACGAGTGACGCTGCAACCGAAACCGTCTGACGTGGCGAAACGTCCATGAACTGGATTGCTTCGCGTGGCATCAGCGTGAACTCATTGTTATAGCGTACCGACACCAGTTCCTCGACCAGCATGCCTTTCTTGTCAGTCTCGGCGTTGGCCTGGGCGATAACGAATTGTCCTTCCTCGATCGCCGACAGGTACTTGATGTCGCCGGTTACCTTACCCTTCGCAACTTTGCGATACGGCGTTTCCAGAAAACCGTAATCATTGGTCCGCGCATACACGGCAAGCGAGTTAATCAGGCCGATGTTCGGGCCTTCAGGCGTCTCGATCGGGCAGACACGACCGTAGTGGGTCGGGTGCACGTCACGGACTTCGAACCCGGCACGCTCACGCGTAAGGCCACCCGGGCCAAGTGCCGATACCCGGCGCTTGTGGGTAACTTCTGACAACGGATTATTCTGATCCATGAACTGCGAAAGCTGGCTGGAACCGAAGAACTCCTTGACTGCAGCAGCTACCGGCTTGGCGTTAATCATCTCTTGTGGCATCAGGCCCTCGGAATCGGCCAGCGTCAGCCGTTCCTTGACGGCGCGCTCGACACGCACTAGCCCCACGCGGAAGGCGTTTTCAGCCATTTCGCCGACGCTGCGCACACGCCGGTTGCCGAGGTGATCGATATCATCAACGGTGCCTTTACCGTTGCGGATATCCATGAGCACCTGCAAGGCGGACAGGATGTCATCCTGATCAAGCACGCCACCACCTTCGCTGTCCGGACGACCAACACGACGATTGAACTTCATGCGACCGACATCTGACAGATCATAACGTTCCGGGTTGAAGAACAGGTTATTAAACAGGTTCTCTGCCGCGTCTTTGGTCGGCGGCTCACCCGGACGCATCATCCGGTAGATTTCTACCAGTGCTTCGAGTTGCGTCGAAGAAGGATCGACGCGCAGCGTATTGGAAATGTACGGGCCTTCATCGAGATCATTGACGTACAGCGTACGGATTTTAACTACGCCACTTTCGATCAGCGTCTGGATCAGCTCTTCGGTCAGCTCATCGTTTGCCGCGGCCAGCAGTTCACCAGTGTCGGCATCGATAAGATCGTGTGCGAGAATTTTGCCGATAAGGTAATCCTGTGGCACTTCCAGGCGCTTGGCGCCGGATTTCTCCAGGTCCTTGACGTGCTTGGCCGTAATGCGACGACCTTCGGCAACTATTAGTTTGCGGCCGATCTTAATATCGAAGGTGGCATTGTCACCACGCAGACGCTGCGGCAGGAGGCCCATTTCGATTTGCTTGTCGCTGAGATAGAAATCATTGGTATCGAAGAATATACCGAGCATTTCTTCGTTCTCAAGTCCCAGTGAGCGCAGGAAAATTGTGACAGGCAATTTACGGCGTCGATCGATGCGCACAAATACGCTGTCCTTGGGATCGAACTCGAAATCCAGCCAGGACCCACGGTACGGGATAACCCGTGCTGAGAACAGCAACTTGCCGGATGAGTGGGACTTGCCTTTATCGTGATCAAAAAATACGCCGGGCGAGCGATGAAGCTGCGAAACGATGACGCGTTCGGTGCCGTTTACAACGAAAGTGCCATTATCCGTCATGAGCGGCATTTCGCCCAGGTAAACTTCCTGTTCGCGAACTTCTTTTACAGGCTTCTTGCTGCCGGGTGCATCCTTGTCATAGATGACCAGCCTGACCTGCACGCGCAGGGGCGCAGCATATGTAAGCCCCCTGACCTGGCACTCCTTGACGTCAAATACGGGTTCGCCGAGCTCATAGCTCACATACTCAAGTGCGGCTGTGCCCGAATAGCTGACGATAGGGAACACGCTCTTGAATGCAGCGTGCAGGCCCACATCCTTACGGTCGGCGACCTTGGTATCGGTCTGCAGGAATTTACGGTACGAATCCAGTTGGATCGACAACAGGTAAGGAGCATCCAGGATGCTCGACCGCTTGCCAAAATCCTTGCGGATACGTTTCTTCTCTGTAAAGGAATATGCCATCTATCAGCGCCTCTGCGCATTTAATGCGCTGGTTCTGTCAACCTGCGGAATCAAACACACGGGCGTGCCGGCGACCTGGGTCACCGGCACGTCATGCGTGTTTATCCGATTAAACAATCGCGTTTTAAAACGCATCAGACCGATTACCGGTCTTACTTGAGCTCTGCCGTTCCGCCAGCTTCTTCGAGCTGCTTTTTGAGCTCTTCAGCTTCGTCTTTGGCAACGCCTTCCTTCAACGTAGAAGGTGTGCCTTCGACAGCGTCTTTCGCTTCCTTGAGCCCGAGGCCGGTGATAGCACGCACGGCTTTAATTACCGCAACCTTGTTGTCGCCAAAACCGGTCAGAACGACGTCGAATTCATCCTTCTCTTCAGCAGCGGCAGCGGCTTCACCACCGGCAGCACCAGCAGCAGCAACAGCTACCGGAGCGGCGGCAGATACGCCCCAATCTTCTTCCAGCTCATTGATAAGCTCGACCAGCTCCATAACAGGCATTTCGCCCAGAGCTTTCTTGATATCTTCACGTGATACAGACATTTTTTTACTCCTGAAAAACTATTTCATTACCGAATACAGTTTCGGAATAAGCACAGGCTAAGCAGCCGGCTGCTGATCCCGATATGCGGCCAATAGCCGCACCAATTTGGCTTGGGGTTCCGCGATAGTTCGAACGAACTTGCCTGCCGGTGCCTGCAACAGTCCGAGCAGTTTTGCCCGGGCCTGATCCAGAGTCGGCAGCTTGGCGAGTCGATCCAAGTCACTTGACGGATAAACCTCTCCACCGATTGCTACCACCTGGGTGACAAGGTCCTCACATTCTTTTGAGAATTCCTTGACTACCCTGGCGGCTGAGCCTGGGTCATCGGTAGAAAACGCAAGAATGATCGGGCCCGTAAGCGAACCGGCAAGACATTCGAACTCGGTGCCATCGATGGCTCTCTTTGCCAGGGTGTTCTTAAGGACGCGCACATAGACGCCTTCGCTCCGGGCTTTAGCCCGAAACTCGGTCATCTGCGCTACCGTCATGCCGCGATATTCAGCAGCAATGGCGGACAGCGCGTTGGCGGCCACCTCGTTCACCTCTGCAACAAGAGCCTTCTTGTCTTCGAGTCTGAGTGCCATCTATTTCTCCTGGCCTCTTAACCACTAAACAGCTACACCTTATAAACTGCAGTGCAGCCACCTGTGATGGGCACCGTCACCAGGAGTCCCTGATTCGGGTAACGCCATCTGCGCAGGCCGACTTTGCAGTCATTAAGCTTCCGGTCCTGGTCTTGTGAACCATACTCCGGTCGCACCTACGGTCTTTGATGCACGGAACGAAGTCAGACTCCGCTCCGAATTCCTTACGCCCTCAAATGGGGACAGTGACCTTAATTCCGTGGACCGACTTTGCTCGGTCTGTGCCGCTGTGTCACGGAATTAAGGTCACTGTCCCCATATCTTAAATAGTCGCCTGATCGACGATAACGCCGGGCCCCATCGTTGAAGAAACGGTCAGCTTCTTCATATATACGCCCTTTGCGGATGCCGGCTTGGCCTTTTCCAGGTCGGCGAGCAGCGCGCCAAGATTTTCTTTAAGCGCCTGCACTTCAAAATTAACTTTGCCGATTGAGCAGTGGATGATGCCGGCCTTGTCCGTGCGATAACTGACCTGACCTGACTTCATATTCTTTACTGCCGCTTCGACGTCCTGTGTAACCGTGCCGACCTTCGGGTTCGGCATCAGCCCGCGCGGACCGAGCACCTTGCCGAGCTGACCGACGATGCGCATGGCATCGGGGGTCGCAATGACCGTATCGAAATCCATCGTACCGCCCTTGATCGATTCCGCCAGATCCTCGAAACCGACGATGTCAGCACCGGCAGCTTTAGCTTTATCGGCATTTTCGCCCTGCGCAAATACCGCGACCCGCACGGTCTTGCCGGTGCCGTTCGGCATGACAGTTGAACCGCGGACATTCTGGTCCGACTTCTTGGCGTCGATGCCGAGGTTTACCGAAACATCTACCGACTCGACGAATTTGGCCGTGGCCATCTCTTTAACCAGTGTCAACGCCTGATCTACCGGCTGCGCTTCGGTACGCGATACCTTTTCCTTGTGAGCCAAGGCTCTCTTACTCAAACTTGCCATTTCAGAGACCCTCCACTTCAAGACCCATACTGCGGGCGCTACCGGCAATTATTCGAACCGCTGCATCCATATTGGCCGCATTCAAATCGACCATTTTTATTTCAGCTATTTCTTCAAGCTGGGCGCGGGTTACTTTGCCAACTTTTTCCGTGTTGGGCGTACCGCTGCCTTTGTCAACGCCTGCCGCCTTTTTCAGCAACACGGCCGCCGGAGGGGTCTTCTTGATAAATGTAATACTGCGGTCGCTGTAAACGGTAATCACAACCGGAATCGGCATTCCGGGTTCGGTGCCCTGCGTTTCGGCATTGAATGCCTTGCAGAACTCCATGATATTCACGCCGTGCTGACCCAGTGCCGGACCCACGGGGGGACTGGGGTTAGCCTGTCCGGCCGGGACCTGCAGCTTGATGTAGGTCTCGATTTTCTTTGCCATTACATACCTCGGTGGGTTCAACCGTCGGATCTGTTACCCGACTCCCCTGTTACCAGCGCTTATTCAGCGCCCTTGACGGTCAGCTTTTTTCTACCTGACCGAATTCAAGTTCAACCGGCGTAGGCCGGCCAAGAATCTGTACTGCTACACGTAGCTTGCTCTTGTCGTAGTTAACGTTTTCGACGACACCACTAAAGTCGTTGAACGGACCATCGATAACGCGAACAACTTCACCCGGCTCGAACAATACTTTCGGCCGCGGCTTGTCTACGCCTTCCTCAACCCTGTTAAGGATTGCGTTAGCTTCTGCATCTGTAATGTGTGCGGGTTTATCGCTTGAGCCGCCAATAAAGCCGAGCACCTTCGGTACTTCTTTAACCAGGTGCCACGTCTCTTCATCAAGATCCATTTGCACCAGCACGTAGCCAGGAAAAAACTTGCGTTCACTCCGCCGCTTCTGGCCTTCGCGCATCTCTACCACTTCCTCGGTGGGAACCATGACTTCGCCAAATTTATCTTCCAGTCCATGCAGTTTTATACGCTCTTCGAGTGAGGTCTTAACCTTGTTCTCGAAGTTCGAATAGGCGTGCACGACGTACCATTTAAGTGCCACGTGCTAGCCTCCCTGCCCTGTCAGTAACCGGGTAATCCACAACAGAAAAAAGTCCAGACCCCAAAAAAACAAACCAAGAATCAAAGCAAATACAAAAACAGTCAGTGTCGTCTGCAGGGTTTCCTGGCGTGTCGGCCAGATCACCTTGCGTATTTCGACCCGTGAACCCTGGATAAACTTCCACAATATCCGGCCACGCTCGGTGGTCATGAACACGGTAATCGCCAGGGCAACCGAAACCAGTACGGCCGAAACCGCAATAAGCAGCGACTGCTCTTCGTACGTATAGAAAGCGACGACGCCACCCACCAGGATGGCTGCCGCAATCACCAGCTTCACGGTATCCAACACGCCAGGACTGGTGTCTGCGTTTGTATTCATTGTGTATCCGAAACCCAGCGCCCAAGCTCGTATCTGGTCGGGGGTATGGCAGGCCAGGAGGGAATCGAACCCCCAACCTGCGGTTTTGGAGACCGCCGCTCTGCCAATTGAGCTACTGGCCTTCCGCCTGCCGCCGCCTCGATAAACAATAACGCCGGCGACTTTTCCGGGTCACTGTTTCCAATAACAGTAACCCACCCCGATCAAATACAACCTATAGACCTAAAACCTTGTTAATGGGGACAGTGACCTTAATTCCGCGGGTTGACGTTACTCGGCCTGTGCCCGTGCATCAGGGAATTAAGGTCACTGTCCCCGTATCTCTACTACTCGATAATCTTGGCCACCACGCCGGCGCCAACCGTACGGCCGCCCTCGCGGATGGCAAAGC
>JASLMV010000025.1 GCA_030746435.1 Gammaproteobacteria bacterium | reverse complement strand
AGTTACGGCCGTTCCAGTGGTTTTTGCGTCGACCCTATCGAGAAGAAACCCCTGAACCATTTCTACCCGGGCAGCTCGGTGCTGTCGTTCGGCACCGCCGGCTGCAACCTGGCCTGCAAGTTCTGCCAGAACTGGGACATGAGCAAGTCCCGCGAGATGGACACGCTGGCCGACCAGGCATCGCCTGAGCGGCTGGCGCATGCGGCGCAGGAACTGGGCTGCAAGAGTATTGCCTATACCTACAACGACCCGATTATTTTCCTCGAGTACGCGGTGGATGTCGCCGCCGCCTGCCGCGAGCAGGGCGTGAACTCGGTGGCCGTGACCGCGGGCTACGTCGACCCCGAGCCGCGCGAGGATTTCTTCAAGGCGATGGATGCCGCGAACATCGACCTGAAGGCTTTTACCGATCGTTTCTATTACAAGATCTGCGGCGGGCACTTAGCGCCCGTGCTGGAAACGCTCGAGTTCGTGAAACACGAAACCGATGCCTGGCTGGAATTAACCACCCTGCTGATCCCGGGCGAGAACGATTCCGATAAGGAACTCGACGAGATGACCGCCTGGGTGGTCGAGCACTTAGGCCCCGACGTGCCGATGCATTTCTCGGCCTTCCATCCCGACTGGAAGATGCGCGACATAGAACGCACACCGCCGGCGACACTCACGCGTGCGCGGGAGATTGCAATGGCCAACGGTGTGCGCTACGCCTACACGGGCAACGTGCACGACCCGGAAGGCTCCAGTACCTGGTGCCATAACTGCGGTGCGCTCTTAATCGAACGCGACTGGTATCAGCTGGGTGACTGGGGGCTCGATGCGCACGGTAAGTGCGCCGCCTGCAGTGAGCCCCTGCCCGGGCGCTTCGATGCCAAACCCGGGGCGTTCGGTAATGCGCGCAGGCCGGTGCGGCTGGCCGCGGTGTGAGAATTTCTGGTGTCTGACACCAATCTTTATTCGCGATTTAAGCCACTGCTTTTCCCGTAGGTACTACACATCAGGGGTTAACAAACCGTGCGTTATAACGGCAATAATTTTTGGTGTCTGACACCAAAACCAACCCCGTTAGCCCGGCTGCTCAGCTACGAATTCCTCGAAAGTTCGCAACGGATGGCCGACTGCATCGGCCGAGGCCGCAATCGCGTCCGCATCAGCAACGCCGCCGTTAAGCTGTTGCCCCAAAAACATCTGCTTTAATGAATCGAGTAACCAGGGCGGTATAAATGCTTCGACAGGCTTCGCCCACTGGTCGACATCGTCGCCACCGTAATGAACTTCGCGACCGAAGTGTTGGGCATACACTTCGGCTGCCCTGGGCCCGTTAATGGTATCGGGGCCGTGCAAATGATAATCGGCGCCGGCATGACCGTCTTCGGTTAACACCCGCACGGCGCAATCGGCAATATCGCGGGTATCGACCCGGTTCTGGCCGATTTCACCAATAGGCATGGCATACACGCCGTGTTCTTTAATGACAGGAATAACCGACATATCGGTTTGCATGAAAAAGTTCGGCCGCAGAAAGGTGTACCCGGCACCGCTGTTACGGATCGCCTCTTCAACCGGCAGCTTGGCGCGGTAGTGCGGCACTGCGGGCTCCTTGGCGGGATTGCCGATCGAAAGGAACACGATGTGTTGAACCCCGGCAGCGGTCGCCGCCTGCACGGCATTCAGGCCGCGGGTTGTTTCCGTTTCGCCATTGGCCGTGATCAAAAACAGCTTGTCCACACCGGCACAGGCGGCATCCAGGCCGTGGCCGGTTTCCAGATCGCCGATGACGCCTTCGACGCCGTCCGGCAATTCAGCAAGTTTTTCTTCCGAGCGACTCAATGCACGCACTGACTCGCCTTTTGCGAGCAGCCCGGCAACCGTTGGGCGCCCGACATTACCGGTGGCGCCGATGACGAGTATGGTCATTATTCCTGCTTCCATAGTTTTCGCAATAAATAAATAGGGTCAGAGTAAAAACTTCTCAACCACCCCCGACCATCGGCACCGGGTCAAGCACCCAGTTGCCGGAGTCCCGTCGGGCAGGGCAGGGGATGGCATATGCCGTATCACCGTACTCCTGTTGCATGGTCTTCTGATCGATACGCCAGCCGCGCGTTTCCCAGTCCTTCAGGTATTCCCGGTAGCGAATAACGGGTGCATCGCCGGGCGTCATTAATTCCTTGTTCAGCGTATCGGGTGTGCGTACCGGCCACAGGTTATCAAGGATAGCGACGTCTTCTGCGGCTATTTTCAGATAGGTGTCATGAATCCATTGATCATTTTCTGCCCCCAGCGTGTTGTTACGCGCACTGAGCAAATAGACGCGGGTACGATCTGAACTGATCGGTGCTTCATAAGCATGCTGGACGAAGCTGTTGTTTCCCGGCAGATGGATTTCGGTCACCATGGTATTGGGCCCGTGGTACCAGGTGCCTGCGCGCAGACCTTCGGTATCGGTGTCAGAAGTCTGGGCGACCTTAAGGCGGTTTTCTGCCTGGGTGTAACCGGAAAACTTGGATACGAAGCGGCTGCCCCATTCAGCATCTTCCATTTCAATCTGGTCGGTTTCGACTCTTGGCGCGCCCTGGCCCGGATGCACGAATTCGTTATGCAGTGGGTCAAGACCGTTTTCTATCGAGCGTTCAAAGTAGGCGGGCACCTCGAGCACCACCGGGCCGCTGATCTGCCAGCCTTCCTTGCCGAGTTCTGCAACTTCGTACAGCGGCGGGCGCTCTGCTTCGGGCAGGTCACCCAGGAAGGCAAACACCACACCGTTTTGTTCATTGACCGGATAGCTGTCTACCTTGGCACGTGCAGGGGGCTTGCTCTCCCCCATGGGTGGAATCCTGGTGCATTGGCCATCGCCGTCAAATTCCCAGCCGTGATACGGGCACTGCACACAGTCATCTATTACTTTGCCTTCGCCTAACGAACCACCGCGGTGGACGCAGATATCACTGAGGACACGGGCATTGCCGCCTGAGTCACGAAACACCACCAGCCGTACGCCAAGTAATTCGGCCCGGCGTGGATTGGTCTCATTAAGCTCTTCGCTGGTGCAGACCGGGTACCAGAAATTGATATACATTTTGTTGTGACTCCTGGGCAGAGGAAAAATAGGGGTAAAGGAAAGAACTGCCCATTATAAATAGCAAATAGGGTCAGAGTAAAAACCGGGCAATCAGCAGATTTGCTTTGCGACTGATGCCGATAGGGCTCATTAAGGCCTGGTTCCATTTGAGTGCGCATCATCTGTCCGGCTCCCATCTGACACCTTATTCAGACAGCGTTATACCTGGGACTGGGTTAAGCTTGGATGTTATGGCGACACTTGAAAAACTGCAGGAACAGAAACACGAATTGGAAGCGAGGTTGGCTGCCGGCGACCTGACGGCGGAGGCGGCGCTTGAGCGTATCGACCGTGCAATTTCCGCACGCACACAAAAGATTGCGCACAGCCAGAAACGTCTGGCGGCAGTTAAGAATGCGGTTGATAAAGGTGTTCCTCTGCAGGATACCAAGCCCACCAGGGTTGCCGCGCGTGCGGCTGCGAGCAGCACTAAGAAAAAGCAGCCGCTAAACCGTTTTAAATAAATAAAATAAACAGGATCAGGGCAAAAACCTTCCATGCAGGGGCTTCTTTCCGTGCGTAATCGGGTGCCGCCTGCAATGAGCCGCTGCCCGGGCGCTTCGATGCCAGACCCGGGGCTTTTGGTAACGCGCGCAGGCCGGTGCGGCTGGCCGTGGTTTGAGTCCGCTACGGGTTGCCTGCGGTTTTCCCTGATACTCAGGTCTTCTCCACTGGACAACAATTTCATCCGGAGGTCCGTCCATGACCAAACAATCCACCATGAAACCCTTCGCGCCCGGCGACATCTTCCTGGGCTGCACGTATCTTTGCGACCCGGACGACGACCACAAGGGCGACGGCCGCATCCTGCAATACGATAAAAATTTGGTGCCGAAGGGCACTTTATATACAGAGGGCACGAGCCACCTCATCGTGAATTGCCGCTTCGGGCCCGATGGCACGCTGTGGGCCTTCGACGGTTTCGAGTACACGGTGGTGCGGGTCAGCCCCGACGGCACGCAACTGCCCAACCACGACTTTGGCGAACGGGCCTGGGGCAACGTGTGTTTCGGGCCGGAACGGCAGGTTTACCTTGGCGAGTACCTGAACGGCGACAAGCCCTACGAGGGCGGCGACATGCGCACGCTGCCCGGCACGAACGTGGTCGGTTACGGGCACATCGGGGTTTTTGCCTCGAATGACAACGGGGACTTCAATCCGGTCTGCGAATACGAGCCCGACCTGTCGCCCTCGATGACCGGTTTCCACGGTGTTACGCATACGTGCATGCACCCGGACGGCCGCACCTTCACCTACCTGACGGATCTCGGCATGCGCGTGATGCGCTATGACGTGGTTGATGACAAACAATTGCCCGATCTGGTCACCTACCCGGGCGGCGAGGAGTACGTGCGCAAGTGGACGACGGGCGTGGACTACCTCGATGACGGCACGCTGCTGCTGCTCAGGGGTTCGTTCATCGATTTCATCGGCCCGGAAGGGCAGTCGCTGCGCACCATTGAGCTCGACGAATACGGTTACGCGATGATCACGATTTCGAAAGATCAGCAACACGTGTTTGTCGCTAATATCTTCACGGGTGTGATGTCGAAGGTGGACCTGGACAGCGGCGAAATCCTGGGCCAGATCGACACAGGCCTGGCCAAGCCGCAACGTTCGCTTGCGGGTGTGGCTGTCTACGAACCTTGAATCAGAACAGCGCTGTTCGGGCGTGGCGCTGTTTGAAAATTTCTGACCCTATACCGGTTTCAATATCATCAGGGCATAAGCCGGGAAGAGCAACAGGACATGGCCCATCTGCAGGATCACCTGCATGCCTGATTTAATCTCGCTGCCGCCATCGGCTACGGCCATGCGTGCCGGTTTTGTTACCCATATAAGCGCGGATATATAAAAAACCATGATCAGCAGGCTCAGCCATAACCAGAGCTGCGACAGGGCCAACGAGTCCATGAATGCAGCGGAATTCTGGTGTCAGACACCAGAAAGAATCGTCGATTTCCGCAACTTACCGGGCCACCCTTACCGGCATGACCCGTAAGCTTCGATCGTTCGTTCCCGGGTGTCCTGTGCACGTCATTCAGCGTGGTGTGAACCGTTGCGACATCTTCGCCAACGACAAGGATCGCATTACCTACCTGGACTCCCTGATCGGGGCTTCCGACAAGCATGACTGCCCGGTGCATTGTTATGTCCTGATGGGCAACCATGTCCATATATTGATGACGCCGGCCAATAGAGATTCACTTGCTAAAACCATGCAATCGGTCAACGTTCGCTATGTCTGGCATTTCAATCGTCGGCACGAACGCACCGGACCGCTCTGGGAGAGCCGCTATATGGCCAGGCACGTGACCACCGATGGCTACCTGAAGATCTGCTACCAGTACATCGAGCTGAACCCGGTCCGTTCAGGCTTCTGTACGCAGCCTGCCGACTACCGTTGGTCCAGCCACCGACACCATGCATACGGTGATCACGATCGTGTTGTCACCCGGCATCGTAGCTATACGCTGCTTGGCGAGACTAATGCAGAACGCCAGCAGCGCTACCGTGGTTGGTTCGGGCAGTGATCCGTTCTGGTGTCAGACACCAAGAATTATTCACGATTTGTGGCCTTAGGTATTTGTTGCCGTACTTACACCCCGGGAGTAACGATTTGTGGCGGACAGCGGCAAATCTGTTTTGGTGTCTGACACCAATAAATGTATCTGTTACGGTATCCGCCAGGCTACAGGTGCCGACGAGGGGAGGACTATGACGGAAAAAACGGATATTTCACCGGGTGTGACCTGGGTTGTGGTCGCCCACACCAGTCGGGCGGATATCTACACTCGCGCAGAGGGCCACAGCTCGCTCGAAGTTGTGCAGAGCTTCACCGATGAGGAGGCGCGCAGCAAAGAGCAGGATCTCGTTGCGGACGAACCGGGTCGTACCTTTGATAGCGCCGGTCAGGAGCATACTGAGGAGGAACGCTTACTTATTGAATTTGCACGGTACATCACCGATATGCTCGGGTCTGCCCGCAGGGCCGGCCGATTTAAGTCACTCGTGATTGTTGCTGCACCGGTCATGCTGGGCAAGTTGCGCGCGCAACTGGATACGCGCACCGCCGCCTGTGTAATCGCCGAGTTTAACGAGGAAATCACGGGCGATGAGCCGGAGGTGATCGCCCGGCTTGTCGATATCCAGTCCTGAGGAGTTGTCCGGCAATGCATGCCGGTTTTTTCATCACGGTAATTTACCGTCGTAACCTGTCTGCGCACAGCAACTCTTTCAGTGCGCATACACCGCCGTATACGCTGCCGCCCTCATTTATACTCGCCCAATGCCCGCCGTAACCACCGAACGCAAGCTCGGCCCTTTCTTCCTGATGCCGGGCATCACCCGCATCAACGGGCTGAGCTATTTCATCACCGCGATGATTGCGGTGCCGATGATGGCGGCGCTGAGTTTCCTGCAGCCGATCATGCTGCGCCTGGTCGGCGTGGAGCGGGCGGTGCAGGGTACGCTCAGCGGCGACCTGGTGTTCTACCAGGAGATCATCGTGCTCGTGACCACGCCTTTTATCGGGGCGCTGGCCGACAAGGTCGGGCGGCGGCCCCTGGTGATGCTGGGTGTCGCCTTGCTTGGCATTGGTTACGCGTTGTATCCCTTCGCCGACAGCGTGTTCAACATGTATGCCTACCGCACGGTGTTCGGTTTCGGCGTCGCGATAGTCGCGACCAGCATCACAATCGTGAACACCGATTACGTACAGGATAAAAGTCGCGGCAAGTGGGTGGCGCTCGCGGGCTTGACCCAGGGCATTGGTATCTTTGTCGTGTCGCAGTTGCTGCGCACCTTGCCCGTGAAAATGGCCAGCGAAGGAAGGTCGGAGCAGGATATTGCATTCGTATTGTTCTGGGGCTGCACGGCGACCTGCATTACCTTGTTTGTTATTGCCGCCACGGGCCTGAGCCGCAGCAAACCACCCGAAGCCCGTGAGCGTGATTCCGTTATGGAGCTTGTCCGGGCCGGCATTAACGCCGCCCGCAAAAACAGTCGCGTGGCACTCGCCTATGCCACCGCCTTTGCAGCGCGCGGCGATGTACTGGTATTCGGTACGTTTACTTTCCTGTGGACCCAGCAGGCAGCCGAAGACCTGGGTTTAGGTATGGCCGAAGGTTACAAACGTGGCGGCATGGTGGTTGGCATCATCTCGATATCAGCTTTGTTATGGGCCCTGATCATGGGCTGGATGCTCGACAGGATCGACCGCGTGACCGGGGTGATCGTTGCCTTCACACTCGCGGCCATCGGTTACACGGCCTTTGGGCTGATGGACGATCCATTTTCCAACCGTATTATTCTGCCGGCCGTCCTGGTCGGCATGGGTGAGATCAGCACGATTATTGCGGGCAATGCACTCATCGGGCAGAGCGCACCTGCTGCGGTGCGCGGTGCCGTGCTCGGCAGCTACGCATTGTGCGGTGCACTCGGAATCCTGATTGCCACCTCGATCGGCGGCCGGGTCTTCGACCTGCTGGCACCGGGCGCACCGTTCGTGCAGATGGGTATTATCAACGCTCTGGTGCTGGTTGGCGCAATTTATGTACGGCGGTGGGGGAAACCGGCACCTAACTAATTTGGTGTCAGACACCAAAAAAATTCGGGGGCACACTATGAAAAAGTTAACTGCGGTACTACTGTTAACGGTCGCCACGGTTACGACGTTCTCGCCGGTATTAGCAGCGGTGTCTGACACCATAGCCGTGATCGGCACTGGCCGGGTTGGCGGTGCGCTGGGGCCCCGCTTTGCGGAGCTCGGTCACACGGTTGTCTACGGTTCACGCACGCCGGAAGCAGACCGGGTGCAACGACTCGTTGCCCGGACCGGCACCGATGCATCGGCAGCCAGCCAGTTTGAAGCAGCACAGCAGGCCGATCTGATCATGCTTGCGGTGCCCTGGGATGCAACCGAAGAGGTCATCAAAAACCTGGGCAACCTGGACGGCAAGATCATCATGGATGCCACGAACGCGCTCGATATGGCCGATGACGGCATGCTGGAGGTGTCCGTGGACACGTCGGCCGGGGAGCTGATCCAGTCCTGGGCGCCCGGTGCCTTTGTCGTTAAAACTTTCAATAACGTCAACGATACCATCATGGCGGACCCGGCCGGGATCGACGGGCCGGTGACGGTCCCGCTGGCCGGCAATAACCTGGAGGCCAAGAAGCGTGTACAGGAAATTGTCACGGCCATGGGTTTTCATAGCGTTAACGCGGGGCCGATCCGCATGGCCCGTGTGCTCGAAGGCATGGTCGTGTTAAAGCTTGCGCCGATGTTCGAGGGGCGTCACGACGAGCGCTGGGAGTATTACTTCCGCCCACACCCGCAGACATCCGATGTCGAACCGCCTGCCCGGTAAGCTACGCTTTGATCTCGTTTATACGACCCCGTTTATGTTTTATCAGGTATCGTTATCCTGGTGCGGCGACGGTCTCAGGTAGATGAGCCAGTAGATGATTGCGACTAAAATGCTGCCCCCGACTATGTTACCGAGCGTCACGAACACCAGGTTGCCGATGAAGCCGGTGATATCCGGTGCCGCGCCATTCAGCATGCCGATCGGTATGAGATACATGTTGGCAACCGAGTGTTCGAAACCGAGCGCGACAAATGCCGAGATTGGAAAAACTATTGCGAGGATCTTGCCCGACACGGAATGAGAGGCATAACTCAGCCAGATGGCGAGACAGACCAGCGCATTACACAGAACGCCCCTGACGAAGGCCTGCGTGGCCGGCAACTCCAGTTTTGCAGTCGCAATGGCTGCGGCCGTTTCGGCTACCGCACCGTCACCGATGCCAAGCGCGCCCGAGAGATGCATGATGCCGGCGGTGCTCACAGCACCCACGAAGTTGGCCAGGTACACCAGCGACCAGTTAAGAAGCAGGGCCCCGATCGTGACCTTGTGATCAGCCCACGCCATCACAAACAGGTTATTGCCCGTAAACAATTCGGCACCGGCCATAACGACCAGTATCAGGCCCAGTGAAAACACAATACCGCCGAGCAGTCGTCCCACAATTTATTCCAAAATCCCGGTTCGACCCGGGTAATTACTAGTAATATTGGATTTGGTAAATCAGCGGGGGCGTTCCATGTTGCGTGGTTTTCTATCATTAGCATTTTTGTGTTTGGTCGCCGGCATTAGTTGGGCCGGCGGTCACGATCAGTCGTCATTCGAGAAAGAGTCGTTCACCGAGGACGATTTCGCCCAGTTCTTCAGCCTGGTAAAAGACGGCAAGATCGCTGCCGCCGATATCAGCGAGCGCTGCCAGACGCAGGGCATCGGTTTTACCTTTGTCGGCACCGATATCACCCATGACCAGGAGCGCCAGCGCATTTTCTATAACGTGTCGAAGGAAGATTCGTCGGCGGACGGCCGCACGTTGCGCGCCAAGCATTTCAACGCGTCCTTCGGCGAATGGACAGGTTCGGTCTTCAAGCCCCTGTGCCCGGGCATGTACACAATCGCGGTGGACTATGCCCTGAAGGGCAGGGGCGAGGTCGCGGTGTACCTGCGGCGCGCAGGCGAGGAGCGCCCCGGCCGCCGGATTATCGGTTCAACGACGGGCCACCTGACGCTGGCGTTACCGCTGAAGTCGCAGGAAGAACTGTCCACCTGGACCGAGTCCGGCCGTAAACGCACGCTCGAACAGGTCACGCTGACCGTTGTTAAAGTTCAGCACCTCGAGGATTACGTGGCCGATGTCGATATGGATCAGGCTACGGAAGATATCGCGTTCCTGAAACGCACCGCGCAGGAATAAAGCTAAAGCGAGCTTAGGAACGTGATCAGTTGTTTACGCTGCGCTTCGCTTAGCGCGCGGAATCGTTCCTTCGCACCTTCCGCTTCACCGCCGTGCCAGAGTATCGCCTCGGCGAGGCTGCGCGCCCGCCCGTCGTGCAAATAAAACTCGAAACCCGCGACCTCTTTAGTTAAGCCAATACCCCACAATGGCGCCGTGCGCCATTCCTGCCCATCGGCCAGGAAATCCGGCCGCCCGTCAGCCAGGCCGGGGCCCATGTCGTGCAACAGCAGATCGGTGAACGGATGGAATGTCTGGTTTGCCACCTCACTTACTTCATGTTGCCCGGTTTGCAACGTGGGTACATGGCAGCCGCTGCAACCGATGCCGGCAAATAATGCCGCGCCGGCCTGCACATTGCTGTCAGTCGCTGCGCGTTGCTTCGGCACGGCGACCAGCTGCGTGTAACGGGTCAGGGGCACGAAAAACGCGGGCACGATCTCCGGCGGATGGCTGACCTTTTCCGAAGTCTCGATACATGACTGCTGATTGGGTAAACAGTTCTCGTCCGGGAACACCGGTGTCGTCAGGCCCATGTCGCCGATCGCTGCACCGGCATTCTGCTGGCGCAGGCTGGGCTGGTTGGCCTTCCAGCCGAAGCGGCCTGCAGAAGTCGTTTGTCGTTCCACATCCCAGACCCGGTTTACCTTGCCGCTGATGCCGTCGTCGTTCGCGTCGTCCGGGTCTGCGAGTGCTTCGAGCGTTTCAACCGGCACGGCTTCCAGCAACCCCATGCCGATCAGCGGGCTGGCAATGCGGGCCGAAGTCAGGGTGTCCGGCGGCAGTTCGCCGAATGCCAGGTCATCGAAACTGACCGTTGGCTGCCGCAGCGTATACGCGGTGCCGTCTGCGTATTCGCCGGGCACATCTTCCCATTCGATCAGCGCTCTGCCTTCCGGCACAACACCGTCTACCGCCCGGTCCTGCAACTGGTCGCCGTAACCCGGCACGCCGACGGGCTCGCCGTGCGGACCCGCGCCCGCCACACTGATACGCACGAGCATGGATTCCATCGGGTCACCGGTTTGTGCCGGCGGCCGGCCGCGGCCGTTGTTGACGTGACAGTCCGAACACGCGGGGCGATTAAAGGTCGGGCCGAGGCCGTCAGTCGTGGGTTGCGAACCCGGCGCCGGCGCCCACACGGTGGTGAAGAGTTGCTGACCGAACATGAAGCGCGCCTGGCTCATGCCCTCGGCATTTGCGGCAATCGTTTTGAATGCGCGTTCGCCGGTGATATCGACCGTGGTGGCACCGCCGAGCTCGGGCGAGATTGTGTCCGCGCCCGCCGGAATGGCCGGAGCGAGCAGCAGGAGCAGCAGGCAAGTTTTATTCATGCGGCCATTATTGCCCGTCAACAGTCGGCTGCAGAATTAACTCGCTGGTTGACGTGCTCTCTACTCCACCAGTCGGGCAGAGCGGCGATCGAGTCGAGTATTGCATCGGGTTTGACGTCTGCCTCCAGGTCCTGCCGGCGGAATTTCCCGGTCTTCACCAGCATGCCGCGCAGGCCGGCGTCCTGCGCGCCCAGAACATCGCCATACAGGTCATCACCGATCATCAGGGTATCGGCGGCGCCGCACCCGATCTCGTCGAGCGCGACAGCAAAAAAATCCGGCGAGGGTTTGCCCAGCACAAGCGCTTCGCAACCCGCCGCATGCTCGAAAGCTTTGATGAACGGCGCGACATCCAGCCTTAAGCCATCCTCGGCGCGCCAGTAACGTGTCATGCCCAGTGCGATCAATGCAGGCGCCGGGTCACGCATCAGTAAGCGGAAGACCTGGTTCATCAGCGGGTACGTCCATGCGTCGCCGATATCGCCTATAACGATTGCGCCGATATCGCCGACGGTACTGGCATCGTCCGGCTCTGCGGTTCTAATAGTGAAATCTTCCTTCGTTGCATCGGGCACGATCAGAACCGCCGGGTCGCGGCTGTTGTCGGCCAGCCATTTGTCGGCCGCGACCGGTGGCGTCAGGATTTGCTTAGCGTCGGCGTGCACGCCGAGTGACCTTAGTTTGTCCACGATCAGTCGCCGTGGCCGCGACGTGGTGTTGGTGACGAAGAGATACGGAATCCCTTTGCGCGTCAGCCAGTCGATAGCTGCGGGGGCGCCGGTTACTAACCGGCTGCCTTCCCAGATAACGCCGTCCAGGTCTATTAATACACCGTGCATGGCTAATGGCTCCGCGTTAAGCACATTGTAGTGCCGTGTACTCGGCCGTTCGGCTTATATATGCAAAGGATTCTCCTGTTCTGTACGTCTAATCATCATGGGGGTAGGAGAGGCTGCACACCGGTCTCCGCTCCTTACATACCGCGAAATACCAGGGGGGTATTCCTGGTAACCAAGGGGAACAGTGATGAATAAGCTATTTACTGCAGTGCAAATAACGGCCGGCGCGACCCTGTTATGGCTAAGCGGGTCGGGTGCCCTCATGGCAACCGAACCGTGCGGCGACCTGGATGAATGCAAGGTGCTGATCGAGATTAACGCCACGGACGGGGACATCGGGTTCCACTGGCTGATCGATGCTGAAGACCTGGTGAAAACCAAGCTGAAAGGCCCGGATGGTGAAAAGATCTTCAGGAACCGTGCCTTAGGGCCGCTGGAAGAGCAAACGCTCACAGAGACCTTCGGCGAGAGTGCCGAGCCCTTCTGCAAGGAAGCGCTCAAGGAAGAGGAAGACGATGTGGTCGTGACACTCGAGGAGTTCATCGATCGCTGGGACGCCGGCATCTATACGGCCATCGGTCGTGACGCGGAGGGCGAAAAACAAAAGGGTGAAACGCACCTTAGCCACTATATCCCTGCAGCTCCCGCAGACGTAGCTTATATCGCCGACACGATATCGTGGACGCCGGGTACTGACCTGGGCGAATGTGCGACCGAAGCCGAGCTGACTGAACTGGTTGGCGACGGCGTATTGCCCATTCACCCGATGCTGGTGCCGGTTGAGACCTGGGAAGTGGTGCTTGAGCTCGAGGATGGCTCGGACCGGAAATTTGTCGCGCAGTTACCGGTTGGCCAGACGATGATCACCGTGTCTCCCGAGTTCCTGAGCAGTTTGCCTGCCAACACGCTCGCAAAGACCGAGGTAGGCGCGATGGGCGGTAATCTTGCGATCGGTGATAACGATAACGCGACCTTTACTGAAATCACGGATATTTGCCTCAACGAAGCCGGGGACGGCTGCGAGGAAGAAGAGGACTAGTCGGAGGAGGACTGGTTGCGCTAATCGCGTACCCTGCTAAACAGGGGTCGAGCCCGGCGTTGTTCAGGAACACCGGGTTCGGCTCTATTTTTTTGGACAGCATCATGCTCGCCTGATCCCGCACCCGCCGCTTCGTGTCGCGGCCCAGGTACAGACTTCCTTTAGCTTCCCCGTTATCTGGTTTAATCTGTACCCGAGGTGCATATGGCTATCTGGCATACCAAAACCGATCAATCCGACCTGGTTCCGCGGTTCATGAACTGGCTCGAGCAGCGCAACCCGGGGGAAATAGAGTTTCACCAGGCTGTGTATGAAGTTGGCATTAATGTGTTGCCGTTTCTGCGCGAGCATACTGAGTACATGGAAGCGGCCATATTTGGCCGGCTGACAGAACCCGATCGAATCGTCAGCTTCCGGGTGGTCTGGGAAGACGATACGGGCAAGATCCAGATTAATCGCGGTTATCGCGTGCAGCACTGCAATGCTATCGGTCCCTACAAGGGGGGTATCCGCTTTCATCCGACCGTCAACCAGAGCATCCTGAAGTTTCTGGCGTTTGAGCAGACCTTTAAGAACAGTCTTACCGGTTTACCGATGGGCGGGGGCAAGGGCGGCGCCGACTTCGACCCCAAGGACAAGTCGGATGCCGAGGTCATGCGTTTCTGTCAATCATTCATGACGGAGCTCTACCGGCATATAGGTCCCGACACGGACGTGCCTGCGGGGGATATTGGTGTCGGCGCACGCGAAGTCAGTTACCTGTTCGGACAATACAAACGGCTCGCTAACCAGTTCACCGGGGTAATGACCGGCAAGGGTTTGTCATTTGGCGGCAGCGAAATTCGGGTAGAGGCCACCGGTTACGGCGCGGTGTACATGATGGAGGACATGCTGGCCGCACGCGGCGATTCGATCGAGGGCAAGACCGCTTTGGTGTCGGGGTCCGGCAACGTAGCGCAGTATGCGGTCGACAAGCTTATTGAACTCGGGGCGAAGCCGGTGACGATGTCGGATTCCTCCGGGTTCGTTTACGATCCGGATGGCATCGACTGCGACAAGCTCGAGTGGGTGCGTGAACTCAAGGATGACCGGCGCGGGCGCATTAAAGAATATGCTGATGAATTCGGCTGTGAATACCATGCAGGCCAGCGGCCCTGGGGGGTGCCGTGCGATATCGTGTTGCCCTGCGCGACGCAGAACGAGCTTAATCTCACCGAAGCACAGACCTTACTGAGAAACGGCTGTATCGGCGTGTCGGAAGGTGCCAATATGCCCTCAGAGCAGGAAGCCATCGATACATTTCAAAAGGCGAAGATTCTGTTTGCACCGAGCAAGGCTGCGAACGCGGGCGGCGTCGCCGTGTCGGGCCTCGAGATGACCCAGAACAGTATTCGCATGTCGTGGAGCCGCGATGAGTTGAACAGGCAACTGCGTGACATCATGGCCGACATCCATGCACGCTGTGAGACCTATGGCCGCGTGAGTGACGACTACGTGGACTACCTGAAAGGCGCCAATGTAGCCGGTTTCGTCAAGGTCGCCGACGCGATGCTCGCCTACGGCGTCATGTAGCCGGGCTCGGAGCGAACGCAATGCCCTGTAACCGGAGTTTTGGTCACTGTCCCTGATTTCCGATGACGGTACGGCTCTGTTCACGGGCTGCACAATCCCCGGTGCTGTCGGCACGCCGCCCATAACCGTAGCCTAGAATTCGGGTTCTGAACCGGAGGAAAGGAACTCTAATGATTTACTGGTACCGGGCCCTGCGAGTGGCAGCGGCTCTCATGCTGGTGGCAGGTGCGGCGGATGCCCAGGAATTGACCGAAGCCAACCTGAAAGCTGCCGATCCAATATCAGGTGAGCAGACCTGGCAGCAGTACTGCGCGTTTTGCCACACCTTACGGCAAGGCGAAGCCGACATTTCCGGTCCCAATCTGTATGAGTTGTTCAAGCGTAAAATCGGCACACACCCGGGCTTCAATTATTCGAATGCCCTGAAAAATGCAGATCGCGACTGGACACCCGACTTTTTTGCCGAGTACGTACAGAACCCGGGCACCGTGCTCCCCGGTAACTCGATGCCCGCCGTCGATATACCCGCCGACAGAGTATTGCCACTCGTCGCTTACGTCATGCGTGCCAGCGGATCCGTGGACTGGGATGAACCGCGGGCAGAAACGCTGGCGACCGGCGGGCTGGATGCAGAACTGCGTGCATCCAGTCCCGACTTCTGGGCGCAGCACATGGAGCACACCGTCAAGTTCACGATCCCGCGCGACAACGGCGAAACGTATTCATTGGTGGTCTACTTTAACGAGGACGGCACGATTACAGGTAACAACCGAGGTCTGCAGGGCATCTGGCGCATGCGCGACAAGCGCAACTTCTGTTATTCACTCGAGCGTGTCGGCGTGCATCCCTACGAGTGGATGTACTGCATGCAACCGAAGGCCGACGAGAATTTCGGGTTCGGCAAGGTGATAAAAAGTTTCGCGCCGGTCAAGGGTAAAGAAGAGTTCCAGATCCAGGTCAGTTTTCTCGAGGGCAGGCCACACCCGCTCGAAGGCGACGCGCACCCGGATTACTGGACCTTCCTGTTCAACAACACTACCCGCTACGAGATAAAAGTTGCGGGCGAAACGGTTGTCATCGATGCCCGGTTCAACCCCGACAAGTCCATCACCAGTCCGCAGGGAGCCGCGGGCAGCTGGTACACGGAGGGCGATGCGGGCAGGGAAGACCGCATGTGTTACTCGATGGCGGGTGTGCCGGGCGTTGAGGGCGAACTCAGCGAATGTTTTGCGCTCGTACTGATGTTCAATCCGCGCGTGGGTGCGCGGTGGCCGGCGCGTTTCGAGCAGGGCAACAGTTATTGGGCGGAGATCATCGCCGGCAGGTAACGGATAAGGGGTAATATTGGCAATGAATATCGAGATCATCATCGGCCACGAGATGCACCCGAGCAAGGTTGCGGAATTCGCGGTCGAGGCCGAAGCGGCCGGCGTTCGCACACTCTGGCATTCCAATCTTACGGACGGGTGGGATCCCTTCGTCGCACTCGTGCCCGCAGCCATGGCGACCAGTCGCATCAAACTGGGGCCGCTGGCGCTCAGCCCCTACGAAATGCATCCACTCAAGATCGCCTACGCGCTCGGCAGCCTGAACGAACTCTCGAACGGACGCGGCGTAGTCGGATTGGGCGGCGGAGGGGCGATCGCAGCAGCAATCGCCAGGGTCGACGATGGTGTCAACCTGGATTTCAAAAAGATGCGCATCGTGCGCGGCGTGCGGGAGGGGGCCGAGATCATCTACCGGGTAACATCCGGTGATTATTTCCCGCCCTACAAGGGCGAGGTCTTCCAGTTTAACCGGCCGGTCAAGACCACTTTTTTTAAAGCGCCGCGACCGCAGATCATCAGCTGTTCGATGGGGCCGCAGATGCTACGCATGGGAGGGCGCATCGCGGACGGCATCCAGGTGGGCGATGTGACTGCCACGCGCATGCCCGACGTCATGCAGGATATCCAGGCCGGCCTTGCACAGCGGGCTTACCCGGCAGAGGATTTTCGTATCGGTAACTTCTGGGCCTGGCATATATACAAGGATCGCGAGAAGGCGATGCATGAGGCGCGTGCCAAATTATTCGCACGCGCCGAGGTTATCCCGCCGAACATCGGGCTGGATCATCTGCTGGAACCCGACGAGGCACAGATCGTGCGTGACAATTTCCGGAACTTCATCATGGCCGACATCGACGGTTCCGGCGAGATAAAGAATGTTCCGCCGGAGCTCGTGCAGCGGATCATCGACGAGGTCTGCTCGGCGGGTGATTTCGATGACATCGACCGCGAGATCGAGCGCTTCCGCGACATGGAGCGGGCGGGCCTGACCGACCTCGCCATTCGCGTGTTCGACGACCCCTTCGGGTCACTCAAGGTCATAAAGGAAC